>CAYWHA010000035.1:0-56284 GCA_964457555.1 uncultured Solibacteraceae bacterium
TTTGCCTGATGGTGGACGATCTTTACCAGGAAATCATCCTGGACCACAGCAAGCGGCCGCGGAACTGTCATGAGATGGAAGGCGCGAACCGCAAGGCGGAGGGCTACAATCCTCTGTGCGGCGACAAGCTGAAGCTGTATCTGAAGGTGGAAGACGGAGTGGTGCAGGACGCCAGCTTCGTAGGCTCGGGGTGCGCGATCTCGACCGCGTCGGCCTCCCTGATGACGGAGAGTCTCAAGGGCAAGACACGGGAAGAAGCCATCAAGTTACTGGATAAGTTTCACGACTTACTCACTACCGACACGCCCGCGGCCAAGGACTTGGGCAAGCTGGTGGTGTTTTGCGGGGTGCGGGATTACCCGGCGCGCGTGAAGTGCGCCACACTGGCGTGGCACACGCTGCGGTCGGCGCTTGAAGGCGTAGACACGCCAGTGAGTACGGAGTGAGTTTGAAAGACCGAATCATTGCCGCTCTGAAGAGGGTCTACGACCCGGAGATGCCTGTCAACATCTACGACCTGGGCTTGATTTACGGCCTCGATGTGGATGGCACGGGGCGGGTATCGGTGCGGATGACTTTGACGGCGCCGAACTGTCCGGTGGCGGGATCGCTTCCGGCGTCGGTGGAGCAGGCAATACGGGCGGTGCCGGGAGTGACGGAGGTCAAGGTGGAATTGACTTTCGATCCGCCGTGGTCCAAGGAGCGGATGTCCGAGGCCGCCATGCTGGCGTTGGGGCTGGACGACATATTCCCGCTCGTGAGGCTGCGCAAATGAAGATCGGCGCCAATGAAGAATACGGCGTGCGGTGCCTGGTGCGGATTGCATACGCGGGCTACACGGGCGGGTCGCTGACGATTCCGGAAATCAGTGAGGCGGAGGGCGTGTCGGGGGCGTACGCCGCCAAGATCCTGCGGGCGCTGCGCAAAGGCGGGTTCGTGAAGGCGGCGCGCGGCAAGGAAGGCGGCTACACGCTGGCGCGTCCGGCGGCGGAGATTGTGATCGGCGACGTGATGGACGCGCTGGGCGGGCGGCTATTCGAGAGCGATTTCTGCGACAGCCACGCGGGGCAGGCGGCGATTTGCACGCGCTCGGTGGATTGCTCGGTGCGTTCGCTGTGGCGGGCGTTGCAGGTGGCGGTGGATGGCGTGCTGGGGAAGGCGACGTTGCGCGATCTGCTGCAGAACGAAGAAGAGATGAATTCGTGGGTGCGGACGATACCGGGGCCGGGCGGGTTGAGGCTTCTGCAGTAGGATGTCGAGGCGGCAATTTCTCTCCACCGTCGCGATGGCAGGCGCTGGGATCATGCTGCGTCCGCGCCTGGGTTGGGCGGCGGATACGGCTGACCCGCGGGTAGCCGGCATTGTCGCCGCGACTATCGGGATCGACACCCATAATCACATCGACGTTCCCCTTACCGAGGCGGAAATGCCTGGCCCGGACATCGATCTGGCCGGCGAGATGAAGCGGTCGGGCCTCTCGGCCATCTGCATGACGTTTGCGACCGACTACCAGCAAGGCGACGCCTACGACCGGTTTATGAAAGGGCTGGCGTCCATGGACCGGCAGTTGAAAGGCAACGGCATGAAGCGTTCCTTGACGCCGGATGACGTGCGCACCGCCCATGAGAATGGCCAGCCAACGGTTATCCAGGCGGTGGAAGGCGGCCATTTCCTGCAAGGCAAGATTGAGCGGGTGGGAGAGGCTTACGGACGGGGGTTGCGGCACTTTGGGCTGCTTCACGATAGCGACGCCTCCGAGCCGCTGGGCGATGTTTATACCAACCCGCCGCGGTACGGCGGATTGACGCCGTTTGGGGCAGCCGTCATCAAGGAATGCAACCGGCTGGGCATGCTTATCGACCTTGCGCATGCCAATGTGCAAACCACGGAAGCCGCGCTGAAGGTCACGACCCGGCCGGTGGTCATTTCCCATACGGGTCTCGATACGCAGTTGGGGAGCAATCCCTCCATGGCGGGAATGATGCGCCCGAGACTCATCGGCAAGGAGCAGGCTAAGACGGTGGCCAATGCCGGGGGCGCGGTGGGCGTGTGGACGCATCTGGCGGATACGCCGTTGGAGTATGCGAAGAACGTCCGGGCGCTGGTGGATGTTATCGGGGTGGATCATGTGTGCATCGGCACGGATACGAAGCTCACGCAGCCGGGCGGCGGGCCTGGGCGCGGCGGGCCTGGCGGTCCTGGGCGCGGCGATCCTGGCGGAGGGCGCGGGCCTGGCGGTGGCGCTGGCGGAGGACGCGGACCTGGCCAGCAAGGCGGGCGCGGCGGGGAACGCACCAATCAGGCATGGCAGGATGAGACGGCCGGGTTCTACTACGTGGTTGTCGATGCCATGTTAAAAACCGGCTTCACACAGGATGAGATCGGAAAGATCGGCGGCGGGAACTTTCTGCGCATATTCGGCGAGGCTGTTAAGAAATAGACTACAGGGTCTTGAATTGGACCATGCCAGGCGCGGGACGGACGGGGGAGAATGCCGCCAGGAGGGCTAATCCTCTTTTTCAGCCCCCGCGCTTGTCGGGTCGCCTGGCGCCGTGGCGGATATGGATCACGGAAACGACGCGGGCTTTGGCTATCACTCGAAAGAGGACGCGGTAAATGTGGGGCTTGCGCGGGAAGCGCGGTCCGTCAGTTCAACGCGGTATGTCATATTCCGCGCGGAGAGCGTCGAAGACTTCGCGTGCTGGGCGCGTCCGGCCCTGCGAGATGTCGTCCAGGCCTTGTCGAATCCCCTCTCGGGGGTCAGCGTGAGCCGCGATGTCGAGGAGCCGTTGATAGGACGCGGTATCCTGAACCACCAATTCCGGTTTGCCGTTAATGGTAAGAACCATGGGGCGGCGGGTGGCCTTCAGGCGCTTCACCACATCGGCCGATTGCCGGCGAAAATATGTCAACGGCTGAATGTCGTGGGCAGCGCTCATACTCCTGGTATAGCACTTCTGAATGTGGGATTCGGTGCGACGGTGGGGGGCGGGGAAGAATGCCGCCAAGAATGGTGGCATCGCAGGCATAGCAGGCTTGAAAGCCCGCTCCACATTTGCAATGTGGTATCCTGTGTGGGTACCTAAACGAGATTAAGAGAAGACAAGGAGTACTACCTTCAGAATGGCACTGGCGAGTGAAGCAAAGCGGCAGATCCTTTCCACCAATCAGCGTCACAAATCCGATACTGGGTCGCCAGAGGTTCAAATTGCCCTGTTGAGTCAGCGCCTGACGCTGCTCCTGGAGCACTTCGCGGCGCATAAAAAGGACAACGGTTCCCGCAAGGGGTTGTTGACCTTGGTTGCCAAGCGGCGCCGGCTTGTGACGTACCTTCGCAAGACGGATCCGGAACGCTACAAGGCGGTTCTGCAACGGCTCGGCATCCGGCGCTAGTCCATCTGCCAAACTGGTTCGGCGGGCCGGGGCGCGTCCCCGATGCCCGGCGGGCCATCCATCCTGTCAACTCCAGTCTCAATGGGGATCCCTTAGGGGACACCGATTTTGACAGGCCGGAACTGGTTTCCGGCCGGTTGGAGGTTTAAAAAACACAATGATTCATACAGTTGAAGTCGATCTGGGCGGCCGTACGCTTACTCTGGAAACGGGGAAGATGGCCAAACAGGCGAACGGCGCCGTAGTCGTTCGCTCCGGGGACGCGGTCGTCCTCGTCACCGCTTGCATGGCCGAACAGGCCAAACCGGGGGCCGGATTCTTTCCGCTTACCGTAGATTATCGAGAATACACTTACGCCGCCGGCAAGATTCCGGGCGGTTTCATTAAACGCGAGGGGCGTCCCTCGGAAAAAGAAGTACTCACCTGCCGTCTGATCGACCGACCGATCCGTCCGCTGTTCCCTGACGGGTTCATGATTGAAACCCAGGTAATCGCGATGGTGCTGTCGGCCGATCCCGAGCAGGACCCGAACTCCCTGGCGATCGCGGGCGCGGCAGCGGCGCTGGCCATTTCCGATATTCCGTTCGAGCATGTGCTGGGCGGAGTGCGGGTGGGAATGAAGGATGGCGCTTATGTCGCGAACCCCACGTACACGGAGGGCCGCGAGTCCAAGCTGAACATCGTGGTGGCGGGCACCGAACACGGGATCGTGATGGTGGAAGCCGGCGCGCGCGAGGTTTCGGAGGCAGAGGTGTTGGGGGCCATCGAATACGGCCACGAGTGCTGCAAGAAGATCGCGGCCGGGATTCGCAAACTGGTTGCGCTGGCGGGAAAGCCGAAGCGGGCGTATACGCCGCCGACGCTCGACCAGGCGCTTTACGCGCAGGTTGCGCAAGCCGCACGCGCGGATCTGGCGGACGCGCTGAACACCGAGAAATACGAGAAGCTGGAAAGCTACGCGCGCGTGGCCGAGGTCAAGCATCGCGTGGTGGAGGCTCTGCCGGAAGAGCAGCAGGCGGAAGGCGCCAAGTGCTATGACGCTCTCAAGGAGCGCATCTTTCGCGACGAGATGCTGGAGAACCATCGCCGTCCGGATGGGCGCGCGATGGATGAGATCCGCAAGATCATGATCGAGACGGGGATTCTGCCGCGTACGCACGGCTCGACGCTGTTCACACGGGGCGAGACTCAGGCGCTGGTGACGGTGACGCTGGGCACCAAGGACGATGAACAGCGCATCGAGCTGCTGGAACCGGGCGAATCGCCTTCCAAGCGTTTCATGCTGCACTACAACTTCCCGCCGTTCAGCGTGGGAGAAGTGGGCTTCATGCGCGGCGCGGGCCGGCGCGAAATTGGCCACGGGGCCTTGGCGGAGCGCGCGCTGACTCCGCTGATCCCGGACGCAGATAAATTTCCGTACACCATGCGCGTGGTGAGCGACACCCTGGAATCGAACGGGTCGAGCTCGCAGGCGGCGGTGTGCGGCGCGTCGCTATCCCTGATGGATGCGGGCGTGCCTCTGCCGGCGCACGTGGGCGGGGTGGCGATGGGCCTGGTGAAGGAAGGCGATAAGTACGCCATCCTGACGGACATTGCCGGCGCCGAGGACCATTACGGCGATATGGATTTCAAAGTGGCCGGCACGCGCACGGGCATCACGGCGCTGCAGATGGACATCAAGGTCACCAACGTGACCACGACCCTGATGAAGGAAGCGCTGGAGCAGGCGCGGCGCGGGCGGCTGTTCATCCTCGATAAGATGTACGAGGCGATCGCGCAGCCGCGGTCGGCCATGTCGCAGTATGCGCCGCGCATCTACACGCTGAAGATTCCGACCGATAAAATCCGAGACGTCATCGGACCTGGCGGCAAGGTGATTCGCGGAATCATCGAGCAGACCGGCGTCAAGATCGATGTCGAAGACGATGGGACGGTGCATGTGGCTTCGGCGGACGAACCGTCGGCCAAGAAGGCGCTCCAGATTATTTCGGACCTGACGGCTTCGGCCGAAGTGGGGAAGACGTATCTGGGGACGGTAGTCCGGTTGGTGGATTTCGGCGCGTTCGTCGAGATCTTCCCGGGAACGGACGGGCTGCTGCACATCAGCGAGATCGCCGAGAACCGGATACGCGATGTACGCGACGAGCTGAAGGAAGGCGACCAGATCCTGGTCAAAGTTCTGGCTTTGGAAGGCAATAAGATTAAGCTTAGCCGCCGGGCGGTGCTCCGCGAACAGCGGGAGAAGCTTAACCAAAGCAAGGTTTAGCGCGTAGGAGGGCCGGGCGTGCCCGGCCCCTACCGTAAGCCCATGCAGGCAACCCGGGGAAGAGCGCGACCAGGGGGTCGCGCGCAGACGAGGGCGTCTGCCCCACTAGGCAGCAGAGCCGCAACCAAGAAGGCAGACCAGGAGGTCCGCCCCACCGAAGCATGAAGATACTGGTTCGGAACGAGACCCGGCAGACGGTGCTGGCGGATGGCGCCGAGATGGCGGACACCAGCGCCAAGAGGCGGGTCGGTCTGCTCAAACATGAACGGCTGGCGCCGGGCGAGGGATTGTGGATCGTCCCTTGCGAATCGGTGCATACGTTCTTCATGAAGTTCCCCATCGATCTGGTGTACCTGGACCGGAAGCGAAAGGTGCGGAAGGTCAGGCGGGCGGTGCCGGCGTGGCGGCTCTCGCTATGCCTGAGCGCCCATTCGGTGCTGGAGTTGCCTGCCGGGAGAGCGGCCGAAACCGGGACCGCGGTGGGAGACGCGCTGGCGATCGACAAGCTGGGGTGAATCGCGACCGCGCCGGCGACCGCTCTCTTACGTTCGCGGCTCGGTTCCGCGGCTGTGGTCTTTGAGGATGCAGCGGTCCATGAAGACGGTTAGGCCGGCGGCTTCGGCGCGGCGGGCGGCTTGCTCGTGGATTACGCCCTCCTGCATCCAGACCGCGGTGGCGCCTTTGCGAATGGCCGCCTCGACGATCTCCGGGACGCACTCGGAGCGGCGGAAGATGTCCACAATGTCGATGGAGCCGGGGACGGAATCGAGATCCGGGTAGCACTTTTCGCCCAATACAGACGTCTCGCAGGGATTGACCGGGACGATGCGGTAGCCGGCTCGCTGCAGGTATTCCGCAACTCCAAAACTGGCGCGAAAACGCTTGCCGGACAGGCCCACGACCGCGATGGTTTTGGCGGAGCGGAGGATGGCGGATGCCGCGTTCATCGGGCGCCCGCCGGCCGTGGGTTGGCTTGCGCTTTTTGGACGGCGCGCTGCAACGCGCGGACCTCTTCCACGGTGAGATGGCGCAACTGGCCGGGTTTGAGCGGCCCGAGCTCGAGCGGGCCGATGCGCACCCGGCGGAGTTTCTCCACCAGCCGGCCGAAGTGTTTGAACATCATCCGTATCTGGTTATTGCGGCCTTCGGTGAGGCGCACTTCATACCATGGGTTGGCGGCCTTCCGAATGATGCGCAGACCGGCCGGCAGGGTACGACGGCCCGAAAGCGGGACGCCCTCCTTGAATTGGCGCTCCTGGTCCGGGGTCAGATCCCCATTCACCTTGACGACGTAGGTCTTCTCCAGGTGGGTGCGGGCGGACATGATGGCGTTGGCCAGTTCGCCGTCGTTGGTCATGAGCAACAGGCCGTCGCTGTGAAAATCCAGACGGCCGACGGGATACACGCGCTGTTTGACGCCGCGAAGCAGGTCCATGACGGTGGGGCGCCCTTCGGGATCGCTGAGAGTGGTGACAGTGTTGATGGGCTTATTCAGGGCGATGTAGACGTGGTGCTGGGCAGCGCGGATGAGGCGGCCGTCCACTTTGATGTGGTCGCGATCGAGGTCGGCCTTGGAGCCGAGTTCGGTGAGCACAGCGCCGTTCACGGCGACACGGCCTTCGAGAATCATGCGCTCGGCCTGGCGGCGGGAGGCTACGCCGGCTTGAGAGAGGATTTTCTGGATGCGTTCTTCGGGCATCAGGATTCCTCGGCGTCGTTGGGGGGGGAAGGCGGCTCGGTTGGGGAGGGGTCGGTTTCGCCGGGCAACCGCTCCGTTACGTTCGCGGCTCGGTTGGCGTTCGTGTCGGTTGCGGGTGCGTCGACGGTTGCGGGTGCGACGGGCGATGCGTCGGTTGCGGGTGCGTCGACGGTTGCGGGTGCTTCTGGGGGCTCGGGTTGGTCGGTGGGCGGCGGTTCGTCGTCGGAGAGTGCGAGACGGCGGATTTCCTCGAACTCCTTAAGTGAGGGCAGCTCGCTCAGATCCTTCAAGCCGAACTGGATCATGAATTCCTTAGTGGTCTTGTATAAGATTGGCTTGCCAATCACATTCTTGCGTCCGGCGGCGGCGATCAGCTTACGGTCCAGGAGGGTCTTGAGCACCCCGGCGCCCTGGACGCCGCGGATTTCCATGATCTCCGGCGCGGTGACGGGCTGCTTGTAGGCGATGACGGCCAGGGTTTCCAATGCCGGGAGGGAAAGCTTCAACGGCGCCTTAAGGCTTTTGACGAAATTGCGCACGGCGTCGTGATGCTCGGCCTTGGTGGCCATCTTGTACCCGCCGGCCACCACTTTGACGGCGAGGCCGTGCTCGGGCTTGTCGAACTCTTCGACAAGCTGGTCGAGCAGCGCCTGAATCCGTTCGGGGGACTGGCCGAGGGCGGTGGCCGCCTGGGCCACCCCGATGGGATCTTCCGTAACGTAGACGATGGCTTCGAGCACGGCTTTCAGGTGGGCGTCCTCCGCCTCGGCGGGGTTGGGGCCGGTTTCGAGGTCCGTTTTGGGAGTGTCCAGCCAGTCGGCCATGGTTACCACGGGTGGCTCCGCCGGCCCGCGTGGCGCCGGTTCGTCTTCCGGGGTAGCCGGTTCCGGGTGAATTTCGGTTTCTTCCATGCTTTAGGTGTAGCCTTTTTCGATGGCCGAGATGGGCTCGCCGGAGGCGAACACGGCCGCGAAATTTGGGTGGCGCTGCAGGGCGATTTCTCCGAATAAGTCCTTTTGGGTCAATACCACAGCCTGAATTCGCACCATTTCGAGGACGGCCAGGAAGAGGGCTACCATGGCCCGCCTGCTGCGTTGCCGCTCGAAGACCCGGAGGATGAAAACCGGCTGATCGGGCCCGGCTTCCTGGAACTGCTCCTGGAGGTAGCGAATCATCTCCGAAACGGTGACATCGCTCGCTTCCACCTCATAGATGGGGCGATTTTTGGCGCGTTCCAGCAAGTCGCCCAAGGACTTGACCAAGTCGAAGAGGGTAATCGCGAGGCCGGGGTCCTCATCCTCCCCGACAAAGGACTTCATCTGCGGATTGGACCAGACGTTTTCCTCGATCAGGCGTTTTTGCTGGAGCATTTCGGCGGCGTTCTTGAAACGCTCGTGTTCGAGGAGCTTCTCGACCAGCTCCTGTCGGGGATCTTCCTGATCGGAGGCGTCCGGGGCAAGGGCGGGATCGCGCGGGAGCAGCATTTTCGACTTAATGTGGATGAGGGTGGCCGCCATGTAGACGAACTCGGCGCCCAGATCCATATCCGTCTCGCGGGCCTTCTCGATGTACTCCAAATACTGGGTGGTGATGGTAGCGATGGGAATATCCTTGATATCGATCTGCTGCTTGCGGATGAGGTCCAGCAGCAGGTCGAGCGGTCCCTCGTACTGCTCCAAATGGATGTTGAGAGGCGGCACTTTACTTCACGATAGCATACGCAGTTGGCAGGGCTTACGGGGTCCGGGACGCCCGGCGGGGGAACCCTGGCTGGACATAGCGGATGCAGCGTGTTGAGATGATCTTTCACCAAAAAAAAGTAGGAACTTTCAGCGGGCAGCGATAACCTTTCGGACCCACCCATCGTCTTCTCGTTGAAAAGACCTCAAAAGGACTGGAAGCAACTATGCAATTCTCCGCGAGCACCGCACCCGCTCCAGGCCCCGGAAGAGAGCCGCAACCGACTCCGGGCCCAGCTATTGTCCCTCCGCCACCACAGAAGCCGGGAAGGAAGATATGGGGCATTCTCGTGGCCGGGGCCGTAATTGCCGGCGGTTTGGCGTACTACTGGCAGACTAACGCCGCCACGGCGACTGGCGGACCGGTGGTTTCGGTTCCGACCGTTTCGGCGAGTCTGGGCAACGTGGACTCGACCATCCGGCTGAACGGGACGATCGCGGCGAAGACCCAGGCTACGATTCTGGCGCCGCGCATTCAGGGCAGCCGGACGGACGTCAACCGGGGCGGATCGGCGAACATGACCAACTCCAGGCAGGCCATGGCCGTTGGCGGCGGCGCCGGCCAGGCACAGGGTTTCGGCGCGCAGCAGCAGACGGATTTTTCGCTCATTTTGACCAAATTGGCTTCGGCCGGCACGCGCGTGCGGGCGGGCGACGTGATCGCCCAGTTCGACACGGTGGCGCAGCAACAGCGTCTGGACGATTACAAGGACTCGCTCATCAATCTGGATGCGAGCATCAAGAACCAGATGGCCAATATGGGCATGCAGAAGGAATCCCACCTGCAGCAGGTCCGCGCGGGAAAGTCGGCGTGGGATACGGCCATACTCAACCAGCAGACGAACCCGGTGGTTTCCTCGATCGTCGCGCAGTTGTACGACGTCGCCGTGGAGCAAGGCGCGGCCCAATACCAGCAGCTCCTTTATGAAGACGATCTGCTCGACCAGCAGCAACGGGCGAGGACCGTAGGCATGGAGTTGAACCGCGACCAGGCGAACCTTGAGTTGCAGCGCACCGTGGCGAACCTGAAGAAGATGACCATGACCGCGCCGATCGATGGCTTCGTGGTGATGGCCAGCATCGTCCGCAACAACGAGTTCGGCACGGTTCGGGAGGGCGATCAGGTCCGCTCGGGGCAACCCTTTATGTTCGTGGTGGATCCCTCGTCGATGATTTTGTCCGCGAGCGTGAACCAGGTGGATGCGGAGCGGCTGCGGCTCGGCATGAAGGCCAGCATCCGGCTGGACGCGTATAACGATATCGAGGTGCCGGGAACGCTCGAAGGCATCGGCGCGATGGCCCAGACGAGCACCTTCCGCGCCAGCTACGTGGGCGAGATTCCGGTGCGGATCAACCTGGACAGGATGGACCCGCGGATCATCCCGGATCTGACCGCGAGCGCGGAAGTTTATTTGCAATCGGAGCAGAACACCGTGGTGGTACCGCGGTCGGCGCTGTTCGAGGAGAAAGGCTCCAAGTACGTCTTTCTGCGCAATCCGGAAGGCGCCTTTATCCGCAAGCCGGTGGAAACCGGGGTGGTCGGATTCACGGATGTCGCCATTCACTCCGGCGTACAGAAAGGCGACGTGGTAGCCACCCAGCGCCCGATGTAGTTCAGGGCTGCGGCACGGCGGCTTAGAAGCGAACCGATAGGAAAACGATATGGCTGAAATAAGACCTCAAACTCGTCTCGGCAAACACGACCCCAGAAAGGTGAAGGCGATGTTCGCCTTGATCGGCCTGCTGGCGGTGGGCGGCGGCGGTTATGCGACGTATCACTACGGGATGACCACGGAATTGCAGATCCCGGTGGGACGCGTGAAAAAGGGCGATTTCATCATCACCGTGCGTACGCGCGGCGACATCAAGAGCACCCATTCCGCCGTTCTTATGGCGCCGCAGGTGCCCGGATTGCGCATCCTGCGCCTGGCCAAGAATGGACAGGTGGTCAAGAAGGGTGAGGACGTGATCCAGTTCGACACTGCGACCATGGAGCAGAACCTCTACACGCGCAACAACTCGGTGAAATCTGCGCAAGGCAACCTCGAGCAGCAAATCGCCCAGGAAAAAGACGACGATGTGAACGACGCGCTGGCCAAGATGGTTGCCACGTATGGGTTGGAGAATGCCAAGCTGACGGCCAGCCAAGCCGAGGTCCTCTCGGCCATCCTGGGCGAGCAAGACCGCATCGCCGTGGGAGTTGCGGACGGCGCCCTCAACTATCAGAAGTCCATGCTCAATGCCATGTGGGTAGGCGACGAGGCCTCGATTCTGCAGGCGAAGGAGCAGGTCGACAACTCCATTAAGAACCGCGACCTGGCTCTGACGTATCTCGGTCAGATGGAAATCAAGGCTCCGGCCGACGGCAACGTGAACATTCTGCAGAACTTCCGCGCCACGGGAACCTTCGGCCAGGGCGGCGCGCCCCCCTTCAAAGAGGGCGACAATGCGTGGGCGGGAGCGGCGATTGCGGAAATCCCTGACGTTTCGCAGCTTTATATCGATCTGAAGCTGGACGAGGTGGACCGGGGGAAGATCGCGCTTGGGCAGGACCTGAAGATCCGGGTGGATTCGATCCCGGACAAGGAATTCGCCGCGAAGCTCGATTTCATTGCCCCGGCGGCCGCGTTGACCTTCACGGGGGTGGGCGCCGATATGAGCGCGAGCACGGTGAAGAGCTTCCCGGCGCGCGCCACGCTGACCAGCGTGGACGAGCGGCTGCGTCCGGGCACCACGGCCAGTTGCGACATTATTGTCTACCGCCAGGCAGACACGCTGACGATTCCGTTGCAGGCGAGCTTCGATAACAAAGGCAAGCCGGTGGTGTACGTTCAGAGCGGCAAGGGTTTCACGATGCGGCAGATCCAGATCGGCCGGCAAAACGAGGACGAAATTGTGGTGACCGGCGGATTGAAAGAGGGCGACGTGATCGCGCTCGTGGACCCGGTGAAGGCAGCGAAACAGGCCAAAAAGAAGATATAAAGCGCCCATGTCCCGGGCGCGGGAACAGACTCTCATGAAAAAGGCAATCTTTCGATTGATCGTGCTGGCGATTGTTGTGGGTGGGGGTTGGTACGGCTACCACTATTACAAGAACCGGCCGGAAAAGGCCAGTTCGATCGCCACGGCGACCGTGCAGCGCGGCGATGTGGTGATCCGCGCCTACACGCGCGGCCAACTGAACGCGGTCCGCGTTTTCCCGCTCTACGCTCCGAACCTGAACGGCACCGTGCAGGTGACCCAATTGGCGGCGATGGGATCGCTGGCGAAGGAAAAGGACCTGATTGTCGAATACGACGATTCGGAACTGCAAGCCTTCGTCGATTCGGAGAAACTCAGCCTGGACGGCACCGACCAGAACATCAAAGCGCAGCGGCTGAGCCAGGACATCACGCGTTCGAGGGACGTGGTGGCATTGCTGCAGGCTCAGTTCGGCGTGAAGAAGGCGAATCTGAACATTCAGCAGATCCCGGTCGTGTCGGCGATCATCGCGAAGCAGTATGTGCTCGCGAAAGAGCAGGCCGACCGAACGCTCGAACAGCAGGCCATCGACAACCAGATGCGGGAAGCGCTGCTCGATTCGCAACTCGCTGTGTACCTGGCGAACCGGCAGCGGGCCGCGACGGATCTGCAGACCGACCAAGCCAGGCTGAAGACCGTGAAGACGCTGGCGCCGATGTCGGGGATGGTTGCCATTAAGCAGAACAAAGCGGGGAACTTCAACTTCGGCATGCAGATGCCGGATATCCGCCAGGGCGACGAATTGCAGGCAGGCATGAACGTGGCGGACCTGCTCGATCTATCCGAGATGAATTTGACGGCCAAGATCGGTGAGATGGACCGCGCGAATCTGAAGGAGGGGCAGGAAATGACCTTCCAACTGGATTCGATTCCGGACAAGCGGTTCCCGGGCAAGATCAAGACGCTGAGCGGCACGGCGGCCACGGATGTGTTTTCCGGCGACCCCTCGAAGAAGTTCGATGTGACGTTCTCGGTGGACATGCGCTCGCTGTTGAGCGGCCTTGGCATGAAGCCGGCCGATGTGGACCGGATCATGAACCAGGCGGCGGAGAATGCCTCGAAGAACCTGGTCAGCCTGGCGCCGACGATGGGTGGCGGCGGGCGCGGCGGACCGGGCGGCGGCGGGCCGGGCGGGCCGGACATGGGCGCAATGGACCCGGCGCTGTTGATGGCGATGAGGGCCCAGCAGGGGGCTGACCAAGGCGCTCAAGGCGGTCAAGGCGGAGGCGGAGGTCAGGGCGGCGGACGGGGCCAGGATCAGGCGGGCGGCCAAGGCCGCGGCGGACGGGCTTCCACGCCGACGATGACCGATGCGGACCGGCAGAAACTGGCGGAGATCGGCAAGCAACTGCTGACGGCGACGGGCGCGGATCGCGACAAGCTTCAGGCTCAGATGGATGCGCTGATGCCGCAGCAGCGCGGGCGCGGCGGCCAAGGCGGAGGCCGGGGCCAGGGCGGATTCGGCGGCGGCGGCGATATGGCGGGCGGCGGTCAAGGCCGCGGGCAAGGCGGATTCGGCGGCGGGCAAGGCGGCGGGCAAGGCGGATTCGGCGGCGGTCAAGGCGGCGGGCAAGGCGGCCAAGGCCGCGGTCAGGGCGGACCGGGCGCTCAGGGCGGACAGGGTGGTGGCAGGGGCCAACAACCCACCATGGCGGCGATGCCGGTGTATACCGACGACGATCGCGCCAATGCGAAGCTGCCCCTTCCTCCAGACAAGGACACCGATATTGCCTTGCTGCTGAGGCCGGGCCTTCTGGCGGACGTTGAAATCGAAGTAGAGAGAATTCCGAACGCTCTGCACGTTCCACAGCAGGCCGTTTTCCAAAAGGGCGACCAGTCGCTGGTCTATGTGCAGACGGCGGCCGGGAGGTTCAGCCCGCGCGTGGTGAAGGTGATGAAACAAAGCGAAACGACCATGGTGTTGGAATCGGGAGTCGAGCCGGGAGAGCTTGTAGCCCTGCAAGACCCGACAGTGAACAAGGCCGAAAAGGGCAAGACGGAAGAAGCCAAGAAGCCCAGTTCCGCCACATCCATGATGCCGGGGGGTAAATAAGCCATGCTGGGTTTAGCACACATCATTCCCGAATTAAAGATGGGGCTGGCGAGCCTGTACGCCCACAAACTGCGAAGCCTGCTGACGATGCTCGGCATGATCTTCGGTGTGGGCGCGGTGGTGGCCATGCTCTCCATCACGGAGGGCGCGCAGCAGCAGATGATGGCGTTCATCGACCAACTGGGCGTGAACAACATCATTGTGGAGGCGCACGAAGCGGCGGACCGCGACACGCTGCAATCGGTGCGCGCGATCTCACCGGGATTGACGTTCCGGGACTTCCGTAACATCTCCGCGAACATCGCGGGCCTGGAAGCGATTACCCCGCGCAAGAAGTTCAAGCCCTCGAAGGTACTGCCCAAGACGTCGCAGGAATTGCCTGGGCTGATCGGGGTGCTTCCGAATTACATGGATATCAACTCCCTGAAACTGACCGAGGGCCGGTTCTTTACCGAATCCGAAAACGACTCTTCGGCTCCGGTCTGCGTGCTTGGCGAAGACGCGAAGGTCAACCTGCTGGGTTACGACCCGGCGGTGGGCAAGTTCGTCAAAGTCAACGATACCTGGCTGGAGGTAGTGGGAGTGCTTACGCAGCAGGCGACGTCCGATTCGGACGAAGCCGGGGCGGCGGCCGTGAACCGGAACAACCTGGTGATTTCGCCGCTGAATACGGTGATGCGGCGCTTTGAAGACTCCACCAGCTACCTGAGGGACGAGATCGACGGCATGTACATGAAGGTGAAGCCGGGCGTCGATTCTATCCAGACGGCCAACGTGGTGAAAGCGCTGCTGGCGTTCACGCACAAGGACGCGGGCGATTTCGAGATCATCGTGCCGGCCGGTTTGCTGGAGCAGAAGAAGCAGACGCAGTTGATCTTCAAGATCGTCATGATCTGCATTGCGGGCATCTCGCTGCTGGTGGGCGGCATCGGCATCATGAACATCATGCTGGCGACGGTGCTTGAAAGGACGCGCGAGATTGGTATTCGGCGCGCTATCGGGGCCAGGCAGTCCGACATCGTGCGGCAGTTTCTGTCCGAGGCGGTGCTGATCTCGATTGCGGGCGGACTGGTGGGCATTGTCTTCGGATGGGCCCTGTCGCAGATCATCGGTTCGGCGGCGGGCTGGCCGACGGTTGTGACCGTCTCGTCGATCGCGGTCGCGTTTGGCGTGTCGGTATTTATTGGATTGTTATTTGGAATTTATCCGGCCGTACAGGCTGCGAAACTGGATCCCATCGAGGCCATCCGTTATGAGTGAGCATAAAATCATCAGGACATTAGCAACAGGCATCTTGCTGGCGACCGGCGCGTTTGCGCAGTTGTCGTCTTTTCCCAAGCCGAATTATTTTCGGGAGACGTTTAAGCAAGTCGACACCAAGATCGTACTGCAACCACCGGCTCGGTTGCGGGATTTCGTGAAAGACGGCAAGCTCGAGCTTTCGCTTAAAGACTATCTTGGGTTGGCGATGGCCAACAACACCAGCATCCAGATTCAGTACCTGAGTTTGGAGAGGTCCAGGAATAGCATTACCAGCGTATATGGACTCTGGGACCCGACCGCCACGGCGAGCTTTAGCCCGCAGACGGCTATCAGCGCCCCTTTGCCGAGTACGCCAGGCGCTTACCGCAACCCGGACGTTGAGAGCCATTTAATTCCGTTGGTCTTCGGTTACAGTCAGACGCTCTCCACTGGCCAGACCATCTCGGCGGACGTCAGCGGGACGAAAACATCAGGCGGAACCGGGGGATACCCGAGTTTCAATGCCGGCGTTGGCTTGTCCATTTCGCAGCCGCTGCTGCGGGGCCGCGGCACTTACATTACCAAGATCCCGCTCTTCGAGGCAGAGAGTTCATATAAGCAGACGGGATTCAACTTGACGTCGAACCTTCTCACCCTGATCAATAGCGCCGAGAATGTTTACTGGAACGCGATCTCCGCCCGAGAGACGACGAAGGTCGACAAGGTTTCGCTCGACGCCGCCCAGTCCAACTGGGACTACATTTCGAAGCAGTACAGTTTAGGAGCTGTCTCCTACCTGGACACGTACAACCCGCAACAGGCCCTCGCCCAGGCGCAGATTGCCTACAAACAGGCGCAGTATAACGAGGCCGAGGCCTATGACGCCGTACGGAACCAGATTGGAGTGGACCTGGATCCGGACATTCGCAAGCTGCCGTTCAACCTGACCGAATCCGTGGAACTGCCGGAGTCCGAGGCTGTGGTTCCGGATAAGGAACTGGAGGTGCAGAAGGCGCTGGACTTGCAGCCATCCTTGAAGAGCGCACAGCAGAGCCTGGACATCGACGATCTGTCGCTTGCGAGCGCCAACAACAACCTGCTGCCGTCGCTGAGCCTCAAGCTAGGCTATAGCGGGGCGGGCAATGGCGGATACTACACGGGCGGCTTCGGGTCCACTTACGTGGGCGGGCCGATCGCCGGTGGTCTGGGAGACGCGCTGGGGCAAGCGTGGGGATTTGGGGAACCGACCTATGCGGCGAGTCTGACGTTAAGTTTGCCGATCCGCAACCGGACGGCTTCGATGACGCTGGCCAATGCGCTGATCCAGAAGAGGAACGACTCGCTCACCGTGCGCAACACGCAGCAGAGCATCCGGCTCACGATCCTGAACGCCGTGGTCGCCCTGCAAAGCGCGATCGATTCCCTGGAGTTGGCGAAGACCGAGGACAAGTTCTCGAACTTGAACTACGAAGCTGAGAAGACCAAGTACGCGTTGGGCAATGAAATCCAGCAGAACGTGGTATTGGCGCAGCAGGAACTGGCGGCGGCGGATCTGGTGGTTGTCAATTCCAAGATCGCGCTGCAAAAGGCCATCCTCAACCTCTACACGCAGACCGGGGAGTTGCTGGACAAGCGGAGCATCGTCGTAAAGACGCCGTAGGATTTCACCCGCAAGGCGCGTTATTGGCCCAGTTTGGCCGTCGGGTTACCGTAGGAATGCGGTCCGGCGGCCCGGCCGGGCTTTTGTTTTTTGAGGGGAGGGGGCGCTCCGTGGGAACCGCTCTCTTACGTTCGCGGCTCGGCAAATTCTTCGCGGCTCGGCAAATCCGTTCGCGGATCGTTGTTTCGGGGTCGGAAAACTCGTTCGCGGGTCGGAGAATTCGTTCGCGGGTCGGCAAACCCGTTTGCGGGTGGGCGAATTCGTTCGCGGGTCGGCAAAGAAGCAACCGCTCGGGCGGCCGGGCGGTGTTCTGGTATCGCACAGAGCATCCCAAAAGCGGACACCTAAGATTTTTCGGGAACACTCTTTCCTTTTAAGCGTCATAGTCTTATGTGTGGCAAGGAGTGGCAAACGCCGTGCCATCTTCCTGCCGGTACACGACATGGACATACCACGAACAGACGCTCGGCGGAGGAAGATCGTCCGATGGACCATCTTCCTGGCGATAGTTGGACTGGCGATTCCAGGGACGTTCTACGGTTTGTCGAAGCTCAAGCCGGCGGCGCCGGGGGTCGACATGTCCGCGCTGTATCCGGATACCGCGAAACGCGGGGCGATGGTGCTTGAAGTACACGGCCTGGGAACCCTGGTTCCTGAAGAGACCATGCTGATACCAGCCACCACCGACGGGAGGGTGGCGCAAATCCTGATCCGTCCCGGCACCCCCGTGAAAGCCGATTCCGTGGTGATGGTTCTTGTCAACCCGGACCTGATTACGGCGGAGCAGGACGCGGAATTCGCGCTTAAAGTTGCGCAAGCGGACTACGACAACCTCAAGGTCACCCTGGAGAAAACCTTGCTCGACATGAAGTCGACCGCCGCGCAGGTGGCCGCCGATTACAACACGGCCAAACTGGAGGCCGACCGCGACGCCGCCCTGGCCAAGCAAGAACTGCTGGCCGGTGTGGACGCCAAGATCTCCGCCGTGAAGGCCGAGGAATTGGGCAACCGTAACGGCATCGAGGAGCAGCGGCTCTCCATCAATGGAGCGGCCGAGGAATCGCAGCTTTCGGCGCAGCGCGTGAAAATCGATCAGTTTCGGGCCGATTACGAGCTGAAGAAGAGCCGCGTGGACCAACTGAAGGTGCGGGCCGGGTTCGATGGCATGCTGCAACAGCTTCCGGATCCGATGAAGCCCGTGGAAGTGGGACAGCAAGTGACGGCCGGGACGGCGCTCGGCAAGGTGGCGCAGCCTTCCAAACTGAAAGCGGAGCTGAAGATCGCCGAGACGCAGGTGAAGGACATTACCATTGGCCTGCCCGCCGTGGTGGATACGCGCAACGGGCTGATCGATGGGCACGTTTCGCGGATCGATCCGTCCATTATCAACGGGACGGTGACGGTGGATGTAAAATTAGAAGGCCAGCTTCCTCCCGGCGCCCGCCCGGACCTGAGCGTGGACGGGACCATTCAAATCGAGAAACTGGACGACGTGCTATACGTGGGGAAGCCGGTATTCGGGCAGGAAAACGCCACCGTAACGATTTTCAAGATCGACCCGGACGGCAAGTATGCGCAGCAGGTGAAGGTGACTTTCGGCCGGAGTTCGGTGAATACCATCGAAATCAAGAACGGTTTGCAGCCGGGCGACCGCGTGATTTTGTCGGACATGTCGCAATACGACGCCTACGACCGGATACGATTGAATTGAGTTGGCTTGAATCCTTGCGATTTCGTAAAGGGGAACAACATGGACAACGGCTCTGAACCGCTGATCAGGCTAGACAGCGTGAGCAAGGTCTTCGTGACGGACGAAGTGGAGACGCACGCGCTTTCCGGCATCCACTTCGAGGTGAAGAAAGGGGAGTACCTGTCGATTGCGGGGCCATCCGGCTGCGGCAAGTCGACGCTGCTCGCCATATTGGGGCTGCTCGATACGCCTACGGACGGCGGTTATTACCTGAACGGCAAGCCGGTGACCGGCCTGAAGCTATCCGAACGGGCGCGCATACGGAACCGCGAAATCGGATTCATCTTTCAGGCGTTCAATTTGATTGGCGATCTCACGGTGTTCGAGAACGTCGAGCTGCCGCTGACGTACCGGGGCATGCCCTCGAACGAGCGCAAGCGGCGGGTGCAGGAGGCGCTCGAACGGGTGGGAATGTCGCACCGCATGAAGCACTATCCCTCGCAGCTCTCGGGCGGCCAGCAGCAGCGGGTCGCGGTGGCGCGCGCGTTGGGCGGAGAGCCGCTGATCATGCTGGCGGATGAGCCTACCGGGAACCTGGATTCGGCCAATGGCGAGGCTGTGATGACGCTGCTGCGGGAACTGCACCAGGCGGGATCGACCATCTGCATGGTGACGCACGATCCACGGTACTCGGAATTCGCGGACCGCACGATTCACCTTTTCGACGGAAGGATTGTGGAAGAGAGCATGGAGGCGGCGAAGGGCTAGGGGGACGGGGCGTGTTGGGGCGGTTCGGCCTTCGAAAAGTCGGCTCGACAGCCGACTCTGCAAGCCTGGCGGCTTGCGCCACGGTTCGGAATCGGGCTTGCCTTCCGGCGCGGCTTGAGAAAAAGGCGGACCGGCCACTGAAATCTGTTAACCTGACATGCCATGCATCTGGGGCGGGACCTGTGGTACGGCGCGCGCGGGCTGTGGAAGGCGCCGGGGTTCAGTTCGGTCGCGCTGGCGACGCTGGCGCTGGGGATAGGGGCCGCAACGGCGGTCTTCAGCGTGGCGGACGCGGTGCTTCTGAAGCCGCTGCCCTTTGCGGACGCGGACCGGCTGGTGGTGGTTTGGGAGAGCAACGCGGCGGTCTCCCGGGAGTCCAGTTTCGCGGCTCCCTGGAATTTCCGGGAATGGCAAAGGCAGGTCCGGACTTTGGGGGCTTTCGCGGCGATCCACGACCAGCACGTCAATCTGACCGGCGGACCGAACGAGGCCGCCATCTCCGAGGAACTGGTGGCGGAGCGGGTTTCGGCGGGCCTGTTTCCGCTGCTGGGCGTGAAACCGATTCTGGGCCGCGCGTTCGGCGTGGATGAGGACCAACCCGGCCACGCCAATTACGCCCTCCTGAGCCATGGTTTGTGGCTGCGGCGGTTCGGAGGAATGGCTGCGATCGCCGGCCAATCGATCCGGCTGGACGGCGCGGCTTACACCGTGCTGGGCGTACTGCCGGCGGGGTTTTCGGCGCTCAATTCCCGTGTGGATATCTGGCTGCCGCTGGCGCTCGATCCGGACGATGCGCGGGCCGCGAACCTGCGTTATCTGGAAGTGATTGCGAGGCTCGCTCCTGGTGCGGGCATTGCGCGGGCGAACCACGAAATGGAGACCATCGGCGCCAGGCTGGAAGCGGCCAATCCGGGATTGGATAAGGGCTGGCGGCCGGAGTTGGTCCCACTCCGGCAGGAAGTGGCGGGGCACGCCGAGCCTGCGGTGCTGGCGCTGGGAGCGGCCGTCGGTTTCCTGCTGCTGATGGCCTGCGCGAACGTAGCCAACTTGCTGCTGGTGCGCGG
The DNA here is from genome assembly GCA_964457555.1 of uncultured Solibacteraceae bacterium. Classification (GTDB taxonomy): domain Bacteria; phylum Acidobacteriota; class Terriglobia; order Bryobacterales; family Bryobacteraceae; genus BOG-224. The sequence continues at coordinate 20,596 of CAYWHA010000035.1, forward strand.
CGCGGCGCGACGGAAGGAAATTGCCATCCGCACGGCGCTGGGGGCGGGCCGCGGACGGATTGCGGCGCAATTGCTCTCGGAGAGCGTCCTGCTGGCGCTGGCTGGAGGCGCACTGGGGACGGCGCTGGCCCGCGGCGGCGTCGGTCTGCTGGCGCGCTTCGGTCCGGCGAACCTGCCGGGCCTGGGACGGGCGGCGGTGGATGGGCGGGTACTGCTGTTTGCGCTGGCGGTGTCGTGCGGGGCGGGCCTGCTGTTCGGACTTGCACCGGCGATCCAGGCTCTGGACACCAACGTGAATGCGACGCTGACTGAAGGAGGGCGCGGAGGAACGGCCGGGCGCGGCGGACGCGGGTTGCGCAACGCCCTGGTGGTTTTCGAAGTGGTCTTGGCGGTAGTCGTGCTGATTGGCGGGGGACTCATGATGCGCAGTTTCGTGCGGCTGCGCGCGGCCGACCCTGGCTTTCAGCCCGCGGGACTGCTGACGTTCCGCCTGCCGATGGCTGGGGGAAGGAACGCCGCGCCGGGACGCCGGGCCGCCTTTCTCCAGGATGTGGAAGAGCGAATCGCCGCGCTGCCTGGGGTGCGTGGGGTGGGCGCGGTGAACGCTCTGCCGCTGGAGGGCCTGGGCGTGGGCACGACCTTTGCCGTGGCGGACCGTCCGGCGCCGCCGCCCGACCGACGGCCCATGGCGCTCATGCGCACGGCCAGTCCGGCATACTTCCGGGCCATGGGGATTCCGCTGGTTGCGGGCCGCGCATTTAGGGCGTCGGACACTGCCCAGGCGCCACCGGTCGCGATTGTGAACCGGATGCTGGCGAACCGCTACTGGCCGGGGGAAAACCCCATCGGCAGGCGTCTGGCAGTGGACGCTATCGAAGGACGCGTGGCGGAGGTGGTGGGAGTGGTGGCCGACGTCAAGCCGGAGGGTTTGGAGGGCGACGATTGGCCCACGGTCTACAACCCGTACGCGCAAGCTCCGGCGTCCACCATGGCGGTGGTGGTGCGAACCGGGCAGGAACCGCGCTCAATGGCCGAAGCCGTGGAGCAGCGGGTTCACAGCCTTGACGCCACGCAGCAGGTGGCGGAGGTTCGGACCATGGAGGACGTGCTGGCGGGCGTGGTGGCGGAACCGCGGTTTAACGCGGCGCTCGCGGGCATTTTCGCCCAGATTGCTTTCGTGCTGGCGGCCGTGGGAATCTACGGGGTGATTTCCTACGATGTCAGCCAGCGGACGCACGAGATAGGCATTCGCGCGGCGCTTGGCGCGGAGCCTGCCGCCGTGCTCAAGTTGATCTTGGGGCAAGGCGCGCGCCTGGCGGCGTGCGGCATCGCCGTGGGAATGGCGGCCGCTTTCGCGCTGACCCGGCTGATGGCCAGCCTGCTCTACCAGGTGAAGCCCACCGACGCGTGGACGTTTGCGGCGGTCCCGCTGCTGTTGGGCGCGGTGGCGTTGCTGGCAAGTTATATCCCGTCGCGGCGAGCCATGGCGCTAGATCCCATGGCCGCGCTGCGGCACGAATAGGACGGACTGATGATAACGCTTCGCAATCTTGAAAAGTTCTACGAAGGCGGTTACGGCCGGAGCTACGTGCTGCGGCGCATTAACCTGGAGATCGAGCAGGGGGACTTCGTCACCATTATGGGTCCTTCGGGGGCGGGGAAGTCCACGCTCCTGAGCATCCTGGGGATGCTGGACGGCGCCTGGACGGGGGAGTTCGAATTCGTGGGCCACGAAGTCCACCGCATGAAACCCCGCGAGCGGGTCGAGCTGAACAAGAAATATATCGGCTTCGTCTTCCAGAGCTACCACCTGATCGACAACCTGACGGTGTACGAGAACCTGGACATTCCGCTGTCTTACCGGAACGTGAAGAGCTCGGAGCGCGCGGCGCTGGTATGCGACACGCTCGACCGGTTTCACATTGTGGGGAAGCGCGACCTTTTTCCGAACCAGCTCTCCGGCGGGCAGCAGCAACTGGTGGCGGTGGCGCGCGCGGTGATCGCCAACCCGAAACTGATTCTGGCCGATGAGCCGACCGGCAACCTACACTCCAGCCAGGGCAAGGAGATCATGGAGCTTTTCAAGAAGCTGAACGGAGAGGGCGTGACCGTGGTGCAGGTGACGCACTCGGAAGCCAATGCGGCTTACGGCAACCGGCTGGTGCAGCTTGCCGATGGGTGGATTGTGAAGTGAGTGCGCTACAATGACCCTTCCATGCAAGTACTGCAGGCAGGCCGCCACAAGCTGATTTACCTGGAACTCCAGCCGGAGATGGTCGCGAGCATTGCGCGGCAGGCGGGGTTCGAGGCTAAGGCCAAGGACGGGCCGCGAACTATCAGCCTGGAGTTGAGCGCTCCCACCAGGGACGGGCCGCTGCTGCTCTTCGATGCGGCGGATCCGGCCAACCTGGGATGGTTTTCACGCTGCCAGTTCTACGTGGACGGCCGCAGCGGTTCGGTGATGCAGACGCCCATCACCCTGGCGAATAAGCGCGACCGCGGCGGGCGCGCGCAACCGACCTCGGTCCGCATTTCGATTGCGAAGGAGCTGCCCTCGACTTTTCGGCTGCCCGGGAACCAGCCGCTTACGGAGTCGGTCTTTTACCACCTGTTCTTCAATTTCCTCAGCGGCCTGACCAAGACCGGAGTGGCGGTATGCGGCGGCGGCGGGGTGCAACCGTTGGCCGGACACAGCGAGACTATCGGTTCGCGGAATTAGACGCGCCCGACACAAAGCGCCAAGAAGACAGGCCAGGAGGCCCGTCCCACCTGGCTCAGCGCGAATTGACGCCGAAATCGGGCGTTTTGCCGTTGCGGACGGCTTCGCTCCAGGCATCGAGTTTCGTGGCGCCCATCTTCCAGAAGGTCCGGCAAAGCGAGAAGTACTGGAGCACCACGACGGTTTCACCCTTATCGAGCAGCGCCTTCGCCAGCGCCATGCCCGGCCCGAACGAGTTTAAAACGGGCGAGCCTTCTACTTGGGCCGAATCCAGGAGATGTTCGCGTGCCTTTTCGATGTCGCCCTGGCGGACCGCCAGCAGACCCAACACCGTGTGGCCATCGTGAATGGCGTCTGCGTAGTTCCATTCCGATTTGCGATGCGCCGCCGCTGCCAGCAATTCGTTCGCATACGCCGATGCCTTGTCAGCCGCGCCGGCCTCCAGCGCGGCTTTCGCCAAGCCATTCAGAGCCAGGAAACGATGTGGCTCGTCACGGCCTACGGCATCCTGTTCGAGATCGGCAAGCACCTGCTGGGGCGAGCGGGGCATTTCCCTCTCAAGCTGGCCCAGCCGTTCGAACTTCGCCGTCTGCTCTTCGAAGTTCGGCGGTGGGATGGGTCCGCGCGCCGGCAGGTTGAAAAAAACTACCGGGTTTGTGAGCGCAATCACCGGCTGGCCGTCGCGCAGAACGGGCCGGAACTTCCACCGATTCACCGCATCGATGGCGGGCTGGCGCAATGGCTCGGGACCGGTCAGCGCTTCGACATGCGTCACGTTTCCTTGCGGGTCCAGCGTGGCTAGCAGATCGACGTTGCCGGCCACGCCCTGCGCGCGCGCCTCGGCGGGATAGACGGGTTCTACCCGCTCGACTGGCGAGAGAGAAGGCACGTACGCTCTTGCTCCATCCGGGCGGGGCGCGGCGGGCTTCACCGGCGCCGCCTTCGCGGCTTGGGCGGCGTCTTGAGCGGCGCCCTTCACGATCGCGCCGAAATCCGCCGCGGCGTAATCGTTCGGAATCTGAAACAGCGCGTCGTCCACGGGCGCCGAGGACAACTCGACAAGCTCCGTGCTCATCTGCATGACAGGCTTGGGGGCGGCTTGCGAACCGGCGGGCGCGCCCGGCGATGCCGCGGGCATGAACATCTCCATGCGCGTGCGCAAGACCAGGCCGTACTGACGCATTGCGTCCCTCAGCGGCGCCATGGCGGACCCCATTTGGCCGAGTTGCGGGAGTGTCCCCATGGGATCCAGGAAGTACTGCTGCCACGCGCTTAAGGCGGCCAGTTCGCGCAGCGCCGGCACACGCTGGACTTCCTCGGGTTTGGCGATCCACACTTGGACCACGATTTTCATTTGCATGCGCGGCGTGTCACCGGTCGTAGGCATCTCAATGATTGTGGTGATTTCGTGTTCGGCCGCCTGAATGCCCTGAATCGTGTCCGTTCGGCCGGTGCTCCTGGACTCGACCGTAGGCTTTGTCCAGGCGAGCAAGGCCTGCACCTCCTCGTTGGGGCTAGAGGGCATCTCCGGCATCGCGCCGGCGATGCTTTTTGCGAATTGCGAGGCGGGTATGGTTACGAACGTCTTGTGGGCGTCGTCGATCAGGGTAATTTCCTGCTTGACGGCATCGATCAGCATCACCATGCCGCCGGAGACCGCGCGGACCTTATTGCCCTTGATGTAGGTGGTAGAGGGCAGATCCATGACGGACGGCATGGAGGCCGGCACTAGGGTCTGGTAACGAACCGTGACATCCGCGCAGAGCGCCGGCGCCACGGAACAGGAGAGCGCGAGGCAGAGAACGAGCGAATGCCGGTTGCAACCCCGGCGGCCCGAGGCGCTACTCGCGGCCCGCGTACAATTCATCGATGCTCTCCTTGAAATTGCGCATGGCGTAGGCGCGGCGTACTTTCATGGTAGCGGTCAGTTCGCCGTGTTCGATGGAGAAATCGCGCGCCAGGACGCGGTGTTTGCGCACCTGCTCGAAAGGCGCGAGGTGCTTGTTGACGCGCGCCACGACGCGGCGGATCTCCTCCAAAACGGGCGCCGCCTGGACCACTTCCGCAAGGGGGCGTCCCTTGCTCGTCTCCATGCCTTTCAGCCCCTCGGCGGCTGCGGGGTTGATGGTGAACAGGGCCGTGAGGTACGGTAGGCGGTCGCCGATCAGCAGAACCTGGCTGATGAGCGGCTCCATCTTGAACAGGTTCTCGACGCGCGATGGATGAATCTTCTTGCCGGTGGAGGAGACGATCAGCTCCTTCTTGCGGCCGGTGATGAAAATATAGCCATCGGCGTCGATCAGCGCCAAATCGCCGGTGTGCAGCCAGCCGTCGCGCACCACTTCGGCGGTGGCCTGCGGATCGTTCAAATAGCCTGAAAACAGGCACGGGGTCTTGATGAGCAGCTCGCCCTCGGGCGTAATACGCGCCTCGACGCCGGGCAGCGGCTTGCCAATGCTGCCGGGCCGGGGCGCGCCGACGGGGTTGAGCGTCGCCACGCCACCCTCGGTGAGGCCGTAGCCCTCGATCAACGGCATGCCGATGGCTTCGTAGAACTCGGCCAGGTCCCTTCCCAAAGGAGCCGCGCCGGAGGCAGCGACGCGCAAGCGCCCGCCGAAACGCTCGCGGACGCGCGCGAAGAAAAAGCGGTCGGCCGCTTTCAACGGGATGCGGATCCGCATGGGAACGGACTTGCCCGCGCGGCGGTAGCGGGCGGCGGCCAGAGCCAGCGCCAGCCCGCCATAGAACGCCTTGCGCGCCACCGCCGGGCGCTTGCGCAACTCCGTGCAGATGGTGCAATAGACGCGCTCCCACATGCGCGGCGGCGCCAGCAGAATGGTGGGCCGCACTTTCCGGATATCCTGCGGAAGCTTGAGCAGGCTTTCCGGGAACGTGACCGGCGTGCCGCTGCTCATCGGAAGGAACTCCATCACCACGCGCTGCGCGATGTGGGCCGAAGGCAGAAATGCGATCATGGCGTCTTGCGGACCCATGGGCAGCGCGACGGGTCCCATTTCGATGTTGGACACGATGGCCGCATGCGTGACCAGAGCCATTTTCGGTTCACCCGTGGCGCCCGAGGTGAGATACAGAACGGCGTGGTCGGAGGGCTGGGTTTCCGCCAGCAGCCGCGGCAAGAAGCGCGGATCGGCGGCCATGGCATCACGCCCGAGCTTGCGCAGGTCCTCTAGGGCGATGGCGCCCTCGGCTTTGCCGGTGAGTAGAATCCAATGGCGCAGGGGGGCGGACCGCAGCGTCTCGAACTCGGCCGGTCCCTCGACGAAAGCCGCCTTCGCGCCGGACGATGCGAGGGAGGCCACCAAGTCCTTGGGAGGATAGCTGGGATACATGGCCGCCGCGATGCATCCGCCGGTGAGGATGCCCATGTCGGCCAGATAGAACTCCATGCGCGTCTCGGAGTCCAAGGCGACCGTGTCGCCCTTGGCCAGCCCGAGCTGCCGCAACCCGGCGGCAATCTCCTCGGCCGCCCGCAAATATTCTTTCCACGAACAAGTTGCGTAGAGGGCCTGTCCGGGCTTGGGTTGGCGCAACGCGGGCGCGTCGCCCCATTGGGCGGCGGTTTCCCGAAGAACTTGGTAGAGGGTCCGGCTCACTCAAGCACTGTATCACGGCGCCGGTTGCCGTTGGTGCGGCGCGCGGCGCGCGGAAGGTTCTTTTTCGCCATTCAGGGTTGGCTACACGCTCACCACGGGGCACGGCGACTGCCGGATGATGGCATAGGCGTTGGTGCGCAGCCTTCCGAACACGCCGGCGGCCGATCCGCGGCCAATCACCAGTGCATCGGCCCCGAGGCGCTGGGCGGCGGCGCAGATGACGGTGGCCGGCTCGCCCGATTCGACGATCGAATCGGCCTCCAGGTTCACGAAACGCTCGAGCCGCTGCAATTCGCGCTCGGCGGATTCGCGCACGTCGATGCGCCAGTTCACTTCCGAACTGTCGCCGGAATCCGGATCGGGCGCGCTGACATGAATAACCGTCAGGAGGGCTCCGAATTCCCGCGCCAGCATGGCGGCCCAGCACAGCGTCTTGGAGCTCTGAGATCCCAAGTCGACGGCGCACAGAACGCTGCGCAGAGAATCCGCGGCCGCTTGGGGGGCTTGCTCCAGGTGGACGCCGGTCCACACCGGGCAGTCGGCGTCGTGCAGTACTTTGGCGGTGTTCGAGCCGAGAATGAACCGGCGGAACGGACCGTAGCCGTGGGTCGGCATGATAATGATGTCGGCGCTTTCCTGACGGGCGAATTCCACGATTTTCGAGGCGGGGTCTCCTTCCAGCACGGTCCGCCGCGCGTGGATACCCTCAAGCTCGGCCGCTAGAAACGCGTCAAGGTCGGCGGATACGTGCTGGGCGCGTCCGAGGTACAACTCCGTCAGTACGGAGCCGCCGATTTCGAGAGCGCCGAATTCGTATTGCGGCGGCGTAAGGACGTGCAGGAGGAGGAGTTCCGCGCCAAAGCGCCCGGCCAGCGCCTTGGCGTAACGGGCGGCGGCCACCGAGCGCTCGGAAAAGTCCACGGGAAGCAGAATCTTGGAGAGCGATTGCATGGGACCTCGTTCGCCGGCGCGGCAAGAAGCGCCCGGACACTAATAGGATAATCCCCGTTTGGCGTTATCGAGTAAGGCAGCCGGTTGAGGGGGAAATCCGAAATGGCCACAGATGAAACGCAGATGAACACAGATAAGAGAAATCAACAGAATGAAGGGTTCTGGCCTTATCCGTTTTCGCCGGGCAAATCGTCGATTCTTGGTGGGGCGGGCCTCCTGGCCTGCCTTCTTCGGCTTTGTTTTCATCCCTTGGGATGGCCGGGCCCGGCCATGCGGGGTTCATCCGTGTTGTTTATAGGCGGCCAACAACTCCATTAGTTCCGCGGGCTATTCAATAGCGGCGACGACGATGCTGTGTACTTTGAGCAAGAGTTCTATTTCCTGAAGCGGAACCCCCAGGGTGGACGCGACCTGCTCCGGCGTATCGCCCCTGCGGTGCATTCGCAGCGCTTGCGAGCGCCTGCTCAGGTTCAACCCGGGTTGTGGAACCGAAAAGATGGCTGTCTTGGGAGGGTCCTGCCGGAATTCGCGGACCTGCCGGGCGCACGCCTCCAACTCCGTCCGCACGGCCTCGATGGCGGCGTCGCATTCCGCCTGGCGTGTTTCCGCGCTACGGGCCGCCGCGCCGACCATCCGCTGCATCCAGAACACTCCGAAGAGGCTGGCGGCGAGCGCTGCCAGCACGAGGCCGCAGAGCATGGCGAAAGGCAGCGCCATGGAAGTCATCGAACGCTCCGCATCCGGTCCTGGCGGCTGGCGATCTGCTGAATGCGAACGCCATAGTTGCCTTCCACCACTACCACCTCGCCGCGAGCAATCAGGCAGCGATTGACCAGAATTTCAACCGGTTCGTTGACGTCGCGGTCCAGTTCCACGATGGACCCCGTCGTCAGTTTCAGCACGTCTCTCATAGGAAGATTGATCTTTCCGAACGAAATGCTGACCGGCAGCTCGATTTCGAGCAGCAGATCCATGGTTCGAGAGCGCGCCCCGGACGGGGGAGGGCCAATGGAATCCTCGACGGGCCGGGCGGGCTCCGCCGGCTTGCCGGAAGGTCCCGAGATGAGATCCAGGATCTCCGGGCTGAGCGCCAGCATCAACAGAAAAGGCGCGGAACCGGAGAATTGCATCGTGATCGCGGCGAAGTCGCTCACGTGGGGACCGGGCCGTCGCTCGACGCCGGGCCCGGAAGAGACTTCCCGGCCTATGGCGGCGCCGACCGACCGTCCCATAGCCGACAGCGACTGCCCCAGGATTTCGAGCCAGGTGTTCCTGGCTTCTCCCGGATCGACGGTCTCGATCCCGGCCGCTTTTAGGGTCAGAGCGCCGGCGTATTCCCAGGCAGCGCGGGGCGCAGCCACCCAAACCGCCATATCGGCGGCGAGGAGGAACGGCTGTTCCCACCACAAAATCTCCTCTTCCGCCCCTGCCGCCGGGGGTGAAGGTCCCGCCGCCGGCTGCCAGCGGATAGCAGGCTTTTCGTTGGCCATGGATTCGAAAACCTGCGCCAGGCTTTCGCTCCAGCCGTCGATCAACTGCCGCGCGCCTTCCGCGACTGCCAGCCGGCGCGGCGCGTCCGTTTCGCCAACGCTCATACTCCCACCATTCCTCGCGGCGAGGGCCAGCGCGCGGCCAGGTTCGTCCGCAATCGCAGAATCGCCTGCGACTTCAGTTGCGAGACCCTCGATTCATGCAGCCCGATCACGGAGGCGATCTCGCGCAAGGTGAGTTCCTCGCGGTAATAGAGGCTGAGGACCGTGCGTTCGATCTCCGGCAGGTCGCCGATTCCCGCCGCCAGGATGCGCTCCAGCTCCGACCTTTCCAAGAGCGCGGACGGAAGATTGCCGGCGCCATCCGCAATGTAGTGCAGCAGGTCCTTTCCGGGGGACCCCGGGGCGTGCTCGAGGCTGGCTATATTCAAGCCGCGGATTTCCACCAGCCATTGGTGGTACTCCTCGATCGAGACTCCCAGTTGTGCGGCGATCTCGTCTTCGGTGGGCAGCCTTTGGTACAGTTGTTCCGCGGCGGCGATGGCCGCTTCGATCTGCTTGGCCCTGCGCCGCTTTTGCCGGGGCGCCCAATCGAGGCCGCGCAGACTGTCGAGGATGGCCCCCCGGATTTTGTACTCGGCGTAAGTTTTCAGCTTGACGTTGTGCGCGGGATCGAAGTGGTCGATGGCGGAAATGAGGCCGATCACGCCGCTCGATACCAGATCTTCCAGCGCGACGTTGTCGGGCAGGCGTTCCAGAATGCGCCGCGCAATCAGCCGCACTTGCGGCAGATGCTCCAGGATCAGGCGCTCCCGTTCGTCGCCGTCCATCGATTCGGATTCTGCATACGCATACATAAGCCACCGCCACCTTGCGGCCCTTCCCTACGCAGCCGAGAGGGCCCGCGCGGGATGACCGGCGAAAACCAGTTTCGATACGCGGGCCGGGCTCGCCGTCTCCAGATCCTCAGGGATGCGCTGGCCGTTGGCGAAGAACGAGAGCGGCTTGCCCGTGCGTGCGGTTTCGTTGAGGATCGAGCCGAAAGACCCTGTCTCGTCGAGCTTGGTAAAGAGCAGCCGCCGCGGCCGGAAGCTCTCGTACGAATTCACCACGCGTGTAAGATCGGCGGATTTCATCGAAGACGATAGGACCAGTTGCGTGTCGATATCGCTTCGGCCGGCAAGAAAATTCGCGAGCGGCGCGGAATGATCCATGTCGCCGAATCCGAAGCCAGGCGTATCGATGAAAATCAGTTCCTTCGCGCGATGTTCCTCGATCGCCTGGGATAGCGCGGCCACCGTTTCGAGAACGTGAAAACCGATCCCGATGATGGCGGCGTAGGAACGCAACTGCTCCGCGGCCGCCACCCGGTAGGTGTCCATCGAGAGCAGCAGCGCGGGCCGGCGCGTCGCCAGGCCGTAGTTCACCGCCAGCTTCACCAGCGTGGTGGTCTTGCCGCACCCGGGCGGCCCCACCAGAGCCACGATGCGCGGCGCCGTCTCCCCCCTGCCCAGCAGAGGCTCGACCGCGATGCGCGATTCCAGTTCCTGGGCAATGGCACGCACGAATGCGGATCCCCGATCGCCGGCGCCGGCGGCCGCGGACTGCACGATCTCTCGCGCCAGCTCCGGCGCCACTTCGTTGGAGGTCAATTCCGCGTACGCCTCCGAAAGATCGGGCGACGAGGAAAGCCACTGCGACGGCGCGAACGCGGAACGAGTGAGCGTCCGCCGCATGCCCTCAAGCTCTCTTTTGAGTTCCGCCACGTCCGTCGACAGGCGGTCTCCGGAGGGCTGCGTGCGAGTCGCGATACGGTCCGCCGCGGCCGCGGAACCTGTGTCGGCGGCGAACACAACCTCGTAATCCCCGAGGTCGCGCGCTTCGGGCTCCGCTTTGCGGCTATTCACCAGCATGGCCTCGGGGCCGAGTTCCTCACGGGCTTGCGCCATGGCGTCTTCCACGGTTCGTGCAAAATAGGACTTGATCTTCATCGGCGTCGCTCCGGGGCCCAGGAACGCGGACAACTGGCGCCCATGGAGTTCATCGTCGGCTTCGGCGTTTTACTGTAGGCCCGGACTCACTGAATGTTGCCCAGAGACTGCACCTTGATTCCCGGCGGGACCTCGTTGTGCGCCAGGAAGAAGAGGCCAGGCGCCGAGGGCTCCACGATTTGGCGCAGGAAATAGCGGGCCGACGACGAAGTGATCGCGGCCACCGGCGTCTCGGGCGTTCCCACGCGGGTCAGGAATCGGTTCACAATCCCGCGGATGGCTTCGGGCGCCATCGCCAGGTGGCTGCTCTGCTCGCCGTGCTGCACGGCCGCTTCGAGGGCGTGCTCAATGGCCGGATCGACGAACCACGCCGGCAAGTCGCCCGAGCGGCTGAGGTAGGGCTTCACCACGGTCCGCCTGATGGCCTGGCGGACATACTCGGTCAGCAAAGTCGTGTTGCGCGTCGCCGGGGCGGCTTCGCCGAGGGCTTCCAGAATGGACCCCGCGTCGCGTATCGAAACACGCTCGCGCAGCAGGTTTTGCAGAACCCTCTGCACCGTGGCCAAAGGGAGCAGCTTGGGCGCCAGGTCTTCCACCGCCTTGGGATTCTCAATGGCGACGCGGTCCAGCAGCCGTTTGGCGTCCTGGCGCGAAAACAGTTCGTGCGCGTACCGCCGTATGAGTTCCGCCAGGTGGGTGCCCAGGACGCTCGGGCCGTCCACCACGGTGTAGCCGAGCTTGCGCGCCCGCTCGGCCCGCTCGCTGGGGATCCATAGCGCGCTCATACCGAAGGCCGGCTCGCGCGTGGGCTGGCCTTCCACAACAGCTTCCACCGGTCCCGACGGTATGGCCAGGTCGCAGCCTTGCGGCAATTCGTAGCGCGCTACCTCCACTCCCTTGATCGAGATCGCATATTCCCGGCTGCGCAGCGAGAGGTTGTCGGTCACCCGCACCGGCGGGAGAAGGTAGCCAAGATCGGTAACGAGCTGCCGCCGGATGCCGGAGATGCGGCGCAACAAGGGCGAATCCTGCGCGCCTTCCACCAGGCCCACCAGGCCCAGTCCCACCTCGATCGCCAGAGGCTCTACCTTGAGCAGGGACTCCAGGTTCTCCCGGGCGGCGGCCGGCTTGGTCGCCTCCTGAACCGCGGGCCGGCTCTGTTCCTTGCGCCGCATTGTCCATCCCGCCCAGCCCGCGGCGCCACCCAGCAGCAGGAACGGAACCTTCGGCATCGAGGGCAACGCGGCCAGCGTCGCCAACACGCCCGCTCCCAACAACAGAGGCTGGGAGCGACCGAAGATCTGGCGATGAAACTCGGATCCCAGTTTGCCGTCGGAACCCGCGCGCGTGATGATCAGGCCCCCGGAAATGGAGATCATGAGCGCCGGAATTACCGTCACCAGTCCGTCGCCAATGGTGAGGACCGTGTAAGTTTCGAGCGCCTTGCCAAATTCCATTCCGTGCTGCAAGACTCCGATCAGGAATCCGGCCACGATGTTGATCGCCGTGATCAGGATGCTGGCCACTGCGTCGCGCTGTGTAAAGCGCGAGGCGCCGTCCATGGAGCCGTAGAACTCGGCCTCCGCCGAGAGCAGCTTGCGGCGGCGCTTGGCCTCGGCTTCGTCAATCAGACCCGAGTTCAGATCCGAATCGATGGACATCTGCTTGCCGGGCAGCGCGTCCAGGGTGAAGCGCGCCGTCACCTCCGAAATGCGCACCGCGCCGTGATTGATGACGACGTATTGGATGGCGATCAATACCAGGAAAATGACCACCCCGATGACGTAGTTGCCGCCCACCACGAAGCTGCCGAAGGCTCCGATGATCTGTCCCGCGGCCGACGTCCCGGTGTTGCCGTTGAGCAGGATCAGCCTCGAGGAAGAGACGTTCAGCGCCAGCCGGAACAGCGTGAGAAGCAGCAGGGTAGTGGGAAACGAGCTGAACTCGACCGGACGCACCAGATAGAGCGAGGTCATCATGACCATGACCGACATCAGAATGTCGGTGGCGATCAGCAGGTCCATCACGAACCCGGGGAGGGGCGTGATTAACGCGATCACGATGCCGATCACGGCCACAGGGACAGCCAGTTCGCCCACCTCGGTCAGGGCGGCGGCCCCCAGCCAGGGGGATCGCGGCGCGGCAATGGTCTTGGCGGGGGTCATGTCAGCCCGGCAGCTTCCCGTTCATAAGTTTGAAAATGTAGGCGAGAATCTCCGCCACCGCGCGATAGAGATGCGGCGGTATCTCTTGTCCGACCTCGACCGACTTGTAAAGCGCCTGCGCCAGGGGCGCGTTCTCGACCACCGGAACCTGGTTCTCCACCGCCTTCTGGCGAATGCGCTGAGCCAGGTAGTTTTTGCCTTTGGCGACTACCGTCGGGGCCGTCAGGCTGTCCAGTTGGTAGCGGATCGCCACCGCGAAGTGCGTGGGGTTGACGATCACCGCCGTCGCGGTGGGAACCTCCTTCATCATGTGGCGCCGCGCCTGATCGCGCCGCAGACGGCGAATCTTCATCTTGATCTGCGGGTTGCCCTCCATGTCCTTGTGTTCCTCGCGAATCTCGTGCTTGCTCATGCGCAGATCCTGCGAGTAACGGCGCACCTGCCGGAACAGGTCCACCGAGCCGAAAACGAGGAAGACCGCCGCGGATTTCCAGATCAGCTCCATCAGGGATGCGGCCAGCACCGCGCACCCGCTCTCCACGCCGACGAGCGGCAGCGTCATGAACGCAGCCAGCCTTTCGCGAGCGATGGCGTACGCGGTCCAGAGGAACAGCGGCAACAGAATCGCGGCCTGGAGCAGCGCGGGCAGGTTGCGGCGCGGGAGTTCCTTCAGTTTGGTGAGTGGATTGAGGCGCGCGAAATCCGGCGTCAGCTTTTTGAGACTCAATCCGAATTGGGTGGTGATCAGCCGGAAGCCGAGCGTGGCCGCCGCCACCGCCATGCCGCCCAATGCCAGCGGGAGCATGTTGCTCCAGAAGATTCTCCAGGCGATGGCTGTCAGGTCCGCGGGTACCAACTCGCGCGCGTAGGCGATCTGGAACAGAGAGCGCGCCGTCTGCCGGAAAGTCGCCAGCCAGCGCGCTCCGCCCACGCTCAAAACGGCGGCGAACGTCAGGAACTGCAGCGCGCCCACAAACTCCCGAGCCGCCGGAAACTGCCCCTCCTCGCGGGCTTTCTGCAGCCGCCGTTGAGTCGGCTCTTCGGTTCTTTCCGATTGGTCCGCCATGCCGCCTCATATGCCCAACATCTGGCGGGCGGCCGTCCAGGCCTGGCCGCCGAATCCCAGCAGGATGCGGGGGAACAGCGTCGCTAACCAACTGAGCGCCACGAGCGCCGTCATCATCTTGGCGGGAAACGCCATGTGGAGCAGTTGCAACTGCTGGTTGAGGCGCCCCAATAGCGCCAGCGCCACATCGAGCATCACCAGCAGGGCGATCACCGGCAGCGCCAGGCGAACGCCCACCGAAAAAAGCGCGGCGCCGAGTCCGATCAAGGGCTGCGCCGTGTATGCGGAGAAATGGTAGGTCCCCGCTGGAATCTTCTCCAGGCTGTAGGCGAACAGGCGCAGCGTCTGCCGGTCTAGTCCCAAGGCGAAGAACAAGGCGCCCGCGACAAGCTGCGCGAAGACCACCAGGATGCCGGAATCGGCTTCGGTATTGGGGTCGACCGTCGACGCGAAGGAGTAGCCGGCCTGGAGTCCCAACAACTGCGCCGCCAGCGCGAAGGCCTCGATCGCAATCCCCATGGAGACGCCAATGGCGAGGCCTACCGCCGACTCCGCGACGGCCCACGCCGCCAGCCGGCCCGGCGTCACGGCGGCAGCGTCGATTACAGGCCAGCGCGAGAAGAGAGCTAGTGTGAATCCCAACGCCAACGCCGCGCGCGCCGGTTCCGGCGCCCCCTTCACCCCCGGCAGGGGCACGAACACGAGCGCCCCCCCGACGCGCGCCAGCACCAGCAGGAACCCATATAATGTTCCGGCCGAGAGCGTCAGGCTAACGGGCATAACGGTCCAGGTTTCCGAACAACGAGACGGCGTACGCCATGCCTCTGTGCAGCATCCACGGCAGGAGCAGCAGCAAGCCCAGCAGAAAGGCCACCAGGCGCGGAATGGTGCTGAAGGCGTTGTCCTGCATCGAGGTTGCGATCTGCACCAGACTGATGACGATGCCGGTCGCGAAGCCGATCGCCAGTAGCGGAGCGGCCAGCCAGAAGGCCGTGAGCAGGGCCTGCCGCGTGATGTCGACGACGGTTTCCGGGGTCATGTCGAGAAACTCTTCATCAGGGAGCCGACGACCAGGTTCCACCCGTCAACCAGGACGAACAACAGAATCTTGAAAGGCGCGGAGATCATCACCGGCGGTAACTGCATCATGCCTATCGAAAGGGTCACCGACGCCACTACCAGATCGATCACCAGAAACGGCAGGAACAATACGGCGCCGATTTGAAATCCGGTCTTCAGTTCCGAGAGGATGTAGGCCGGAATCAGGATCTGCAGCTCCAGGTCCGCCGGGGCGCGCGGCGCCGGAGCGTGCGCAATCTCGACGAACAGTTGAATGTCCTTCTCGCGGGCGAACCGCAGCAGGAATTGCCGCAGCGGCTTGGCGCCTTCCTCCATGGCCTGCTGCGTCGTCAGTCTTCCCTCTTCCATCGGTTCCCAGCCTTGGCGGTACATGTCCGTGGCGACCGGCTGCATGATCACAATGGTCAAAAACAGGGACAGCCCCAGGAGCAACTGGTTGGATGGCGTGTTCTGGGTCCCCAGCGCTTGCCGTAGAAAGTGCAGAACCACGGTGATGCGCAGGAAGGGCGTGATCGACATGACTGCCGCCGGGAGCAGGGTCAACAGCGTCAGCAGAATCACAATCTGCATGGGCATGCCGAGCCCCCCGTTCTTTCCCGCCGAGACGCCCAGCAGGGAGAGAGGGTCTGGGTTGGCCGCCGCCGCCGCCGGCGCCGCCGCCGCGGCGAACGCCAGCCAGCGGGCCGTCCTCTTCATCGAGCGGTCCCCCGCGAAGCCTCGAACTCCCGCCACGGAAAGCTCTCCATGAGCGCGCAACCGGAAGGAGACGACGTTACCAGCAGGCCCCTGCCGCCCAGGCGGATGAGATGGATAGCGTGCTGAGGCCCCAGCGCCAGGCGTTCCACGCATTCCAGTTGGCGGCTGCGCGGATGCCCGAGCGCCATTACGCCGGCGATCCCACGACGCCGCAGGCGCCACAGCAGGGCCCACAGCAGGCCGAGAACCACCGCCACCGCCGCGATCTCTCTGATGACGTCCATGTCGATCCGCTCCTTACTACTCGTCGCGGAAATCCGTGATGCGAACTCCGAGCACGCTTTCGATGACCACGATCTCGCCGGAACCGCAGAGCACGCCGCCGATGTAAATATCGATGTTTTCGCCCGCCGACCGCGTAGTTGCGATCACGGTTCCTTCTTCGAGTTCGAGAACTTCGCGCGCCAGCATGATCCGCTGGTCCAACTCGACCTCGATATCGACCGGAACATCGGCCAGCGACGCGATTTCTTCCAAAGGAGTCATCGGCTGTTTAGTGGATCAGGTTTATAGTGTCCTGGCTGAGCTGGTCGACAGACGTCACCACCTTCGAATTCGCCTCATACGCGCGCTGATAGACGATCAGGTTCGTGAGTTCGGTCGCGAGGTCCACGGTCGATGCCTCGATGGATCCTCCCTCGATCTGTCCATTTCCGCCGGTCCCCGGCAGCCCGATCACCGGCGTGGCGGTGGCCGCGGTGGCGCTGAAGTTGTTGTTTCCCTCGGCGACCAGCGAATCGGGGTTGCGCACCGAAGCCATGGCAAGCTGCCCCACCGCGGTCTGCGTGCCGTCGGAGAACGTGGCTTCGATCACGCCCCCGTTGCTCAACCCGACATTGGTCAACACCGCGGCCGGACTGCCGTTCGGGGCGCTGGCCGAAACGGCGGAGGACTCCGCCACCTGCGTTAACGTAGGACTCCCGTCGGAGCCGATCATATTCCAGGTGACCGCCATGGGCGGCGCGCCGTCGATGAGCGGCCCGACATTGAGGACCACCGACGTCGGCGTGGTCGCCGTCGTATCGAGCTGTCCGGTAGGGGTGAAGGCTAGCGTGCCGGTGACACTCGTGGATGCCGTCGGGTCGGTTCCGTCTACGTCGCCGGCCGGCACGCTGAGGTCGTACGTCCACGCGTTGGTCCCGGTCTTCGTGAAGGTCGCCGTAACGGTGTGCGCGGTCCCCAACTTGTCATAGACTGTGATCGGATAGGAAAGGTCGGGCGAGCCGTTCGTGGCGGCGGCCGAGTTCAGGTTGAGGTCGAGGGTGAACCCTGTCGTGGCGACGGGTGGACTTACCGAGCCGGTCGGTACCACGATGGCCCCCGTGGCGCCGGTGGTATCCACCTGCCCAGTCTGCGGATTCACGGTCCAGCCCTGCACGAGTTCCCCCGTACTGGTGACCAGTTGGCCGGCCGCGTTCGTCGTGAAGTTGCCAGCTCGCGTGTACATCGTCTGTCCCGCGGTGTTCTGGACGACGAAGAAGCCGTCGCCCTGAATCGCCGCGTCGTACGGCCCCGTACTCGTCTGAATGGCTCCCTGCGTGAATTCGCGTATGGTGTTGGGCTCGGCGGTCCCGAATCCAACCTGCGTATCGCTCAGCCCCGCGCCGACCGATTGGGTCACCAGGTCGCGGAAATAGACCACGCTGGACTTGAACCCTGGCGTGTTGAGGTTGGCCAGGTTGTTGCCCACCACGCTGAGGGCCGTGGTATCGGCATCGAGGGCCGAAAGAGCCGTTGAAAACGATGTAAACATTCGATTCTCCTCCTATGATTATTTGGTCGCCGTGGTGCTGCTATCGGCCGCAGCCAAGGTGTTCGTGTCGGTGAGAATGCCCGAGACATCCTGGTTTAGGGCCACGCCCTGTTCGACCTGCTGGAACTGTGCGAGCTGCGTCAGAAACGCGGTGCCGTCCATTGGGCTGGTCGGATCCTGGTTCTGGATCTCGGCCACCAGAAGCTGCAGGAACTCGTCCGTGGTGACGCCGCCAGAGCCGTTGGCGGCGGCGGCGCTAGCGGCGGGAGCGGCGGTCGCGGGCGTGGCGGGACTCATGAGCGGTCCCTCCGGGCCATGCTGGGGGCCGACGGACCGGCGGAAGTACTCGAAACGCGGCGGGCTAAGCGCCACCGCGAAGCTAACCGAGAGATGCCATAAACCATGCGAAATCCCTTCCTTCTTTTTTGATCTGGGGCCGTTGTCCGGATTCCTGGGGTTGCGGCTGGCCCTGACGCCGTTCCCGGGACGATTCCTGGCCGTTCTGGCCGCTCTGGTTCTGTCCGGCGCTCTCCGCAGAAGCGTCCGCCGGGTGACGCGGGGTGGAAGCCGTATGCCAGGCTTCGGCTCGGAAACCGCTTTGTTCGAGCTTGGCCGCGAGCGACGGCAACCCTTGGCGCAGATCCGCCGCCAGGCCGGCATCGGGAGTGCGTACCGCGACATGGACTTCCCCGCCGCGCTCCGTCAGCCGCACTGCCGCCCGCCGAGATCCGGAGTCGAGGTCGAGCGTAATGTCGTGCGCGACCTTTTGGGGGGCGGCTGATTCCGGATCGCTCGCCGACCGGGCGGCGGCTGGCTGGCCTGGCGCCTTGGCAGCCGATTCGGAGCGTTGCGACTCCGGGGAAAAGGTGGCCGCGGCCGGATTGGCAGCCCCGGCCTGCGGATTCGCCTCCACCGCCTGCGCTGCCCCGGACGCAGTCTCGCGGGAGCGGTCCAGGGCGGGACCTGTCCCGCGACCCGATGGCGCGCCGGGAACGGCCGGGTCGCGCGACCCAGCTCCAGGCGTGCCCGCGCCATCCCCGTTGGCCGCCCCGGCCGTTGAAACCGGAACCGTGCCGGCTGGCTCGCCGCCGCCGGCAAGCGCGCTTGCGCCGCCGGGGTCCGATCCCATTTCGGGACCAGGCGCCTGGAGGCTCGCGGGGGTGGGTACCGCGGAAGGCGCTTCCGCATCCGCGCTGACTGGCTCTAGGCGGCCGCTGAACGCAAGCTGGCTGCGGCTGTCACGTAAGGTGTCAGGGGTCGCGGCCTCGTCCCGGGAGGAAACCGCCGAGGGATTTGCCGCGGATCTTGCGGCGCGGCTGCTTGAGCCGGAAGCGGCATCGGCCGCCGGCGATTTCACCTCGCCGGACCGTTTGGCACCTGGCTTCGGCGCGGGCGCGATCCCGGTGGCGCTTACGTCCGGCTGGCCCGCGGCATCGGAAGGCATACCGGTTGCCGGGAGTGGCGCGGCCGCCCCTGTTGAGACAGACTGTACCGCGGGTTCCGCGTCGGATGCCGGGGGAAGGCGTGAAGACATGCGTCGCAGATCCGCACTGGTGGCCGGTTGCGGAGGCGGGGTGGAACCACCGGGCTTCCCGGACAAGCACGGCTCGATCCCGGCCAGGTCTTCAAGGGGATCTTCGGACGCCAGGCCGGGTTGCGCTTGCGAACCCGCCAGGGACTCGTCCTTCGGCGCGGTCGCGGCGTATCCAACAACCGGAGAGCCGGGCTGCCCCGCCAAACCCGGATCTTCGGACGTCAAGCCCGGTTCCGCTTGCGAGCCGGGCGCTGGCTCGCCTTCCCATGCCAGGGCCCCCAGCGGCGCCTGAGACGAGCTGTCCGGCGGCGAAGCCGGCGCGGCGTTTCCCGGGGTCTGCGCTACTGGGTTATCCCGCCGTTCCGCATCCCGCTCTTCGTCTTCGGCGAGCGGTCTCCACATTGCCCGGAACCGCGAGCCACGCGCGGGCGTCTGCCCCGTGGTCTGCGCGCCGGCGGTGCGCTCGCCGGAAGCCGGCTGGGCGGAATTGGGGGGCTGCCGCCATTCGCGACTGTAAGGAAGCGCGGTCTGAATTGCAATGCCAGACACGGCGTGGCGTATTGCAGATCGGCAACCAACAGAGCCGGTGCTCGTTTTCAAGGGCTTACGTAGGCGTGGCGCGCCAAGAAATTGCCGCGGCTAGCGTCCGCGCCAGAATCATGCCGCGCACGCCCTTCCCGCCGATCGGCCGACCGCACACATTTCAGGCCACTTGCCTCCGCTGTCCTTCCCGGCCCGCCGCGTGCATATTCCATCGCGCCATGGACCCTATGACGGCCCTCGCGGCCAGCGGAATGCGCGCCAGAATGGAATCCCTCGATTTGCTGGCCAACAACATCGCCAATACGTCGACGGGTGGATACAAAGCCGACCGTGAGTTCTACAGCCTCTATGTGGGGCCCGAGGCGATGGACGACGAAGCGTCCGCCGCCATGCCGGTCATCGAGCGCCAATGGACCGATCTTTCTCAGGGCGCCGTTCACCCCACCGGTAATCCGCTCGACCTGGCTCTTTCCGGCAGCGGCTTCTTTACGGTGCAGGGACCGAACGGGCCGCTCTATACCCGCAACGGCAACTTCCATCTGGCGTCGGATGGCAGACTGATGGCCGCGGATGGCTACCCCGCGCAAAGCGTGAACGGGACCGCCTTGACGATCGCCGCCTCCCAGCCTGTGGAGATCCTGGGCGACGGCACGGTCCAACAAGGCGGCGCCACCGTCGGGCAACTCGCCATCGCCAATTTCGCCGACCCCGCGGCGCTAGTAAAGCAAGGCGCCAATGACTTTGTCGCGGATCCGGCCGCCAAGCCCACGGCCCCGTCCGGGACCTCGGTCGGGCAAGGCCAACTCGAAGACTCCAACGCGGGAACGGCCGAGGGCGCCGTGCGGCTGGTCGCCGTGATGCGCCAGTTCGAGATGATGCAGAAGGCCGTCATGCTGGGGAACGATATGAGCAAGCAGGCCATCGAACAGGTTGCCAAGGTCGGGTAGGAGACAAGGAGATCGAATGATTCGAGCACTCTACAGCGCGGCCAGCGGAATGCGGGCCCAGGAAACCAATGTCGAGAACATCGCCAACAACCTGGCCAACGCCAGCACCGTGGGCTACAAGTCGCGCCGCGCGCAGTTCGAGGACCTGATGTACCAGAGCGTGGTGCAGCCGGGGGCCGCGTCGGGACAGCAAACCGTCGTGCCCACAGGCTTGCAGCTCGGCTTGGGTGCGCGCACGGCGTCCAACGAGCTGGTCTTCACGCAAGGGGCTTTTTCGGAGACCGACAACCCCCTCGATCTCACCATTCAGGGTAACGGCTTCTTCCAGGTGCAGCAGGCCAACGGCACGCTGGCTTACACGCGCGCCGGCCAGTTCCATCTTGATAAGAGCGGGAATGTGGTTACGCTCGACGGCGATCCGATCGTCCCGCAGATCACCATCCCCCCCGACGCGCAGCAGGTCACGATCGCGATGGATGGCACCGTCTCCTACACGCTGCCCAACCAGACGGCCAGCCAGTTGGCCGGACAGCTCCAACTCGCCGGCTTCCAGAATCCAGCCGGTCTGAACAGCATCGGCCAGAACCTGTTCACGCCCACGGACGCCTCCGGGGAGGCGACGGTCGGCAACCCCGGCGGCTCGGAAGGCATGGGTTCGCTGCTGCAGGGCTACCTGGAGCAGTCCAACGTTTCGATCGTGAACGAGTTCATCAATTTGATTCAGGCGCAGCGCGGCTATGAAGCCAATTCCAAGGTGGTCACGGCCGCCGACCAAATGTATCAAAACGTCAACCAATTGAGCCGATGATCCCACTCCCTGCATTTGCGTTGGCCGGGTGCCTGGCCGTAAGCCCCGGTTCGGACATGATTCTGGCCCGCGACATGGCGCCGGCGATCCCCGTATTCGCGTCCATTGCGCCGGATACAGCGCTGGCCTTGGCCCCCGCTCCCGGCGTGTCCCGCGTATTTAGCCTCCCCGAGTTAGAGCGCATGGCGCTGCGTTGGGGCTTGCCGGCGGCGCCGGAGACGGAGATCTGCGTCGAGCGTCCCGTGGCGGCGCCCGACCCCGCGAAACTCCTGCTGGCCATGCGCAAGGAGATTCCGGAGGCGCGCATCGAGATTCTGGACTACAGCCGGCATCCGCAGCCGGAGGGCGAAATCGAGTTTCCCCGTCGCGGCCTGCAGGACGGGGCGGCCGGCGCGCTGTGGATGGGCTGCGTCCATTACGGATCGAACCGCCGGTTCACGATCTGGGCGCGCGTGAAGGTGCTAGTGACGGTCGAACGCGTGCTGGCGGCCGGGGATTTGCGCGCCGGCCAGCCCATTGCCCCCGGTCAAGCTACCTTCCAGACGCGGGATGAATTCCCGGCTACGGAGCCGTTCGCCAAGGCCCTCGACCAGGTGGTGGGTAAGTGGCCGCGTCTTCTCATCCGCGCGGGAAGCGCAATCCGCCTGGACCAGCTCGAACTCCCCAAGGAAGTCGCGCGCGGCGACACGGTCCACGTCGAGGTGCGGAACGGCGGGGTGCGCATGGAGGTGGACGCCCAGGCGGAAGCCTCAGGAGCGTTGCACGAGACCATCCCCGTGCTAAACACATCCTCGAAAAAGCAGTTTCTGGCGCGCGTGGAAGGGAAGGGCAGAGTCTCCGTGGACGCCTCCACCGCGAAGGTGCTTCCGTGAAACGTCTGGTCTGTCTGGCATGCCTGATAGGCGCTTTGGCCGGGGTAGGCGGCGCAAAGAAAAAGAAGGTTCAGCCTCCGCCCAGTACGCCGCTCGACCGCTATGTGGCCGAATCGGAAGCCCGTTCGGCGGAGTCTACCGGCGGCACGCCGGGCTCGGCTTGGGTGGCGAGCTCGCGGTTGGCCGACTCGGCCCGCGACGTGCGGGCCAGCCAGGTGGACGACGTACTGACGATCGTGGTGGCGGAGCAGGCTTCGGCAGTCTCGACCGGCGCCACCAAAACCGCGCGCGCTTCGAGCACGGCCAACTCGATCACGGCTCTTGGCGGCATCAAGAATCCCACCGGCCCGCTGGCCAATCTGGCCAACGTCTCCGGCAATACGCAGCTGGACGGATCGGGAACCACCAGCCGAACCACCACCCTTTCCACGACGCTCACCGCGCGAATCACTCACGTGCTGCCCAACGGCGGCCTGGTGGTGGAAGCCAACAAGGACATTCTGGTCAACTCCGAACGCCAGACCATCACCGTCCGCGGCGTGGTGCGGCCCGCCGATATCGATACCACCAACAGCGTGTCATCCACCCGTCTGGCGCAGCTCGAAGTGCATATCGACGGAAAGGGCGTGGTCGGCGACGCCATCAAGCGTCCGTTTATCCTCTATCGGCTGCTGCTCGGCATTCTGCCGTTCTGACATGCGCAAACCAGTTCTGGATCTAATCCTCGCGTGCGCTATATCGGCGGGTCCCGCCGCGGCGGCGCGTTTAAAGGACCTGGCCGACGTGGAAGGCGTGCGCGACAACCAGTTGATCGGCTATGGACTGGTGGTCGGCCTGGCCGGCACCGGTGACAAGCAGCAGACCATTTTCCCTTACCAGAGCCTGGCCAACGTACTCGAACGTATGGGCGTCTCGGTCTCGGGAACCCTGATCGTTGTCAAGAACACGGCGGCCGTCATGGTGACCGCCACGCTCCCGGCTTTTGCTCAGCCCGGAATGCACATCGACGTCACCGCTGCGTCGGTGGGCGATGCGAAAAACCTGCAAGGGGGCATCCTGGTGCTCACTTCGCTGCGCGCCGCCGATGGCCAGGTTTACGCCGTGGCGCAGGGACCCGTGGTAACGGGCGGGTTCACCGCCGGCGACGCGGGCGTCTCGCACACCGTGAACCATCCCACCGTCGGGCGGTCTCCCGGCGGCGCCACGGTGGAACGCGCGGCCCCATCGGTGGCTCCGAAGACGCAAGTGCGTCTGCAACTGCGCCAATCCGACTTCACCACCTCGGCGCGCATGGCCGAAGCCATCAATGTCAAATTCGCGGCTGCGGCTCCGCTGGCCCACGCCGATAACGCCGGTTTGGTCGTGGTGGCGATTCCACCCACGTTCGCCTCCCGTACCACGGAGTTCATGGCTGAGCTGGAGAATGTCTCCGTGGACGCCGACCGGCCGGCCCGCGTGATTATCAACGAGCGTACGGGCACCATCGTACTCGGCAAGGACGTACGCATCTCGCCGGTAGCCATTCTGCACGGCAACCTGAGCGTGGAAATTCAGACCACCTACACCGTTTCGCAGCCGGGACCGAACTCCGCCGGCGCCACCCAGGTGATCCCCACGACCACCACTACGGCCAAGGAAGAGAAGGCCCGCAACATCGTGCTGAAACAGGGGGCGACGGTGGAAGAACTGGTGCTCGCGCTCACGGCCATCGGGTCCACGCCACGTGACGTGATCGCCATCTTGCAGAGTCTGCGCAGCGCGGGCGCCCTCGAAGCCGAAGTGGTGGTGATCTGATGGTGAACGCAGCCAGCCTCGCTCCGTTACTCGCCGGGACCGCCGCGGGAGGACCTGCGGTCCAGACGGACGATCCCGTCAAGATCCGCAAGGCAGCCCAGCAGTTCGAGGCGTTGCTGCTCGAACAGTTGTTGCAGTCTGCGAAAAGTGCGGGCGGCGGTTGGCTCGATTCCGACGGAGACTCCTCCGAGGACTGCGCCACCGGCCTGGGTGAACAGCAACTCGCTCTGGCGATTGCTCAGAACGGAGGCCTGGGCTTGGCCAACATGATCGCCAAGGGGCTCGCAAGCAGTCGGACGGGTTCTTAGCGAGGACGGCCGGGGGGCTGTCCCCAGGGTCGGAAACCTCGGGGCTTTGTCGAGCGACAATTCAGGTAGCCTGTCGGGGCAGCTTAGGCCGATGCGCTTTCATGCCCGTCAAACAAACCATTCGCAACCGGGCCGAGGCAAGCGATTCCACGAGGGAGGGAAAACCGCATTTCTGTGAGTTTCTGAGAGCCTGCGGTCCCAACTCTGAGCGCGGCCAGCCGGCCGGGGTCCCGGCCGGTGCGTTTCCCGCACACTGCCGCTAGAAACTCCAGGCGTGCGACCCGTATGCCTCCGCCGGAACCGCTTCGGGCGGGAACGGCTGAGCCCACGCACTCCCATTGTTCGAGTATCCGGCGCCGTAACTGGCCGCGCCGTACCCATCCGCGACTCGATTTTCGGCGACAGGCGCCGCGGCGGGAAGCGCTGTCTCAGCCGCCGGTCCGGCCGCTCCCCAAGCCTCCTCGAGCGTCGCAAGCAGCCCTTGAACGTCAGCCAGCGGGGCGTCCGCCTGCAGCCGATTGGCTTCGATCAGCCTGGCGTACATGTAGTCGTAAAGCTGCCCGAGACGCCCGGCGATCTCGCCCCCGCGCTCGCGATCGAGCGAGGCGATCAGCTCCGCCAGGATCCCGCACGCTTTGTTGATCGAACGCGACCGCTCGGCGATGGCCCCGGCGGCCAAGTGCTCCCGCGCATCCCGCACCGCTCCCGAGGCGGACTCATACAAGATCCGGATCAGTTCGACCGGGCTCGCCGACAGCACCCGTGATTCCAGATAGGCGGCGCTCGCGTTGGCATACATAGCTTCTCTCTCCACAAGCCCTTATCGGCCGGCAGTGGGATTTCGCGAACCTGTTCGCGCTACGGTTTCAACGCGCTGGCCATCCGCAGAGCGTACTCCGGCGGATGCCGCCCGATTACCTCCCTGGTCTTCCGGTCGATTACGCGGACCGCCATCTTACGCGTGCCGGGGTCCATTTGAAAGTCCAGCATGTTTTCGCCGCCGAACATTTCGGATTGGTTCACGGCTCTGATGGCTTGCACGATTTCCCGGTTTTGAGCGGCCCATTCGGCTGTGATCGTCGGATCCGCCGCGGTTGATGCCCAATTGCTGCTGACAAAGTCAACATCCACGGAATGCCTCCCGTATTCCATATCGGGACGCTTCCCGCATATCCCAGCGCGCTCTCCCCCCGCGGCGATCGCAACTGTACTGAGGCGTACCCTCCCTTTTCGTCCCTTCGCTGTCACGGACGAAAAGAAACTTGGGAGATCCATGGCGAAAACCGTTGCCGTAATCGGAATCGAGGACCGGGAGTTGCGTTGGGTCCGTTCGCTCATCCTGCTGCTCCGGCATCCCGATCCCAGCATTCCGGAACTGGCCCGCCAAGCTCTGCTCTATTTGTCCCGCAGCGCGGCCGACCGGCCCGACAAGCCGCCGCGGACCGTGGATCACGCCGGCTAGCTCGCCTCACAAGCTTGGCCGCTCGCGTGCGATGCGTCGCGATGACGCCCGTTCGGCAGTGCGCGAACGCGCCGGGAAGAGGTCGCCGGCGCGAGTCCCTGGCCGCGCTAGTAGCGCCGCACGCGGCGGGCAACGCCGGCCAGCGCCAGAAGTCCGGCGCCAAGCAGGGTGAGACTGGCGGACTCGGGCGTCGCCGAGCTTTCGCCGAGAATCTCGAAGGAGTTGGAATTGGTCACGCCGCCTACGTCTCCGAAGCCCACGTCATAGTTCGTGCATGGCCCAGCCCAGTAGCACGACGATGGGCCGTTGCTGATGTCCCAATAAACGTCAGACTTTGAAGACACCGCGTTCTGGAGCGTCAGCCAGTAAGTGCCCGCCGGAAGCTCAAGACCGGACAAGGAGAAACTCTCCTCCCAAACGGAATCGCCGTCATTGTTGACGGTCGGCGATTCGACGGCCTTCAGCGTAACGTCCGATGCTCCGCCGAGGCCATTGCCGTAGTCGTAGGTGTCGCTGATGCCCCAATCCAAGGTCAGGGGCGTGTCGCCCACGCCAGTCCACAGCCAAACGTACGCCAAATCTAGCGTGCTGGACGACGACAGGGTAAACGAATTGGCACTCGCATAGTCACCGCTAATCGTCCAGGAGCCGGCATTGCCGTTGTATCCGTTGTTGTAAAGAATCGAGTCCGCCGAAGCTGGAGCGCACAGGAATACGCAGGCAAGGATGGCTATTACAACGGCGCAGCGTAGCTTGATCATTTGGGGAATGTCCTGGATCGGAGTGCGAAAACCTAAACGCGAAGGAGCCATCGTAACGCGCAGATTTCAAAGAGTCAATGGCGCTTCAGACACTATCTAAAGTGGGGTAATAGTACTCATGGCACTGACTGATCCAATCCGGAATCCTCCCCGGTCAGCCCATCGAAAGTCAGCGTGAAACCTCCAGGTCGGGAGTGCTGGCTTAACGAAGCGGGGCAGCCGATTTGCCCGATTCGGGCCGCCGGTCCGCCGTGACGGAAATGCAGGGAATGTGCATGCATCCGTACACCGGCAACTCACCGGCCAGCAGGCGGATTTCAACGGCGTCTTCCACCATGTCGCATAACCGGAATTCCAGGAGCGTCCCATCGGCGACCGCCGGGGTCACCGTAATTCGCGAGGCGGCCATTTCCGGCAGTTGGAAGCGGAAGTCCACCGTACAGATATCGCCATGCAGCATCCCGGCCAGCCGCACGTCTTCCCGCGTGGTATTGGTGCCCGCGAAATCTACGCCGTCCCTGCGAAGCTGCACCCCAACGATAGGAAACCTCAGTTCCTCGGAGGCCTTGGCGCTGACGCGCACCACCAGCCGGCACGGCGTCCGCGCCGCATCTACCGCGCGGCCAACATCGTCGCACACGCGCACTCCCAGGATCTCCGCGCGGCCGTCGCCGTGACGCAGGGAATTCGCGGGAATCCCCACAATCACCTCCTCCGGCAGATAAGCCGCGCCCGGCCCCCGTGGTGCAGGCGCTTCCGCGCGTTGCTGCTCGGAATCCTTCCTTACCAGCGCCGCCAGGTACCGGACCGCTACTTCCCGCGCGTCGCCGGTTTCCACCATCCGTCCCTCATCGAGCCACAGCGCCCGGTCGCCCAGCGCCTTCACGTCGGATATGTCATGCGTGACATAAACGATGGTGACGCCGCGGGCCCGCAATTCGTGGATCTTGCGCATGCACCGCTGCCGGAAGTAGATGTCGCCCACCGCCAGGGCTTCGTCCACGATCAGAATGTCGGGGTCCATATGCACCGCCACGGCGAACGCCAGGCGCACCAGCATGCCGCTCGAGTAAGTCTTGACCGGCTGGTCGATGTAGTCCCCGATCTCCGCGAATTCCAGGATCTGGTCCAGCCTGGCCGATACCTCGCGCGCCGTCAGCCCCAAAATGGCCCCGTTCAGAAAGGCGTTCTGGCGGCCCGTGAATTCCGGATTGAAGCCCGATCCCAATTCGAGCAGCGCCGTCACGCGGCCGCGAATCGCCACCTCGCCCGCGCTCGGCTGCAGAATCCCCACCATCAGCTTCAGCAGCGTGCTCTTGCCCGATCCGTTCTCGCCCACGATGCAGAACGTCTCGCCCTTGCGTATCTTCACCGAAACGTCGCGGATGGCCCAGTGTTCCCGGTGGTGCTGCCGGCGGCGCGGCGAGAAGAACTCCCGCAACCGGTCTCCCGGAGCGTCGTACAGATGATATTTCTTCGAGACCCCCGACAGTTCGATCACGTCCATCGGCTGCATCCGGCTAGGGCCGCATATATGCGGCGCAGACCACCCGCTTGCGGCGGCTGTGCTGCTCGTAGGCGCCCGGCTGCGGCTCGATAAATTCCGTGCGCGCGAAGCCCGCCTGCCGCAGCATGAATTCCAGCGCCTTAGGCGAGGGACAGGTGGCCACGGGCGACGCGCCGGTCTCGGTGTTCCGCGCGAAGAACTCGCCGGATTCGTCGATCAGCGCCAGCACGCCCTGGTACGGCCTCACCCAGTCGCGAGATCCCCACTCGGCGACGCCTTCCACTTCCTCCACCACCTGCGTTTCCACCACGCACATCTCCGTCGTCACCGCGGCAATCTTGCGCAGCGCCGCCATGGGACTTTCCAAGTGGTACAGCAGGCCCAAAAACAGGCACAATTCGTACGTCCCGTGGGTTTCCGCGCTCAAGTCCTCGCAGCGGCCCTGCTGGTAGCCGACGTTCGAAAGCCCCAATGTTTCCACCACGAAGCGCGCCTTCAGCAGGTTCTCCTCGCGAACGTCGACGCCGCGGACTTCCCGCGCGCCCTTGCGCGCCATCGCTACCGAGTAGTAACCTTCGTGGCAGCCCACATCCAGGCATCGCACGTTTCCCAGGCCCGCTCCGAAGTGCGCGTCCACCGCGCCGTTCACCATCTCCAGCCGAGTAGTGTGGATCCGCTGGACCTCCGCCGGCAGAGAGGATGTGGTGCGTCCGTAGGCGCCAAGATCGAACTCGTAGAACCAGGGACTCAACTCCGCGATGCGTTGCTGGACTTCGGCTGCGGTCGTCAGTGGCAAGGAATCGTCATTCTAGCATGCGCCTGCCCCCGCGTACCTCGACGCTAGCCCGCAACCAGCGCAGTTTCAGCTTGCCGAACCTTTGGAAGCCCTTGTCGAAGGTGACCAGGGTATATCCGCCGGCGGAAGCGAATGCCGCCAGATAGGCGTCCGTCCAGAAATTGGCGCCCGGCGCCCGCGGCCTTGTCAGTACGCGCCACGACGCTTCCAATCCCTGAGGCTCCGCGGCATACAGAATGCGGCTATCCTCGCAAAACGCATCCATCACCCGCCAGGCGCGGGCTGGAGTGAGCGCATCCTCCGCCATCGCGCGAGGGTTGCTCAACAGGCGCAGTAAGCCCATCTGGGTGACCCGGCAGAAAGCGATCGATTCGCTTTGAACCGCATCGAACCACAGCTTCGCCGCCCGGTGATGGATGTGTTCCGCCACCGCCAGCGCTACCCAGACATTGACGTCAGGCAAGCAGGTCATCGAAGTCGAATCCGGTGAGATCGAGTTTGCGGCGGCTGCGCAGCCGGACCAGCGGCAGCTTCACGCGGCGCGCCGCTTGACCGGCCTGGGCCAGGTTCCCGCTGGCCGTCTCGGTCTCGATGGCGCGCACTACCAGGTCCTTGAAGCTATCCCCCCGCAGGGCTGCCAGCGCCTTGGTGCGCCGGAACAAATCGTCGGGCAGATCCACCGTCGTTCTCATACTTACATAATCTCATAAAAACATAAACCCGCCGGACCATCGGACCATCTCGGCATCGAGACCGCGGATGCGCCGCTCAGCGCTGAAACATCGATATCCCAGCCACTCCCGCCGCTCCCGCCGCCAGGCACGCCGGCGTGTTCTCCGCGGTGATCCCGCCGAGCGCCAGCACCGGGATGGCCGCTGCGCGCGCCGCTTCCGCCAGCCCGCCGATCCCCAGCGGCTCGCCGTAACCGGCCTTCGACGCGGTAGGGAACACCGGGCCGAACACCGCGAAATCCGCTCCTTCGGCGTCCGCGGCGCGCACTTCGGCCGCGGAATGCGTCGAAACGCCGATCAGGAAGCCCGGCGGCGCAATCGTCCGCAGCGCCGCAGGAGCAATCGAGTGGGCCGGCAAGTGAACGCCGTGCGCCCCGCAAGCCATGGCGATATCCGCGCGCGAATTCACCAGGATGCGCGCCCCTAGCGGATTCGGCAGCGCCAACACGCGCCGTACCAACTCGCACAGCTCGCGCGCCGTCAAGTCCTTCTCGCGCACCTGAATCCGCTCGACGCCCTCCATCAGCGCCCGCGCCACAAATTCCAGCAGCCGCTCCACCCCGCCCGCCGCGCGCCGGTCCGTAATGTAATAGCGCAACATCGCCGGCGCGGGCCTCACAGCACCCGCACCTTCTCCGCCACAAACTCCACCTGCCAGTTCTTGTTATCCTTCTTCTCTTCGTATTCCTCGTTCGGAACGTCCACGAAGATCCCGCCCGCAAACTCCATCCGTACCGCCCTTACGCCCCGCGAGACACGCACCAGTTCCATCGGAACCGCATTGTTCCGCCCCTCCGCTTCGCCCGCGTGGACCCGCAAATCCTCCGGCCAAACCGTCACCCAGACGCGGTCTCCACGGAAATGCCCCGGCGCGTACGGGCCGTTGATGGCGAAACCGGAAAACTCCAGCCGGCTGCTGTTCCGCCCCGGGTCAAGGGCCGCCGTGCTGCACTCAAAAACATTGGGGATGCCCAACACCCGCGCCGCATCCACCGATTCGGGCCGGTCCAAAACGCCCCTCGGCGCCCCGCTCTGGACGATGCGCCCGGCTTGGAGCAGGATCAGCCGGTCAGCCGCCGCGCAGCACAGATCCAGGTCGTTCGTCACCAGCAGGATGGGTCCCGGAAACGCCTCGCGGACCGTCCGTAGCAGGGCTTCGCCGCAGCCGCGCTCGTCGATCAGCAGTAGTTTCGGAGCCGCCAGTAGTGCCCGCGCCACCGCACCGCGCAGTTTCTCGACCGGCCCGATCTCCCGCGGGCGCTTTGCGGCCACGTCTCCGAGCTGAAACCGCTCCAGCGCTTCCGCCACGCGCCGCGTACGTTCCACGCGCGGGCTGCGATTCGCCGCAAACGCCAGGTTCTGCCGAACCGTCATGTGCGGGAACAATCCGTCACGCTGCGCCACGTACCCGCAGCCGCGCCGGTGCGGCGGGACCGAGACCCGCGCAGCCGCGTCGAACGACAGCGCGTCGTCCACCAGAATGCGCCCCGAATCCGGCCTAGCGAACCCCGCCAGCGCCTCCAGGATCAGCGTCTTGCCCGCGCCCGAGGGACCGAACAGCGCCGTCACCCCCGGTGGGACCGAAAACTCCACATCGAGCGAAATGCCGCCCGCAATCCTCTTCCCGATCCGCGCGCTAGTCATGCGCTAACCTGCCCGCTTCCAGTCCGCGCTTCGCTCTGCGCTCCGCTCCGCGCTTCCGAGCCGCGAACGTCAGAGAGCGATTGCCCGGTGCGCCGCTCATACCCCAATCTCCCTGCGCCCCAATCGGTTCGCAACGATGAGCGCCGCCAGCGCCGCCATACCCACCGACGGCAGCAACGGCCCCGCCAGCAGCGTGCTCCTCGCGCCCGCCTGCGCCGCCACCAGAACCGTGACCGCGTATTCCGCAGCCAGCCGTGCGAATGCCAGGCTCGCCGCCGCCAGAATGGGACGGTACGCCAGCGGCGCCGTCACCCGCCAGAACACGCGCCAGCCGGGCGCTCCCAAGCTGCGCGCGGCGTTCCCGTAGTCGCGGGGAATCCCGTCGAATGCCGTACGCGCCGCCCTCACCATAGCCGGAAGCGCCGCCACTGCCGCCGCCACCGCCGCCGCGCGCCACGTGAAACCCTCCGCCCGCCCCGCCAGCGCGAAGGCGAAATAAGTCCCCAGTACCAGCGGCGGCAGGACCGCCGGAATCTCCGCCGCCGCTTCCAGCGCGCGTCTGCCGCGGAACTCGCGGGTAATCAGGACCCACGCCAGCCACACCCCGGCCGCCAGCGCACCCGCCGCGCCGACCCCGCCCACGCGCAAGCTCATCCAAACCGGAGACCAATCCGCCGTCATTGCGACCGTCAATTATAGCTGCCGTAAGCGCGGTTTGACGCTAGACTGTGACCAGATGAGCCTCCACTTCTTCATCTCCCGCGCCGGCGAGGACAGAGAGTGGGCCAAATGGATCTCCAACGTCCTCGAAGGCGCCGGCCACACGACCACCGTTCAGGACTTCGACTTCAAGCCCGGCCAGAGCATAATCCACCAGATGAAGCTCGCCGAGGATCGCGCCAACCACTTCATTGCCGTCCTCTCGCCGACGCCCCTAGCCCTCCTCGCCCGTGGCACGCCCCACGACCTCGAAGAAGCCTTCCGCATCGCCACCCGCTCCGGCATGCGCCTCTACCTGGCCGACTACCACCTCGCCAAGGGCAATCTCGCCGAAGCCGAACGACTCATCGACGAAGCCGGCTATCATCGCCGCGATCCGGAACTCGCCGCCCTACGCGCCAAACTGGCCGGCTGACCCCGGTCACCGCGATCCTCACCAAATCGTCCTCTTCTTTGCCATCGCTTACAGGCGCTCGATGTCAGACTCACTCCTCCTCCGTGCAATTCTGAAAGCGAGGGGAGTATCGCATGACAAAATCTCAATCCATTGCCCCACACCTGCCAGTCTCGGCCAAGGTCCCTCCCGCCACCGCCACGAACCGTGCCGCTCGCACGCCGCACCAAACGAACCCAATTCGAAGTGGGGCGGACCTCCTGGTCTGCCTTCTTGCGTCGCCAGGCGCAAATGCGCCGAACGAACCCAATTCACACCCGCTACCGCCACTAACCGCGCCGTTCGAATGCTGCACCAAACGAACCCAATTCCCTCCCGCCGCCGCCGCAATCCGTGCCGTTCGCACACTGCACCAAACGAACCCAATCTGCCCCGAACTATCACAAAATGCGTAGCTTACCCATGCCGAAAGGCCCAGGCCCCCGCCGCCGCCCCCAACGGTCGCCCGCCGCTCCCGCCCGGTTCGCCTCCTCGACCAGCCACCGCCCGGCCACCGTGCGCGGGCCGACATTGCCACGAGCGTTCCTCCACAGTCCACCCCACTCTTTGTGGTATCCTTCGAACAGGTTTCGTCATCAGAGAGGGATGGGCATGCGTTCAGCAGGCCGCGACTGGGCAGTCGCCGTCTCCGTTACCGGCATTCTAGCTGCGTCCGTTTCTTCGCTGGCCGCGCCGCAACAGCGTCCGCCTGCGTCCGCCGCCCCGACCTTTGAAACCGCCGTCAAGCCCCTCCTCCAAAACGTCTGCTCCGACTGCCATAACAGCCAGTCGGCCTCGGGCGGCTTCGATGCCACGGTTTTCCTCGCGCCCGCGTCTCTGGCCAGTCAGCGCGAAGGTTGGGACGCCATCCTGCGCAAGCTCCGCGCCGGGGAGATGCCCCCTCAAGGCGTGCCGCACCCTCAGGCTCAGATCGACGCGCTGGTGAAGTATGTCCAGGGTGAACTCGACAAGGCGGACCGCAACGTCAAACCCGACCCCGGCCGCGTTACCGCCCACCGCCTCAACCGCAACGAATACGCCAACACCATTCGGGACCTCTTAGACGTGGATTTCCGCGCCCAGAAGGATTTCCCCACCGACGATTCCGGCGAGGGCTTCGACAACATCGGCGATATCCTCACCATTTCTCCGGTCCTCATGGAAAAGTACATGGCCGCCGCCGAGCGCATTGCCTCGCGCGCCATCGCCGCCGATCCCCTGCCCAAACCGGTCGCCGTGGAATATGCCAACAAGGACCGGCGCATCCGGCGCGTGGACGCCAGCACCATCGAAGCCACTCACCGCGTCGATTTCGATGGCGAGTACAACGTCCGCTTCGAGCTGCCCGGCCAGCGCGCCGCCGACGCCAAGCCGGTGATGCTGGACCTGTGGATGGATGGCAAGCTGATCTCCAGCAAAATGGTCGAGACCAAACCCTCCGGCCTGGTCTATTTCGACCCCTACTCCGAAGAGGAAATGCGCGTCCTCCTGCCCGAAGGCGATCACGTCTTCCGCGCCGGTTTCATCAATGACGATTTCGTCAAGGGCCTGGGACCGAAACAAGTCTACGACAAGAAGAGCAACAAGTATCTTGACGGCATCGTGTTCGAGGGTCCGTTCAAGCCCAAGGCCGAACCTCCCAGCCGCGCGCGCGTCCTGATCTGCGACCCGAAATCCGGCCCAGCGTGCGTCGAGAAAATCGTCGCCAACCTGGCGCGCCACGCCTATCGCCGCCCGGTCACTCAGACCGAAATCGCCGAGCTTGTGAAATTCGTCGGCCTCGCCGAGGCGCATGGCCAATCCGTCGAGCAGGGGATTCAATTAGCCCTCCAGGCCATGCTGGTGTCGCCGAATTTCCTGTTCCGCATCGAGCATGACCCGAACCCGACCGACCCCGCCGCGGTCCACAACATCTCCGGCGTGGAGTTGGCCTCGCGGCTCAGCTATTTCCTGTGGAGTTCCATGCCCGATGACGAGCTGTTGAGCTTGGGCGAATCCGGCAAGCTCCGCACCCCCGCCGTGCTGGATGCCCAGGTCAAGCGCATGTTGGACGACCCGCGTTCCTCGGCGCTGGCCGACAACTTCGCCGCCCAGTGGCTCGAAACCCGCAATCTGGACGTGGTCAAGCCAGATCCGCAAAAGTTCCCCGATTGGAACCCCGAGTTGCGCGAGGCGATGCGCAGCGAAACCAACCTGTTCTTCAATTACGTCCTGCGCCAGAACCGGCCGATGGCGGATTTTCTGGACGCCAGGTACACGTTTCTCAACGAACGCCTGGCCAAACTCTACGGCATCGAAGGCGTCACCGGCCCCGAGTTTCGAAAGGTCGATCTCACCACCGATCAGCGCGGCGGAGTGCTCAGCCAGGCCGCCGTCCTCACCGTTTCAAGTTACTCGTTGCGCACCTCGGTTGTGATTCGCGGGAAGTACGTCCTGCAGGAAATCCTGGGGACGCCGCCGTCGCCGCCGCCAGTCACGCCGCCGCCGCTCGATGAGGCGGCCGAGGGCACGTCGGCCTCTTTGCGCCAGCAAATGGAGGTTCACCGCGCCGATCCCACCTGCGCGTCGTGCCACTCCAAGATGGACCCGCTCGGCTTCGGCCTCGAGAATTACGACGCCATCGGCAAGTGGCGGACCATGGACGGCAAGTTCCCGGTCGATGCCACCGGCACGCTGCCCAACGGCAAGACTTTCTCCAGCCCTGGGGAAATGCGCGCCGCGCTGGTCTCGGCCCTTCCGCAGTTCGCCCGGTGCGTTGTCGAGAAGCTCATGATCTACGCTCTTGGACGAGGCATCGCGCCTTCCGACGGCCGCACCATCGACGGCATCGTCGGCAGGCTGGCGGCCCAGGGGTATCCGTTCCAGACGGCGATTTACGAAATCGTCCGCAGTGCGCCCTTCCAGATGCGGCGCGGCGAGCTTGTGGAAACGAAGAACGTGAAGGAGGTAGCCCAGAAATGACGATCACCCGGAAGACGCTTCATCGCAGGTCTTTCCTGCGCGGCATGGGCGCGGCCATCGGGCTTCCGCTGTTGGACGCCATGGTTCCCGCCTTGGCAATCGGCCAGGCGCGGGCCGTCAAGGCCCCTTTACGCATGGCGTTCGCCTATGTGCCCAACGGCATCATCATGAACGAGTGGAACCCGGCTTACGAGGGCAAGCTGGGTGAGTTGCCGCGCGTGCTGAAGCCCATGGAGCCGCACCGCGACGACATCCTCATGCTGGGCAACCTGACCCACAACAC
>CAYWHA010000036.1:0-55754 GCA_964457555.1 uncultured Solibacteraceae bacterium
TGCCCGTCGTCGGGTGCGGCCATGCTAACGAATTCACCGCGACAGGCCACTAGTGGTCCATACGAGCGAGGAATTGTATGGCGAAGAAGAAATCCGCATCATCTCGGCGAGAAAAGCGAGTCCCCGCGAGCGCGCTCTTTACGGCTCCCATCAGTGAAAGGGAGCGCCGCGACCTGAGACGGCTGGCACGCATGCCCGATTCGCAGATCGATTTTTCCGACGCGCCGGAAAGCCATCAGGCGCCCTCGGAGATTCATGTAGGGCGGTTCTACCGGCCGATCAAGCAGCTCGTCAGCCTCCGCGTGGACGCCGATGTGCTGGCTTGGTATCGCGCGCGTGGGAAGGGGTACCAGACGTTCATGAACCAAGCCCTGCGGCGGGCCATGCGGACAGAGGGGCCGAGCCGATAGGCAACGTATACGTTGGACCCATGAAGCGGCGCACATCTACGCGCGCGGAAAACGTCTGGAAAGATACAAATAACGGATATTAAAGGCCGGTGAAGCGCTTTCCGGCCCCGAATCCGTCCTGCCGCTCACCCCAGTAATTCCCCCGTTCCAATTGGAATGTCGCCGTTCGATGGCTTGTGGTTTCCTTCCTTCGGTTTCGGCGGCAAGATGGCTCCAAACTGGGAATGTAACACCTATGAGCACTCAGACTGTAACGCCAGAAGTATCCCCATCCGCCAATCTGGTACAGATCGGTTCGGCAACAGTGGAAGAGACTATCCGGCAGCGTTTGGCCGAGGAGCGGGCGCGCCTGGAGCGGGAGGCCGGACTGGTTCATCACGACCACAACCAGTTCAAGCGCCCCAAGGAGCGGCCGTTTACCAGGAGCGAACGCGGACACACCACGCTGCTCTTCGGCGGCCTCACGTGGAAGCACGAGAAGCTGGTGCAGGGCGCGCTCGAAGGGCTGGGATACCTGGCGAGGCCGGTGCCGACGCCCAACGTGAAGGCCTTCCAGACGGGCAAGGAATACGGCAACAACGGACAGTGCAACCCGACGTATTTCACGGTGGGAAACCTGGTGCAGTATCTGCAGACCTTGGAAGCGGAGGGGATGAGCAAGCAGGAGATTATCGACCGGCACGTCTTCTTCACGGCGGGCGCGTGCGGGCCGTGCCGCTTCGGCATGTACGAAGCGGAGTACCGGCTGGCGCTGCGCAATTCCGGGTTCGACGGGTTTCGCGTGCTGTTGTTCCAGCAATCGGGCGGGTTGAGCCAATCCGACACCGAGGCGGGGATGGAGATGAACCTGGACTTCTTCCTGGGGATTCTCAATGCGCTGAATTGCGGCGATGTGATCAACGAAGTGGGCTACGCGATCCGCCCGTTTGAGGCCAATGCCGGCGACACCGACCGGGCGCTTAACGACTCGATGGACATCATGCACGAGGTGTTCCGCAGCAAGCGGCCGTGGAATCTGGATTCGGGCATGGCGAAGTATCTGGGCGGGTTCCGCGACACGGCGGAGTACGTCGGCAAGTTCGTGAAGCAGCTCAAGGGCGAAGATTACGTTCCGCACCTGAAGCGTTGCCGCGACCGTTTTAACGAAGTGGAGATCGACCGGCTGCGGGTGAAGCCGATTGTCAAGATCACGGGCGAGTTTTGGGCGCAGACCACCGAAGGCGATGGCAACTTCAACATGTTCAATTTCCTGCAGCGCGAGGGCGCGCAGGTGCTGGTGGAGCCGATCGGAACGTGGATCATGTACATGATTCACCAGGTGGTGCAGAAGTACAAAGACCTCAAGGGGCTGGATGAAGGCGCGGTGCTGCCGCCGATCTGGAAGCTGGGGACGCGGGCCAGGATCGAATGGACCTACAGGCAGAAAGTGGCGAAGCTGAAGCTGGCCGAGGCAATTTTCAAGGGCGAGTACCACAAGATTGTGGATGCGCTGGGCGGCGTCGCGCACCGGCTGGCAGATCAATATGAGTTACAGCGCATCGGGCACCCATTCTACAACTCGCGCGCGGGCGGAGGCGAGGGGCATCTGGAAGTGGCCAAGAATATCTATTACTCGAATAAGGACCTGGCGCACATGGTGTTGTCGCTCAAGCCGTTCGGGTGTATGCCTTCGACGCAGTCCGACGGCGCGCAATCGGCCGTGGTTTCGAATTTCAAGGACATGATCTACCTGCCGGTGGAGACTTCGGGCGAAGGCGAGATTAACGCCCACAGCCGGGTGCAGATGGCGCTGGGAGAGGCCAAGAACAAGGCCAAGAAGGAATTCGCGGAAGCACTGGAACGCGCCGGACTCACGCTGGCGGAGTGCCGGGCTTGGGTGGAAGCGCATCCGGAAAGCAAGCGGCCCATGTACCACGTGCCGCACACCAAGGGCTTCGTGGGCACGGCGGCGAACTTCGCGATGCACATTGGGGAACGGATCAAAGCGGAGAAGAATTAAGGGCGCGGCCTTCCTTGGCAAGAAAGCAAGCAAGAACAAGAAGGCAGACCAGGAGGTCCGCCCCACTAGCATGAAACAATTCTTCATTGGCATGGATGTCGGCTCGACCACGGTGAAAGCCGTGGTGATCGACGCGGCGACGGACCAGATTCTCTGGCAGGACTACCAGCGGCACGATACCAAGCAACCGGAGAAGGTGCTGGAATTCCTGATGCGTTTCGAGGCGGAGATCGCCGGATTCGCGGCGGAACGGTCGCGCATCTTCATTACCGGATCGGGCGGCAACGGTCTGGCGGGACATGTCGGCGCCAAGTTCGTGCAGGAGGTCAACGCGGTGTCGCTGGCCGTCGAGAGGATGTATCCGGCGTGCGGTTCGGTGATCGAACTGGGCGGACAGGACGCCAAAATCATCATCTTCAAGGCCGATCCGGAAACGGGACGGAAGAAGAAGATTCCGTCGATGAACGACAAATGCGCGGGAGGCACGGGCGCGGTCATCGATAAGATCAACGCCAAGCTGCGCATACCCTCCGATCAGCTTTGCCAGATGGGCTATGTCGGCAAGAAACTGCACCCGGTGGCGGGGAAGTGCGGCGTGTTCGCGGAAACCGACATCAACGGCTTGCAGAAAATGGGCGTGCCGCCGGACGAGCTGATGGCTTCTTTGTTCGAAGCCATCGTGATGCAGAACCTCTCCGTGCTGACGCGCGGCAACACCCTGCTACCCGTAGTGCTGTTGCTGGGCGGACCGAACTGCTACATCCAGGGCATGCGGGATTGCTGGAAACACAATATTCCGAAGATTTGGGCTGAGCGCAATACGCCGCTGCCGGAAGGCGTGCCGCCGGAAGACCTGATTCAGACGCCGGAGAATGCACAATACTTCGCCGCGATCGGGTCTGTGGAGTTCGGCAAGACGGAGGACGATTCGGTAGGCCGGTATACGGGCTACGAAAAGCTGGAGTGGTACGTCAATGTGGGCCGCGAGGAGGAAAAGACCAAACGCGGCGGCACGGGCGGGCTGGCGAAAGACGAAGCGGACCTGGCGGCCTTCAAGAAGAAGTATCTGCCGAAGAAGTTCGTCGCCACCACTTTCCAACCGGGAGAGATGGTGGAGGGGTTCGTGGGCATCGATGGCGGATCGACATCCACTAAAGCCGTGCTAGTTTCGAAGGACAAAGAGCGGCGCATCCTGGCCAAGACTTACCAGCTTTCGAGAGGCAACCCCATCGAGGACACGGTGGAGGTGCTGCAGAAGCTGGAAGCCCAGATCAGCGGACAAGGCGCGGGGCTGAAGATCTTAGGCGTGGGCACCACCGGCTATGCCAAGGACATTCTGAAAGACGTGGTTGGCGCGGATGCGGCGCTGGTGGAAACGGTGGCGCACACCGAGGCCGGGCTGCACTTCTACGACGACGTGGACGTGATCTGCGACGTGGGCGGCCAGGACATCAAGATCATCATTCTGAAGAACGGCCGGGTGAAGGATTTCAAGCTGAATACGCAGTGCTCGGCGGGCAACGGGTATTTTCTGCAATCGACGGCGCAGGGCTTTAATGTGCCAGTGGAGGAATACGCGGATACGGCTTTCGGGGCCAAGGGATTTCCCTCGTTCGGCTACGGCTGCGCGGTGTTCATGCAAAGCGACATCGTGGATTTCCAGCGCCAGGGGTGGAAGCCGGAAGAGATTATGGCGGGGCTGTGCAACGTGCTGCCGAAAAACATCTGGCTGTACGTTTCGCAGATTCCGAACCTCTCGGCTATTGGGCGGCGCTTCCTGCTGCAGGGCGGCACGCAGTACAACCTGGCGGCGGTGAAGGCGCAGGTGGATTTTATCGAGTCGCGCTTCAAGGGCAAGGACGTGCAGGCGGATGTCATCGTGCATCAGCACTGCGGCGAAGCGGGCGCCATTGGAGCGGCGCTCGAAGCGGGGCGGTTGTTCGACAACGGGCGGCAGAGCACGTTCATCGGCCTGGAAGCGTGCGCAAAGATTCAATACAAGACCACGCGCAACGAAGCCACGCGCTGTTATTTCTGCAAGAACAAGTGCCTGCGAACGTTTATCGACGTGAAGACCACGGTGTTGAACGCGGATTACCGGCCGCCGGCGAAGACCAAGGTGCCGCTCGAAACGGGCGCGCAACGGCTGATTATCGCCACCTGCGAGAAGGGCACGGTCGAGAACATCGACGACATGCGGCAGATCAAGGGCAATCTGGACAAAATCAAGAAAGAGAATCCAAACTTCGTCGAGGTTGCGGCCAAGGCTGTGTTTCGCGTGCAGGATTCGCCGCTGGTGGCGG
Source organism: uncultured Solibacteraceae bacterium (assembly GCA_964457555.1). Taxonomy (GTDB): domain Bacteria; phylum Acidobacteriota; class Terriglobia; order Bryobacterales; family Bryobacteraceae; genus BOG-224. Next base: position 4,713 of record CAYWHA010000036.1, read on the forward strand.
ACGCGCCGCCGAAGTACCAGTTCACGGCCGCGCAGAAGAAACGGGCGGCGCTGATGAAAAGGCGGTCGGAGATCCGCATCGGCATGCCGCGCGTGCTGAACATGTATTCGCAGGCGCCGGTGTTCACGGGCTATTTCGCGTCGCTGGGGGTGAAGGCGGAGAACCTGATTTTCTCCGAGTACACCAGCGAGGAACTCTATAAGGAAGGCGCCAAGCGCGGGGCCATCGACCCGTGCTTCCCCTCGAAGCTGGGGATTCCGCACGTACATAATCTGCTGTACAAGGCGCACGCGAAGAAGCCGCTCGACGTCATTTTCTTTCCGATGATCGATTGCCTGACGAGCGAACTGCACGGGTCACAGGCCAGCCGCTCCTGCCCGACGGTGGCCGCCACGCCGGAAGCGGTGAAGGCGGCGTTCACCAAAGAGGGCGATCTGTTCAAGGAGAAGGGCATAATCTACCTGGACACGTTCGTCAACATTTCGAAGCCCGAATTGCTGGAGCGGCAGCTTTACCAGGAGTTCAAGGACGTGCTGGGGCTGTCGCCGGAGGAGAATCACAGGGCGGTGGAGGAAGGCTACAGGGCGCTCGATTTCTTCAATAATGCGATCATGCGGGGCGGAGCGCGCGAGGCGCTGGAGCAACTGGAGCGCGAAGACCGGCTGGGCGTAGTGCTGCTGGGGCGGCCGTATCACAACGACCCCGGCGTGAACCACGAAATCATGGAGGAGTTCCAGAAGATCGGCTACCCGGTGTTTACGGAAGACTGTCTGCCGATCGACGACGACATACTCTGGCGGCTGTTCGGCGAGGAAGTGAAGGCCGGCGACATACCGCATCCCATGTCGATTGTGGACGTGTGGAAGAACTCATACAGCGAGAACACGTCGCGCAAGGTGTGGGCGGCGAAGTACGTGGCGCGGCATCCGAACCTGGTGGCGCTGGAGCTTTCGAGCTTCAAGTGCGGGCACGACGCGCCGATTTACACGGTGGTGGAGGAGATTGTGGAGCACTCCGGCACGCCGTATTTCTGCTTCAAGGACATCGACGAGAATAAGCCCACGGGGTCGATCCGGATTCGCGTGGAGACGATCGGCTACTTCCTGAAGCGCTACCGCGAGGACATGGTGCGGAACAAGAAGAAGACCGGCGCCATTGAGGACCAGTTGCGCGAGTTCGAAGCGCGGCTGCGGCGGCAGGCGTTAAGAGAGAAGCTGGATTCGATGGCGGGCGCGTTCGAGACGGGATCGATGCCGCGGATTCACGTGACGGTGGCGGCGCTGGCGGCGAGCAAGCCGGCGGAGCGGGAGTACGAGACGGTTTCGGGGGATTAATCGACGGACGTGCGCGGTTCCGGGAGCGGCTCGCCCACTTCACGCATGGCCCCGAGGTGAGCGGTGAGAGCGTCCTGGAAGTTACGGTGCGTTTCTTCCTCGGTGTCGCCCGCAGTCGCACATCCAGGAACGTCCGGCGAGTAGGCGGAGTATCCCGTCCCCGTCTGTTCGATTACCACCGGAGAGTTTCACCGCCATTTCAGGCCTGCCTTCTTGAGCATAGGGTCGGGGGATTGAGGACGCCGCTTTACTCCCATCGTCCCACGGCTTATTAGACTATTAGTGGGCCTTGGGATCGCCCCGACTATGCGCGGCGCGCGGCAGCCGAGAAGGAGTTGCTGCACCTACGCCAGATCAAGGCTCTGGAAGCGGCCACTGGAGCGTGGAAGGACAAGGACCACCCCGAACTCAAACAGGGGGCGGCCAAGTGGGTGAAGAGGCTGCGGCGGGAATACGACCGGCGCGCCGAGAAACTTACGGCCCGCTGACGTGGCCGTTTCGCTGAGCGGGATGGCCCTGCAATCACGCGCCGGCGGCTTGGACTGCTTTCGATGGCTCCGCGCGGCGCAAAGGCGCGACGGCATATACGGAAGACATGGTGGAGAACTGGAAATCCGTCAGCAGGCGCTCTAGCTTCTTCTCCATCCCGCGAAGGCCCGCGTAGGTGCGCAGACGCGCCACGAGGCCGGAAGCGAGGCGCGGTTGGGCGGCGTCTATCTCCCACGGATGGAAATAGATGCAGGCGGGAAGGCGTTCGCGCTGGTTGATGCGCCGAATCCCGGCAGCCATGTAACGATAGGGGAGCAGTCTCAGGTAGGCGCCGCCCCCTACGGGAACAATCGCCCCGCCTGAAAACTCCGCGGTGGCCGCCGGGACCTCCCAAATGGGGCCGGCCGGCGTTTCCAGGATGTGCGCCTGCCGCTGGGATCCCGGGATTCCGTATCGGTCGTGCGCGATGGGAAAGATGCTGGAATCGCACTGGAAGCCGCACTCCACAAGGATTTCGAGGGCCCAGAGAGAGTCTTTGGTGATGGAATAGCTCGGAGCCCGGTAGAGGCGGGGCGTCACGCCCACGGCGTCCTCAATGGCGGCTACGGCCCGAAGCGTATCCTTCCGGAACTCGGCGGGCGTTAACGCATAGACCAACTGGTGGGCGTAGCTGTGACAGGCGATCTCATGTCCCGCGGCGCAGATTCTCCGAAGCAGCCCCGGATGGCGCTCAGCCACCCAGCCCAACATAAAGAACGTTGCAGACGTGGAATGGCGCGCCAGGAGTTCGAGCACACGGTCCGTCTGTTGCTCCACCCGTGAAGGCAAGGAAAGCCAGTCCTCCATCTTCGACGAACGCTGCACCTCGGAAGGATGGAAGTATTCCTCGACATCGATGGTGAGGATATTGATCATGGAAGCAAGCATCAGGCGCGCCGCCACAGGCGCAGAAGGCGGACCGCAGCGCTGAAAAGGAGCGAGAAGACGGCTAGAACCACCCAGTCTGTTATCCGCTGTTTCACACTCGCATCCCGCTGAGCACGTAATTGGCCAATCGATCCCACCTCGGCGTCGATCAGAGCGCGCAGGCAAGAGCATCCGTTCCGGCGAGTACCATCAAAAATCCAGCCCTGAGTACCCAGAATTGGGATGTTGCCTCGTAGCGTGTGGGGGTATCGGGACTTTACCCGATAACACATCGCTATGTTCTTTTGCGGTTAACCGAACCGCACGTGTGCGGGTGGGGTCGGCGGCCCTTCGGCTGCGCCCCCGATTCGGGCCCGCGAAGGCGACTGGTCGAATTCTGAATAACTTATTTATTTATATTGACTTATAGAGGCTCTATCGGCTGAAATCGGCGCCTTGAACTCCTAGATGCGGGCACTGCACTCCCTACAAATGTACGAAACATAACATTGGTTAAGGTTGTCCTCCGACCAAATGTAATATTGCGCACAGATCCTGTTGATTGGTACTTTCGGAGCGTAAACTCGCTTAACAATCGGCGAGTTTCCGGGAGTGGCCCTTGACGTTTAAAAGACTTTTCTATCTCGTTATCTTTTCAGCATGTTTCTTTGGGTTCGGCAGGCAAGCATCGGCGCAGCAATCCGTGATTCAAGGGCCTGGCTGCACGACAGCCTACCATATCGATTGGGATTGCGACGGATATGGGGTGGGGACCGATCCGCACGATCCCAATCCGCTCCTCGGTCCCGATGCCGACGATAGCGACCCAAGCGTCAACACGCCCGCGAGCATGCTGGCGAAGTGGGGTACGGTGTCCGCGTTCCTGGCGCATCTGGGATACAACCCGAACAACATCTGGTATCTGTCCACGGCAGGCAACGATGCCACTTGCGCGGCGAATAACCCGGCGCTTCCGTGCCAGACCTGGAGCCGTGCCTATTCGGCTTCGTCGCCGGGTGACGCGATCCTGGTGCGAGGCGGGACATTCACGTCGAACGCCAACTACTCTATCGGCAGAGCGGGAACCAGCGCCGCCCACCCGGATATCCTGATGTCGTATCCCGGCGAACTCGGCGTTCTGGACCACGCTTCCGGCGACTGGTACGGAATCAGCTCAGATCTTGGAACGGTCAACTATACGATCATCGACGGCCTCAAGGTTCAGAACACTCCCTTGTCTTCTCCGAATAACATGATCGGCGGGATGGGTATCGACTTAAACTCCGCCGGTCCCATCTATGGGGACATCATTCGCAATTGCGAGGTTCGAGACTATTATCGCGGGATCTGGATCATCGCGGGGCATAACGGCACGCTGATCGAGCGAAATTCCATCCACGATGACTATGGCGTCGGCGGCGGAGAGCACAACATTTACCTGGGGTCCAACAATGGCACCGGTAACTCGACAAATCTGACAGTTCAAAACAACCTTCTTTACAACGCGGCGTGGGACAACTTCCATTACAACGGCGTTTGCACAAGTTGTGTGTTGAGCGGCAACATCATGTTCTCGGCGAACTTGACCGCCGGTGGGGGATCTGGAAACGTGGCCCTCCAGGAAGGCTGGAATCACAGCACGATCCAGAACAATATTATCTTCAACTCCTCGGCATCGGCGGTTCAGATCTACGACTACGACGATGGCCAGGCTCCGCTGATATTGCCCTACAACCAGAACTACAACGTCTTCAGAAATAACACGATCGTCCACACCGGGCAGGATTGGATAGGGCAAAACATAACAGGGTACACGCCGTTCTCCATAGTCAACGGTTCTCAATGCCCCAATCTAACGCCGGCAACGAACTGCGCTAGCGCCAGTTATCTCGATTTGGGCCACAACACTTACGACAACAACATCTTCGTGGAGATGGCTTCGTCGGTGCAGTCCAACGCCGCGGTGATGCGCTACGGTTACAACAGCTCCTCCGACCTGAACTGGCTCTCGACGGATACGTGGCGCAACAACGTCCTGTACGCGGCCAACGGAGCCCCGCCGCTCGCCATCGGCGTCGGCATCACTCCTCCTACTCAGGACTGGGCGTACTTTGCGGCCAACGCGCTTGTGTTCACCAATAACTCCCAGGCCAACCCGGTGCTTCTCGGCGCCAACGACGCCTGGTTCAACGCGCCGCAGAGTTGGAACCTGCAGGTGGCCGCGGGAAGCCCGGCCATCGGCGCGGCGCTGGCATCAGATGCGCCGGCTACCGATATTATGGGAAAGTCTCGCGGCAGCGCACCGGACATCGGCGCCTATCAGTACGGGGACAGTTCGACATCCATCGCGCTGACGATCAATACTGCCGTACTGAATAGTGGGACAGCGGGGACAGCTTATACGCAGGGTCTGAGCGCCAGCGGCGGGACAATGCCTTATAGCTGGCTGGTGACCTCCGGATCTTTGCCAGTCGGCCTGGCGCTCTCCTCCGCGGGAGTGATCAGCGGCACGCCAGTGGTAGCCGGGACATCGAGCATCACGGTGGAAGTGCAGGACAGCGCCGGGCATAGCGCCTCCGCGACATGGAGTATCACGATTGCCCCTGTAGCCGCCGCGCCTGTAGCATCTCTCTCTTCCTTGAGTTGCAATCCCGGAAGCCTGCCTTCGAGCGGATCCGCCACGTGCACGGCGACGCTGAGCGGGCCGGCCGCATCGGGCGGGACCGCCGTCGCGCTAGTGTCGAACAATACGCTGCTATCGGTACCGTCATCGGTGACGGTGGCCGCGGGAGCAACCTCGGCTGGCTTTACAGCCACGGCCGGCAGCATTTCCGTCAACTCGACGGCAACGATCACCGCTACGCTGGCAAGCGACCCCACCACCGCCAGTATCTCGTTAACCGCGCCGGCCGGCACGACAGGCCCCTCCCCTTCGGCGGGAACTTTGTCGATTCAAGGGACCCCTTCGGAGGTGAGCGGAACGGCTAATGGAGCCGTCCTGACGCCGACCGTTGCGCCCACCGGACTCACCGGGCTCGTGACCGTCCGCGGGACGGGTTCGCTCAACTTCGGGTCCAACGGGGTGGCATTTGGGATGGGCGGCCAACAGAACGGCAATACGGCGTTTTATACCATCACAGGCTCGCAAATCCAGAATATCTTCAATGTGAGCCAGGGCCAGATCAGCTTCAACCTCACGTCCAGCTACAATCTGGCCGCTCGACAGGCGCTGCCGCAGTACAGCTACCGGGATGTTTTCGATGGATTCGACAACAGCCAGGAGTTGTACCTCTTCCAGGTGCAAGCGGAGTACGGCCGGTTGATCTTTGGATATAACACCGGCGGCACGACGGTGCAGTCTTATTACGTACCGGCGGGAACGGAAGACACGCTGTTCGGCCAGGGCGTGACGGTACAAGTCAAACTGACATGGAGCGGGAGCAGCCAGAGCCTGTACCTGAACGGTACGCTAGTGAGCACGGCCTCGTACACTCCAGCGACGCCGAACTGGACGAGCACGTCGTCGTTCACATTGGGCGCCAGCGATCCGCACTCCTACGGTGGCGGATACTTCTCGAGCGACGACACAGTCGGCGCATTCCAGGCGCAGAATACGGCGAGCAGCGGCGCGCCGGCAGCGCCAGCGGCGACGGTGACGTCAGTGCTATGCAGCGCGAGCAGTTTGGCGTCGAGCGGTTCCACGACTTGCACGGCGACGCTGAGCGCGGCGGCTCCAGCGAGCGGGACCAGCGTGGCGCTGGCCTCGAACAATGCGCTGCTGACGGTACCGTCGTCGGTGACGGTGGCGGCGGGAGCAACGTCGGCGGGCTTTACGGCCACGGCGGGTACAATCGCTACGAATCAGAGCGCCAGCGTGACGGCGACGCTCAGCGGGAGTTCGCAATCGGCTTCGCTCGCGCTGACGGCGCCGGCGGCGCCGGCGGCAACGGTGACGTCACTGCGATGCGGCGCCGGCAGCCTGGCGTCGAGCGGTTCCACGACTTGCACGGTGACGTTGAGCGCGGTAGGTGCATCGGCGGCCACCGTGGCGCTAGCGTCGAACAATGCGCTGCTGACGGTACCGTCGTCGGTGACGGTGGCAGTGGGAGGAACCCAAGCCGCCTTTACAGCCGCGGCAGGTACAATCGCTACCAATCAGAGCGCCAGCGTGACGGCCACGCTCAACGGGAGTTCGCAATCGGCGTCGTTTACGCTGACGGCTCCGGCGGCGCCGGCGGCGACGGTGACGTCACTGCTATGCAGCCCCGGCAGCTTGGCGTCGAGCGGTTCCACGACTTGCACGGCGACGCTGAGCGCGGCGGCTCCATCGGGCGGGTCGACTGCGGCGCTAGCCTCGAACAATGCACTGCTCTCGGTACCGTCGTCGGTGACTGTGGCGGCGGGAGCAACCTCGGCGGGCTTTACGGCCACGGCGGGTACAATCGCTTCCAATCAGAGCGCCACCGTGACGGCTACGCTCAACGGGAGTTCGCAATCGGCTTCCATCGCGCTGACGGCGCCGGCGGTAACGATGTCGTCACTGCTATGCGGCGCCAGCAGCCTGGCGTCGAACGCTTCCACGACTTGCACGGCGACGCTGAGCGCACCGGCTCCATCGGGCGGGGCCAGCGTGGCGCTAGCCTCGAACAATACGCTGCTGAACATGCCGTCGGCGGTGACGGTGGCAGCGGGAGCAACCTCGGCTGGCTTTACGGCCACGGCGGGCAAAATTGCTTCCAATCAGAGCGCCACCGTGACGGCTACGCTCAGCGGGAGTTCACAATCGGCTTCGATTGCACTGACGGCGCCGGTGATCACGGTGTCGACGCTGAAATGCGCCGCCAGCAGCTTGGCGTCGAGCGGTTCCACGACTTGCACGGTGACGTTAAGCGCGGCGGCTCCAACCGGCGGGTCGACCGTGGCGCTGGCCTCGACGCTGACGGTACCGTCGTCGGTCAAAGTGGCTGCGGGAGCAACCTCGGCTTGCTTTACGGCCAAGGCGGGCAAAATCGTTACGAATCAGGGCGCCAGCGTGACGGCCACGCTCAATGGGAGTTCGCAATCGACTTCGATCATGCTGACGGCGTCTCCAGCCCGCCGTGGTTTGGCTCTGGCGACTGCATACTAACGCTGAATTCAGCGGAGGCATCGGGCCGCGTCCGGCGTGGCGGAGGGATCGAACAGCACATCGCTGGTGGGCCCGAATGCAGCAAACCAGTACGTTCCGCGACTAGTTCAAGAGCTTTGCGATGGTGTAGACGCCCTGGATAGTCTGGGCCAGGTGGTGCGCCTGGCGAGGAGGCCCGGGGCGCCCCGGGCTACCGCCACCGGAGGCTATCTGCCGGGCTTAAATTCGAAGCGCAAAACCATTTCGCTGGCAACCGGCTGATCGCCTCTGCGGGCCGGCCGGAATTTCGATCCGCGCGCCGCGTCCAACGCGGCGTCAATTAGCGGTTGCTGGGCGTCCGAGCCGGGAACAGCGCTGGTTTTTACCACTTTTCCGTGCTCATCGATGGAAACCGTGATTCCCACTGTCTTCGGCGTTCGGACCAGTACGGAGCGTGCAGAAGGACTGAGGTTGGGTTGCGCCGTCTGAATGGCTTCGGGCGGGTAATATAGCGGCGCGGCAGTTGCAGGCGGCACGGCGGGAGTCTGGACTGAGGGACGCCGAACCGTTGGCGGCAACGCGGCGAGCGGCCCCCTGTTCAACAGGGAACTTGGCTCGGCAGTTGCGGGACTTGGCGTCAACGCGGGAGGCGTATCGAGAACCACGCTCGTCGCGGGCGCGGGAACCGAAGCGGGAGAGGGCCTAAAGGTCTTGAGGGATGCGGATCTGGAAGCGTTCTCCGATGGCGGCTGAGGAGATTGGGCCGCAGCGGCGCTGGACTTCACGGCCTGCACCTTAGGCTGTCCCACGCGGGGGTTGATCACGATGACCGATTCGGTTGTGTTCCCAGACGGGGTAGAGACCGTCAACTGTACCTGAACTTGATCGCTCACGGGCGAGTAAAGAATACTGCCGCCCCTGACCTGCTCCCCCAGGAGTTGGAATTCACGAATGCCATTGCCGTCCTGGATGGACAGAACGCCGGAAGTTGCACTTCTGATCACGGCGCTATCGCGTCTCCAGGTAAGCTTCAAATCGCCGTTCTGCCGCGTCGCCTCGAATCCCATGGAAGACTGCTCGGGCTGGGCGGAAGGCGGACTCGGATGTGCGGCAGGGACCGCCGCTGAGTGGGGGTGGTTGAGGAAACGATCGAGTGCTTGGGGAAGCAGCTTCACGCCGGTCACGGCCGCGACCGCTAAGGACGCTCCGAGGAAGACCCAGGCCGCACCCTTGACCACTCGGCGGGGCGTTTGGCGCCGGGGAAGGGGACGCGGGGCCGGCGCAGTTTCCGCACGGGTGTTCAGCGCCCTCAGTTGCATGGCCTCAGCCCTGTGGCGTTCCGTATTCGCCAACAACGCAGGGTCAAACGGAAACTCCAGGAAAGGGAAGTCTCCCGTCATACGTCCGCCGTCCCAAAAGAAGAAGCTCGCGTTGGCGGGCCCCGATTCTACGGGTTGAATCAGCAGAAAGACGTGATGAGGGTTTCCAAAGCAGGCGCCGGCAAGAGATAGATCGGGTTCGTACAGACGGAGGCCGTCCTCGCGGTGGGTTCGATAATACCCGACCGGCGAATGCCTTCCGGGAGCTTTTTCCAGGGCCGCGATGGCCTGTTCGACCTCCTCGGCGCCACCGCCCGCGAGTGGCTGAAACCCGGAGATGACGGTGGTTTGCCCGTTGATCCCGCCCAACAGCAAGCCCTGGACAGCGGCGTTGGCGCCGGCATCCCGTAGTTGCGCCTGCATGCGCTTCACGACTTCAAGGCCGAGATGAACTTTTATTGGCGAACCGGGGAATGTCCAAACATAATAGCCGGATTCCGCCGGCAGCAAACGCTCGTCGATAGCCGTAGCCTGCGCCATAGCGGTATGTCTCCGTAAGTTAAAACAAATAGGCAGCCATACCAGCCGGCTGCATTCGGGCGGTCAAGGCTTAAGATGATGCGATCACGGGACTTACGCCCGGCGATTGGTCCGCCGACGGCGCCACGCGGTGGCGCCTCCAAGCAGGACAAGGCTCGAAAGAATGATCGATGCCGGCTCAGGCAAAGGCAAGCCGTTCATCTGCACATTCGCGATCCAAGCGGCTAAAGCGCTCGGGGAACTCCCCTGATAAGGCGCTCGGGCGCTCCACGCCTCTGCCGTAAAAGTCACTCCGGTCAACATGAGCACTACCAGAAAGGCGATAAGCAGCAACCGTTTCACAGCACCTCCTATACAAGACTCAGCGTCCCCTCTGGTGCAATTGCCCAGCCAAGCGGCGATCCCAAAACGGGCATCGTATTTACAGCAAGTTAGAGAAAAAACGTGAGTTGCATCCCAAGCCGGACGGTCCAATATTCACGACTTCGGCCAAAGCTTTGGGACGCTGTACCGTCCCGGCGCTTCGCGGATTACCAGCCTTGCCTGGCATTGATCACGATGCGCACGGTCTGAAAGACGATGGCGCAATCGAAGAGCAGCGACATGTTCTTCAAATAGAACAAATCGTATTCGAGCTTGCGATAAGCATCGTCCACGCTGGCGCCGTAGTGATACTCGACCTGAGCCCACCCGGTCAACCCGGGCCGTACCGAGTGGCGGGCGTCATAATAGGGGATTTCCTCACGCAAATCCGCTACGAATCCCGGCCGTTCGGGCCGCGGGCCCACAAAACTCATATCGCCGCGGATGACATTTACGAATTGGGGCAGTTCATCGAGCCGGAATTTGCGAAGGTACTTGCCGATCCTGGTGATGCGCGGATCGTTCACCACAGCCCATTGCGCGCCACTCTTTACCTCGGCGTCCACCCGCATCGATCGGAATTTCAGAATCTCGAATTCTCTGCCCTTCCAGCCGACCCTGACCTGGCGGTAGAGCGCGGGTCCCTTGGAATCGAGCTTAACTGCCAGGGCAACCGCGAGCATTATGGGCAGCGACAAGATAAACCCGAGCACGCCGAAGCAGATGTCCCCCGTGCGCTTGAACAAGGCCGTCCTGCGGGACCGCCGGAAGCCGTCCGAAAAAACGAACCAACTCGGGCGCACCGTATTCAACCACACGCGCCCGGTCAATCCGGCGATGGTGGAGTGGGAGTCCTCCACGCCTATGCCACGCACCCGGAGTCTCACCAGAGCCGCAGTCGGCAAAGTCCCGCGACGGTCCTCGATGGCCACAATAATCCGCGATACGCGATGCTTCTCCACTAGGGATTCCAATTCGTCAGCCGCTCCGATCAGCGGGTGGCCAAACAGCATTTGAGGCTGGCCCGGAGATGGGGGCGTTTCCTGAACGAGTCCGACCAGGTGGAGTTTCAGGTCCTGGCGGGCCGTGATCTCGCGTGCCACCGTGGATGCCAGCGGGCCCACGCCTAGGACGAGAATATTCTGGGCCGGCGCGGCGAGCCACAGCTTGTCCACAGCGATGCGCGACAACAGAAGGAAACCGCCCGCCAGAATCATGTTCAAGAGAAACACGCCATGACCGACCAACAAGCTCGGCACCAGGCAATACAACAGGCCCAGCAACAGCGACGCGGCGCCGAGAGATTGAGCCAGCCGCAGCGCTTCATCGTCGCGGCGTTCCGTCGAATGGGAATCGTAGAGGTTATTGCAGTAGAAACACATCTGGTAGATGAAGACAACTACCGCCGCCTGCCACGCAAAGTGGGGCAAATCCGTGTAGGCTTGAAACGCGACAGTGCTGTTCCAGAAACGAAGCCTAACGGCGAAGACGAGCGACAGGGCGATCAGGACTGCTTCGAGTGCCGCAAGAAGCAGAGATTTCGGCGAGACGTACTGGCTGAAGAGGCGGATCATCCGTTCGGCTCCAAAGGGCAATTTGTTAGCCAGTGGCTGCGAACCCGCCGTGGCTGGCGGTTTCGGGGGCTGGCGCCCCCGGGGGGCCTGATTTCGCGGGGTCCGGCAGGCGCTCGTTTCAGTCCCGGCGCCGGCCGGTTCCGCCGCCAGACCACCGGCGGTCTAAACTTGTGGCATTTTTCCCGTTTGGTCTCCCGGCGCCGTGCCACGGCAAAGCGGCCCATATGAGTCCCACAATCCCCGCAGTGGGGGCAATCTCCCTATTCCCCGCAAAAGACCGTTGAAAAAATCTACAGTCGGCTGATCTCAGGTTGTAGAATTACGGATATAGATCTCCTGAATACCGAACGGGCAAGCTAAGGCCAGATTCGGCGCCAAGGAGGCATCAGGTAGGTTTTACAACGTAATCTTGAGGAGCCGGCGGTTGGCTTGATTCATTTATCTATTTATTATCAATGACTTACTCCCTTGTAATTCTTGGTACCTGACGTGCTAGTTGACCCGTTCCGCAACTACAAGCAGTCGAAATGAAGGAGAACGTCGGTTATGAGAACCTCTGGCATTAACCTGGTCGACCCGGCGATTGTTCGCGTGCAGAAGAGTTGTGCGCGATGCGGGCGAGTTTTCGGCGCGCACGGCCGGGAATATATTTGCTTGAGTTGCCGCCGGCCTAAGTCCGTCGAGGAAACGGAGGTGGGGTGGCGGGAGTTGTCATTTCGCGAACGGCAAATCGTGTTGCTGGTGCGCGAGGCCAAGGCCAACAAGGAAATCGCCGCCGAGTTGTGCCTTACCGAGGGCACGATCAAGGAGTACTTGCATCATGTTTTCCGCAAGCTCGGCGTCAAGAACAGAACCGAATTGGCGTTGCGGGGAGATGCCCAGTTGGCTTACGAGTACCGGCCCCCGGCGCTCCGCCAGCTCGGCTGAAAAGCCCGCCTGAAGCCGCGCATGGCTTTGCCGGGCGTCAAACGGGCTGGCTGTCGGCCCGCGTCGCCCTGACGAAATCCGGCAAAGAGGGCGAGGGGTTTCCGTCCACTCCCAGCTTCTTCATCTTATAGAGCAGAGCTTTGTAGTCGATTTTCAGCAGGGCCGCAGCCTTCTTGCGATTCCACCGGGTGGCGTTAAGCGCCGTCAATATCGCCTCCGTCTCGGCCTGTTGCTTGGCGCGTGTCACCTGCGCCAGGATGGAGGCGCTCGCTTGGACCGGCTCGGTTTGCGGCGGCGGATCGGGCGCCGTGGCCAGAGGGCGCAATTTTCTCGCGGAACGGGCGATCAGGTCCTGTACGACCAAATCCACGTCGTGAACGACGGTCAACTTCCGAATCACATTTTCCAGCTCGCGCACGTTGCCCGGCCAATCGTGCAGCAGCATCGCCTGCCGCAATGCCGGCGTGATCGCCGCGGGCGTCACGTTACCGGCGTTGTACTTTTCCAGCAGGAAGTCCGCTAAGGGCGGGATATCCTCCTTGCGGTCCCTGAGCGGCGGCACGTAGAGGCTGAGCACGTTCAATCGGTAGTACAGGTCCTGCCGGAATGCGCCCGTCACGATGGATTTCTCCAGATCGTTATGCGTGGCCGCGATCACCCGCACGTCCACCCGCACCGTCTCCTTGCCTCCCAACCGCTGGAATTCGTGGTCCTGCAATACCTGCAGGAGCTTGGCCTGGAGCTTGAAATCCATGTCGCCGATCTCGTCCAGCAGCAGGGTTCCTCCGTCGGCCAGTTCGAACATGCCGGGTTTGCGCTGGAATGCTCCGGTGAACGCCCCGCGCTCGTAGCCGAACAACTCGCTTTCCACCAGTTCGGAGGGCAAAGCGGCGCAGTTCAGCTTTACGAACGACCTTTGGGCGCGTTCGGAGTTGGCGTGGAGGTGGCAAGCCAACACTTCCTTTCCCGAGCCGGTTTCTCCCTGAATTAAGACCGGGGTTCCAGACCGGGCCACCAGTTTAGCCATCGTCTGCAATTCGCGCATCACCGGGCTGAGTCCGAAGAAGATCTCGTGGGGCGCGGGCGGCGCGGGAGCTTGCGGAGGGTCCTGGTCCATTTCGGCCGCTCCAAAGATGCCGTTCAGAACCTGGCGTAAGGTGTCATGGCTGACCGGCTTGGCCAGGAAATCGGTAGCGCCGATTCGCATGGCTTCAACCACCATGCCAGGCGAGGGCACTCCGGAGATCACGATCACGGGCAAGGCGCGTCCGCTGTCCCGGAGGGCGCGCAATACCTCGAGGCCATCACATTTGGGCATCATCACGTCGAGGAACGCGGCGGAGATTGGCATGCCGCTTTCCAGGCAGTGAAGCGCCTCCTCGCCGTCCTCGGCAGTTTCCACGGCATAGCCCTCGCAACGCAGGGCCATTTCCAGGTAACCGCGGACTTCCGGTTCATCCTCGGCGATGAGAATCAGCCGGCCTTTGTAATCTGGGAGCATAAATTAGGCGCCTGGCGACCGTTAAAGTTTCCGTATCAATGCGGCACGACGATGGTGTCGCCGGGCACTACCTGAATGTTCTGCTCCATCTGCTCGCCCTTGATCACCGAATCGTAATTGAAATAAATCCGCGTCTCCTTGCCATTATCCTGGCGTAAGATATAGATTTTTTTGCGTTTGGCGTAATCGGTCAATCCTCCAGCTTCGCTCAGGGCTTGCAGCATGGTCATGGGGTACTTAAGGTCGATGGGACCCTCGCGCTTGACCGCGCCGACCATGTAGATCCTCTTGCTGTGCACTTCGCGCACGATGACCGTGACATCGGGCTCATTGATGAAGGGTTTTAAACCGCTGGTGATGGCCTCTTCCGCCTTCGCTGAGGTGAGGCCGGCAAGGTCAACCTCCTTGACAAACGGCAAGCCGACCTTCCCATCGGCGCGGACCACCACTTGTGGAACGGTCGCTTCGGGTTCCTTCCAAACGATAATCTGGAGAACGTCACCCGGGCCAATCTGGTAGTTATCCGGGGCGACGCTCGCCGCGGGCGCCACGGATTCCTGTTCTCCCGCTACCGCCGCGGCGGCGACGAGCCAGGAAAACAGAGCGAACTGAAGAAAGTGACGGATCATCCGGCAAGACCTCCCTGAAATCTGGGGCAGTGCACGTTCGGGACCACAGAATGGAACCCAACGGAGGGCGTAGGAAACACCTGGAGCCAGGGTCTATCGCAGCCGGAACAAAAGACCCGGTCACGAATTTGGACTTAGTGCGGTTTTTTGACCGAAGAAATGGACCAGCCAGCGTCGCGGCGAACTCAGACCTCATTAGGTAGAGCTCGATACCGAGCCGACAGCCATTGAATAATCCTCAAGCCGGCAGGCCACGCCGAAGACGTTAGGGCGGACGCGCCGGACCCTAAGAACGGTGACCCGGCCATGCAAAGTATGGCTGTCGGAAGACGTCTTCGATGAGGGGAGATCGATCACGCACTCCAGCGTCTCACCGGGTTTAAACCGCTCCGGCGACAAGCAGTAGAAACCTTCAGTAGTGAGATTCTGCGTTTCAGCGCGGACGTAGTCTTTAGACAATGGCCCTTTAAGACGCACAACCCAGTGCAGAGCCATTCGCTGCCGCCTCCGGCGCTCAGAGAAAGTAAGCTTCGACATCTAATGTAAATGTGAGGGCGCGATCCGGTGCTCAGAGATCGAGTGTCATCGAAGAGTCATCGCCGTCCGAGCCTCTTCGCAGTTCAAGTGCCACGAATTAATGCAGCGGAAAGGTGCTGCAAGCGAGGCAAAAATCAACAATTATTTGCGCCAGAAGTTTGGATTTGTACCAATTCTCTCGAAACTATTCGCGTGAATAGTACTAATCGCACGAAACCGTATTGACAAAAGTTAGGTTCACGGTAAACTTGACCACATATACGGCACTTGATCCGACTAAATAGTCGGACCGGCAACCAGGCGCCAGGTTGTGGTGAGTTTCGGATCTTTCGGAATCGTGACGATGGCTGCGGGTTTTCTGGTGCGTTGTGGGAATCGGAGGGACGTAACGTGGGATGCGGGAGCCGGATTGCGCTTATTGGGAACGACCAGCGTGTCTATGAGTTGTGCTGTGAGGTTCTGGCGGCTCGACGACACCAACTGATCGTGGCGGACCCACAGCCACCCTTCCCTGACGCCGAGATCTATATTTGGGATTATCGCCAAGGCTTGGAGATCCCCTGGCAGAAGGTTGCCGGGGAACCCAGATCGCATTTGGTGCTGGTCGAGCGAAGGGAGCTGGCGGAATCCCGGAGCGCCAAGCTCGCGGCGGCCATGTTGGCGTTGAAGCCGGTCACGCGGGCGGTTCTGGCGGCATGGCTTGAGAAGGCCCTGGAAGACCATGAATCCGGCGTCGCCGGGCGCCTTCGCCAGGAACGTGACGAGATCCTGCAGACCCTGATGGAGACCAGCCTGCGGCTGCAGGAGTATGACCAGGATAGAACCAACTTCCTGGCCAGAGCCATTCACGATTTTCGTGCGCCCCTAACCGCAACCAGCGGTTACTGCGGTCTCCTGCTGGACGGACAACTGGGTCCGCTCACCGCGGCTCAAGAGCAGGTATTGGGCAGAGTTCAGGCCAGCTTGAAGAGGCTGTCGAGAATGACCGCGGCGATGTTTCAATTGAGCGTTGGCCAGCGCGTCCAGAGGGTCCCGAATCTTGAGCGGGGGGACATCCGCGACCCGGTTCACCAGGCGCTGCATGAGATCCAGCCCCTGGCCTCGGAGAGGCGCATCAAGGTGAGTGTGACACTCGCGGAGCCCATGCAGGATATGTACTTCGAGCGGGAGCAGTTAGAGCAGGTGGTCCTGAACTTACTCGATAATGCCACTAAGTTCACGCCGAAGGCGGGCCAAATCGAGGTCAGGGGATATTCGTGTTTCTGGGACCGCCGCTCGAACAGGGTCCAGAGGCCCATTGAAAAGGAGCGGCGTTCGAGTGAAAGGGCGATGCCCAACGCTTATCGGGTAGACGTGCACAACACGGGGCCGGCCATACCTGAGGAGCGCCTGGGCCGGATTTTTGAAGAGTACGCAACATACGGCAGCAACCACAGTTTCGGAAGCGGCTTAGGGCTGGCCATCTGCAAGGTAATTGTGCAACAACACAGAGGGCGGATTTGGGCGGAGAACACCGAGGGGGGGCCAATGCTCTCGTTTATGGTTCCCCTTGCGCCCGAGGGTTACGCGACGGTACATGAGGGCATGGGAGCGACAGTGAATCAAGCGAGCGGAGCGAGTTTATCATAATGACAACCGAAAAACACGAGCGAACAATCCTGGTGGGTGACGATGAGCCTGAATGCCGCCAGTTTCTGGAGATGGCTCTGCGCTATCAGGGCTATGGGGTGGAGTTGGCCGAAGACGGGCAGGAAGTCTTGAATTGTCTTCAGGCGAATCGGGCGGTGTCGGCGGTCGTCCTGGACTTCTTTATGCCCGGCAAAAACGGCCTCGATACTCTGCGGGAGATTCGGTCGCGAGATTGGGATCTGCCGGTCATCATGGTATCGGGCGCGCCGGCGCCGGTGAACATCGTGGAAGCCATGAAGAGCGGCGCTACCGGTTTTCTGGGGAAGCCCCTCGACCATGGAGATCTCCGTACGGCCCTCGAGAATGCGGTCCAAGGGCGGCCGGAACAGGAGGCTGCCGGCGAGCGATGGAGCCCGGGCATGCGGGAAGTATACGCCATGGCGGCCCAGATTGGACGTTCCGAGGTGCCGGTCCTGATCCAGGGAGAGACCGGTTCCGGCAAGGAAGTGCTCGCGCGCTATCTGCACTCGCTTTCACCGCGCGCCAACCGGCCGTTCGTCAAACTGAACTGCGCCGCCCTGCCTGCCGAACTGGTGGAAAGCGAGTTGTTCGGCTACGAGCGCGGGGCGTTCACCGGAGCATTCCAGCGCAAACCCGGCATGTTCGAACTGGCCGACGGAGGAACCCTGCTGCTGGACGAGATCGGCGACATGGATTTCAAGCTCCAGGCCAAGCTCCTGCAGGTATTGCAGGACCACGAATTCCAGCGGTTGGGAGGCAAGGAGACGGTGCGGGTGGATGTGCGGGTGATCGCGGCCACGCATAACGATCTGGAGAAATCCATCGGGACGGGCGCATTCCGGCAGGACCTGTACTACCGGCTGAATGTGGTCAGTCTGTACGTGCCGCCACTCAGGGACCGCAAGGAGGATATCGTGCCGTTAACGCGAATCCTGATGCGCAAGTACGCCCCCAGCGAGATTTCTCCGCCGGAAATTACGCCGGTGCTGCTGCAGTCGATGCTGCAGCACGATTGGCCCGGAAACGTGCGTGAGCTGGAGAATATCGTCCGCAAGCTGCTCGTGCTGCGGTCTCCGGACCTGGTCGCACAGGATCTCAGGGCGCGGGCGGCGCGCAAAGCCCTTACCGCGGCGCCGGCATTGGATCTGCCGGCGAAGACGGAAGGCGGGGAAAGCGCGCCGATTCTGGAGCAAGTGACGCAAGCCAAGGAACAGGCGGAAACGGGAGCGATTCTGGCAGCGCTCAACAGCACGCGCTGGAACCGCAAGAAGGCCGCCAACATGTTGAAGATCGACTACAAGGCCCTGCTCTACAAGATGAAGAAACTGGGGATCGAGCACAAGTTCGACGCACTGCCGGCAGAGCGCGACGAGGCTGCGCCCGTGAAGGTCATTACGGCTGGTTCGAGCCAGCTCGGCTGAGCCGCGAAGGTAAGAGAGCGGTTACTTCGCATTCCGCTTGCCGCACTACAGTAGCTTCGGTCAAACGCCGCGAAATCGAGCGGTCGCCGCGCCCGGGGGCGGCATCAGACGTGCTATCGCAAGTACGCGCTGCGTCGTGGCTGGATCCGGCAACGCCGCGATTACCGCTGGCAGCAGCGAACGCCCGTGGACACCCGCCATGCTCTTGCCGCGCCGATTACCCTCCGCTTGTAAGCGAGCGACCGCGCTGGCTGGCGTCCTGGCCGTCCTGCTGGCGGGCGCCGGTTGCACACGCCGATCCCGGTCCGCGGCGCTGGTCGCGCGAGGCCAGAAGTGCCTGGCCACACATGACATAGGGGCAGCCATTGAGGATTTCAGGCGGGCTGTCGAGTTGACGCCTCTGAACCCCGATGCGCGCTACCAACTGGCTGTAGCGAACCTGGCGATTGGCAACGGCCGCGTGGCGGCGGATGAGTTGGCGACAGTCATTCAATTGAAGGCCGACTATTGGCCGGCGCATATCAAGCTCGGCGAATTGATGGCTACAAGTGAGGACCAGGACGTCCTGGCCGAAGCGCGAGAGAAACTTGTTCGGGTGATTCCCCGGCTTCCCGGAGATGCCGGAGCGGTCACGGCCTTAAGCATCGTCGAATGGAAGCTCGGCAATCGCGAGCAAGCGCAGCGCCGGCTCGAACAGGCTCTGACAACGCTTCCGAATCAGGCGGATTGGGTGGCCACCCTGGCGAAAATGAGAGTGGCATCGGGCAATGCGGCTGGCGCCGAAGCTCTGCTTCGGGTAGCCGCGGAAGGGAGCGTTAAGGCAACCATCCTCCTGGCGGAGTTCTACAGCGCCATGGGGCGTTCCGCGGAGGCCGAAGCGGCACTGAAGCGGGCGCTTGGCCGCGAGCCGCTGAATGCCGCCGCGCTGCTCGAACTAGCAAATCTTCAGGCCGGACAGAATCGCATGGCCGAGGCTGCGATCTCCTATCGCGCACTGGCGGAATTTCCGGATCGCCGCTACCGTGCGCTTTACGGCTTGCTTTTGCTCCAGCGCGGGGAGTTCGACTTGGCGATCAAGGAATTCGAACAGCGGTTGCGTGAGGACCCTTCCAATCATGCGTTGCGAACCGGCCTGGTGACCGCGTATCTCGGAGCGGGCAGGGAACCCGATGCCGAACAGTTGCTTCGTTCGGCGGTGCGCCAGAAGAATCCGGATTTTGACGCGCTGTTTCAAAAAGCCGTCTTGGATCTGGGAAAAGGGCGCGTCGACCAAGCCCAAGCCGGCATCCTCGCCGCGCTGCAACTGCGCCCGGAGGCAGCCGGAGCGCATTATGTCCTGGCGGCTGTTCGCCTGCGGCGCGGCCAGATCCTGAGTTCGGTAGACGAACTCGGCCAGGCGCTGCAGCGCGACCCGCAATTCCTGCCGGCGCGAATTGAACTGGCGCGATATCAGATCGCCGCCCAGGCCCCCGATGTCGCGCTGGAGGCGCTTGCGCAGATCTCCGCTCCTCTGAGGACCTCGCCGGCCATAGCGGCGGAGCGCGGGTGGGCGTTGCTCGCCATGGGGGATCGGGAGGCGTACCGGAGCGCGTTTGAGTCCGTCGGGCTGCGCCAACCGACGCCCACGCTGCAAGTTGAAGAAGCGTTGTCCTTGCTGGAACAGCGGGATGCGGCCTCGGCGGGCCGGATTGCCGAGAGGCTCTTGAGCGCCAATCCGGGCGATATGCGGGCGCTTCTATTGCTGGCGCGCAGCAGCCAGGCGGCAGGGGGGACCGAAGCGGCCATCGACCGCATCCGCCGCCATGCCGAAAGTCAGGCTCATTCCATGGAGGCCTGGCACTTTTTGGGCGAACTTCTGCTGGCGGCGGGCCGGGTCCCAATGGCGGTAACGGCCTTTGAGACGGCGATGGCGGCGGGATCCCATACGCCGGTACTGGAGACCGCCCTGGCGCGCGCCGAGTTGAGCGGTGGCAACGCGGCAATTGCGGAGAGCCGCCTGATTCCCCTGATGAGAGCGGATCCCGGAAACGGCTCGATGCGCCTCCTTTTGGGAGCGGCGCAACAGACGCGGGGCGAATTCAACCTGGCAGAGGAGTCATACCGCAAGGTGCTCGAAAACAGCCCTTCGAGCGTTCCGGCGCTCTACAACCTGGCATTCGTGCTCGCGGAGCATGAAGGCAAGCCCGAGGAGGCCGTGCAGTTGGCGGAAAAGGCCAGGGAACTGGCGCCGGAGAGCGCCGCGGTGGACGACGTCTTCGGATGGGCGCTCTACCGGCGTGGCATGGATTCCCTGGCCGCGATTCACCTGGCGGAGGCCCAGGCTGCGGGCTGTGAACGCGCTCCCTACCATCTAGCCATAGTCCGGCTTCACCAGGGCGATCGGGCGGCCGCGCAGAAGGCCCTCGAAGAAGGCTTGCGCCGCCGCCCCGATCTACCCGAAGCGGCCGTGGCGCGTAAGGCGCTCGATGGCCAGCCGGATTCTAACGCAAACGCAGCGCTCATGCCCGATCCCGTGGCTTCGGGTTGGCTCGATTTGGGCGCGTCCGATAATAGCGTGGCCCGCCTGGAGGCATATCGGGAAGCCCACGGATGCGAACCGCCGCCGGCGGCCCTGGATGCCGTGTTCACCGAACGGGACGCCAGGCATTTCACCATGCGGGTGGTGCTTCCGCTGATGTTGTGCGATCCGCGGCAGACATTGACGAACGTGGTCGCGCCGCCCGAAGCGCCCGCGGCGGATGGCTCCGGAAACGAGTGGAAGAGCCCCGAATCCATGTTGCAGAACCAGTTCAGACTTTCCGGGGTGCATGCGGCGGGCTGGGACAACACCTACGTTTCCTGGGATAGCAGCCACAATGGCGTTCCGCCCGTAATCAAGACTTCGCCCCTCGACGTATCCGACGATTCCTCTAGGTCTCCACTCGATCCGCCCGATTCGGTCGGATGGAGCGTCTACGATTCCCTCTGGCCTAAGGCCTTCCACTAGCGGAGGGCAAAAGTTTCGAACTCATTGCGAAAAAATGTTGCGCCGGACCGGCAAGATCGTGGAGCGGAACGGCAGTTCCGGGTTGTTTCATGGCATGGCAATTGCCCAAGCCATGACTCAACCGCCGGCTCGCCAGGGGGAAACATGGATGACGACAGCATGAAGCAGCGCCTGACCACTCTGCGTTGGTGGACGGGATGCGTGGGGCGCGTGGGGGCGGGGGCAGTCCTCTGCGCAGCTACCTTGACCGCGCAGAGCTTTACGTTGAACCCGCTGACCTCGGCCGGCGCGCAGCAGAATGGCCTGCATTTGTATAACTTTTCCGCCTACACGCAGTATTCGACCGTGGACCAATCCTGGGTCTACGCGGCGGACGCGGCGGCGGGAATTAGCGGAACTTCTGTGCCGGGATATCAAACCGCGACCGGCGTTTCGGCGTCCGTTGGGTTTCGCATGGGCAGCAGCGGAGATGCCAGATCGCAGTTCTCGGCGGTCTATACTCCCACCTATTCCTACAGCACGTATGAACAGAACACGAGCCAACTGAGCCAATCGCTGGCATTTAGCTGGTCCCGTAAACTAGCTCCGCAGTGGCAGTTCTCCGTGAGCGCGTCGGGGGTCGAGGGCGCCTTCGAGCAACTCCTCTTCTCACCGACCAACGCGCAGAATCTGGCTTCCCTTACGGGCACGGCTGGGGAGTTGGCGGGTCAGTTACTGACGGGACAGAGCGGGAATCCGAGCATCGCCGCCGGCACTGGCGCATCCGCCACGGTTACTTCGCTAATGCAGCTCTACTATGGCGAGCGGCTCCTTTCGGGCACGTCTCTGATGGCGCTCTCGTATTCGCATTCCCCGCGTCTGACGTTCGGGTTAAGCGCTACCGGGAGCCGCATGCAGAGCCTGAAAACGAATTCTTCCCTGGACGTGAACGAGTTCCTGATTCCGCAGACCACGAATGCGGCTTTCAACGCGTCTGTGAACTACCTGCTCTCGGAACGAACGTCGTTGACGGCTGGGGTCAACTACGGGCGGGTATTCTCGTCGATCGACAACATGCAATCCACGGATGCGATGATCGGTTTAGGCCGGAAGTTCACTCAAAACTGGTTCGCGAACTTCTCGGCGGGGGGCGGCTACATTCTGCCAACCGGGTCGGCCTATGCCAGTTCGCGCGGGAAGCAGTGGGAAGCCTTCGGGAACATGGGTTATCACACTCACGGCCACACGTTAGTGGTTTCCGCGAGCCGCAGTATTGCAGATCTTTACGGGACAGGGGCGTCTGCAACGCTGACTATGGATGTCGGTTGGAGCTGGCGCAAGCAGGGGAGTCACTGGAGTCTCCAGGCCGGAGCAGGGGGAAACCGGCTGTCCGGGGATCCCTTGGTCTTTGGGCAGGCCACTACCGGCTTCCGCGTGAACGCTGGATTGTACCGGCCCCTGGCGGGCCACTCCACCCTCGTTCTGCAATATACTTTCAACGAGTTCTGGGGGCCAATTTTTCTCCAGTCGTCCACGCCTGGCCCGGAGTTGAGGTACGACCAGAGCGCGGTCCGCTTGAACTTCGGCTTTGGAGCCAGTGGGCGCGGCATGGCCAGCCCAGGCACGGCAAGCGCAACGCCTTGATGACAGTCCCTTCCGCCAAGGCTTGAGACCGGTCCTAACTACGCAACCGGCTGCGAAGCTTCAGTAACGGCTTTTCAAGCAGGAGATAAGATCCCAGCGCCGCGGACACTGCAAGCAGCAGGTTTTGCGGGAACGCGTTCACCCATGCGGTGGATTGACGGTTCAGGAACAGTTGCTGCCACAGATAGAGCGAGTAGCTTAGGACGCCCACAAAGGCAACCGGCTTCCAGTTGAGGAATCGTCCAATCGAATCGCGAGAGCAATAGACGCAGCGGTGCATGAGAATCGCGAGGCTGATATTAGCGACCGCCGTGCCGAAAACCCAGACTATCGTGAAACCCATGTAGCGATTGATCGATAGGACCAACACCAACAACCCCGCGGAGTAGGCGGGCCGGAACAACCGAAGATACCAGTCTTGCGCTTCCAGCCAATCGCTCACTCTCGCGAATAGACATCCTGTCGCAAGGCTGTCGGCGACCATCGGGAACATCTGCAGATCGCGAAAGGGAGTCCCCGTCAGGTAATGCCACGAGGCGAAGCGCGCGATAGGCCCCAGCAGAATCACCCCGGCGGCGACCCAGATGGCGCGCCGTGGCCGGAGCAGGACGAATGCGCAAGGCCAGAGCAGGTAGAACTGCTCCTCGACAGAAAGAGACCACAGATGACCGATCTGCCATGACGCTCCCGGTAAGTAGTTCACAGTGTAGGTGATGGCGTGCCAGAGATCCGTAGCGTGCAGATGCACAATTCCGGCGAGCCACAGGAGCGAGACGCAGGCAATGAAGGCGAAAGAAGCCGGAAAGAGCCGCAGCGCCCTCCGCGCATAAAAGAGCTTGAGCGACACCTTCCCGCGCTTGGCGTGTTCAGACAGCAGCAGGCCTGTGATCAAGTAGCCCGAGATCACGAAAAAGACGATGACCCCCAAATGGGCATAGTCCCCCACTCCGAGGTCGAGGCTCGCAAAGTGCCGCGTTCCGCTTAGATGACCAAGCAGGACGAGGGCGATCGATATCGCCCGGAGCCCGTCGAGCGAGGGCGTACGGCCGGACTTTCCGGATTTCCGCTGAGGCGCCGTGGCGCGAGATGCAAGAGATACGCTCACGCTAGTCTCCCGATTCCTAAGTCTCGTTCGCGGCTCAGCAAAATCAGTCACTTCGAACCGAGGCGCGAACGTAAGAGAGCGGTCTGGACGCACACCACTAGAAGTACAGTCGATTGATGGCCTGGACGCCTTTGCGGCAGAGGGGCGCCAAGGTTCCGAAGTCGGGTATCGGCGCCGGCTGCTGAACCTGCTCACGCACCAGGCGTCCGTTGTCGGCCGCGGCCTCGGCCATGGTGGTGACCTCGAAGAGGTTATGATTCTCCGCCAGAAAACGAAGCAGGCCGAGATAACGCGAAATTACCAGGCGGTCCGGTTTCATCTGCGAATAGAAAACGTCCTTATGCTTGACTGCGCTGAAGCTGTGAAACACGATCACGCAATCCCCCAAACCGCTGGATTGCGCTTGCAGAAGTGCGGCCTTCATCTCGTGCAGGCTCAGGGCGCTGATCTCCAGGTGTTTATAACAGCGGAAGGGCCCGGCGCCGCTGGTACCCACGGTGAGAGGCAACTCCAGCACTCCCTCGACTTCCTGCACCAGGTTAGGCTGCAAGCGGCAGCCGGGAAACGAGTGGCGGTCGCTGGGGTCTAAGCTGGAGTCGATGACAATACTGTCCGGTAAGGCAGCCAGAGTGTCCAGGTTCGCCAGAAATGAGCCGGCGCGATAGGCGACGGGCTGGAAACCGGCGAAACGAAGAAAGAGGCAGTGGGCTTCCTGCAGGAACGCGGCTTGGTCTTCCCGGCTGTATTGGTTAATGGCATCCGGCAGCGTCTTGTAGTACGCGAAGTTTTTTTGACCGCCATTGTGGGTTGCATGGCCATAATTGCGGAAAGTTGGGTGAGTATGGAGTTGAACGTCCTGCCCGCGTTCCAGCAGATAATCGAAGACCCGCCTGAATGGCCCGTCGCCAAGGCAGAGCGATCCGAAGACCTCGGTAAAGAAGGTTGCGCGGAACCCGTGGCCGTGAAGCGCGTCAACCATGAAGGGCAGGCCATAAGCATGGCCGTTTCGCTGACAAAAAATTCGTTGGTCGACGGAAAGGGGACTCCGGTCCAGGTACTCCCATGCCGCCCCCATGGAAATCTCCGCATCGATGGTCAGGTAGACACGAGTCTTCATCCAATCCTATCCCCGTACGAAAACGCAACGCCATTAGTGGCTTTGCGGCAGTCCACTTGTGAGCAAGTTTACTGCCCAAAGATTTAAGCAGAATATTTGGCAATTACGGGCGCCGTGGCGACCAATCGATTGAACCTACGGGATATGCGTTCCCGCGGGCCGGCGGCCGGCAAACGCAAGCGGCGCCAATTATTCGCACTTAATCCCATTGTGGGTGGCGAGGGCCGGCGCCACAATCGCCTCACCCGCTGTGAAGACTCGTGAATTCAAACACATGCGGATTTGGCGCTAACGTTGCCCATACGCCAACGGCAAATCTCACTTTCCGGTGTATCGCAAAATATGCCTCTGCCAAAAGCGGACAATACTAATTCGCAGCTTTCGATTGTGTCTCTGGCGCGGATGTGCTGGATGCACAGATACGGCATTGCGCTGGGGTGGCTGGTCCTGACCGCGGTGGCGGTGGCCGTGGTCCAGCGGATGCCCGCGGTCTACTCGGCGGACTCGCTAATCTTGATCGCTTCCCAGAAGATTCCCGAGCGATTTGTGCCCTCGACGGTCACGGACGAAGCTCCGGACCGCCTGGCGACCATCAGCCAGCAAGTCCTGAGCAATACGGAGCTGCAAAGGATCATTGAGGAGGACGACTTATATCGCGAGGAGAGAGCGCGCCATCCGCTCGATGAAGTGGTTGAGACGATGCGGATGGACATTGGTGTCCATCTCGTTAAGGGAATGGCCAGCGCCAGCGCGAAGCCCGACGCTTTTCGCATATCGTATTCGGGCAGACAGCCGGCGGTTGTGGCGCAGGTGACCAATCAACTTGCGAACCTCTTCATCGAGGAGAACCTGCGCACCCGCGAAAGCGAGGCCGAGGGTACCTCGGAGTTTGTCGGGACCGAGCTTGCGGAAGCCAAGAAAAAACTCGATTCGCTGGAAACAGCCATCCGCGAGTTCAAAGCAACCCACAACGGCGAGCTTCCGGAACAGCAAGGAGCGATTCAGAGCGCGCTGGAACGGCTGCGGATGGAGCAGGTTTCTGCGAACGAGGCCATCTCCCGCGCGGAGGAGTCGAAGACGACGCTTGAGAACACGCTGAGAATGGCGCACGATACGCTGGATATGCTCATGCGCCCGCGGCCGGCTTCGGCCTCCACCGCGACATCTCCTTCAGGGGCCGGCGCGGCCGCGCAACCGGTCCCCGCGGGACCCAAGAAACAGTCCGAGATCCTCCAGGCGCAGCTCGATGTGATGTTGGGGCGCTACGGGGAAGGGCATCCGGATGTAAAGCGGCTGCGGGCCGACATTAACCTGGCGAAAGCCGCGGAAGCGAAGGAAGCGGCGGAGGCGTCGCGCACCAAGAGCCCGGCCCAGGCGGCAGAGAAAGTCACCGCGTCCGACACGGCGGCGCAGGCCTTGGCCAAAGCTATGATGGCCAATCCGGCGGATGTCGGCCAGGCGAACGAGCGCATCGCGACGGTGGAATCCCAGATCGCCGCTGTGAATGACGAAATCGACCGACGAAAGGCCGATCGGGAGCGCATCGCTAACGAGATTACCGAGCGTCAAGCGAAATTGACCAGCGTTCCCATGCGGGAACAGGAACTGACGGAGATTACGCGCGACTACGATGTCACCAAGGCCAACTACCTCTCGCTGTTGAATAAGCAACAGTCGGCGGAAATGTCCACCGACATGGAGAGGCGGCAGAAATCCGAGCGTTTCACGATCCTCGATCCGGCGCACGCGCCGCAGACGCCGTCCAGTCCGAACCGCCCCTTCTATGACGCCACCAGTTCCGCCCTCGCTCTATTTTTCGCGCTCGCGTGCGGGATTGGCCTTGAAATGCGCAAAGGCAACCTGTTGGGCGAATGGGAACTGCCGGCGGACATCCCGGTGCTTGCCCGCGTTCCGCAGATTTCCCAGCTTGCCGTAGCGGGGAGCGTCGGCCGGCCGTGGGCCGGATGGAGCACGGCCCGCTGGGTCATCGTGGTGTCGGTAGTGCTGATTTCGCTGATGGGGCTGGCAGCCGCGAGGTTCTATCTTGGGTCTGGATTCTGAACATGTACGAGAATCACTTCGGCCTGACTAAGCATCCGTTCAGCATGACGCCCGAGCCGGCGTTGCTCTACATGACGCCCGGTCACCGCGAGGCGTTGGCCGGGTTGGCGTACGCCATCCTGGAACGCAAAGGGTTCGTCTTGCTCGCGGGCGAGGCGGGTACGGGTAAATCGACCCTTCTGGCCAGAACGCTGCAATGCCTGCCCGCCAGCCGCGTGGTTTCGAGCGTGATTCTGAACCCTACGCTGACCGAGTCGGAGTTCCTGGAACTGGCCATGCTGGATTTCGGCTTCGCCAACGTTCCGGCTAGCAAGGCCCAGCGGTTGGTGCAGCTTCAGGAATTTCTGATGCGCGTCAAGCAAGCCGGGAAGATCGCCGTACTGGTAATCGATGAGGCGCATAAGTTAGCGCCGTCCGTGCTGGAAGAAGTGCGGCTGCTAAGCAATTTGGAACTGCCCGGCGAGAAGCTGCTGCAAATTGTGTTGGCGGGCCAGGACGAGATCCTGGAAATGCTGGACCGTCCGGAGCTTCGGCAGTTCAGCCAGCGAATCTCAGTCCGCCTGGCGCTGTCGCCTCTGGTACCGGCGGATATCGAGCAGTACGTCGCTTTGCGATGGGCCAAGGCTGGCGCCAAGGCTGCGCCGCCATTCACGTCCGAAGCGTACGCCGAGGTCGCGCAGTTGTCGCGCGGAATCCCGCGGCTGGTGAATGCGTTGTGCGATAACGCGCTGACCACGGCTTTCGTGGAAAAGCCGCCGGTGGTCGGCGCGAGGCACGTACGCGAGGCTGCCCGCGACCTCGGGCTTTCGCGCTCGGTAAACGAAGCCGCCGCGCGTAACGGCGGCGTGGCCGTGATGGCCGCGCGAACCGGCAATGCGGCGGAAAACGGGGCGGTCCCGCTGCGCACTTCAGCGGCCCCCGAACCCGCGGGGCAGGCGAACCTGCCTGGCTGGATCACCGCTCTGGGGCTGACTCGCAGGGAGCATAAATGAGCAGGATTTTCGACGCGTTGCAAGGGACCCGAAGCGAAACAGCGGATCTGCTGCCGGCGCTGATGGAAGGGGCGCCGGATGAACAATGGGAACGGACCTTGGTGCCCGGTCCCCCTAGGCCCGTGTCATTGGACCCGCCTCCCGCCATACCGGCGGTCGCCGCGGGTCCAGTGGTTGTGCCCGCGATCCCCCCTCAGATCCGGCGCGTGAAGCTGGCGGTCGCCGCTACCGTGCCAGTGTTGCCATTTGAGAATCAGCACGGGGCGGCGGCGGAGCAGTACCGGATTCTTCGCACCAAAATAGTCCATCACCCTAAGAAGCCGCGGACAATCGGGATCACCAGCCCCGGCACAGGCGATGGGAAAACCGTTACGGCAATCAACATCGCCGGCGCGCTGTCTTTGAAGGTGGCGGCGAAGATTCTGCTGGTTGACATGGATTTCCGCAGGTCGGCGGTGCACACTCTATTGGGTCTGCCGAGGAGCCCGGGGATGGCGGAAGTCATCGAAGGCGCGTGCACATTCGAAGAAGCGGTAGTGGAACTGGAAGGGTATCCGAACCTGCACGTTGTTACCGCCGGGGAATCCAACGTGAACCCAAGCGAATTGCTGGAATCCGCGCGGTGGCACGCCATCTGTGAGAGGTTCCGGGCGCAATATGAGTTCGTGATCCTCGATACTCCGCCGGCGGGGGTGGTGGCCGATTGGGACCTGATCCAGCTCTCGGCGGACGGGATCGTCCTTGTCTTTCGTCCGGACCATACCAAGCGAAATAGCTGCGCCAAGATAATCGAGTCCATGCCGAAAGAGAAGCTAATTGGGATTGTCCTGAATCATACTGCACGGTGGCCGTTCGGCGCCCACACGCCTTATGGGTATGGGTCTCACGCCGTGTACGGGGATCCCCCGGCGCAAGAGGGCGGGCGGCCGGTCAAACAACCCAGCCGCAAGCCGTCCGACAGAAAATGATGATTTCCATTCGTTGATTGGGCAGACGCTGAGAGAGGCTTAGAGCATGTGCGGAATCGCTGGCTTTCTAAAACACGGAGCACGAGATTCGCGGGATGTGCTCGCCTGCATGTGCGACCGCCTGGCCCACCGCGGTCCGGACTCCTACGGCTGGCTGGCAGATGACGAAGCCGCCCTGGGGCACCGGCGTCTCAGCATCATCGATTTGAGCACCGGCGACCAGCCCATGGGCAACGAAGACGGCGCCGTGCAAGTCGTGTTCAACGGAGAGATCTACAACTACCGCGAATTGCGCGCCGAACTCCAGGCCAAAGGCCACCGGTTCCGCACTCTAAGCGACACCGAAGTGCTGGCGCACCTCTACGAGGAGGAGGGCGAGCGCATGCCGGAATTCCTCAACGGCATGTTCGCCTTTGCCATTTGGGACGCGCCCCGGAAGAGGCTTTTCCTGGCGCGCGACCGCATGGGCAAGAAGCCGCTCTACTACTCGGACGCGGTCCCCGGTTTTCGTTTCGCGTTTGCTTCCGAACTGAAGGCTCTGGCAGCCATGCCGGGCTTCGATGCGCGGGTGGATGAGCGCAGCGTCGCGGAGTTCCTGGCGTTGTCTTATGTTCCCGATCCGCGCACCATTTACCGGGGCGTAGCCAAGCTTGAGCCGGCGCATACTCTCACGGTGGATGGCGCGGGCATGCGGCGGCGGCGTTATTGGTCTCCGGTATTCAGCCAGCGCGGCGTGCGGCGGGAAGAAGCCATCGAGGAGCTGGGCAGTCTGGCGGAAGACGCGGTTGGCCGGCGGATGATCAGCGACGTGCCGTTGGGGGCGTTCTTAAGCGGAGGCGTGGACTCCAGCGCGGTGGTGGCATACATGTCCCGTCAGGCCCCATCGAGCGTGCGCACTTTCTCCATCGGTTTCACAAACAAGCGGTTCGACGAGTTGGAGCACGCCCGCGCGGTGGCCAACCGGTATTGCACGGAGCATCGGGAAAAGGTCGTTAGCCCGCGCATCGAAGACGTGCTCGACGTGTTGGGATGCCACATGGACGAGCCGTTCGGCGATTCCTCTATCATCCCGACCTTGTATCTGGCGCAAATGACCCGCCGCCATGTGACCGTGGCGCTTTCGGGCGACGGTGCCGACGAGGTGTTCGGCGGATACCGCCGGTATTATTACGGCGTGCTGGAGGAGAAGCTGCGGCGCAAGTTTCCCGGCTTCTTCCGGCGTTCGGCCATCGCCTGGGCCGGCGGGCACTATCCCAAGTTCGATTACCTGCCGCAGCCTTTTCGCGCCAAATCGCTGCTCACCAATCTGTCCGTCGAGATCGGAGATGCCTACTACTCCAGCATGACGGCGTTCCGCGATGAGGGCCTGAATGCGGTGCTTGCCCCGGAACTGCGGCGCTCGCTCGGAGGGTACGATCCGCGCGCGTGGTTCCGCGACCAATTCACCGCCGTCCGTGACCTCCATCCGCTCGAGCAGATGCAGGCGGTCGACTTCCAGACCTACCTGCCGGGGGACATCCTGGTGAAGGCGGACCGCGCCAGCATGATCCACTCCCTGGAAACGCGAGCTCCCTGGCTGGACTACCGCATCGTGGAATTCGCGTGCGGGCTGCCACCGGCGTGGAAACTGGACGGGGGCGTGGGAAAAGCGATATTCAAGAACGTCGTCAGGCCGTTTCTGCCTGAACAGAACGTCAGCCGCAAGAAGATGGGTTTCGTGGTTCCCCTGGCCGAATGGTTCCGCACCAGCCTGAAGCCGGTATTCGAATCCAAGGTCCTGAGTAAGGATGCGGAGGCCTTCGTATGTCCCTCCGAGGCTCGCCGGTTGTGGTCCGAGCACCAAAGCTCGCTCTTCAACCATGAGCGCAAGCTGTGGAACCTGCTGACGCTGGCGATGTGGCAAGCGGGCCGCAAAGCCGGGATGGAAAACCCCGTCGGAGCGGCTCAATCGGTCTAACATGCGCGCATTCCTGCTGTTGGCGATCATTGTCGCGCTCGCGATCGCGGCCATGATCCGTCCGAAAATCGGCGCGATCGCAATGGTCTGGTTCGCGCTGGCGCGGCCGGATGTAACAGCCTGGGCCGGCACAACGTATCCGTATGCATCCATTCTAGAGTTGGGTACATTGTTTGGGAGCGTGAAGGTTTTGAGCCAACTTGGGCCGCTGTGGCGCAACCCTGTCTTCCGGCTGTTACTGGTTCTGTTGGTCCCTATCATGCTGTCGGTCGTGACGGCGATTCACCCTACGTTGTGCTACCAGTACTTATGGTGGTATGTCAGTTCCATCGTGTCCGCGGTCCTGATACCGCTAACCATCCAGACGGAGCAGGATTTCCGCCGCCTGGTTGTGATTATGGCCCTGTCGATGGGCTGGGTGGGTACAAAATTTGGGCTGTACGGGCTGATCCAAGGGGGCGTGCGGTACTCGGGCGGCTTCGGCGGGTCTTTTGCCGATAACAACACGCTAGCCTTGGCGCTCGTGATGGGCATCCCCCTTTGCTGGTATGGCAGGAATCTGGTCCGTTCGTTCCCGGTCCGGACCGGATTGGTTCTAGCCGCGTTCTTCACAATTGCCGCGGTGGTGTTCACCCACTCGCGGGGCGCCGCCATAGCGGCGATCGCGGCCTTCCTGGTGATCCTGATTCATGCGCGTCACCGTTTCTTCATGCTCGTGGCGCTTGTGATCCTGACGGCGCCCTCGATCTACCTGGTGAGAGATTCATATTTCGATCGTATGGAAACCCTGAAAGACACAGAAACCGCCCAGCAAGACGAGTCCGTAATGGATCGCGTCGAAGCCTCCCAAGTCGCGGTGAGGATATTCAAAGACTACCCGCTGACGGGAGTGGGATTCGGCAGCATGAATCAGCGAATGCTCTGGACCCGCTATGCCGATCCGGAATTCTCGAGAGCCCAACTATTGGTTCATGACACCTACCTCCAGATGTTGGCCGATTCGGGGATCTTCTCCCTTGCGGCGTACGTGGCCTTGCTGGGCGGCACGATTATTCTGCTCGAACGTTCCAGCCTCCGGCTGAAGAAAGCGGGATCCCCCTTGTACGAGTGTCCGCTGGCTATTGAGACCGCTCTCATCGCATTCGCGGTCGGCAGTACCTTTCTTACTAGGATTACGTTCGATTTCCTGTATTTCCTGCTGATGGCGGGCGCGTCCTGGCTGATCGTCGAACCGGACCACCTCGAATCTCTGCGGGAGCGCCAGGAGAGCCTTGCCGCGGAGGAAGACCTGGAGCTTCAGGAGGCCGGCGCATGACCGCTTCCGGCCAGCCGGCAGTCAAAGTCAAAGAGAGCACTTATCGTTCGCTTCTGCGCCATAGCGCCGCCTACTCAGTGCCTGTGATTCTGGGTAAGATGTGCAGCTTTTTCCTGCTGCCTGTCTACACTCGATATTTGAGTCCGGCGGACTACGGCGTCCTCGAATTGCTGGATCTTACGTCGTTTATGCTGACGTCGCTCTTGGGCGCCAGGCTAGGCGATGCACTGTGCTACTTCCACGCCGAGGCGACCAGCCGAGAGGCCCGCGGCACAGTCGCGACCACGGCCTTCTTCTCGGCCCTCGCCATGGGTATCTTCGGCGCGGTGGCGGGGTTTCTGGTCAGCGAACCGTTAGGGAAGCTGGTTTTCGGCACCACGGCTTACACATTCTATTTCCATCTGGTCTTCGCCAATTTTGTGATGGTGCTGCCCCTGGAGGTCGGCTTGGCCTACTTGCGGGCGATGAACCGGTCGGTTCTATTTACGATATGCATGTCGGTTCGGCTGGTTGTGGCAATTTTCTTCAACGTCCTTTTCCTCGCCGTCTGGAAGATGGGTATTGCCGCCATGCTCTGGAGCACGCTGGCGGCCTCGGCGGTCATGGGGATCGGGCTTTCCGCCATTCTGCTATCGAGCGCCTATCTGTCATTCAACTTTGCGCTCTGCCGGCGCATGGCTGCGTACGCGGTGCCGGTGGGCATAGGCGGCGTTGCGATGCTGGTCATCCATTATGGCGACCGTTTTTTCCTGCAGCGTTCGGCCTCACTCGCCGACGTGGGAATCTACTCGCTCGCATACAAACTCGGGATGCTGGTTAGTTATGTGCAATTGCCGTTTGTGACTTATTGGACGTCCCAGATGTACCGGATCGTCCGCGGCGTCGATGGTGAGGCCATCAACGCCAGGGTATGCACGTATCTCGTGCTTGTGCTCACCTGCGTCGCGGTGGTAATCACCATGTTCAGTAGGCCGGTGCTGTATGTGCTGACTCCGCGCGCGCCGGCGTTTCGAGAGGCGGCCCTATTTATCCCGCTCATCGCGGCCGCCTATGTGATTCGCGGCCTCGGCGACCAGATTCGCAACGTCTTTTTCATGGAAAACCGCACAGTGAACGACGCTCAGACCAGCATTTTGGGCTGTGTGCTTTGCCTGATCGGGTACGGGGCCTTGATCCCGCCGTTCAAGATGTGGGGCGCGGCCGTCGCAACGCTGTGCGCGTTCATCGGCATGACGGTTTACAGCTACTGGAAGACCCAGCGGATCAAGAAGTATCGGTACGAGGCAAAGCGGCTCGCGAAGATCGGCATTAGCGCTTTGGCGTCTTGTGCGGCGGTGCTGATCGGAATGCCCGGCGCTCTTGCCGCCCAGTTTGCCACGGCCACGGCCGGCCTGCTGCTGTTCCTTCTGCTTCTGGTCCTGTCCGGCGTTTTCGAGCGCTCGGAAATCGAAACCGTGAAAGAGTTGCGGAGCTATTTGTGGCAAAGAGCCGCCCAGGCTGTGGCCGCGATAAGGTAACCAGGGAACCCTAGATGCCAAACGGAGTCCTGAGTTTTACAACCGTCTTCCCCAACGCTTCGGAACCGCACAAGGGCCTGTTCGTCGCCAGGCGATTGCAGCGCATGGGGGAGTTGGAGAGGGTGACCGTGTTGGCCCCGGTGACGCTCTGGGATTACCGGCGTCTCAGTTGCGCCGCCCAGACCGTTTGCTCCCACCGCCGGGAGGGCGCTCTGGATGTCTATCATCCCCGTTGGGTGCACATTCCCGGTGGAGGGGCGCTCAACGGTTTCCTGCTGTTTCTTCAGTTGCTGCCGTCGGTCTGGCGAATCGGCAGGCGCAATTTCGCCGTCATCGATGCCCATTTCGGGCATCCGGAGGCTTTCGCCGCGGCGTTGCTCTCCATCGCGTGCCGGCGGCCATTTGTGGTCACTCTCCGCGGCAGCGAGGTCATCCATGGCCGTTACCCTCTGCGCCGGTTCTTTATGGGCTGGGCGCTTCGCCGCGCTGCGCGTGTGATCGCCGTTTCCGAACGGCTCCGGCAGTTTGCCGTCGGGCTCGGAGTGGATCCGGGCCGCACCGCCACCGTTCCCAACGGCGTGGACGCTACCGTTTTTCATGCGCGCAACCGGATCGAGATCCGCGAGCGCCTGGGAGTGGCTTCCGGGAAGAAAATGGTGCTGTCGGCTGGGAACTTAGTCCAGGAGAAAGGCCATCACCGCGCGCTGCTCGCGGTCGAAACGCTCCGGCGGAGCGGCATCGATGCGGAATTGTTCATCGCCGGCGGTCCAGGACGTGAGGGTGGCGCCCGCTATGCGGAGGAGTTGCACGCCATCGCCGCCACGCCTGAGCTAAGCGGCCACGTGCGTTTTCTAGGACTGGTTGAGCCGCCGTCTCTGGCGGAATACATGTGCGCGGCCGACGTGTTTTGCCTGGCCAGCTACCGCGAAGGCTGGCCCAACGTGGTGCATGAGAGCCTGGCGTGCGGGACTCCCGTGGTCGGTACGGACGTCGGCGCCGTTCCGGATCTGGTTCCTTCCGAAGTTTACGGCTACGTGGTTCCGCGCGACGATCAGGCGGCGCTTACAAAAGCGCTTGAGGCCGCCCTGACCCGTGAATGGGACCGTTCCGCCATATCGTCCTGGGCCGGTTCTCGGACCTGGGACCACGTGGCCCGCGAGGTGCTTGCGGAAATCGAGAGCATAGCGGGCGGCCTGGGTCAGGCCCGTCCGGTTACCACCACTTGCTAAGTGCGATGGTCCGTCAGTATGAACGTGAAGGGTGGAATTCGTGAATCGAACGACGCGAGCAGGGGCGGGGATGGCCAAAATGAATACCATCCCGGCTGACCGGCCCGTAGGCCACGGCGTGGAACCGGGCGCGGGCAAGATTCTCCGTGTGGGCCTCGATGGAGCCGGGGTCCACGCCGACTGGCACGCGCGGGTGCTCCAGAAGATCCCCGGCGTCAAACTGCAGGCGGTCTGCGATGTGCAGTTGTCCAAAGCGAGTCAACTGCAGCAGCGTTGGGGAATTCCGCAGGCTTACTCGTCGCTGGAACACATGCTGGCGCCGGGTGACCTCGACGTGGTGCACGTAGTGACGCCGCCCGCTTTCCACGCCTCCGGCGCGGTCCAGTGCCTGGAGGCCGGCTGTCACGTTTTCCTCGAAAAGCCGGCCGGCGTTTCGGTTTTCGAGTGTGAACAGATCGAATCGGCCGTGGCGCGCTCAGGCCGCAGGCTCGGCGTGAACCACAATCTGACCTTCAACCCGGCATTTCTCGGCCTGGTCAAGGCCGTCCAGGAGCGCCGTTTAGGACGCATCGACCACGTCACGGTCTGTTTCAACATTCCAATGCGGTTGCCGTCCGACGGCCGCCATTGGATCTTCCAGAATATGGGAAATATTGTGCTAGAGTCGGGCCCGCACCCGCTTTCGATGGTCTACCGGTTGATCGGCAAGGTTCGCCAGTCCTCCACCGTCACGTCCGGCGAGACGGTGCTGCCCAACGGCCGGACGTTTTACGGCTCCTGGCAGACCTCCTTGCTCGCCGAGCGCGGCACGGCCCAGTGCTTCTTGTCTTTCGGCGCCGAGTATATGGATCTCTGGATTCACGTGGTCGGACAGGACGGCGCGGCATTCGCCGACCTGCGCCGGAACACGCTTCGGATCGGCGAAAAGAGCCGGTTCCTGCCACAAATCGACGACTTGGCGGATAGCCTGCGCAACGGCGGATCCATCTGCCGGCAAGGGGTGTCGAATCTGGTCAATTATGCCTTGGGATTTCTCGGCTGGAAGTCGCCGCGCGATCCGTTCTATAGCGCCATGCTCGGAAGCATGAACGCGTTTTATGACGCGCTCGGCATGGGCAAGGATCCCCCTATCGGCATCGAGGAAGGTCGCAGCGTAATCGAGGCTTGCGAGGCGTTGATTCGAGGTGGGGAACATTTTGTGACGGAATCCGGAGCGTTAGAAGGCCATGGCTGCATCCGATAGCGTGCTGGTGATCGGCGGGGCGGGATTCATCGGGAAGCCCTTGGTGTCCCTGCTCCGCGAAAGTGGTTGCCGCGTGAGAGTCGCCAGCCGCCAGGCCGGCGGCCGAGACGAACCGGGCCTGGAGTTCCGGCGCGCGGACGTGGGCAACCCCGATAGCATCCGGTCGGCGGTCGAAGGGGTCTCGGTGGTCTATTATTTGGCCACGGGGAGCTGCCAAAGCTGGGCCGAGGCGCACAGGGATTTCGTCGAAGGCGCCGCCAATGTCGCCGCTGCCTGCCAGGCCAACGGCGTGCGCAGAATGATCTACGTCAGTTCCTCGGCGGCCCTGTATCTGGGTAGCGCCGCCAGCATTGACGAAACGGCGGGGACCGACCCTCAGCCTGCTGGGCGCGGCTTTTATGCGCGCGGCAAGATCGAAGCGGAGCGGCTGCTGCTCGAGTTGCGGGAACGGAGCGGTCTCCCCGTGGTGATCGTGCGCCCGGCGATTGTCGTCGGCCGGGGCGCCAGCCATTGCCACAGCGGGGTAGGCCAATGGCCGGCGGATATCTGGTGTCTCGGCTGGGGGCGGGGCAATCATCCGCTGCCCTTTGTGCTTGTCGAGGACGCCGCCCGTGCGCTTGCGGCCGCCAAGGACGTACCGGGGATCGAGGGTCAGTGCTTCAACCTGGCCGGAGACGTACGGCTGTCGGCGAAGGAATTTCTCGGTTTGCTGCGCGAGCGTTCCCTGCGCAACTTCCGGTTCTATCCGCAAAGCCTGTGGAAGATGCAAGCGTTGGAGATCCTCAAATGGGGCCTGAAAGTGGCCGCGCGAAAGCCGGATAACCCCTGGCCCAGTTTCCGCGATCTCAAGAGCCGCTCCATGCGTTCGCCGATGGATTGCGCGTCAGCCAAGCGGGTGCTGGGTTGGCAACCGACCCAAAGCCTGGAAGTCTTCGTGCGCGAGGCGATCGATAGTAACCTGAGCCGGATTCCACCCGGTGACCTGCGGCGGGCCGCGACTTCAGCGCCTGCCTTCCAGTGAAATCGACACCGCACATCCTGCACGTCTTCTCGACCTTCAAACAGGCCGGCCCCCAGGTGCGCACGGTCGACATTCTGAACCGGCTCGCCGGGTCGTATCGTCACACCGTGATGGCGATGGACGGCCATTTCGAAGCCGCCGAAGGCATCCGCCAGTCGGCAGAGGTCCGCACGCTTGCGCCTCCCCCCAGGCGGAGCAGCCTGGTGTACCCACTCACATTCCGCGGGCTGATCCGGGAGCTGAGGCCGGACTTGGTGGAAACCTACAACTGGGGCGCCATGGACGCGCTAGCCGGAGCCAGGCTGGCCTCGGTTTG
This sequence comes from uncultured Solibacteraceae bacterium, assembly GCA_964457555.1. GTDB lineage: Bacteria > Acidobacteriota > Terriglobia > Bryobacterales > Bryobacteraceae > BOG-224. The sequence continues at coordinate 42,460 of CAYWHA010000036.1, forward strand.
CCCCATCGTGCATACCGAAGACGGTTTTAATCCCGATGAGGTCGTGCGGCTCAAGAAGAGGCGTGTCTGGGCCCGCCGCGCTCTTCTGAACGGCATCTACCAAACGGTGGTCGTCTCCAATGTGCTGCTCGATATTGCCCTGAAGCAATACGGTCTCAGGCCGGATAAGGTGCAACACATCCCCAACGGCGTTGACGTCCAACGGTTCCGGCCGGCCATGCCCCGCAGCCGGCGGCAGGAACTGGGCATTGCCGAGAGCACGCTGCTGTTCGGCTACCTGGGTCACCTGCGCCCGGAGAAGAATCTCGCCCTGCTGCTCTCCGCCTTCGCTGAAGCCCGGCTGGAGAACGCCGTCCTCGTCTTCGTGGGGGATGGCGCCTCGCGCGGCGAACTGGAAGCGCTTACGCAAAAGCTGGGACTCGGTGCGCGTGTCCGTTTCGCGGGCTTTTATCCCGACCCGGCGCCCTGGCTGGCCGCCTTCGACGTTTTCGCGATGAGCTCCCTCAGCGAGCAGGCGCCCATCTCTCTGCTGGAAGCCATGGCTTGCGGCCTGCCCGTGGTTGCGACCGCGGCCGGCGACACGCGCGCGATCCTCCCCCCCGCGCAGTCGCCGTTCGTTGTGCCCCTGAATGAGCGGCCGGCCTACAGCCGCGCCTTGAGGCAAATTGCCGAAAACTCGGACTTACGCCGGGATTTGGGACGGCAGAACCGCGAGCGAGCCGAGCGGAACTTCTCCGTGGAGGCCATGGTAAGCCGCTACGAGCGCGTCTGGCAGGGGGCGATCTCATCGTACGGCGCCAGCGATTTGGCGCAACTCCTGACGGTCGAGGACTGCGATGCGCGCAAATAAGAGTTACAGATTAAACGATCCCCACGCACTTCTCATGCTGCTGTTTGTTGCTGCTCTGTCGGTAGGTCCGGCGCTGGCGCAACCGGCGCCGGCCGTCATTGGGCCGGGGTGTACCACCGCGACCATGATCGATTGGGATTGCGACGGATACGGGCCGGGATCGCCCCTGGGCCCGGATGCCGACGACGCCGATCCCACGGTTCACTCCCCAGACCAGATGCTGGCAAAGTGGGCAACGCTCGAGAAGTTTCTGACGGCGAAGGGCTACAACCCCAAACGCATCTGGTATCTGTCGCCATCCGGGAGCGACTCCAATTGCGCCGCGAACAACGATGCCAGGCCTTGCCGCACCTTCGAGGCGGCTTACAACAAGTCTTCAGCCGGAGATGCCATCGTCGCCCGGGCGGGAACCTATCTGGCCAATAGCACGTACTCCATTGGCCGGGGAACCTCGGCCGCGCACCCGGACATCATCATGGCCTACCCTGGCGAGGCGGCTGTTTTCGATCACGGGCGCGCCGGCTCGAATGGATTCGGCGGAGCGCCTCTCAACTACACCATCATCGACGGTCTGAAAATCCAGAATACTCCGGATGTGGGAAACGGCATCGGCATCAATTTCAGTAATCCCTCTGTTGAGAAAGGGATTGTCATCCGCAACTGCGAGATCCGGGATTACTACCGCGGCATCTGGGCCATAGCCGCGATTCAAGACGCTCTGATAGAGAAGAACGTGATCCACGACAATCCTGGGGAGCATAACATCTATCTGGGGCAGAACCAGGACAGCGGCGGCCACGCCTCGAAAGTCGTCGTCAGAAATAACATACTCTATAACGCCGCCTGGGATAATTTTCATTTTAACGGCGTCTGCGACAACTGCACGCTGAGCGGCAATATCATGTATTCGGCCAACATGGCTCCTAACGGAGGGGCCGCCAACGCCGCCTTTCAGGAAGGCTGGAACCACGGCCTCATCGAGAACAACGTCATTTTCAACTCTTCGGCTTATGGCTTGTTAATTCATGATTATGACGATGGCCAAGCCAGCATCAAGCCTTACAACCAGAATTACAACACCATCCGGAATAACACATTTATTCACACAGGCAGGGACGCATCGGGCCAGGATCTAAGCACGAATAGCTTCACCGTTGTAGCCATCATCAAAGAGTCCCGGCAATCTTCGCCGCCCGTGGACTTGGGTCACAACACGTATGACAACAACATCTTCGTGGAAGCCGCCAAGGGAGGCGGACCGACCAACGCAATCGTCCGGTACCAGCGCAACCAGGCCGGCGATCCGAATTGGCTCGCCACCGACACCTGGCGCAACAACGTGTTCTATGCGGCGAATGGGGCCGCGCCTCTATCGATCGGCATCGGGGCGGTGCCTCCTACCCAAACCTGGACTTATTTCAGTTCTCAAGCGGCTGTCTTCACGGGCAATCTGCAGGCCGATCCGAAGTTGGCCGCCATGGGCGCCGAGTGGTTCAAGGCCCCGCAGAAGTTCAACCTGCAATTGCAGACAGGCAGTCCGGCAATCGGCGCGGGGCTGGCCACGGATGCGCCGGCGGTTGACATTATGGGAAACCCCCGCGGCAGCAGTCCGGCCATTGGCGCTTATGAGCCGCCCGCACGTTCGCGGGCAGGCGCCCAATGAAGGCGCGCCACTTGCATAGGAGTGACAGATGACAGTCGAGCCAGTCAAGCCAGTCAAGTTGATCTGTGTTGCGGGCGCGCGCCCGAACTTCATGAAGCTCGCGCCACTACTGCGCGTACTCCGCGAACAACCCGAGTTTCATGTTGTTCTGGTCCACACCGGCCAACATTATGATGACAAGATGTCGGGGCAGTTCTTCGCCGATTTAAACCTTCCCACGCCGGATTACAATCTCGAAGTCGGCTCCGGGTCGCATGCGCAGCAGACGGCGGAAATCATGAAGCGCTTCGAACCGGTTGTCTTAGCCGAAAGCCCGGCCGCGGTGCTGGTTGTCGGCGATGTAAACTCTACCATCGCTTGCGCGCTGGTTGCCGCAAAATTGCAGATTCCGGTGATCCACGTGGAAGCGGGCCTGCGCAGCTTTGACCGTTCCATGCCGGAGGAGATTAATCGGGTGATGACGGACGCCATTGCCAGCGTTCTCCTGGTGACCGAGGAAAGCGGCCGGCAGCACCTCCTGGCGGAGGGCATTCCAAGCGATCGGATTCACTTAGTCGGCAATCTCATGATCGACACCTTGCTGTGTCAAGCGGAGAGATCCCGCCATTCCAACATACTCAACCGGCTCAACATCAACGGGAAGCCATTTGGCCTGGTCACGCTGCACCGCCCGGCCAACGTCGATGAACCCGGGCAACTCATGGAGATCCTGGAGGCTCTTTCCTCCATAGCCACGGAGGCGCCCCTATACTTCCCCGTCCACCCTCGGACCCGCGCCAAACTTGAGTCTTCCGGTTTTTCCACGCCCGGCATGAGTCTGATCGATCCTCTCGGATACCTTGATTTTCTCTGTCTCATGTCCCACAGTTCCGTCGTCTTGACGGATTCCGGTGGTATCCAGGAGGAGACCACGGCCTTGGGAATACCGTGCCTCACCTTGCGCAACAATACCGAGCGGCCAGTCACGGTAGATGAGGGTACCAATATTGTGGCTGGGACCAGCAAGAGCACTATCCTGGCGGCCTGGGAACAGATGAAGAGTACTCCCAAGCTCGGCCGCATACCCCGGTATTGGGACGGCCACGCCGCCCAGCGGTGTCTTGCCGTGCTGCGGAGTTACTTTTGCCTGGGCGAAGAACTCAACTCAAGCGAACCGGTCTCTTCGGGAAGCGCCATATCCGCTGATTCCAGAAGGCGATAGATCGCTTTGCCGTACGCGGCTGTTAGTTTAGGCCGCTCATAGCTGCGAATCGCCTCCCAGTTCGGGGCTGGCGGGGCCTTCCCAGCCTCTGCCAGCTCGCAAGCTCTAGCGATCATAGCGCGGATAGCGGCAGGATCGTCGTGGGGAACGCACCAACCAGCCTTAGTCTCCCGTAAGATGCGGTCCACCTCACCGCCGGGCGGAGACAAAGCCAGTATTGGTTTTCCGGTGGCCATGTATTCGAACAACTTGCCCGGCAGACTGATGTCATTGGTCATGGTGAGGAGAAGGTAATCGGTCTCCTCCATCTCGCGCAATGCCTCGGATTGCGGCTTGAACCCCAGCATGTTCACGCGGCTCTTGCGCGATTCAAATACCGGGCGCTCGGTCTCGGCGATCCTGCCCACAAACCGTGTCTCGATGCGCGACCGCATCTCTTCCGGCATCCCGTCCAGCGCGTCCAGGTAGTAACGTGGCGAGGCTGTCTTGTAAGCCGTTCCCACGTGAGTGACAATCACTCCGGGACCCTGGTGGCGTCTTGGCGTGAAGCCTTCAAAGGCCTCCGGATCGTAGCCATTCGGGAGAAGCAGGAACTTGCCGTCCGGCTGCTCGGGATACCGGCCTCGAATCTCGCGCAATGAGAAACGCGCAACCGCTACCACCAGATCGGAAAGCTCCACAGTCTCGCGCTCAATGGCCTCCGCGCGGCGCCGCGTATAGTCGCTCGATTGAAACTCGAAGTCCTTGAGGTAGAAACTCAGCCATTCGTCGCGGAAATCGCTGATCAGCTTCAGCTTCGGAAACTGTCGCTTCAGAGCATTGCCAACCAGAAAGGCGGAGAATGGCGGGGCCGTTACCAGAACGGCTTCAATGCCATGCCGCTCGATAATCCGGCGCGCCTTGCGAATGGCAAAAGGCGCCCAAAGCACCTCCGGTTCCGGACACAGCACCCGGCTGACAATCGTGCCCAGGAGCGATTTCGACTGGCTCTGCGCCTTACTGGCGGAAGGCGCAACGGTTTGGCTGCGCTTGCGGCCGGAGAGCCATTTCCAGGCCGTGTGGCGCAAATGAAAGGGGATCTCCGGCGCAAATGCCGAATGCCGCATCACCACCGGTGGGATATGTTTCACCAATCCGGGATCGAGCACCGGACCGGCCGCATTGCGAGCCTGCAGCACGTGTACGTCATACCCCTCTCCGGGCAGGTACTTAGCCAGGCTGAGCGCCCGCTGTACGCCGATTCCCCCAACTGGCGGGAATAAATAGGAAATCAGCAGGAGTTTACGATTCGGCACGGCTGAACCCGCCTGTCGCGATCTTTGCGCCGTCGCCGTAAAGCCCAAGAACCGGGCTTTGCGCAGCCCGCCGATCGAGGATCGTTTGCAATTCGTCGGTCAACATCCCGAGATTCGCGCTCCATGAGAAACGCCGCCGGGCCGCGCCGCGAATCGCGTCTGATAAAGGATAGGAAGTATCGGACCCCACTTTGAAAAACTCCAAGTAATCCTGCGCAGTGCGGCAGGGGATAACTCCCGGCGGCAACTCTCCGCCGAACGTCTCGCAAACCGCGGTGGATGCCAAGGCGCGCTTCCCCATCGCCAGCGCTTCCAGAACCTTGTTTTGGATGCCGCGTGCGATGCGCAGCGGCGCTATCGCAGCCTCGGCCGCGGATAAGTACGGCCTTACATCGGCCACCGCGCCGGTCACCGTAATGCCGGGCAGCCCATCCAGGCGGCGCACCGCGGGAGTCGGATTGCGGCCCACAATCAGAAATTCCATATCGTTCCGGTGTTTGCGGATTTGCGGGAACACCTGTGAAGCAAACCAGCAGGCCGCGTCCGCATTCGGATAATAGTCCATGGCTCCGACGAACACCACAAATCGCTTCGGGAGATTGGGCAATTCCCTCCGTACCGATGGGTCGAAGTAATTGAAGTCCACGCCGTTCTCCATCCATCCGACGGACGCGCGGGGCGCGATGCTCTGCAGCAGCCGGGCCTCGTTCCCGGTCGATAGCAACGTGCGGGCGGCTCGGGATGCACCCTCAGACTCGATTCGCCGCAGACGTTTCCCTTCGCTCCGGTAGAGCCACCCCATCCGGCGCACCTGCCCATATTGCATCCATTTTTCCGAATCTACGTCCACCATATCCAGGATCAGGGGGATTTCCCGAGGCGCGTACTGGGCCATAACCGATGAGTACGCAACGGTTGCGGAAAGGGACCGGCCAGCGGAAAGAGATCGTACGTACTGCTTCAGCCGCCGGCTGCCGTAGAAAGAAGTCACAAGACTGCGGCCGGCAACATAATTCACAGCGGCGCGGGCCAAGCCAACCCCGGCCGTCAGAGGCTCCACATAAATCGAGGCGCACCGGTCGCGCAGTTCGTGCGCATGACCCACCTCAGACTGATTCTTGGCAAAACAAGCGAGATGCACACGGTGTTTTTCAGCTAGTTGGGCCAGTTCATAATGAGAGCGGATTTTCTCACCTTTATCCGGCGGGTTGGGGACGCAGTGTGAAAGGAAAAGAATGTCCATGAAGGTGGTAGGCGGAGCAGGGATTGAACGCTGCAGCCTCCTCTGTGTTCAATAGAGGCGCTCTACCATTGAGCTATCCGCCTGTATCCCAATCGTTACCGAACAACACTGACTGTTATGCCAAAGAGCAATCGGCTTACCACAACGGGCTTACGGCACGAACCGCACGATTCGCGGTCCCAATAAGCGCGCCACCGGCAGCGGCAACCGCTGCCAGCAAAGAATCGGAAGCCGAAATATTGGATTTACCGGAGTATAATTCGGCATTTCTTTGCGCCCGATCAGCATTAATTCGTAAGGTAACTCCCGCTCCGTCATTCCCCAATGGGACTTGAAATCGTAAGAACCCTTTACCCTCTTGCTCCGGCCGAAGTCAAACAAGCTGTAACCGTTCTGGCCGCCCCATCGCATCAACTCGTAGTACATGAAGTTGTTAGGAGCCACGGCGTTATACTTCGCGTCGGACGCTCCGTAATACGGCAGAACCTGATCCCGGAAATAGAAGCTCAGTACCGCGGCCACCGTTTTCCCGCTCAGGCTCACTTCGCGAATATCCGCCATATCTCCAAAGTTTTTCAACAATGCCTGAAAATGGCGCGGCGGAAAGCAAGGGGTTCCGAGTTTGCGCAGGTTCCGTGAGTAGAGATCCTCGAAGGTACTCGGATCGGAGAACTCGCGGCGGCACGCAAATTCGCTCTTCAAGGCCTTACGGACCGCGGCGCGGGTCTTGCGTGGGATCGAATCGAGAATCGCCCCCTCATCCGGCCCGATGGATTGCGTAAACGTCACGTACCGGTTGAGGCGGGGCAGTCCGCTGGTCTGTTGCTCCCAGGCATTTCGCAATTCCACATATTGGACCTTCAAGCGCTCTCCCAGCGCTCGAGCTTGCGCGCATAGGGCTTGGCGGGCCTCGTCCGAATCGGCCAGGATTCCCCCATATACCGCGAAAGGCGATGAAATCAGCACCTTCCCCATCAACCAATTCTTAATCAGGAAGAGTGGGAGTATCCCCTGTATCCGGCCCTGGCTCTGGGCGATCAGGTAATGCGGGACATACCCGAATGTCTCCTCGATGCTCTTCTTCCACGCCATCAGATGAAACGGGCTGCCGTGGGGATGGCCGAATACAAACCGGTCCCAGGCCGCCTGGTCGCCCTCGGCGAATTGGCGCACAGCGAGCGGTGCAGTTCGGGGGGGAGCGGCCGCGTTAGCGCTTTCCGGGCTACTCTTCGGACCTTCGAGGATTGGCACGCAGCCAGTGAGGCAACTATGTGGCCAGTTTTGGGTGGCAGGCGCTTTCGCCTGCCATCCGATCGGATTGGTTGTTCTATGCGAAAGGCTCGGCCCGGCGAGGTGGGGCAGGCGCTTTCGCCTGCCATCCGACCGGCGCCCGGTTATGATGGTGGTTCCACTATGCGAAAGACTGGGTCCGGCATGAGACCGTACGGCGCCGCACGCCGCTCCCCCGTTTGGAAGCTACTGTGGGCCACGTTGTCAGTCTACCTGATCCTGACAGCAACCCCCCTGGCCTGGTATTTCGGCTCCCCGCTCTTCGAGTCTCCGGACGCCCGGAAAAGCGATGTAATCGTTTTGATGTCGAGTGGCCAGATCGACCCCAACTGGCTGACTCCCGACGCCTCCCAGCGCGTGTTGGGCGCCCTACAGCTCTTCCGCGAGAACTATGCGCCGGCCATCGTCAGTTCCGGCAGCCAGCACGGCGGCGGTTTTGAGCAGGCGGAGTTGCAGGCCGCCTGGCTCGAGCGCGCGGGAGTGCCTGCCGGCGCGCTGGTGGTGGAAAACCGCTCCGGCCGCACCTATGATTCGGCTGTCGAAGTGAAGCGCATCATGGCGCAGCACGGTTGGAAATCCGCGGTAGTAGTCACATCGCAAATGGACGTGCCTCGCGTGCGCGGCGTGTTTCGTAAGTTGGGGGTCGAAACCACTTACCTGCCTGTGCCGGAGTTCAGACGGCCGTTCGGATTCGACTATTTCCGTTCGGGACAGGCGATGGTCTACCATGCTGTGTACGAATATGCGGGCCTGGTCTACTACAAGCTTCGAGGTTGGATTTGAACCGCGCCCATGCCGCCGGATTCGACTTCTCTGCCCGCCATGTACCCGACAAACGAAGCCAGCCGCGATCCCTCCGCCCACAGCAATCCAGCCCCGTATGTAACTGCGCCCGCCGCCAGGGCAATCCAGAGATTCCATCGCACTAATGCCCAATAGGGGATCGCCGCCAGAGCGAGCGATGCCAGCGGGCCGGCGAACTGCCGTTGCGCCGGGACTTCCACCACCAGGTATCGTACCGAGAAGTACACCAGCACCAGGTTCACGGCATTGGCGGCCAGCAGCGCCCACGCGGCGCCCATTCCGCGAAATGCCGGAACCAGCGCAAAGCCCAGCGCCACCGCCACCAACGCCGAGGCCGCCGTGCAGTAAAGCAACGGCTTCTGACGCCCGTACGCGATCAGGATGTATCGATAATGGCCGCTGAGCATGGCCACCGGCAGCATCCATACCAGAACGGCAAACGTATCCCCCGCCGGAGCGTAGTTATATCCGTAAATGACTCTCAGCAGATCGTGAGCGACCACAGTCAGGACCGCGGCCAGAAACAGGCCAGTCCAGGCGGTGAACCGTATCGACCGGTCCATCAGTTTCAGAAGCCGTTCGTGCGGCTGCGAGACGCATCGGGCAATCGAGGGCAGCAAATTGAAAAAGTAAAGCCAGACGAAAGTGTGCAGCGCCATCAGCGCCCGGTGGGACGCCCCGAACCATCCTAGCGGGCGGCCGGACAACACCAGGCCCAACAGCACGGTGCAGAAATACCACATGAACGCCCACGCCAGCTCCGCCAGCCCAATCGGCAGGGATTCGCCCATGTGGCCAAGCAGCGGGCCGATGCGAAAGTCGGGCCACGGCCAGCCAAACCCCATCTTCCAGCGGACCACATAGATGCAGTAGGCCGATACCGCCACCACCGAACCGCATTCCACCAGTCCGAGCCAGGCCAGCGGAACTCCCCGCCGGCATACCAGAAAGACCAGGACCGCGAATCCCGCCTGCCGCACGATGGAAGCCACTCCCACCCACTGCATCTTATCGTGCGCCTGGAAAAACCACTGCAGCAGGAACGGGCCGGCCAGCAGGCTTACCCCGTATACCGAAAGCAGCATTTTGACTTGAAACGGCTTCCGCAGCAGGGAAATGAAAAGGCCCAGCACCGCCATCGAACTGACCGCCAACACCACCTTCAGCCCCACGATTTCGTGCAGCAGCCGCTGGGCGCGCGAACCGTCGCGGGCAATCTCGCGGGCGCCATAAGCTCCCAACCCCAAATCCACCGGAAGCGAGAAGAACACCATCACCGCGATGGTAAATTCCAGGAACCCGTAATTCGTCGGCCCAAGCAGGCGTGACATGAAGGTGAAACTGACGAATGTCAGCGCCTTGGCAACGGTTTCGCCGCCGGAAAGGTAGAGGAAGTTGATCGCCAGGCGGCGCGGCGCCTCCGCACGGACGGGGGATGCCGGTTCCGGAGACGCCACTTCGATTTCAGTCGCCACCCGGGACGGTTGGTTCACGCTCTTCCACCCGATGGCTGAATCGTGACCAGACCGTCGCCGCCCGTTCCGCCGTTCGGCCCCTGTGGAGTTTGCTCAACCGCGGCCAATGGCGGCGCGCCCTGCCACACCTTGGCGCCGATCATCGCCCGCACCAGTTGCAGCGGCTGGTAGGTAATGCTGGGCCATAGGAAGACCTCGTTGGTGCAGTAGCATTGCCTGGCGGCGATGGATTCCCTCAGCGCTTGCGCCTCGGGCGACCGCCAGATTTCCCAGAATGTCTTCTCGCGGAGATTGCCGAGGGGTGCGTGCGATTCGCATACGCTCACGTCGCCATTCGAATAGACCACGGCGCTGAGCGTCCCGGCCCGGCATGGAATTACCTGCTCCTTTCGGGCAGCCGTCTTCGCCTTGGCCCATTGCAACATCGGCTCCATCAGGGAGCCGTAGCGCGTCTCTTCGCGCGCCGCCCACAGTCTGCGGACGTATTCGTAGAGCTGCTGGTATGCCACCAGCCCGGGTCCTTGAAGCGAGGGGTTCTTACGGTCGCCGCGGATCAGCGCCAGATTGTGATGATCCATACGCGGGCAGCGCTCGATCAGGTAGGCCGTCAGGCGCCGGATCTCGTCCATATTGATATCGGTCGCGGTCGAGATGGCGTGAATGCGCAGCCGCGGGTCGCTATCCTGTAACTGCGCCAGCGCGTCATACGTGGCCATGGACTTTTCGAAAGACCCCGGCGATCCACGAAACTTGTTGTGGAATTCTCCCAAACCGTCGAGCGAAAGCTCCGCGACGAACAGGTCCAGGTCCGGCTCCTTGAGGGTTTCGGTGATCTGTTTAACCGTGCGGTCGGTGAAATATCCGTTGGTGGGGACGTAGATCTGCCGCACCTTGTTCTGGCGGATGAATTGTCGGCAAATCTCGCCGAATTCCGGCCGCAGGAACGGTTCGCCGCCGGACAGATTGAGGTTCTCAATCCGTCCCAACGACCGCGAAAGGGCGAAAATCTCTTCCGTGGTCAGGTCGTCCCGGCGATTGAGGTTCTTCCAGTAAAAGCAGTGCTCGCACTTCTGATTGCAGATGGAGTTGATGAACAGGATCAGAAACGGAGGGCTAGGCAGGTGCTGGTAGTTCTGCCGCGTGATCCGGGCGTGGCGGACGATGCGTTCGACAGCTTTCATGATGCAGGCCCTCCTTTCCGGCCCTGTGTCCTCGTAACCTCTGGCACGACCTGGGCCAATCCCGCAGCGCCGGTAAACGCACCACCCCGCGCCGCAAGTCCGCCCTTGTGCGTTGCAAAAGAACGGGTTGACTTGCGAACCTTTGGGACGGGCCCAGAAAAGGGGACGGACGCATTTTCCTCTGTGGCGCAAGCCGCCAGCTTGCCGGGTCGGCTGTCGAGCCGGCTTTTCGAAGGCCGGGACGACTCTGCTCCCTGCTCTCGGGACGAAAAAGGTGACGGACGCATTTTCCCCCTCGGGCGAGCGGTACATCCCGTCAGGTGGGACGCTCGCCCCCGCGGCGGCGGCAACGCGGGGGTAAATCCCCGCTCCGGGGTCAAGTACCAGATACCGTTTTTTGTCCACGGTCATGGCAAAATGCGCGCGCCGCAGGATCGCCCGCCGGCGCTGGTCACTTCCCGCGCCGGGGCCTCACGGGCGCCTAACCGAGGCCCATTCCAAGGTGCTTGATGCAGAGGTCGCGCACCCTGCCCAGCCGTTGAACGTCTTCGGGGTGCGCCTCGACGAGCGGTTCACCCGCCGCATGGGCCACGCTGTTACGTACCTTCTTTAGGTCAGCGACCTGGCTGGCCTCGAGTTCAGGCCTAAGCTTCCCAGACTTGGCCGCCGCTTTGAGCACGTCTGGGAAGGAGAACAGGGTGACCCAGTCCCGGTTCGCGCCTTTGCCTCGAAGCTTCTTCATTTCCCTCTTGTAACGACCCGTTGAGTTTTCGACGAAATCTTCCAGATTGTCGCAGCGAACGCAGCCACGGATCAGCTCCGCGGCCTTGTGTTCTAGCCCTGTAAGAAGGGCGAAAAACGCGAGCTTGACGACTGCGTCATTTAGGTCTGAGAAATGTACCAGACCAACCACATCGTGTTGGCCAACAACAAATACGAAGCGCCGGTCGCGAAGGCTGTCAACCAGGTCGAGGATTGGCGTGTCGGCACTTACGACGTGCTGAATCCCAATCGTTCCCGACTGGGCGGTGTGGCTCTCCCAAAACTCAACCACGCGCCCCTTCTCGGGAATCGGAATCACGTCGAAGCGTTTGTCCTTTCCGAAAACCTCGGCAGCGCCGGCCGCGCTAGCGGCGCGCGTAAACTGGTCGGAGGGCGTCATGATGTCCCGAGCTACGAAGTCCCGGGCAAGACGCTGTAGGTTCACTTGCAGGCTACCCTCCTATTTCGGCCGCAGGCGAATGCTAACCCGTTTTCGGCGGCCTCGCGCATTCTCACGCACGGGCGCGACCATACAAACGGTAGCCGGGCATAACTCGGTGGGCCGGCCCGGTGCTGGCGCTCTCAGGACTGTTTCCCATGGATCAGATCCGCCAATCTTGAAGATCCCAGCCTGATTAAATACCAAGCCAGATACGGCAGGAATTCCAGAATCGTGAACTTCTCGTCTGCGCTTTGCGCTGGCTTTGCGAAGGGCGCACCGCCCAAGCTCTTGCTGAGGCCGAATTCGAGCCACGCATACCGAACCTGCTTAGGCCAACGTGGGTAGGTTTCAATTAAGGATCTCAGGGCTCGCCTCCCAACTTCCCCCAAAGCGCCGGAGCTACAGCGCCCGTGGTCGGGGGCGTCCCTGCCGGGCTCATTTCCGAACCGTCCCATAACCACCTGTCGCCGCGACCATAATTGAACTGCCTTCGTACCTCTTGAGGCCATTCCTCCTCAAAGCCGAGACCGTCGGTTTCCTCTACGCACCTCCCTGAGGCAAGGAGACTCCCAACCAACCTTGCCACGACGTCGCCACGCTGGGTTCCTTCGGGAATGTTCAGGATAAAGCGCTCTGCAACTTCGTCTCGACCGACCTCCCTAGAATGCTCGCTGCCCGGTCCAGTAACAACGCCCGCAGGGGGCGCTATGTTCTTCCAGTGGGCAAAGGTCATTGAGCCTATCCGCCAGGATGTTGGAGCTATTCCCGGCCAGCATCGATTGTACATCCAACCGCCCCCAATTGGATTTTTCTGTCTCACTGCGTCTATCCCGGGCAACTCCCGCCGCCCACGAAGGGGCCATTCCCCCGCATTGGCCTTGGTACTTCTCCGGTCACGTCCGGCGGGCTTTTCCCAACAGGCATACCAGGCGGTCCAGCAACGGCATCATGCTCCGATGCCCGGCTCCTGCGCCGAAGCGTAGCGCCGCCGTTTCATCAGTGACAGCGAATTACGATTTCTATTTCCTTCCCTGTCAACAACCTGCCGCAACACCCCCTCCAGCTCCCCCATGTCCCTCAGCTACTCTG
>CAYWHA010000037.1:0-4943 GCA_964457555.1 uncultured Solibacteraceae bacterium
TCGAAAGCGCCCCGGCGACGCAACTTTCACTCCCTGCTCGGGCTTACCTGCGCCGTGGCGCTTCCGATAAGTCCTAACGTTTCTTGACCGGGACGACAGTGATCGGCGCTATTATGTTATCGGCCATGAGGTTCAACGGCAGACTTCGCTGGGTCGGAGCGTTGCTCGTCCTCACTCTAGGCGGGTGCTGTTTGATCGGTGCGCTATATCCCGATGAGGTGTTCTCCGCGTACCAGAAGGCAAGGGGTTGGCTAGGTGCGTTAGGACCGATCCATAGCCTGCCCGTACCGGTCCCCGTTCTCCAAGATACCGTTCGCGCCGATCATCAGGATTCGTCGCGGAAGCCATTCGTTGTGCTCACGGTGACTGCGGCGGCCGAGATGATAAGGGGACGAGGGTGGCAACCAACCGAAGCCGAGATCGGTGGTCTGGAGGCCAGCCTTCCACTGGTGCCACACTTGAGAGCAGAGAACTGGTTGCCCCGTTATGACCTTCGTATCGAGCACCCGGAGCAATACTTCAGACAGTACATTCCGGTCTTAAGGAAGGGCAAGAGGCTCATTTACGTCAACGCATTTCGTGACGAAAGTCCCGATTGGCGGCAACACCTCGTAATCATCTCGGACGGCGGTACGTGTTGCTGGCAAGCCTACTACGACCCCACGGCTCACGCGTTCCTGATGTTTAGAATAAACGGCGAAGCGTGAGCCTCGGTGGTCGAGCCCCCAAGAGTGGGATTCATTCCTTCGACCGGCGTCGTCACACCGGCGGCGGCCCAAGTCCCAAGCTCTCGCGTCGCCATTCCTTAGTTTTTCGCCTCTTCGCCAGCCGCCGCAGGACGTATGGTAGTGCAACCTGGATTGCGATAGCCGCGAACCATATGGCCGCCGCCTTGTCCTCATCGCCGACGAACTTGGAAAAGGCGTCTTGAAAAGCGCCATATGCAACGATTGTTGCTATGAGGCAGGCAAACCAAGTGTATACACAAGCGACCTGCTTCCCGTTCGGCGCGGTCGTTTCGTAGACATAATAGCCGCTGGCGTCGTAAGAGGCGTAAGGGCTGTTCTGCGTGTACGAAATTCGCTTACTGAACGTCGGAAAGACCGGTATCCATGCGCCCACCGCCCACTCGGTAGTTACGAACGATCCGTCGGGCCAGTAGTCCCGTTCGCCATAAAGAACCGTGCCGATTCCGTGAAGCTGGAACTGCATGACAGAAGACCACATCGTAGCACCGGGTTTGGTGCTGTGCCGCATCGTGGCCTTGAAGGGGGCTTCCATTCCATTGACCACAGCGACAATTGTGGGAACGGCGGTCCCTACGGCTGCTCAGAGGTGCGCTCGCGTGATTCCTGCCACTTTAGAAAGGTGCGCTTGACTTCCTGCAATGGGACCGCGAACCATTGCCCCCATTCTGCCGGAGGGATTCGTACTCCGTGAGCGATCTCGTTCATGCAGTTGTTGATTGCCAAATTCACATCGGGATCATCCGAGCGGTAGTCGAAATCCGGGTCTGACAAGATCGCTCCCAAGGTCCGCCGATCAATACCGAGGCGGGTCTGAAAGTCCGCGTTTTCCAGAAACTGTCCCTCTGCAATTGCGACCATGCAAGCCCTAATTGTGTCTTGCTCGGATTCGGTTAGATGGAAATCCATTTCTGCGGACCTTCGGCGAGCAGGTCATCGCTCTTTACTCCATTCATTCTAGAGCAGTAAGTTGCTCAACGCCATTGAAGTGGGCTTCACGGAAAACGACGTTTCCTCAAGGTCCCCGGCTTCGCAACCCTTCCTCGGCGCCAGCCCAACCCATCCTCTACCAATTCGCCTCACAAGGGCCGCCGACACAAAACCCACTAAAGAAACACCCTCACGTCGCGGTCTATTTCACTGCGCGGTTTGCCTAATCTCGCCGAGTCCAACCCTTGACCGCGCCTCGCCATTTCCCCGCCTCGAAACGGAGCAGACAATTCTCAGTCACCGCACTTTATATTTATTTTCACGCTCATCCTAAAGCACTTATCCGTTTCACCCAACCTGGTCTTTCGTACTCCCCCGCTACTATACGGTCGTGAAGCAATCTATTGGAACGGATCAAACATGCGGCGTCGCGGCAGCCACCGTGGCCCTCGATTTGAACAGCGAATTCACGGTCATTCTCAGTAGCGTCTCAAGCGCCATCGAGTCGCTCGAACCCGGCCATCCCGCTCGTCCGGCCCTGGACGAACTCATCGACTCGGTCCACCGCTGCACCGGCAAGTGCGCCGACCTGCTCGTCTTCGCCTCCCGTCACGGCGTCCACCCGGCCCGTGTGCCGCTCGCCGCCGTCATGCAGCTATAACCAGGAGAAAAAATGCCAATTCATCGTTCGTACGGGTGGGTCCCCGACCTTCCCGATAGTCGGGACCATCTCTACGCCGCCGAGCCCGCCATACTGGCCCAGTTACCGGCCAGCACAGACCTGAGGCCCCAGTGCCCTCCCGTTTACGATCAGGGCGACCTCAACAGTTGCACTGCCAACGCCATCGCCGCGGCCGTCGAGTTCGATCAAATCAAGCAGGGCGTCAAGGTTTTCATGCCCTCCCGCCTGTTCATTTACTATAATGAGCGCGCCATGGAGCGAGGCGCCCGCTCCGATAGCGGCGCCGCCATCCGCGATGGCATCAAGTCCATCGCCGGCCAGGGCGTCTGCCCGGAGACCGTGTGGCCCTACGATGCCGCTAAGTTCGCCGATAAGCCATCGCCCGAATGCTACAAGGAGGCCGCCGCGTGCCAAGCCATCAGCTATCGGCGGCTCGCGTCCACCAACCTCAATCAACTGAAGGGCTGCATTGCGTCCGAATGCCCGTTCGTCTTCGGCTTCACCGTCTACGACGCCTTTGAGAGCGATGCCGTGGCCAGGACCGGCGAGCTGTCCCTGCCCGCCCCCGGCGAGCAAACCCAGGGCGGCCACGCCGTGTTGGCCGTGGGCTACGACGACGCAACCCAGCGTTTCACCGTACGGAATTCCTGGGGCGCCGCCTGGGGCCTCGACGGCTATTTCACCATGCCCTACGCCTATCTAACCAACCCGAATCTGGCCGAAGACTTCTGGGCCGTGCGGATCTTGAAGGAAACGTAGTGGGGCAGGCTCTTTCGCCTGTCACCCGCGCCACCCTTCCCGTCCTACCACTCCGCGAAGCTGCCGTCCTCGTGCCGCCAGATCGGATTCCGCCACCGGTGCCCGGTCTTACTCCGTTCCACCACCACTTCTTCGTCCACTTCAATCCCCAGGCCCGGCCCCGAAGGTATCGCAACAAATCCGTTCCGGTACTCGAACGCCTCGCGGTTCTTCACGTAATCCAGAAGGTCGGCGCCCTGGTTGTAATGGATGGCCAGGCTTTGTTCCTGGATGAAGGCGTTGTAGCACACCGCGTCCAATTGCAGATTGGCGGCCAGTGCGATCGGCCCCAGCGGGCAGTGCAGGGCCAAGGCCACGTCGTAACACTCCGCCATCGCCGCGATCTTGCGCGTCTCGGTGATTCCGCCGGCGTGCGATGGGTCCGGTTGGATGATGTCCACGTAGCCGTCGTTGAGGATTCGCTTGAAATCCCATCGCGAAAAGAGCCGCTCCCCGAGCGCGATGGGTATGCCGCAATGCGCGATCTCCCGCAGCGCCTCGGAATGCTCGCTCAGCACCGGCTCCTCGATGAACATCAGCTTGTAAGGCGCCAGTTCCGCGGCCAGAACCTTCGCCATGGGCCGGTGTACGCGCCCGTGAAAATCGACCGCAATGCCGAAATGGGGTCCGGCGGCTTCGCGCACGGCCGCCACGCGGGCTACGGCGGCGTCGATCTTGGCATGCGAATCGACGAATTGCAGCTCCTCCGTGGCGTTCATCTTGACCGCCGTGAAGCCGCGCCCCGCCATCTCCAGGGCGGCCCGCGCCGTATCCGCCGGGCGGTCGCCGCCAATCCAGGAGTAGACGCGGATCTTGTCGCGGCACGGCCCGCCCAAGAGTTGGTGCACCGGCGCGCCAAACGCCTTCCCCTTGATATCCCACAGCGCCTGGTCGATCCCCGCGATGGCGCTCATGTGGACGGCGCCGCCACGGTAAAAGCCGCCGCGGTACATCACATTCCAGTGGTCCTCGATGAGGAAAGGGTCCTTCCCCAGGACCAGGTCCGACAGTTCCTCTACGGCCGCCGCCACCGTGTGCGCGCGTCCCTCCACCACCGGTTCACCCCAGCCGGTGATTCCGCCGTCGGTTTCTACCTTCAGGAACAGCCATCGCGGCGGAACAATGTAGTTGCTCAGCCTGGTGATCTTCATTGTGGGGCCGACCTCCTGGTCTGCCTTCTTCTGGCTTGTTGAGTTAACTCTTGAACACTACACGATGACTACTCTACCCCCGCTCCATGGGCCGTTCGCGGATGATCATCCAGGATGTGCCGAATTTGTCCCTCAGCATGGCGAACCGGAAGGCGAAAAAGGTCTCCGCCATCGGCATGAAGACCTCACCGCCCTCGCTGAGCAGGGCATAAATCTTCTCCGCTTCTTCATTGCTGTCGAGGGTGAGCGAAAGATATGCGCTGCGCATCGGCTGAAAACGCCCCGGAGGAACGTCGGATCCCATGATCTCGACCCCTCCGATGGTGATGCGCGCGTGCATGACGAAGTCCTTCTGATCCGGTGGAACGTTGCTCGCATCGGGCTGTTGGCCGTACGTCGCGATCGTGGTGATCTTCCCGCCGAGATGCTGTTCGTAAAAGCGGAAAGCCTGTTGGCAATTCCCGCCGTAGTTGAGGTACGTGTGCAGCTTCATAACGTCGCCTTTCCTGTTGGGATGTCGCTTTTGAGATCTCCTCCCCATATTCTCACGGGTCGCGCCAAACGAACCCAAATTCCGGAGTGGAGCGGGCTTCAGCCTGCTACGCCGGCCGGGGGCCCTCTGGGCGCGCCGGCGTT
>CAYWHA010000037.1:5043-52906 GCA_964457555.1 uncultured Solibacteraceae bacterium
CTTGCCGCGCGGCGCCAAACGAACCCAATCCGCGTTTGGCGCCATCGTGTCGCAGAAAACGACCGAACGAACCCAAATTCCAGAGTGGAGAGGGCTTCAGCCTGCTACGCCGGCCGGGGGGCCCTCTGGGCGCGCCGGCGTTCTTGCCGCGCGGCGCCAAACGAACCCAATCCGCGTTTGGCGCCATCGTGTCGCAGGAAATGACCAAACGAACCCAAATTCCGCGCAGGCAGTTGATCCGGTCCCCCGTGGAGCGGGCTTTTAGCCAGCCTGGAAAGGCTGCGCCACAAGGGGTGGCGTGCAGTGTGATATTGTCTGCCTGGAGGCGGGTATGGATCGAAGACATTTTCTGATGGGTTCGGCGGCTGCGCTTGGTGCGGCGGCGAGCTCCTTCGGCAGTCCCGGCGATACGGTACGGCTGGGGCAGATCGGCGTCGGCAAAGCCCAGACGCCCGCCGGCCATGGCCGCGGTAGGGATCATATCGACGGCTACGGACGGTTGCCCAATGTGGAGATTGTGGCCGTCGCCGACATCGACCAACGGAATCTGGATGAGGGCGCTGCCCTGATCGAGCACACCAAGGGGAAGAAGCCGCAATGTTACACCGACTTCCGGAAGATGCTCGACGACAAATCGATCGATGCCGTCTCGATTGCCACCCCCAACCACTGGCATACCCTCATGACCGTCTGGGCTTGCCAGGCCGGCAAGGACGTATACGTCGAGAAGCCATGCTCGCACAACATCTTCGAGGCGAAACAGATCGTAGCGGCAGCGCGCAAATACAATCGCATGGTGCAACAGGGATCGCAAAGCCGGTCGGCGGTGGCCATCCAGGATGCCGTTCAGAAGATGCGCGACGGAGTCATCGGCGATCCGTACCTGGCGCGCGGATTGTGCTACAAGTGGCGCGATACCATCGGCCGTACGCCGGTCTCGCCGGTCCCGGCGGGCGTCGATTACGATCTCTGGACCGGGCCGGCCCCCAAGCGCGAATTCACGGCCAACCGCTTCCATTACAACTGGCACTGGTTCTGGGACACGGGCAACGGCGATATCGGCAACCAGGGGATTCACCAGATGGATATCGCGCGTTGGGGCTTGGGCGTGAAGTACCCGGTGAAGGCCAGCGCCATCGGCGGCCACTTCATGTTCGACGACGATCAGGAGACTCCCAACACCTTGAACGCGGCGTTCGAATTCGACGAGGGCGGAAAGCGCAAGATGCTGGAGTTCGAAGTCCGCCACTGGATGACCAACCCCGAATCCGTCACCAGCGTCGGAAATCTGTTCTACGGATCGAAGGGCTACCTGGCGGTGAACGGCGAGGCCTACAAGACATTTCTTGGCAAGCAGCAGACGCCGGGGCCGCAGAGTTCCGGAGGCGGCGACCACTTCCTCAACTTCACCGACGCCGTGCGCAGCCGCAAACGCGAGGCCTTGAATGCGGAGATTGAAATCGGCGCCGCGTCCACGGTGCTGGTGCACCTGGCGAACATTTCTTACCGTGTCGGGCGGACCGTGAACTTCGATCCGAAGACCATGACAATCGCCGGCGACGCCGAAGCGGCCAGGCTGATGACACGGGATTACCGCAAACCGTTCGTCGTGCCGGAAAGAGTGTAGGACCGGGGCGGAAGATTCCTGAGCCATTGTCACTTTGTCAGTCCTAGAGCTAAGTCTCTTATAACTGGCTAGGTAGCTCGCGCATCCGCAAACGTTACATGAAATGAAAGCGTACCAGTACCCCGACTATCGTCAAGAAAATCTCCCGACTAAATGTAATATTGCCAGCGTCGCTCCCAAAAGGTAAATTCACGAGTGTCACTTCTCGCACAAGCGCTTCAGGAGCACGCCTTGGTAGATAAACGAATTTTCCCTCTTCTTATCTTTTGTATGTTTTTCCTCGGGTTCGGCAGGCAGGCATCGGCGCAGCAATCCGTGATTCAAGGGCCGGGCTGCACGACCGCCTACCACATCGATTGGGATTGCGATGGATATGGGGTGGGGACCGATCCGAACGACCCCAATCCGCTCGCCGGTCCCGATGCCGACGATAACGACCCAAGCGTCAACACGCCCGCGAGCATGTTGGCGAAGTGGGGTTCGGTATCCGCGTTCCTGGCGCATCTGGGATACAACCCCAACAACATCTGGTATCTGTCCACGGCAGGCAACGACGCCACCTGCGCGGCGAATAACGCCGCGCTCCCGTGCCAGACCTGGAGCCAGGTCTATTCGGCTTCGTCGCCGGGTGACGCAATCCTGGTGCGAGGCGGGACATTCACGGAGAGCAACAACTACTCCATCGGAAGGGCCGGGACTAGCGCCGCCCACCCGGATATCCTGATGTCGTATCCCGGCGAGCTCGGCGTTCTGGACCACGCTTCCGGCGACTGGTACGGAATCAGCTCAGATCTTGGAACGGTCAACTATACGATCATCGACGGCCTCAAGGTTCAGAACACTCCCTTGTCTTCTCCGAATAACATGATCGGCGGGATGGGTATCGACTTGAACGCCGCCGGTCCCATCTATGGGGACATCATTCGCAATTGCGAGGTTCGAGACTACTATCGCGGGATCTGGATCATCGCGGGGCATAACGGCACGCTGATCGAGCGGAATTCCGTTCACGACGATTATGGCATTGGAGGCGGCGAGCACAACCTCTATCTGGGTTCTAACAACGACACCGGTAATTCAACGGGTCTCACAGTCCAGAACAACCTCCTTTACAACGCGGCGTGGGACAATTTCCATTACAACGGCGTTTGCACAAGCTGCATGTTGAGCGGCAACATCATGTTCTCGGCGAACTTGACCGCCGGTGGGGGATCCGGAAACGTGGCCCTCCAGGAAGGCTGGAACAACAGCACGATCCAGAACAACATTATCTTCAACTCAGCGGCGTCGGCGATTCAGATTTTCGACTACGACGATGGCCAGGCCCCAGTGATTCTGCCTTATGACCAAAGCTACAACGTCTTTCGCAACAACACGATCGTCCACACCGGGCAGAACTGGTCAGGGCAGAGTATGGATGGGTTTACTGCGATCTCAATCATCAACGGCTCCGCGCAGGTTCTTCCACTGTTGGATTTGGGCCACAATACCTATGACAACAACATCCTCGTGGAGATGGCTGCGGCGGTGGACTCCAACACCGCGGTCGTGCGCTACGGGTACTACAGCTCGCTCGACCTGAACTGGCTCTCGACGGATACGTGGCGCAACAACATCTTGTATGGGGCGAACGGCGCTGCACCGCTCTCCGTCGGTATTGGGACGACTCCTTCCACTCAAGACTGGTCTTACTTTGCGGCCAACGCGCTCGGGTTCATCAACAACTCCCAGGCCAACCCGCTGCTTCTCGCTGCGAATGACGCCTGGTACGACGCCCCGCAAAACTTCAACCTGCAGGTGGCGGCGGGAAGCCCGGCTATCGGCGCGGCGCTGGCTGCGGACGCGCCGGCAACCGATATTATGGGACAGCCTCGCGGCGGCGCACCGGACATCGGCGCCTATCAATACGGGGACGTCATAGGGTCCGCGCCCATCGTCACTTCGCCGCCCATCGTCACTTCGCCGCCGCCCGTCACTTCGCCGCCCATCGTCACTTCGCCGCCCATCGTCACTTCGCCGGCGCCCGTCAATTCGCCGGCGCCCGTCAATTCGCCGCCGCCTTCGCTTCCGGTGGACACGCCGGCAACACTGTCGTCGATGAAATGCGGCTCCATCGGGCTGTCGGCGAACACGTCCACCAACTGTACGGTGACTTTAAGTGCGCCGGCGCCATTCGGCGGGTCCACCGTGACATTAACATCGAGCGACTCGCGGCTGACGGTACCGTCCTCGGTGACGGTGGCCTATGGAGTCGCCTCGGCTGGTTTCACAGCCACGGCGGGCGCGGTCTGGCTCACTTCGCAGGTAGCGATCGCCGCGGATCTCAACGGATCGTCCGTCACCGTCAATCTCATCTTGCATGCGCCGTCCAGAGGAGTGACTCAAGGGTCGCCCTCGCCAGGGGTTCTGGCGATTGAAGGGACGCCTTCAGAGGTGAGCGGAACGGCCAACGGAGCCACGGTGACCCCGACCACCGCGCCGCCCGGACTCACCGGTCAACTAAACGTGCGGGGGAACGGTTCGGTGAACTTCGTGTCCAGGGGCGTCGCTTTTGAGCTGGGCGGGTTTCAAAACGCCTATACGGCTTTCTATACCTTCACGGGCGCGCAACTCCAGAGCGTCTTCAATGTGAACCAGGGCCAGATCAGCTTCAACCTTACCTCCAGCTACAATTTGGATGCGAGGCTGCAATCGCCGCAGAACACCGAGCAAGTGTTCGACGGATTCGACAATAGCCAGGATCTGTTCCTCTTCCAGGTGCAGGCGACAATGGGCCGTCTGGGGTTCGTTTACAATACTGGTGGCACGATCGTGCAGTCGTATTGGTTTCCAGCGGGCACGGAAGACACACTTTTCGGCCAAGGGGTCACCGCACAAGTCAAACTGGCGTGGAGCGGGGGCAGCCTGAACTTGTATTTGAACGGGACGCTGGTGAACACAACTCCGTACACTCCAGCCCTGCCGAACTGGACGAGCACATCGTCGTTCACCCTGGGCGCCGACGATCCTCACGCCTACGGCGGCGGATACTTCTCCTGCGTCGACCCGATCGGCGGATTCCAGGCGCTGAATCTGGCGGGCAACGGGCCAAACTAATAAGGGCAAGAGCGCGATGCAACCGCTCTCTTACCTTCGCGGCTCCGATTGTGGTTTTGCGTCTCCGAGCCGCGAACGTCAGAGAGCGGTTGGCGCCGGCCGACCCCGATTCAGGCCGAATACTTGCGGACTCCGCGGAGCAGAGCGGCAGCGACGCGCGGCACGCCGGCGTCGGGATCGTCCTCTTCGTACTCGAGCGAGACGTAGCCCCGGTAGCCGCCCTTCACGAGCATGCCGAGCACGCGGTCCACGTCGGTCGGTTCCTTTTCGCCGCTGGCGTTCGACATGTTGGCCTTGAAATGGACGTTGACGGCGTAGGGAATGCAGAGGGCGGTTTGGGCATAGCCGTCTTTCGGGAAGTTCCCGATATCCAGATTGATGCTGGCCCACGGCGAATCCGCCTGTTTGACGATGGCCACGGTCGGTTCGGCTGTGGCGGATAGACCGCCATCGTCCTCAACGCCCAAAAACACTCCCTTGGAGCCGGCATAGTCGGCCGCGTGTTTCAGTACCTCGGCAGCCCATGGGATTGCCTGCTCTCCGGTGGCGCCTTTAGGAATAGCGCCGCCAAATACGCGGACGTGCGCCGCTCCAATCCTCTGCGCGACGTCGATCCACTTCCTGGCGTTCTCGACTTCCGCGCTCCGCAACTCCGGGGTCGGCTGGCAGAGGTTGACCCGCGCCGCGACGCTATACAGGCTCACGGCGTTCTTGTACGCGGCGCGCCGTAAGGACGCCAGATACCGGTCGGAGGTGTCCGTAAACCAGTAGACCGTGGTGTCGAGCCCGTCGAGCCCCAGATCGGCGGCGTAGCGGATGAGGTCCTCGTAAGTCATGGCGTGGTTCGCGAGCTTGGTGCGGAACGAGTAGGCCACCAGTCCGGCGCGCAGCCGTCCTGCGGCGGCGGCTTGCCCGCGCAATCCGAAGGCGGTCGCGAGCGCCGGCGACGCCTTGAGAAGTTGTCGGCGGTTCATATACGGAAATGGTACACCAACGGCGGCGGGTGCTCGTGACGGGCCAGAAGAGGGCAGAAGAAGAAATGCAGAAGGAGAAATGCAGAAGAAGACAGGCGGGCCCACGGAGACGGTGGGCGCCCCGGCCCGTCCCACCAAGAGCGTGGTAACGTGAAATCCTGGCATGAACATTCTGTTTATCGGGGATATCTTCGCGTCCGCCGGGCGCCGGATTGTGGCGGACCACTTACAGGACATTCTGGAAACGAATCGCATCGAACTGGCCGTTGCGAACGCGGAAAACGCTGCCGGCGGCTTCGGTTTGACGCCGGCGCTGGCGGAGGAATTATTCGCGCTGGGCCTGGATGTGTTGACCACCGGCAACCATGTTTGGGACAAGCGTGAGATCTACGCTTATCTGGACCGCCAGCCCCGCCTGCTGCGGCCGGCCAACTACCCCGACGCTCCAGGCAGCGGAGTGGCGGTGGTGCGCGCGCGCAACGGAGTAGACTGCGCCGTGCTCAACCTCCAGGGCCGCACCTACATGCCGAATACGGATTGCCCGTTTCGCAAGGCCGACCAGATTCTGGGCGCGCTCGATCCGGCCGTCAAAGTCAGGCTGGTGGACTTCCATGCCGAGGTCACCAGCGAGAAGATCGCTTTGGGCTGGTACCTGGATGGCCGCGTGTCGGCGGTAATCGGCACGCACACTCACGTCCCCACGGCCGACACGCGAATCCTGCCGGATGGTACGGCGTATCAGACGGATTGCGGAATGACCGGCCCGTACCATTCCGTGATCGGCGTCGATCAGGGCGTGATTATCCGGCGATTCCTGACCGCCCTGCCTGTGCGCATGGAGGCCTCCAAGGGGTCGCCGGAACTGCACGCCGTGATCGTCGATGTGGACGAAACCAGCGGCAAGGCTCGCGCCGTGCGGCGCCACGCCATCGAGGGAGACTGACGCATGGCGCCATATAGCGCGGCGGCGGACGCGGCCTCTTTTGCCCTGAGGGAACTTGGCGCACTGATGGCGGGCGTGGCGTTTCTGGTTCTCTGGCGGCGGTTGCGAGTAGCCGCTTTCGGCCTCTTCGCCGCCGCTTTCGCGGTGCGGTTGGTGGCCGGCATCTTCATTTTCCAGTGGTGGAGCGCTTCGCATCCAGGATGGCTGGTGCTCTATGCAGCGTTCGAATTCGTGGTGTTGGCGGCGGCCGTCGCCGCCATCGCGATGTGGGGCGGGCGCCACGCCAGCCGCATACGGGAACTCGGCGCTGAAGTGGACCGCGTGCGCCGCGAAGCGGCTGTGAGTCTCGACACGGACCGCCTGACCGGACTGCTGAACCAGGCGGCGCTGGCGAGCCGTTTGGAGGCGCCAACCGCGTTCGCGGGCGTGGTGGCCGTCTGCGACATGGACGGCTTCAAGGATATCAACGACCGTTACGGCCACCTGGCGGGAGACGAAATCCTGCGCAACGTCGGGCGTCTGCTGCAAACATCCATTCGTCCCGAAGACGAGGCCTTCCGGTGGGGCGGCGACGAGTTTGTGATCCTATTCCACAACCAGCTTTCGGAGGTGGCGCACCGGCGCATGGCAGACATTGAAGGGCGGTTGAAGGGCTTCCGGGTGCGTGGCGCCGGGGTCCTGCCGATCTCGTTCAGTTGGGGCACGGCGGAAGCCCGCACCGGGACCCTGCGCGAGGCCCTGAACGAGGCCGACCGCACGATGTATTTAGGGAAGCGGAAGCGCGCGGCGAACGTTGCCGAACAACGGCCGCCGGCGCTCTAACTAGCGGTCAGCGGCGTGAGACTGGAAAGCCGAGACGACTCTCGGCTCTGCAAGCCTGGCGGCTTGCGCCACAGAAATCCTCACTGAATGGCGATGGTCGTGATGTACTGGGTGTAGTTATACGACGGCAGGCTGCTCTGGCTGCTGGCGAATACCGTAAGCGGGATCTGGCCTCCCGGCGCCGCGAGCTTGGGTATTTTAACGTCGATCTGCCACACTCCCACCAGCCCCGGCGCGAGCCCGGAATAATAGATATGATTCACGGGCGACCCATCGCTGTTGGTTTCGGCAAAATAGGGATCGTCCACGGATACTCCGTCTAAGTACACTACCGGCCGGGACGTAGTCGGAACCGGTCCGGTGGGCGCGGCGCCGTCGGGCGGGGCGCCCGGCACAAAGCCTTGGCCGGTGCCGAAAATCTCAACCCAGTTTCCCCGTACGACGGGATCGCTGGCGCTATTTGGCGAGCCGTCGCTGTAATTAATGATGGCGGCCTGCCGAAGCGATCCGGTGGCAGCCGGATTTAGGAACAGGCCGGGAGAGACGCTATTCATGGCGACCAGCCCGGCGCCGTAGACTTGGCCGGTGGAAGTATTGTCCACCACCACATTAGCGAGGCCAGAGGTTGGGGCGCTCATGGAAACGTAGAACTCGATCTGCGAGGGCGACACCATATAGAGTGGCGCGGCAACGTTGTTAAACAGGACCTCGATGTTCGAGAGGGACGCCGGCAGCGGAAGTTGCCCGCCGGAGTTGGCCGTGTTCGAGCCGAACGGAACGCTGGCATTGGATGGAAGAACCGTGGCGATCATGCCGGGCGCGAGCGGCCAGTCGGCCAAGCCATTGGCCATATTCTGGGCGGTCAGGCCGGGGTAATAGATGGCCACGCGGTTCGATGCGTCGACCCCCACCAGGGCCCCATACGGATCTTGCGCTACCGCCAGCGGCGGTGCAGCCGCCTGGATGCCGCCGGTGGTGTTGGGACTGGTGACCAGGGTAATGAACGGGGGAAAGCGTCTGAAGATCCCGTTATTCGTATCCGCCACCCAAATCTCCCCGGTGCCCGGGTTGACATAGATGTCTTCCGGCGTGGACAAGCCGCCCAGCGCGATCGCCGCGCTGGCGCCAAGAGCCGGAAACTGCGGGTTGTCCAGGGAATCGTAAATCAACACGCGATTGTTGCCGCCGTCCGCCAGGTAAAGACGGTCGTTGGTATCGATGGCCAGATGGCGGGGGGCGTTCATGGCGTCCAATGCCGAGCCGCTGGCGGCGTCGAAGAAACTCGACTGCCCAATGATCCAGGCCGCCGATTGCCCGCTCGTAAACACTCCGTTCGCCGGTTGGAAAACCAGCACCCGGTTCTGGATCTGGTCGGACACCGCGAGCAAGCCGCTGACGGATATAGCCAAACCGTAAGGAGCGGCCAGCGTGCTCTGGGTGGGATCGGACGTGACGGCTGGGGAAGTGAAAGACGCCTGACCGAGGACCAGGTCGGCTTGCGGCTGGCCAGTCTGCGCGAATGGCGCGGGGAATCGCAGCACGCGCCCGTTGCCGCGGTCGGCCACCCAGAGGCTGCCATTAGAATCGACCGTCACGCCGACTGGGCCGCAGAGGCTTGAGTTGGTAGGCAGCCGCGGATTGCCCGTGGGGTAGTTGCACAATGCGGTTTGCCCGTTTGCCTGGCCGATTACGATGTCGGCCGCGACGCCCGCCGTGATCTTGCGCACGTCCTTGAACCCTAGGATCCGATTGTTATAAGTGTCCGCCACGTAAACGTGGGCCGGACCGCCCGCACTGACGCCCGTGCTGTCGATCGCCAACCCGCTATCCGCGCTGGCTCCGGAGCTGCTACGCACAACCAGTTGAAACTCCCGGCCCTCGATCAAGTTGGGCGACCCGGCGGTAGGGATATCCTGACCGAGCCAAACCGTAGCGGCGGAGCTTGCGGATAAAGGCGCTGGAATCTCGAGCACGCGGTTGTTGCCCAAGTCGGCCACGTACAACCGGTTGTTGGCGAACACTGCCGCTACCGGAAAGTAAAAAACGCTCGCGGAGGGGGGCGGCGTGAACGTTGCGGTGGAAGCCTCGTTATTCGGCAACAGCGCGGTGAAATCGGAGTTTTGGCCTATCACCGCGGCCGCCGCGGGCGAGACTTGCGTGGCCGCGTCAGGCCATTGCTCGAAAGGCGGAAACAGCAGAATCCGGCTGTAGCCCGAATCCACCACGCCGAGTTGGGAGCCGGTGAAGAAAATACTCTCAGGCTCGTTCATCTCTATCGAGTCCACTTGCGCCGCGGGAGGCGTCAGGCCAGTGGCTGTCTGGTAAACGCCCATGATTCGGGAGGCCGACATCGCACTGGCGAAGGGCGCAACAAACACCAGTACCCGGCTGAGGTTCGCCGGCTGGTTGGCATCGGCATCGGAGACATATAGGCGGCCCTGCGGATCGAATGCAATAGCCGAAGGCACGGCAAATTGGCTCGCCGTGAGGTTGGCGCCCGTGGCGTTTGGGTTGAGGTTGGTACGCAGAGTGACGAAGTCCGCCTGCCCGATCTCCAGAATGGCCGTGGGCGCGGTTTCATCGTTGGTGGCAATATCCGAAGCGGCGAACTCCAACACCCGGCGGTTGCCCGGGTCCGTCATCCACAGGTTGCCGCCCGAATCGAAGGCAATATTGGCAATGAACCCGGCCAGGGAAACCCCCCGAGCCGAGACGGCGCCGGTGTAGTTGGCGGTGCTTCCGCCCAAACTCGCCTGGCCGATGACCAGATTCGGGATGTGACTGGCGTTGGCAAACGGTTGGGGATACCGCAACACTCTGTTGTTACCGCTATCGGCCACGTACAAGTCGCCGTTGATGGCCGCTAACCCGGTGGGGGAATGCAGCCCGGATTGCAAGGGGTTGCCTTGACCGGGCGCTTGGGCCGCTTGCGCGGGGCCTTGCGGCCACGTGGTGAAAAAGTCGTCCTGCCCGATGACGATATCGGCCTTTTGGCCGTTGATGAAACTGGTGGCG
Source organism: uncultured Solibacteraceae bacterium (assembly GCA_964457555.1). Taxonomy (GTDB): domain Bacteria; phylum Acidobacteriota; class Terriglobia; order Bryobacterales; family Bryobacteraceae; genus BOG-224. Next base: position 15,521 of record CAYWHA010000037.1, read on the forward strand.
TCTTTCCACGCGAGCACCCGGTTATTCCCCGAGTCGGAGACGTAGATCGGAGATGGAGAGACCGAGGTATCCACCGCGACTCCGGAGGGTTGGTACAACTCGCGTCCTTCGACGAGGTTGGGATTCACCGAATAGAGCGAATTCTCCTCGAGTTGCGGCGTCCGAGGATGCCCCGCCGTACGCGACGGTACCGGGTTCAGGGTAATCTGGGGCCAAGCCGGCGCTCCTAACAGGGCGAAAGCGAGAATCGGGACATAACGGCGTATCATTCAGTTCACGGAAAGCGTGACGGGGCACACGCTTCACTGCGATGGTAACAGAGCGCACGTCGCAGGAGAACGGTACGTTCAGTACCCACCCCGGAGTGGTTGCGGCTCCGGCCTGCTACACTGAGACTTGAGCCAAGGCACTGGTCCCCGTCCGCGCGTTTGCGCCGTCAGCTACCTGAATACGCTCCCGCTGGTGTGGGGTATGCTTCACGGCGAGCAACGGGGTCTTTTCGATTTGGATTTCCGCATTCCGGCCGAATGCGCGGACCGTCTGGCCTCCGGCGAGGCGGATTTGGGCATCGTACCCTCCTTCGAGCTGACTCGGCAGGAATTGACTGTCGTACCGGGCGTCGGGATCGCCTGTCACGGGCCGGTGCGGAGCATCCTGCTGGTCTCCTCGCGCCCGCCGTCCGAGATTCGCACCCTGGCAGCGGATTCCAGCTCGCGCACGTCGGTGCAATTGGCGCGGGTGGTCCTGGAGCGGCGCTACGGGGCCTTTCCGGCAATCGCGCCGCACGCGCCGGACCTGCAGGCTATGCTTCAGGTGGCCGACGCCGCGCTCCTGATTGGAGATCCGGCGTTGCGCATCGACATTGGCAGCGGGCCTTACCGGATCTACGATCTGGGCGCCGAGTGGGTTGCCATGACGGGCCTGCCGATGGTATTTGCGGTGTGGGCGGGCCGCAAGAACACGGTAACTCCAGAGGTTATCGCGGCTTTTCGCGACTCTTGCCGCTATGGCCGCGAGCGCATCGAGGAGATTGTGGCCAGTGAGGCTGCGCAACGACGTTTCCCGCCGGATTCGATTCGCGAGTACCTGGGGCAGTGCATCGTACACGAATTGGGCCCGCGCGACTACCAGGGCATGGACCTCTTTTTGAGTTACGCGAGGCGGGCTCCGTCCTGCCAGGAGCGGGAAACCGCGGTTTGACTGGCGTTGGTAGACTCCCCTATACTGTAAGTTCCCCACTGGAAATACGACGATGTTGTATATAACGGTTTTATTGATTCACATCCTGGTCTGCGTCTTCCTGATTATCGTGGTACTGCTGCAAAGCGGGAAGGCCGCGGATCTGGCGGGCGCGTTCGGCGGAATGGGTTCGCAGACGGCATTTGGCCCGCGTGGTTCGGCGACGCTGTTATCGAGGGCGACCACGTTTTCGGCGGTGCTCTTCATGTTGACGTCGCTTTCGCTTTCCATACTGGCGACGCGGAATGCGGGGCTCTCGTCGACGGTTCTGGAAGGCGCGCCAGCCAGCGCCCCGGCGACGAAGTCTGCGCCGGCGCAGCCCGCTCCCACGGCGCCGGCAGGGGGGCAGACTCATCCGCTTCCGTTTATCCCGCCGGCGGGTCAGCCTGCGCCCAAGAAATGAGTTCGTTCGCGGAGGTGGCGGAATTGGCAGACGCACTAGCTTGAGGTGCTAGCGGGAGCAATCCCGTGGGGGTTCAAGTCCCCCCCCCCGCACCATGATTCAAAAGTAGTTAATGGCCCTGGAGCGATCCAGGGCCATTCGTGTTTTGCGCTCTCTTTTTTGCGGCGAGCAATTTGGCGTGGCGCGTAGGTCGGGTGACTGCTTTGTCGAGGCGAGACCCCAAGATTTCGAAACCGGCCTTTGTCCCTTGCCACTGTAGTTCGTCCACGTCGTCAAACAGCTCGATGTCTGTCCGGAGGGTTGCGAGGGTCCGAAACAGCAGCGCCAAATCGCGCTCAGCGGCGAGGGTGTGAGCGAGGGCGCCGGCGTTGGCAGCATTCACGCGCCAGTCGCGCCAGTCCGGCGGAATGGATTCGAGGTGGAGAAACCTGGCAAGAACCGCAGCCGACGACTTGGCCCCCCAGCCTGGTAAGCCGGGATAACCGTCGGCGGCGTCGCCGACCAGCGCCAGGTAATCGGGAATCGACTCCGGCGTGACGCCGAACTTGCCGACGACGCCGGCCTCGTCTACGGTAACGCGCGTCCGGCGATTCAGTTGGACGATGCGGGTCCCGCGCACGCATTGGGCAAGATCCTTGTCGGGCGTACAGATAATCACGCGCTCCACGCGGGCATCCAAGGCCGCCGCCGCGGCAGCAGCCGCGAGAGCGTCGTCCGCTTCGAACTCCACCATGGGCCAGACAACGACGCCGGCCGCCGAAAGGACCTCTTCGAGCAATTCAAATTGGGCCAGCAGATCCGGGTCGATCCCTTCGCCGGTCTTGTACCCTGGCCAGAGCCTATTGCGGAAGGACTCGATGACGTGGTCGGTCGCAACGGCAACGTGGGTGGCGCCGCCACGGATCATGCCCAGAACGGAAGCGAGCACGCCCCGGACCGCGGCGACCTCGCGGCCGTCCTGGTCCCGAGCGGACGGCAGGGCATAGTAGTGCCGGAACAACTCGTAAGTGCCGTCTACAAGATGGACGTCCATTAATGGCGCCCGATTCAGAGCCAGCGTATCACACGCCGGTTTGTGACGGATATGATCTCAGCGGCGACCGCTCTCTTACGTTCGCGGCTCGGTTCGAAGCGCCGGAGCGCCGGAAGCATTTTCGATGCCGGGCGCTTCTGGTATACTGAACGCCTGCATGTCCCGGAAGGGCTGCGCAAGACTGGGGGGAACGAAGAATGAAAGCGAAGATACTATGTGGAATGCTCCTGGCCGTGGCGGCCGGCCTGCTCCTCGCGCAGTCGCCTCCGACGACGACGAAGACCCTGCATATCGCCAATGACGGTTCGATCGAGACACAGGACGACCCTGTCGTCATGCACAACGGGGAGACCGTGACCTGGGTACGGCGAGACACGAGTCAGATAACCTGGTATGTCAAGTTTGCGGATAACCCCTGCGCCGAGAAGGCCGACTTCGGTCACGACCGCACAAAGGTCTGCACGATCTCGGCGCCTAACTGCAGTAAGACAGATACGTCGGGCTGCAAGAGGTATAAGTACAGCTCCGCGACCTCGTCAAGCGGAACCATGCACGATCCCGTGGTGGTCGTGGACCCGGCATCGAACTAAGGTCTTGTGCGCGGAGGCCCCGGGGCATGTCGATTCCATCGCAGCCTGAAGCCGGCTCCAATCCCGAACCTGGCCAGCGCCTCTCCCACTACGAGATTCGGGAGAAGTTGGGCGAGGGCGGGATGGGCGTGGTGTATCGGGCCGTGGATATTCGCCTGGAACGGCCGGTTGCGCTGAAGATCCTGCCACCGGATAAGATGGCCGATCCGGCGCGGCGCGGCCGTTTCGTACGGGAAGCCAAAGCCGCGTCCGCCCTGAACCACCCCAATATCGTCACCATCTACGACATTGAAACGGAAGCCGGACGGGACTTCATCGCGATGGAACTGGTGTCCGGCCGGACCTTGGGCGATGCGATGGCGCAAGGCCCGTTGCCCGTGGAGGAAGCCGTGCGCTACGCCGTCCAGGCGGCCGAAGCGCTTCGCGCCGCGCACGCAGCCGGGCTTGTCCATCGCGATATCAAGCCCGCCAATATCATGATTACCCCGGCGGGCGTGGTGAAGCTCCTCGATTTTGGTTTAGCCAAGCTGGTGTCCTCCGACGGACCAGGGGAGTCGGAGGATACCCGCACGATGCACACGAGTGCGGGCGCGGTGGTCGGCACCCTGGCATACATGTCTCCCGAGCAGGCGCAGGGCTTGCCGGTGGATGCCCGTTCGGATATTTTTTCCTTCGGCGCCGTCCTGTACCAGATGTTGACGGGACAGGCGCCATTCCAGGGATCGGTGGCTGCCCTGATGTATGCCATCGTTCTCGCGGCCACTCCTCCTTTGAAGCGCCTCCGCCCGGACGCACCGGACGCGCTGGCGGCTCTGGTGGAGCGCGCCCTGGAGAAAGACCCGGCGCGCCGTCAGCAGAGCATGGAGGAGATGCTCGCCTCGCTGAAGGCGTTGAGTGGGATTCCCGGAACAGCCGCGGGGATGCCGCGCCTCCGGCTTGCGCGGGTGTCCCGCCGCGGCGCTATTGTGGCGGCGGCCGTGGCCGCGTCTCTGGCATTGCTGGCCGGCGCGCGGTTTGCGGCGCGCTCCGGCTGGCTCAGCGGCGTGCCGGTCGAGAGGAAGATCGCCGTCTTGCCGTTTCGGAACATCGGCGATCAGGCGGCCAACCAAGCCTTTTGCGACGGCGTGATGGAAACCGTCACCAGCAGCCTCACGCAAATGGAACAGTTTCAGGACGCGCTGTGGGTGGTGCCGGCCGCCGAAGTGCGGCGGGAAAACGTCAATACGCCGCACGACGCCGCACGGGCTTTGGGGATCAACCTCGCGATCGCCGGCAGCGTGCAGCGCGATGGCGAGAGCGTTCACCTAACCGCCGACCTGGTGAACGCGGTCACCGCGCGCCAATTGCGGTCGCGGCAGGTGTCCCGGAGTCTCAGTGAGATCGGCGAGTTGCAGGGCTGGGTAATTCAGGCCACCGCCGAGATGCTGGATTTGGAGTTGCGCCCGCAAGCCCGCCAAGCGCTCGCCGGAGGCTCCACTAAGGCCGCGGGCGCCTACGACCTGTACTTGCAGGCGCAGGGGCATCTGCTGCAGCGCTCCGCCGACGAACTGAAGCGCTCGGTGGAGCTATTCCGCGAAGCCGTGGCGCAAGATCCCAACTACGCGCTGGCTTACGACGGCCTGGGGGAGGCGTATTGGCGGCTCTACCGCGCCACTCGCGATACGCAGTATGTCGATCCGGCCCGCGAGAATTGCCAGCGGGCGCTCTCGCTGAGCGATCGCATGCCCTCCGCCTACCGCACGCTGGGGATGATCGAGAGCGGTTCGGGCCGGCCCGATGAGGCCATACGCGATTTTCAGCGCTCACTCGTTTTGGACCCCGCCAGCGCTTCCACTTATGCAGAGATGGGAGCCGCCTTCGAAGCTATGGGACGTCCTGCCGACGCCGAGAAATCGTATCTCAAAGCCACCGAACTGCACCCGAGCGACTGGGCCAGCCTGGATTATCTGGCGCTGTATTACTACCGCCGGGGAAAGTACGCGGATGCCGTGCCGGTGTTCCGCCGCGGCATCGAGCTGGCGCCGGACAACAATACGCTCTACACCAATTTGGGCGCCACCTACTGGATGGCGGGTCAGTTGGACGATGCCGCCCGGAGCTTCGAACGCTCGCTCGCGCTGCGGCCTACAGCCAGCGTCTACACGAATTTGGGAACGGCGTATTTCTTTCAGGGCAAGTGCGCGGAGGCCGCGCCGCTGATGCTAAAAGCGGCCAACCTCGAGCCGAAGAACGATGATTTCTGGGCTAACCTGGCGGACGTGAAGGCGTGCCTTGGTCTAAAGGACGAGGCGAAGACCGCATACGAGCGCGCGATCGGGCTTGTCCGGGATCGCCTGGCGGTGAACCCCAAGGATCCCGAACTGCTCAGCGCTCTGGCCCTCTACTGGGCACGGCTGGGCGACGCCGCGAAAGCGCTGCCGAAGGCCGAAGAGGCTTTGAAACGCGGGCCGGCCGACAGGAGCGTGCAATGGCGCGCCACCCTGACATACGAACTGTGCAAGCGGCGCGCGGATGCGCTCAGGGCGCTGGCCGCTTCGCTGCGTCTCGGCGAGCCATGGAACGAAATCCAAAATGAGCCTGCCCTGGCGGCGTTGAGAGAAGATCCGGGCTACCGGCGGCTGGCCGGCGGGCGGTAGGCGCTGGAAATCGATCACTGAATCCGGAGGAGCGCGCGACGGTGGAACGGGGCGAGATCGCTGCCAATCGCCAGGTACACCCAGGGCGGGCCACCGTCGTGGCCGAGCAAATAGAGTTGGCGCGCGTTCGCCGGCGCAAGGAAGGTCAGCGACGACTGCACCGATTCGCCGCGATTCAACGTGACGCCGGCGTCAACGAAGGACGCACTCTGAAGCAGAGGAAAGGTTCGCCCCCGTTCGTCGAGCACGTCAAAAAAACTCTTCGCCAGTTCCGTGGGCACGCGACTGGCTTTATTGTGGTCGCTGAGGATGCGGACTTCGGCCGTGTAGAGGATATTCTCTCCCTGCCGCGCGGCGTTCACTTGCTGAATGCCGAGACACCAGGAGTCCCAGCAATAAGTATCGCCGATGCTTACGATGGTCCTGGGAGTGAGGAGCGCGACGGTCACCAGCGCGATCGTGTACGGAATTAAAATGCCGGCGCAAACCCAGCCCGTTCGCGCGGCTTGGCGGAACTTGCGATCGTTGAGCGCAAACAACACGGCGGGCACTCCCACGACCGCCCCTGCCAAGAATACCAGAAGCCCCGCCAGCCCTCCGGCGAACGAGGCGTCCTCTTGAAATACCTGGTGAGTGCCCGGCGTGATGAACAGCCTGCGGCCACCCCACCAAAAGGCCGGGACCAGGGCGGCCGAAGCAAGCAGAGCCACCAATCCGATTTTCTTCCACCGTTGAACCTGCTCAAAAACCGCTCCTGTAAGAATGAGGGCAATCGCCCGGCTTCTCTCAGCGTAGCTGGCGAAGAGGCAGCCGCCAGACCACGCCAGGGCTTCCAGGTCGTTCTCGATCTGGGGGAGTTCGTTCCGCATCGCTCTTGCCCAGGGCCCACGCGTCGCGGGGAACACCCAAGCCGCGTGCTCCATCAAAGCGAGCGCCATGCGGCGTAACAAGGACCGGCGTTTGATCATGTTGTCACTCCGACAACCGTGTTTCGAACGACGGCCGGCTTTGCCAGCCCCGCTATCGCGCGTGCGAAGGCCAGTCCCTCCGAAGTCAGCCTGTAGGCATGGCGGGGCGGCTTGCCCGGGCGTTCCGGTTCCTGCCAGTGAGATTCCAACAAACCTCGATCGCTGAGCCGCATGAGCAGTGGATAAAGGGTTCCCGAGGATAAGTTTGTGTCCTTGGAGAGCTCATAGCCGTAGTGCCAAGCGCGCGGCTTTCGAAGCATGACGACAAGCAATTCGCGTGTCTGCGGAGAGCTGTTGGGCTTTCGAGCCATACAGGTATATCAACATATGTAGAGTATTGAGGTCAAGGCCCCAGGAATCGCGGCGAAGACGTTTACTCGAACTCCGGAAATCCCGAGCGCGAAGCCAGCGTCTGCGCGGCGGACCTCAGCTTCTCAGCGGTGTCAGCCCACAGCCACAACGTTCCACCATCCCGCGTGCGAGCCACCGACGCTCCATTTAGTCGCAGCAGGACCTGTTCGGAAGGCTCTTGCCGCACCGACATTCGGATTACGTAGGAACCCGGGTCCGGGAGCTGCCGGTCTACCGCGACGATGTGCACGGGCACCTGAAAAACGGTCGCCAGCGATTCGAGCGGCATTGCGGCGTCCGCCATTGCGGGGGAAATCGAAGAGGGTCCGTCGGTATCCACGACGATGGCGATCCCGGTGCGTCCCGCCAACGCCGGATTCCAAAACCGCGAGAACGAATCGTTCGATTCCACATCGCCCCTGACGGCGACCAACGCAAGAAATATCGCCAACAGGCTCGGCGCGGCCAACTGCCAGAAGCGCATCGGGGGCGGGCCGGAGACGCTCGGAGCGGCCGGCGCAGGCCGCGGCGCGACTGGAACGAACCTGGGCGTATAAGCGCCCGGCGGAAGCTCGATGCGGATTCCGGCTTTCGGCTCCGCCGACTCATAGTGCGACGCGAGGCGCCTGCGGACGTCGTTCGCGCGGACGCGCACGCCGGAATCCGCGCCTGTATCGTATGCCGGCGCTTTGCCGAGCAGCGCAACTCCAAGAGTCCGCTCCTTGAGCAGATCCTGCCTCCCGGCGAGAGTCTCTTCCACGACGAAGCGCAGAAACGCCGCGCTACGCGAACTGCCGCGGAACGACGGGCGGCCCAGGATCGAAACCAGCTCGAATTCCGCCGCCGCCGCAAGTTCGTCTTCACCGGCCGCGATGGCCTGCTGCACACCAGGTCGCAATGACCGCGGCTTGGCGACGGCGGATAGGACCGATTTCATGGATTGAGCCTTCGCCTCACCCGGAGAGTAACGCGATTTAGCTCGGGCCGCCAGAAAATAACACGTGAATGTCCTGTTTCAACCGCGTTACGGCGGCGCCGTAGCGCTTTTTGCAAGTGCTTGATGCGGCGGGCGATTGGCGGAGAACTTAACCGTTCAGAACCTACCCCCAGGCGGCTTAACGCGGTAACTTTCAACTTCACCCGCATGGAATCCACCACAATCGTTTTGGAGATTGCGACGACCGAAGGCGAACGCGCCGTGCGCGGCCGCTGGTCGCATTGGCGGTTCCGCATTTTCATCGCGGCATGGGCGCTGTACGCCTGCTATTACTTCTGCCGGAAGAATTTCAGCGTCGTCATGCCGATGATGGCGCGCACCAGTCACTACAGCAATTTCGACCTCGCGCACGCCATCTTCGTTTTCAGTCTGGCCTATGCTGTTGGCCAATTCATCGCGGGAGCGCTGGGCGACCGCTTTGGGGGGCGAACGGTGGGCAGCGCCGGCGGGCTCCTTTCGGCCGCCTGCACGGCTGCGATGGCGTTTACGACGGGCTATCATGCGATCCTGCTGTTGCAGATCGGCAACGGGTTGGGCCAAGGCTGCGGCTGGTCGGCATGCCTCAAGGTTCTGCGCGGATGGTTCGCACGCAAGGAACGCGGAACCGTGATGGCGTGGTGGGGTACCAGCTACGTGTTGGGCGGATTCCTCGCCACGGTTTTTGCCACCTTCGCCGCCACCCAGACCTACGCTCTCCCGGCGATGGGATGGCGCCGCGGCTTTCTGTTTCCCGCGATTGTCCTGGCCGCCGGGGCAGTGTGGTTCGCGATGCGCACGCGCGATACGCCGGCGGACGCGTCGCTTCCCGACCTGGAAGAACCCGGCGACCGTGAAGCGCCGGACAGCGGGGATTGGTTCGTCGCCGCGCGCACACCGGAAGTCTGGATTCTCGCCGGCATGTATTTCTTTCTGAAGATCACGCGCTACTCCCTGCTGTTCTGGCTTCCGCTCTACCTGGTGCAGCGCATGCAATACAGCGAATCGCGCGCCGGGTACACATCCTCTCTATTTGAATTGGTGGGCTTCTCGGGAGCGCTGATCGCGGGCTACGTTTCCGACCGTTTGCTGAACGGAAGGCGCTATCCGGTGGGCGCCACCATGCTCTTCGGGCTGGCGGCCGCGCTGTTGATGCACCCGGTGTTCGCCCGGCTCGGCCCGGTGGCGATGGGGTGCAGCATTTCCCTGCTGGGCATTCTGGTTTACGGGCCGGATTTGCTGATGTCGGGGCCGGCCAGCGTCGACGCGGTCAGCTCGCGCCACGCCGCGCGGGCGGCGGGAATCGTCAACGGCGTCGGCTCGCTTGGGCAACTCATCTCGGCGTATGTGGTTGCGGTGATTGTGAGCCGCTTCGGCTGGGACCAGCTTTTCACATTTTTTCTACTGTGCGCCGTGGCGGCGGGCGGCTTGTTGACGCTGCGCTGGAATAAAGGACTGGAAGAGAACGCATCATGAATTTCGTTGGCATCAAGGCAGTGATTTTGGACTGGGCTGGGACTACGGTCGATTTCGGCAGCCTCGCGCCAGTGGCCGCGTTGCAACTGGCCTTCGAGGCAACGGGCGTACCCATCAGCGCGGCCGAAGCCCGCGCGCAAATGGGCGTGCTGAAGAAAGATCAGATCCGCTTCATCTGCGCGGGTGAGCGTGTGCGCGCCGACTGGACCGGCTACTACGGCCAGCCGCCTTCCGAGCGCGACGTCGAGCGGATTTTCGGGGATTTCCTGCCCAAGCAATCGGAGATTCTCGCGGAATACAGCGCGCCCATCCCAGGCGTTTGCGAGACGGTGGATGCATGGAAAGCGGGTGGGCTGCGTATCGGTTCGACCACGGGTTACACGCGCGCGTTACTCGACGTGGTACTCCCTGTGGCTGCGAAGCTGGGATACGCGCCCGACGCCAGCGTCACTCCCGATGAAGTGGGCGGAGGACGCCCGAAACCTTTCATGTGTTACCGCAACGCCATTCTCCTCGGCGTGTTCCCGCTGTGGCGTTGCGTGAAGATCGGCGATACGCCGTCGGATATCGCCGAAGGATTGAACGCGGGTATGTGGACTATCGCTCTAACCGCGACCGGCAATGAAATCGGCCTCGCGCGCGACGATTGGGAAGCGCTGCCGCCGGAAGAGCGGGCCACGCGACAGCAAAACGCGGCCAGGCGGCTCATGGATGCGGGCGCGCACTTTACCGCCCCTTCGCTGGCCGATTGCACGGAGATACTAGCCGATATTGAGCGCCGGATCGATGCCGGCGAGAAACCGTAATTCCTAAGTACAGCAACGGAGGAACTTATGCGTAGGATTATTGCCATAGCCGTAGTGTGTCTTGCAGGGGCGTTGAGCGTGAACGCACAAAGCGCCCGGGTCAGCGGGCAGGTGGTCGATTCGTCCCAAGCCGCCGTGCTGGGGTCGGAGGTTACTCTCAACAACCTGGATACGGACGGCCAATTCCGCACCAGCAGCACGGTGGAGGGGAGTTTTCAACTGCCGCCGGTGCCGCCGGGGCGCTACGAGCTCAGCGCGTCCGCGGACGGCTTTGCCGTCACGCGCGTCACGGATCTCACCCTTGAAGTGGGCGAATCGAAGGTGATCACGCTCAAGTTGGCGCCGGCCGCGGTACACGAAAGCGTGACGGTCTCCGACACTGCGCCGGAACTCACCACGGACCGGCCCGACCGCAGCGTGGTGATTGACCCCAACTTTGTCAACAGCATTCCTTTGCAAGTGCGCAATCCATTGCAGTTGATCAATATGAGCCCCGCCGTGACCAAGGGGGACGACGGACTCTCGGGACAGGACGTCACCAGCGAGAGCCGCACCAACACCTTTCGCATCAACGGCGCTAAGGGAGCCACCACGGATATCGCGGTGGACGGCGCGACTGACACAACCGCCTATTACAATCAAGCCGCGGGAATTCCGGGCGTCGACGCGGTCCAGGAGTATCGCGTGTACACCAGCGCCTATGCTCCGGAGTTCGGGCGCACCAGCGACGGAACGGTAACTTACGCGCTGCGGTCCGGCAGCAATGTTTTTCATGGTTCGACCTACGATTTCCTGCGCAACAGCGACCTGGACGCCGATGGATTCAACGCGGATAAGGCGGGCCAGCCCATCGCGGAGTTCCGGCGCAACCAGTTCGGGGGCACGTTCGGCGGGCCCCTTCGCATCCCGAAGATTTACAACGGGCACGACAAGACCTTCTTCTTCGTGTCTTACGAGGGTCTGCGGGATTCCGCGGCTGGATCGTTCACCGGAACCATGCCTACCGCGCTGGAGCGAGCCGGGAACTTCTCCCAGACCACGGATTCCAACGGGAAGCCGATCGTGATCTACGACCCGAGCACCACGCAGCTCGACCCGACGGCGCCCGCGGGCACGACCAGGTACATCCGCACTCCGTTTCCGGGTAACGTGATTCCTGGCGTCCTGAACCCGATCGCCACGAATCTACTCTCGTACTATCCAATGCCCAACCAGCCTGGAGTGGGCAAGAGCGAAACAAACAACTATTTCTCGAACGCGCCCGGCACGAACAACAATAACAGCATCGATCTGCGCCTGGATCAACGCATCTCCGACCGCCAGCTTATTTACGCGCACGTAGACTACTTTTCCAATAACATCATCCAGAACAATTACTATGGCAACGAACTCGCGGCGGTGAACTCCAACGACCGGATTCCTGGATTCAACGTGATGGGTCACCACACCTGGTCGCTTTCGCCCACGCTGGTCTTCGACCATCACTTCTCATGGGCGCACAGCGAATCGAACCGGACCGATCCTACTACCATCACGGCGAGCGGGCTGGGCTTTCCGGCCGGCGTCGCGCCAGGCATCACCGGCCTGATCACGCCGCAGCTTTCCATGACGCGCGAGAGCGCCCTGGGAAATAACTACCCCATCGAGTTCAACGCATCGTCGGTTTGGCAATACGCGGGCGATCTTACGTGGATCAAGAAAACCCACACCTTCAAGTTTGGATACGATCTGCGCTTGTATCCGGTGCAACTTTGGGACCCGCAGCAACTCTATATCAACGCCACGCAAAACTTCACGGGCGGGCCGAATCCCAACGCCGCCGTTTCGGATTCCGGCAGCGGCGTCGCCGACCTGCTGCTGGGAGACGCCCAGGTCCAGAGCGGTTACGCCCCGCTTACCAGTTCCCGCCATTACTACGCGGGCTTTTACGCTCAGGACGCCTGGCGCGCCACCCGCAGGCTGACCTTGACCTACGGCCTCCGCATGGGTTATGAGAGCGGCGATGTGGAGGCGCAGAACCAATTGAACTATCTCGACCTCACCTCGCCCTCGCCGGTTGGCGCCGTTCCGGGGTTGCCCAAGCTCGTGGGAGGAGTGGGAATACCGGGCCTGAACGGAACCAGCAACATGCTGCAGATGCCGCGCGGCATGCACCCCGATCCGCGCGTGGGTTTGGCGTACGCGCTGGATTCGAAGACGGTAATCCATACCGGCTTTGGAATCTTTCACCACCCGCTGGCGGCCTGGGAGCAGTACCCGAACGCGCTCGGAACCACGCGCGAATCCACATCGATTGACGCGCAAGCCAACAACGTAACGCCGCTGGCCAACCTGAGCAACCCGTTCCCGTCGGGTCTGCCGTTGCCTTATGGGAACGCCGCGGGCTTGGCCATCGGCCTGGGGCAAAACGTGGCGGGACCGCTGCGCACTCAGGACATTCCTTACCAGGCGAACTGGTCGTTCGACGTGCAGCGGCAGTTGCCCTTCAATCTGGTGGTCACAGCGGCCTATGTGGGCAACGCGGGCGTACACCTGATGACGCCGATTCAATTGAACCAGATTCCGGATGCCGATCTTGCGCTGGGATCGAAGCTCATCAGCGTGGTTTCCAACCCGTTCTACGGCATCATCACCGATCCGAGTTCCACTCTGAGCCTGCCAACCGTGCAATACAACCAGTTACTGCGACCGTTCCCGCAGTATCTCAATTTCAAGGCGATCAACGTGGGCGCGGGACACTCGTCGTACCAATCCGGACAATTAACGGTAGAGAAGCGGCTCTCGCAGGGTCTCTCGCTGCTGCTCGGGTACACGCGCAGCAAAGCCATCGATAACGTCGGCGAGATGACCAGCGTGGCCGGCACGCGCAACGGATTTCAAGACGACTATTGCTTCTCCTGCGACCGCTCCCTATCCGATCAGAACCAGCCCTACGCGATGCGCTTAGCCGTACGCTATGAGCTGCCGTTCGGGCCGGGCAAGGCGATGTTCAACGACGGCGTGCCCGCCAAAGTGTTCGGCGGGTGGGCGCTCGGCGCATTCTACACGCTCGATGCGGGACGTCCCGTGGCCGTGTCCTCCCCGAACAATTCCAGCTCGCTGGGCGGCGGCACGGGAATGCGGCCCGATGCGACCGGGGTCCCGGCGGCGCTCCCAGGCGGACCGCAGATCTGCGATAGCTGCTCATATTTCAATACGGCCGCATTCACGCAGACTCCGCAATTTGCTTTCGGCAACGTCAGCCGGTATCTGCCGGACGTGAACAATCCGACCTCGTACGATGTCGATACCTCGCTCGAAAAGAGCACTTATATCCGCGAGAGCGTGCATCTGACGTTCCGCGCGGAATTGTTCAACGCGTTGAATACCGTGATCTTCTCCGGGCCGACCACCAGCGTTACTTCTTCGACGTTCGGGAAGATCATCCTGAGCCAGGCCAATACGCCGCGGCAGGTGCAGTTCAGCCTGCGGTTGTCCTTCTGATCCCATGCCGACTGGACAAGGAGCACCCATGCAACGCATCGCTTCGTTCCTTCTTCTGGCGTCCGCCGCGTTTGGCGCGGACGCCATCTACATCAATGGCACGGTCATCACCGTCGATCCCTCGAAGCCCCACGCCGAGGCCTTCGCGGTGACGAACGGACGATTCTCGGCGGTCGGAAGCACCGCCGAGATCCGCCGGCTTGCCACGCCTGCGACCAGGATTGTCGACTTGAAGGGCATGACCGTCACGCCCGGCTTTAACGACGTACACCTGCATCCCACCGGCGCTTACGACGAAGATTCGCCTTATTACACGCCATGGCTCGGGCCGGAAAAAGTCCACAACATGGACGAATTGATCGCGGCTTTGAAGGCCAAGGCCGACAAGACGCCTCCTGGACAGATGGTCCGCGGCACGCGCTATCAGGACACCAAGCTCGGCCGCCACCCAACGCGCTACGACCTCGATAAGGCTTCGACCACGCACCCCATCAGCATCAGCCACTCGTCGGGCCACATCACGGTGGTGAACAGCTATATTCTGAACGCCTCGGGAATCACAAAGGACACCAAAGATCCCCCCGGCGGCTCTTTCGATCGCGACGCCGACGGCACGCCCAACGGGGTGATTCGCGAGTCCGCTACCCGGCTCTTGCGGCGCGGCGACAACTCCGGTGAAGAACCGCGCGTTCCCTGGGAAGCTGAGGTGGAAGGCTATCTGAAATGCTTCCGCATCTATGCCGAGCGCGGCATCACCAGCGCCGGAATCGCCGGCGGCAGCCCGCAATCGTTCCGCTTATATGAAGCAGTGCGCGACGCCGGCGGCCCGGTTCGGATGGGCTTCATGTATTCGGAGACCAACTTCCCCGCCCTGCAGGCCATCGGACTCAAGAGCGGCTTCGGCGACGACCGGCTGCGCGCAACCTCCATCAAAGTCTTCCACGGCAACTCGCTAAGCGGCCGCACCTGCTGGCTCTCCGAGCCGTATTCGGATCAGCCGGGCTACTTCGGAATCCCACCCGCGCGCTCGCAGGAGGACCTCGATAAAGCATTTCAAGCCATGCACGACGCGGGCTTCCAGATTGCCACGCATTCGAATGGCGACCGCGAAATCGACATGGTGCTCACCGCCATCGAGCGCGCGCAGGCCAAGAACCCGCGCCCCGACGCGCGGCACCGAATCGAACACGCCAGCGTCATGAACCAGTCGTTGCTGGATCGCGCTAAGAAGGCCGGCGTGATCCTGGTGTTCCATTCTTATATGTGGGAACATGGCGACAAGCTGGCGTCTTACGGCGAAAAGCGCCTGGCCATGATTCATCCTTACCGCACTGCAATCGACATGGGGATTCATGTGGCCGGGCATTCCGATTCCACAGTTTCCGCGGCCGACCCGCTGCTGCGCATTCAGGACATGGTCACGCGCAAAGGTGAAAACGGCGTGGGCTACGGCGTGAATCAGCGCGTCAGCGTGGAAGAGGCCATCAAGGTCTGGACGCTCGACGGCGCCTACGCCACGTTCGAGGAGCAGAGCAAGGGATCGATCGTGTCCGGCAAACTGGCCGATTTCGTTGTGCTCCGCAAGGACCCGCGCAAGGTCCCGCCGGATCACATCAAAGACATTGTCGTGGACGCCACATACATGGGCGGGAAGAACGTGTGGCAGGCTCCGGCGAATGCGCAGGCGGCAATCCACCATCTAATGCCCGGCATCGATTACGGTGACGGCGACGAAGAGGAGAACCTCAGTCATGACGACCAATAAGCTGCTGTTTACCCCTGGGCCGCTCACCACCAGCGCAACGGTGAAGGCCGCGATGTTGCGAGACGCGGGATCGCGCGACCGCGATTTTTTGCAAACGGTCGGCGAGATCCGCGAGCGGCTGCTGGCGCTCGGCGGGGCGGCCTCGCCAGCGGGCGCCGGCGAATATGAATGCGTCCTCATGCAAGGCAGCGGCACCTTTTCCATCGAATCGGTGATTTCTTCCGCCATTCCGCCCGATGGCAAGCTGCTGGTACCGATCAATGGAGCGTATGGACGCCGCATCGCAAACATGGCGCGCGTTCATGGAATCGAAACCGGGACCCTGGACGTCCCCGAAAACCGCGCGATCTCCGCGGAAGCCGTTGCGGAGCGACTGGCGGCGTCGGGCGGCATCACGCACGTTGCCGTGATCCACTGCGAGACCACTACAGGCATTGTCAATCCGGTCGAAGCCATCGGCGCGGTGGTGGAAAGCGCGGGCGCGGCGTACATCGTCGACGCGATGAGCAGTTTCGGCGCAATTCCGCTGAATCTCGCCGAAGCGCGCATCGATTTCCTGATTTCCTCGGCGAACAAGTGCATCGAGGGCGTCCCCGGCTTCGGCTTTGTGCTGGCGCGGCGCGGTCAGCTATTCCAAGCCAAAGGCCGCGCGCGTACGCTGAGCCTCGATCTGTACGCGCAGTGGGCCGGTTTCGAAGCCGACGGCCAGTTCCGCTTCACGCCGCCGACGCACACCTTGCTGGCATTCCGGCAGGCCTTGCTCGAACTGGAGGCGGAGGGCGGCGTGGCCGGCCGCGCGGCGCGCTACCGCGCGAATCACGCGGCGTTGATGCGCGGCGCCGCGGAAATGGGCTTTGAGACCTACCTTGCGCCGAAGGACCTAAGCCACATCATTACCGCCTTCCGCTATCCGGAGCACCCGAAGTTCCGCTTCGAGGAATTCTATGGGCGGCTGAGTGACGCGGGTTTTATCATCTATCCCGGCAAGCTGACGGAAGAGCCGTGCTTTCGCATCGGGACCATCGGCCGGCTGTTCCCGCAGGACATCGAGGCGCTGATCGAGGCGATGAAGCGGGTTCTGGAGGAGATGGGAGTCGCGCCAGGAGTGCGCGCCGTTCGCTGAGCGCCCCGAGGCTTACTCTCTGGGCGCTTGCCTCTATGGCGCGGAGCCGAGTTCAAGCAGCTCCCCCACCAACCGAGTTCTTGCGAACGACCGCGCGGCCGATGAGCGCCGCGATGACGACGAGCATCCCGAACAGCGCTACGCTTTCCACGCGGCCGATTCTGACCGCGACCTGTTCCCAATACCGCCCCAGAAGCTTGCCGGCGAGGACGTAGCCGCCGCTCCACACGATTGCCGAGACAATCACGGCGGGCAGGAAAATCTTCGGCGGGATTGGCAGGATGCCGGCCGCAACCGAGGCGTACCCGCGGAGAAAGGGGATGAGCCTGCCAGCGCAGATGCCCCAATGCGGTCGTTTGGAGATCTTATCCGCAATCCTGCGAATATGCGCCGGCGAGATTGGGAACCATCGCGGCCGGCGCTTCATGATGTATTCTCCGAACGCGTAGAACACGGCGTACAGTATGGTCGTACCGATGCAATCCGCCGAAACCGCCGTCACGAACACCAGCCAGAAATTCAGAACTCCCGCAAACGCCAGATAGCCTGAGAACAGCAGGACAAACTCGTTCGTGACCGGATTAGGCACGCCCAATTCCTGCAGGAGAACGAGTACAAAGATAGCCAGATAGCCGTATTTCGCGATGTAAAGCGAGAGTTCGGAAGACACGGCGTTCGATCACCCGAGGTTGTGCGGCCGGGCGGACCGGCGTCCGCCGTCGAGTTTTCTCCATGGTATCAGAACCGCCTGGCTCCTCTTTCCTTTGTTTGGGCGAGTGACCGCCGCAACCTATGCCGTCAAGTTGATTGCCGCTCGCGGAACTGGGGCTGCGGCTACGGAGCGACCGGGGCGTGAAGTGCGCCGGACGGAACGGGGACGGGCGGACTCCATCGCTCGAGCGCGTGGCGGACGGTTTCCAGGCTCACAGGCTTAGCCACGAAGTCGTTCATGCCGGCCGCCAGGCACTGCGACCGGATCACCTCCAGGCGAACGCGGTCGATCCAGAACCGGGTAGCCACGCGGGCGTCGTTCAGGTTTACGTCCGTCGCCACCAGGTTCTCGGATAGCGCCACACGCACCGGCGGACCGATGTCCCCGGCCGCCAGCGCCGCCGGCAACCGCGCCAGCGTGTCGTCGCCGAGCTGCCGCAACTCCCGCGCCAGCAACGCGCCCCAACACATGCGCACTACGCTATCGGTGATCTCCAGGCCGGTCCGGCGCGCTTCCGCCTGGGCCGCTTCCACCGCGCCCTGCGCCTGCTCGCGATATCCCTTCCTCATGCCGCCGTCGAAGAGCAGCCACGTCACGTCGCCCGTGGCCACGAAGTTTTGCGGGTTGGCTATCTTGACGACCTGCGCCGGGACGGGAGACACCTGCGGCGAGGTGGTGACGCTCGATGCCGGAAAGCTGACCGGCATTTGCACCGCGCTGGGGGGAAAACTCGGCCCGAAGGCATTGGCTGGGATGTCACCGAAGTCCCGCCTCGGGGCCGAAACTGCGCGTCGGCGCCTGGGGGTGTGGCGAATTTCGAATCGGCATGAGTCATTTTGGCGTCGGGCGCCGCTACATTGGTGAAGGTCGCGCACGGTATTTGAATGGGCCTTACGCGACCGGTCCGGCCGTTTGAGAAGGGCCCGGACCGGAGGTAGAAGTTTGTTCAAACGGATGATACCTGTTATTTTCCTGGCTGCCTTGGGGCTAGTGACGCTGCGTGCGCAGGAGAAACCGGCGCTCGTGGTTCACCCCTTCACGGTCGATTCGCACGTGAAGTTTCCCTACGATATGAAAGAGCTGCAGGTCCGCGCGATCGCGATGCTCAAGAACAAGAATGCGGAGCAATTCGGCGCAGTTGCCGACGCTCCCTCAGAGACGGCTCCTCAGTATGTTCTCGACGGTGAAGTCCTGGAGTGGCACAAAGGCAACACGGTAGAACGGATGGCGCTTGCCATGGGCAGTATCGCAGGACGTGAAAACGCGAAGATTCACTTCTGGCTGACCGACAAGGACGGGAAGAAGGTCTTGGACACCACGGACACGATCCGGCAAGGCTTCATGAACAATACCCATGAAAAGAACACCGGGACTCTGGGGGACCCGTTCAGCGAGAAGCTCTCAGAGCGTTTGAAGGAAACGAAACTGTAGCCGTAGGACAGAAGCAAATACGGTGAAATGGTCGACAAGGATGCTAGCGGGACTTTGAAGGATCCCCCGCCGTGCCATGCCGGCGTTCTAGCCGACGTCCTTCGCGGAAATGCCGACACGGACGCCGGCATGGCACAGTGGAAAGCCCCGAGGTGGGGCAGGTTGGCCGGAAGGCAACCTGCGGGCCGATTGGCAATCGGCCCGCGCGGCTATTGACAACCGTCGCGCAAGATACCATCCCGCCCCACGCTGAATCTGCAAGGGTTTTCTTGTATTTTGGCGGCCCGCGGGGCCACGAGGCCCCTCCACATAATCGTTGGGCTTAGAGGCGCGCCATCGGCGCAGGTAGGCCGGCCAAGCGCGCGACACTTGGGAGGAATTTCTACCATGCGCCATTCAGCCGGTATGAAGAGGTTGGCTCACGCACTGGCCGCGCCGTTGTCCCTGATTACGCTCCTGTGCGTCTCCGCGCCAGCACAAACCGACAACTTCCGTACGCTACGGGATAGTCTTCAAGCGAAGTTCGGGCGCCAGGCCCAGGCGGCCGCCCCTGCCGTCGCTAGCGAGACTCTTACCCCAACAGGTTCCATGTCGCAGATTGTGTCCGCCGGCGGTTGGGACACTTCACTGACGCTGGTGAATTTGGGTACGTCCGCGGGCGAGGCGCGCTTGAATTTCTACTCCAACGGCGGGAGCCCCCAGCCATTGCCCTTCACCCTCCCGCAGCAGCCTTCGGCGGGATCGGTCACCATGTCGACCTTCGACCAGACGATTAACCCCGGGGCCACGCTGGTGCTCGATACCACCGGACCGGCCAGCCAAACGGCCGCGCAGGGGTGGTCGCAACTGCTCACGAACGGCAACATCGGGGCCTTCGCGATCTTCGATTACACGCTCAACGGCGAGCAGGCCGTGGTGCCCATCGAGACGCGCAACGCCGCATCCTACGTGCTGGCCTTCGATAACACGGGCACGCTGAGCACGGGTTTGGCCGTGGCGAATCTGGGAACCGGCGCTGTGAGCATCGGCGTCGTCATCCGCGACGATACCGGGGTGGAAATTGGCACGGGTACGGTCAGTCTGGCGGCGCAAGGCCACAATTCCTTCATGTTGACGGATCCGACGTACGGTTTCCCGGTGACGGCGAATCGTCGCGGCACGGTGGAATTCGACACGCCGGCCAATGGGCAAATCAGCGTGCTGGGACTGCGCGCCAACGGGGCCGCGATCACCACGCTTCCGGTGCTCGCCAACGTCGGGACCGCCGGCGGGACCATGGCGCAAGTGGCGTCGGGCAACGGCTGGCAGACGCTGTTTACGCTGGTGAACACGGGCGCCACGGCGGCCAATGCCACGGTGAAGTTCTTCGACGACAACGGCAACCCGCTTTCGCTGCCGCTTAGCTTTCCGCAAACCGGGGCGACGGTTACGGAATCGTCCGTTAGCCAGACGCTGGCCACGGGCGCGTCGCTGGTGTTCGTCACGCAGGGTTTGGCGTCCGGCGCCCCGTTGGAAGGCGAGGCGCTGTTAACGACGGATGGCAACGTCAACGGCTTCGCGATCTTCCAGAGGGGCGGGTACGAAGCGGTAGCGCCGCTGGAAGTGGGCAGTTCCAAATCCTACACCCTGCCTTTCGACAACACCGGAACGCTGGCGACGGGCATTGCGCTGGCGAACAGTTCCGCTCAGGCGGCCGCCGTGCCGGCGACGCTGCGGGACGATACCGGAGCCGTGTTGGGGACAACCACAATCAGCCTACTGGGCAACGGGCACACTTCGCAGATGCTGACTACCTGGTTCCCGGCCGCTGCGAACATTCGCGGCACGGTGGAGTTCGATACGCCTACCGGCGGCGAGATCGGCGCGTTGGGCATCCGCGCCACGGCGGCCGGAATCTACACGAGCATTCCGGTGATGACGGTTGCGGCGGCGGTCAACGCGGTGGATCAACGGGCGCTGGCGCAGACGGGGCTGTCGATTGGCCTGGCGTCGAATGTGCTCCAGAGCCAAGTCGATGTTCTCTTCACAAGCGGTACCCAGGGCGCAGCCTGTCAGTCACTTAGCGGAGGCGGCAGCTTGGCCTCGGGTTCAACCCCGACCGTCACTCTGCAAGGGAATGCACTGTACCCGGTGACCGTGTATTACGACGCCAACTGCACACAACCCTACATAGCCACCGAAATAACGGCTGCGACGGAAACCGGGAGCGGGAGCGGCGTCATGACGGAGACGGCCAATTATTACCGTCTCAACGAAACCAGTCTCGGAACCATGACCCTCAACACTACGCTCGGCGAGTCGGACAACGACATCCAGGTGTACGGTCTCGGCCTGTTCAAACTGGCGACATCGTCGGTACCGGTGCAGTTAGGGCTCGCCTGCGATATTAACTTCAGCGCCACGAATTTACCGTGCGTGGGGGCCGTCGCGCAGGATTTCCCCGCCCTGAATCTGGCTGTTGGCGGGATCACAAACATCACCCTGACGCCGGACGGGTCCGATAGCGGCCTGACCTTTGCCGGCAGCGGCTCCATCTTCAACGGGCCTATCGGTTCGCTCACGCTGACCAACCCATCGCCGACTACGTTCGCCCTTCCAGGCGCCACGACGTACGCCTCTACCACTACCAGTGGCGGGGCCGCTGCCTTTGCGCTCTTTCCGCCAACGCCGACCGCCTGGACGCTGACCGATGCGGAGCACGACGAGCAAATCCAAATCTCGGTGATCAGCAATGTCAGCCGCAGAGTGAGCCTGACGATCGTCCAATTGAGCACCGGCGCAACGCTGGCCACCGGGTCGGTGGACCAGTCCGGCACGGGGACCATTACCTACTCCGACGGCAGCAGCGCGGGGATCACGAGTTGGACACTGGCGGACTGATCCCGGCCAGGGAGGCAGTACCGATATCGAGATAAACAGATCCTTGAAAACTGTATAATATCGATAGAAGCGAAGGCCAAGAAACGCGAAGTATGAATCCTGCGCTGGCCGTCGATAGCGACATCACGCGCCTGTTGCGCCAGTGGAGCGACGGACGCGATGAAGCGTTTCGCGAATTGCTGTCCGTCGCCTACGAGCGGTTGCGGCTGATGGCCCGCGGATGCATGTCCCGTGAGCGGCCGGATAATACGCTTCAGCCGACAGCGCTGGTAGGGGAACTCTATGTGCGTCTTGCCGGAGCGAAGCTGTCGGACTGGAAAGACCGGGAACATTTCTACAGTTTTTGCGCGCGGGCGATGCGCTGGATCCTCACCGACCATGCCAGGGCGCGAATGCGAGAGGAGCGCCGGATCGGGCGGTTGTTCCCCGTTACGACCGACATCCGATGGCTCGGGGACCGGGAAGAAGACGCCTTCGATCTGGACCGCGCATTGTCGCGGCTGGAGGAAATCGATTCCCGAAAGGCGAAGATTCTGGAATTGCGCGTCTACCTTGGCTGCACCGCCGGAGAAACCGCGGGAATACTCAACCTGTCCAAGGCAACCGTAGACCGCGATATGAGATTGGCTTGCGCCTGGCTTTGCCGCGAGCTCCGGCCGGAATCGTGACGCTGCCAGGCCTGACGAAGCCCGGCCGGCCGAAGGGCACGGAAATGGATTCACGCTGGCTGCGCGTGGAAGAGTTGTTTCATTCCGCGCTGCAACAACCCGAACCCGAGCGCGAGGCATGGCTCGCTTCGCAAGCCGGGTTCGCTCCAGCGGTCCGCGAAGAAGTCCGGTCGCTTCTGGCAGCGGACCGTAGGCACTGCGCGCTCAGCGCGCAAACGCCGGCTGACGGGCAGGACGCCGCCGCCGGAGATGGCTTCGCAGACGAGCCGCCGGAGGCCGGGCAGCGCTTCGGTCCCTATCTGACGGAGCGGCTGCTGGGCAGCGGCGGCATGGGCGCGGTATATCTGGCGCGCCGCGCCGACGGGCAGTTCGACCAGACCGTCGCGCTCAAAGTGATGGCCCCTCACCTTGCGGGCGAGGAATTCGTGCGCGGCTTTCGCAACGAGCGGCAATTGCTGGCAGCGCTGGCGCACCCCAATATCGCCCGCCTCCTCGATGGCGGCGTGACGGACGGCGGCGGCCCTTACCTGGTGATGGAATACATCGAGGGCCAGCTTTGGAATCGATACTGCGCCGAGAGGATACTGCCCGTCGAAGCGCGCATACGGCTCTTCCTTCAGGTGTGCGAAGCCGTGGAGTTTGCGCACAGAAACCTGATTATCCACGGCGATCTGAAACCCGCCAACATACTGGTGACCGCGGACGGCGTACCCAAACTGCTCGATTTTGGCACCGCCAGACTGGCGGCCGATCCACAGGGAAGAATCACTCAGTCCGCATCGCTGACGCCGCGTTACGCGAGTCCGGAGCAACTCCGCGGCGAGCGGGTGGACACGCTGAGCGACGTGTTCTCGCTGGGTGTGATCCTGTACGAAACCCTGACCGGCGCATGGCCGTTCGGCGACCCGAAATCGACGGCGGATTCCGTGGATCGCATCCTGCACGGACGGGAAGCCGGCGCGCCGGCGCAGGCCGTGTCCGCAGCCGCGGCGGCGGAGAGGTCCGTTAGCCTGGAACGTCTGCGCAGGCGGCTGCGGGGAGATTTATCCAAGATTCTGCTGAAAATGACCGAGAGCGAGCCGGCTCACCGGTATGGATCCGTGCGCGAGGCGAGAGAGGATCTGGAACGGTTCTGCCAGGGCCGCCCCGTTCGGGCCCGGCCGCACACGGCCTGGTATACGGCCCGCAGGTTCGCGGCCCGCCACTGGCTCGCGGTATCGGCGACGGGCCTGTCGGCGGCAGCGCTGGCCGGCTTGACCGTGGTTTCCGTTTATCAAACCGCACAGGCGCGAGCGCAGGCCGCGCGCGCCGAGCGGGTCAGCCAATTCGCCAAGGACACATTCCTTTCCGCCAGCCCGTACTGGTACAGCCCGCTGCGCGTCAAGCACGATGCGATTCAGTTCAGCGACATTCTGGATAATGCCGCCGCGCGGGTGGGCCAGGCGCTCGGCGGCGACACGGAGGCGCAAGCCGATCTGCGCTCTACGCTGGGATTTACCTATGCCGTGCTCGGCGAACCGGAGAAAGGCGAGGCGCAATTGCTGCTGGGGCTTCAGTTGCTCCCGCGGATTCCCGGCGGGGCCCCCAAGATTGCGGCGAACCTCTATGCGAACCTGTGCGATGCCCGCTCGTTTGAGGGGCGCTACGCCGACGCCCTGGCCGCATGCCGTCAAGCCGTGACCCTCTACCGCGCGGCTGACCACAGCGTACTCGGCGGCGCATTGCACGACACCGCCTTCATGGCGGTGAATGCCGGCGAGCCCCTGGCGGACGCCGAAGCGATGTACGAGGAAGCCCGGCGATACCCACGCCCAAACGCGCCGGCATATCAGGCCATCAACGATAGCCGGGTGGGGATGCTTCGTCTTCGCCAAGGCGATCTGGACGGCGGCGACCGCGTACTTCGCGGCGCGGAGCCTGCGTTGCGGGGAAAGGGCGAACCGCTGATTGAACTCGTTCCAGTACTCTACGCCCGCGCGTTCGAAGAAGATGTGCGCGGCCATTACACGGAGGCGGTCCGGCTGATGTCGGAGGCCCTGGACCTGGTCACCCGCAAGCGAGCCTGGTTCATGGAGCCCGACGAACGGGCGTTGCAACTGGCGGCGTATGAGGCTCTGGCCGGCAACCGCGGATCGCTGGCCCGATTGCGGGATGTCGAGCAACGCCTGTCGTACACCGCCGTCGCGCCAGTGGACCGCATCCGCCATCGCTTGTTCGGCGGGATTGTGGAAGCCCGGTTCGGATCGAGAACGTCGGCCGAACAGCACTTGCGGGCGGCGCTCGAAATCCAGGAAAAGGAGATGAGCGCGCAGCCGGATCTCAGTGTCGAGATTTACGTTCGCCTGATGGAGTTGTTGCGCGCCTCGGGAAGACGGGAGGACGCCGCGGAAGCCGCCCGCCAAGGTCTGGTCACAGCCGCGCGGGCCTACGGGGACTACTTTGCGGGGCATCCCTTTGTGATGGAGATGCAGAAGAACCTTCGGTGAGGCGCAAAGTAAGGAAAGTCCTGCGGGTAGTCTAACCTGTAAGTCCTTTATTTAATGGTGAGCGCGGTAGGAATCGAACCTACAACCTAGTGATTAAGAGTCACTTGCTCTGCCAATTGAGCTACGCGCCCGCTCGGGATTCGCCGGAGGCTTGGCGCATTCCAACCCACGCCAAGAAAAGATTATAGCATCCCCGGCCAGCGGCGCCGCGCGATTTACTCGGGCGGTAAAGCGGCGGCCATAATCTGGGCGATGTCCAGAAGTTTCGGCGGCGAAGGCTCGCCGCCCAAGGCGTCGCGAAACATCGACTTGCAGAAGGGGCAAGCCGTGGCGATGGCCTGCGCGCCAGTCGCGGTCAACTCCGCCGCGCGTTCCACGTTAATTCGCTTGCCGCGCTCCTCGCCCAGGAACATCTGGCCGCCGCCCGCGCCGCAACAGAAGGAGCGCTCCCGGGTACGGGACGGGGCCGTCAGATCCGCGTAGGCAGCCATGGCCTGGCGTGGCGCATCGTACACGCCGCGATACCGGCCGAGATAGCAAGGATCGTGGAAAACCACGGTTTCGCGGCGGGCCGCACCGCCCGCAAACCGCTGCTGCAAACGGGCCAGCAACTCGCTGTGATGCTCGATGGCGAAGGTGGCGCCGAATTCGCGCCAGTCCGTGCCGATCGCACGCACGCAGTGTGGGCATATCGACACCATTTTGTTCACTTTGGCGGCGCGCAGGGTTTCGATGTTGCCTTCAGCCACCTGCGAAACCGCCAGGTCGTTGCCCAGGCGTCGAGCCGGATCGCCCGTGCACTTCTCCTTGCGCAGCACGCCGAAAGTAGTTCCCGCGGCGCGTAGCAGACGGGCCAGCGCCAGCACAGTCTCACGGCCGCCAGGATCGTACGCGCCCATACAGCCGAGCCACAAGCAGTATTCCTGGGAGCCGTCGAAGTACGGCAGGCCGTTCTTCTCGATGAACTTCTGCCGCTCGCCCGCCGGCAACCCCAGGGCATTGCCGCTTCGCTCCAGGTTAAGGAACATCCGCGCGCCGTGTTCATTTTCCCAACGGCCCGTGTTGACGGCGCCGCGCCTCAAGCCGACAATCAGCGGCAGATGCTGTATGCCCACCGGACATTCGAACTCGCACGAGCCGCAGGTGGTGCACTGGAACGCAGCCTCCCCGGAGATATGCTCGCCGAGCAGCGGCGCTTCGCCGGCCGGTCCCAACCGGTTGAGGTATGCGCGCAGGCCGAGGACGATCTCCTTGGGATTCAGTACCTTCCCCGTGGCGTATGCCGGGCAGTGCTCGGTGCAGCGCCCGCACTCGACGCACGAGTAGGCTTGCAGGGCGTCGATGCGCGTAACGTCCTTGCCCGTATCGAGGCCGAAATCTTCGTCACCGGCAAGCGGCGGAATCCGGCTGAAGCCCGCGCGTCGCAGGAACACGGTGATGGGGCTGAGCGCCAGATGCAGATGCTTGGTGTGCGGAATCAACGGAAGGAAAGCCAGCAGCGTGAGCGTGTGCAGCCACCAATTCGCGCGGCCGGCCACGCTCGCCCCGGCCAGCCTCAGGCCCAGCAGGTAGGTGACCATGAGCAGGAAGATCAGCGCCGCGATCACGCCAGATTCGGGCGCTACCGTCCCCAGCCAAATGGGCCGGGCCGCAAACCGGCGCACGAACAACCCGGCGATGGAGACCGCCACCGCAACCGCCCACACCGCCACGAAATCGAAATAGAAACGGCCAAAGCCGCTGTCGGGATTGAGAAACCGGAGGCCGAACCCGGTGGCTATGTGGTTGATGGTGATGGGTGCGAAGGCGCAAAACCCCCAGAAGACGAAGGCGTGCGCCAGTCCCGGCAGCGGCCGCCCGCCAATCACCTTGCCTTGCGCCGCCACTTCCCGCAGGAATTGGCGAACGCGCGGGCCCAGCGGGAAGAGCGAGAAATCAGCCGTGGGTCGCGCGCGGCGGATCACGCCGACAACCCGGCGCAGCCGCATCCAAAACAGCCCAACCGAGCCGGCTATCAGGGCAATCAGAATCGCCGGTTCGAGCCAGAACGTCTCGGTCATGTTCTGTACTGAATCTAGCACGGGTGGAACCGGAACGGCCGCCGGCGGTGCTTAAAATCACGAATGAGGTCCGCTGCCCGCGGAGGCCGGCGGCGGCTTCGCTAGAATGGAGAGAGGTTCGGAGGATTCTTGCGTATTGTCGTGTCTGGAGCGGCCGGATTCGTCGGCTCGCATATGTGCGACCGCCTGCTGGCGGAGGGCCACCATGTGGAGGCGCTCGATAATCTTCTGACCGGCAGCCGGCGCAATCTCGCGCACCTTGCCGACGAACCGCGTTTCCACTGGATGCAGAGGGACATCACGCGGCCATTCACCATTGAAGGTCCGGTGGATTGCGTGGTGAACATGGCGTCTCCCGCCAGTCCCAAGGACTACCTGGAGCACCCCATCGAAACCCTCGACGTGGGGGCTCTCGGTACCCGCCGCATGCTGGAGTTGGCGCTCGAAAAAGGGGCGCGCTTTCTGCTTACCTCCACTTCGGAGTGCTATGGCGACCCCTTGGAGCACCCGCAGACGGAGACTTATTGGGGCCACGTGAACCCGGTGGGGCCGCGCTCCTGCTACGACGAGAGCAAGCGTTTCGCGGAGGCCCTTACCATGGCCTACCACCGCGCGCACGGGCTGCCAACCAACATCGCCCGCATTTTCAATACCTACGGCCCGCGCATGAAACTCGACGACGGGCGCGTAGTCCCAGCCTTGCTGGACCAGGCCCTGCGCGGCCAGCCGCTGACGATTTTCGGCGACGGACGCCAGACCCGCAGTTTTTGCTATGTCAGCGACCTGGTGGAAGGCCTCTACCGCCTCATGTTCTCCGCCGAGCGGTACCCGGTGAACCTCGGGAACCCCCGCGAGATGACCATCCTGGCGTTTGCCGAGCGCATCCGCGAACTGACGGGGAGCCGGTCGGCCATGGTTTTCCAGCCCCTGCCGGAGGACGACCCGAAACTCC
This sequence comes from uncultured Solibacteraceae bacterium, assembly GCA_964457555.1. GTDB lineage: Bacteria > Acidobacteriota > Terriglobia > Bryobacterales > Bryobacteraceae > BOG-224. The sequence goes on from CAYWHA010000037.1 coordinate 43,556, forward strand.
GCTGCCCGGACATTGCCAAAGCGCGGGCCCTCCTCGGCTGGGAGCCCAAGGTGACGCTTGAGGAAGGGCTGGCGCTAACGGTGGAGTATTTCCGCGGGCTTCACGCCAAGGCGGCCTGAACCGGATGGGCCGCGGCGTTACGCCGGCTTGGCCTTGCGCAAGATCCGCTCGTTGACGTCCTTCAAGCGCCGGAACTCCGCGATCCACTGTTTGAGTGTCAGGCTGTTGATTTTCCTCACCTTAACCGCGTTGTCGACCCAGCCGCCGGCTTCCCCGGAGCGGAAATAGAAATGGCCCTGTCCTTTCGCCAGAAGCGCGGAATAGCCAAGCCGCGCGAGTTCCTCGTTCACGATCTTTAAGTGGAGCGTCATGCCGGGGGCCCTTTAGCATTATCTCCGGTACACTGGTGAGTGGCGAGTTGGGAGTGGCAGGCGAAAACGCCTGCCCCACTCTGTCTCCGCCCGGGTGGCGAAATCGGCAGACGCAGAGGACTTAAAATCCTCTTCCCGGCAACGGGAGTGCGGGTTCAATTCCCGCCCCGGGCACCATGAAAACACAAGACTTAGTGGAATTCGCTACAGCCGCGAAAACGGCCGACTGTAACTTAAACTGTAAGTTACGGGCGGCCTTTGGTGCGCACCGCATGGCGGGTTCGATGTTGTGGGGGCTGTCTTACCGGCGGCCTTTGGTACGCGACGTCTAGCTGGCTCGATTCCCATTAGCTACCGGCCCCTCATATACTTACGGGCCTTGCGCCACGACTCACCACGAGGCGCGGCGCGCTAGAGGACTCGACGCCAAGAACAGGACGCCACGGAATGGGATGAAGTCCAAGGGGATCTGAAATCCTTTTTCCGGGTCCGTGGCGGCCGCGTGACCACAGGGGGGGAAACAAGCTCCGGCCACTGGGCAGCGTAGGACGCCGCCGGCAGCGAGTGGGCCATGTCAGGCGAGCACGTCCTGATTCCGCCGGTGAGGGCCGACATGCTGCGTCGGTGGCAGCAGGTGGCCCATACGGCCAACCTGGCCGCAGACGGTGCAACACGGGCCACCAGCGCGCGAGAGGGCGTAGGTCTAAACGTCTTTATGCAGCGCGGGATAGGGCCAATGGCATTCCGCTAAAACCCACGGCACTTTCCGGCGACCGGCGCCGGCCGCGGGTGGCCCCGTGACGCGGTTTCGCTAGCGTCATGACAATGAGAGGTGATCAGTGGCCAGTGGCGGCCGAATCGACTGGAGGCGGTCCGGGGCGTTCGGCGGATGCCTCCGCGCCCTTCTCAAATCGATCCACGATGGCCAAGAGCGCCCCGGCGGTTCTGTAGCCAATGTAGTAGAGGCCCCTGAGTTCCCGGCTGGAAACCCAGCGCAGATCGCCCAAGCAGTGGTAGCCGGCACCGATCAGCGATTTCAGGACCACCGGCGTGATTCGGATGTGATGCCTAGCCAAATCCTCCGGGTTGTCGAGGCGAATGTCCATCCAGCCTGGTCGGCCTGGGTTGCCAGGTCGCAAACGCTCTCCATGTTCATCTTGCTGTCCCGCCAGGAACCCGATCTCGTGCGCCTCTCGCGTGACCGCCAACAACGCCTCCCGCAGCGCGCGCCTCGTGCAACGGATCTTGTTGCCGCGTGGCTGGTTCAGGCTGACAATGGCGCTGAACACGAGGCGTTCCGCCATCTGAGGATCAAGTTCACGTGGCATTTGGATTATCGCTGCCCCTGTCCCGTCAGGATACTGAATTCTGCGTCCGGGGTGTGGTGGAGGGATTCGGACCAAGACCCCCGGAACCACAAGGCTCTGCTTAAAGGTTGTCGGGTAAGTCTCTGGCCTCACGTTCGCGGAATGCGTGAGGACGCCCGCGCGGACGAGCCTCGCGGAATCGGCCCGCAAGTTCCCATCACGGCATCGCCACGCGAATCAGATTATAGTGAGTGAAAGTTGAGCGAAAATACAACCGCGGTGATCGCTAGTGAGATCCCGAAAGTCGGGTCTCTGGCTCGGGTGCGCCAGCGCCTCTATCTGGTAGAAGCCGTTCGGCCGCCAGTCAAACCCGGTGACAGCACGCTCGTTAGCCTCGCCTGCGTGGAGGATGACGCGCAGGGGCAGACCCTCGACGTTCTCTGGGATATCGAGCCGGACGCCCGAGCCTACGAATCGGACCGCTGGCACGGCCTTGGCACTCGTGAGTTTGACGATCCGGCCCTTTTTGCTGCGTACGTCAACACCCTCCGCTGGAACTGCGTCACCGCGACTGATGCGACCCTGTTACAGGCTCCTTTCCGAGCAGGTATCCGCATTGAGGATTACCAGCTTGAACCCCTTCGCAAAGCACTCCGGCTGCCCCGCGTTAACCTCTTTATTGCCGACGACGTTGGGCTTGGCAAGACCATAGAGGCCGGACTCATTGCCCGCGAACTGCTGCTCCGCAAGAAGGTTCGAGAAATCGTCGTGTCCTGCCCGCCGTCCATGCTTCAGCAGTGGCAGGAGGAGATGGAGTGGCGATTTGGCCTTCGGTTTGAAATCCTGGACCGGGAGTACGTGGCCAAGGTTCGCCGCGAACGCGGGTTTGGCGTCAATCCGTGGACTACCCACCCCCGGCTGCTGGTCTCGCATCGCCTACTCATCGACGATTCGTACACCGCTACTCTCCGCGACTGGCTGGGGGCTTTTCTTCCAGGGACGCTTTTTATCCTCGACGAAGCGCACCATGCCGCACCGGCCTCCGGCCAGAGGTACGCCATCGATACGAAGATCACGAAGGCCATCCGTGATCTAGCCCCCCGTTTCGAGCACCGGCTTTTTCTTTCGGCCACGCCCCACAACGGCCATTCGAACAGCTTTTCGGCGTTGCTGTCCCTGCTGGACAACCAGCGTTTCACGCCCGGCGTTCCCGTGAACCCAAAACTGACGGAGGCAGTTCTCGTGCGGCGGCTGAAAGACGACCTTCGGAAGATCCGAGGCGGATTTCCAGAACGTAAAGTGGAGCAGATCACGATAAAGGATCTGCCGGAAGATCAGCCGGAACTCCAACTCGCAGCGCTGCTGGATGATTACCGTGAAGTGCGGGATCAGCGGCTGGCCGGCGAATCGAAGAAGGTGCAGGCTTCTTCCGGGCTGCTGATCTGTGGCCTTCAGCAAAGGCTCCTTTCGAGTATTGAAGCCTTCGCACGCACTTTGCGGGTTCATCGCAAGACGGTTGAAAAGCAATGGGCCGCGCCGTCTGCGCCGCGGACCATACCGCTTGATCTTTCAGCGCCGGATGCCGATGATGACCGGTCTGAACTCAATCCTGAGGAAATGGAGCGCGACGACGATCTCCGGATTGAAGCGGTCTCGACGGCGGCAATGGGGAGCAACCCCGGCGTCACGCTGGGCGATCAGCGCGGGGAATTGTTGTACGCCAGAGAGCGCGCACTGCTGGATCGGATGACGGAACTTGCGGAGGGTTCCCGCCATCTTCCGGATGCGCGGATCAAAGAACTTGCCAAGTGGATTCGGGCAAATTGCTTTGAGGACGACAAGTGGACCAACCGGCGCGTGCTCATCTTCACCGAGTGGGAAGATACGCTGCGCTATTTGCAGACCCAGATCAAGCGAATTGTGGCAGATTCGGACCCCGACGAAGAACGTGTCAAGATCTATCGAGGTTTTACGAAAAAGCAAGACCGGGAAAGTCTTCGCGACGCATTCAACGCGCCACCTGAGGAACACCCGCTGCGCATCCTCATCGCGACCGACGCGGCGCGCGAGGGCCTGAACCTCCAGGCGTACTGCCACCATTTATTCCATTTCGACGTTCCGTGGAACCCGAGTCGCATGGAGCAACGCAATGGCCGCATCGACCGTAAGCTGCAGCCATCGCCCGTCGTCTGGTGCTACTACTTCTTCTATGAGAAGCGGCCTGAAGATCAGGTGCTGCAGGCGATTATCCGAAAGTCAAAGAACATTCGAAAGGAACTGGGCAGCGCGACCCAGGTGATTGAGCCGAAGCTGGACCTGCTGTTGCGGTCGGGTATCCGCCGCAGCAAGAAGGCGGAACTACTGGCTGAGGTAAATGCTCTCGACGCTTCGGCAGAGGAACGCCAGGCCGTTGAAGAAGAACTGGAATCCGGCCGCAAACGCGAACTGGCGTTGCGCGAGGAACTGGAGGTGCTGCAAGGCATCCGCCAGAAATCGGAACGAGAGATGCAGTTCAGCGAAGAGCACTTTCATGCCACGCTCAATTGCGCTCTGGCGTTAGCTGGCTGCGACGGTCTTCGGCAGATACCCGGTCCGGCGGATGAGCCTTCGCGGTATTCGATTCCGGCGCTCGACCGGCAAGCCGGCTCCGGCTGGATCGTCACCACAGATACCCTGCGCGCAAAGCGCCAGAAGGATCAGAATATTTTCGAGTGGCGGCGCGAGGCGCCCGTCCGCCCTGTCGTGTTTCGCGACCCGAATAAGGTGACGGATGAAGTGGTTCAACTGCATCTGGAACATCCGGTGGTACAGCGGCTGCTGCAGCGGTTCCTGTCGCAGGGGTTCGTGCATGACGATCTCTCACGCACCTGTGTGGCGCAGAGCCGCGATTCGGTTCCGCGCGTAGTACTGCTGGGCAGGCTGGCGCTTTACGGACCCGGAGCTGCCCGGCTACATGAAGAGATCGTCGCGGTGACGGCACGCTGGACAGATTCGAAGATCCGCCGCGAGCCTCTGAAGCCCTATGAGCGCGACACGGAAGCCACGACGATCAACCTGCTCTACCAGTCTTTGATCGACGCGCAAATCCGGGAGGTGCCGGAAATCGTGTCGAACCAATTGCGCGAGGCCGCACCACAAGATGTGAGCCAACTCTGGCCCCATCTTCAGGAACGTTCGCGGAAGATTGAGGAAAATGCGCGAGCTGCGCTCCAACGGCGTGGGAACGAGGAAGCAGATGCCATGTTCCGGATTCTGGAGACCCAGCGCAAACAAATCGAAACGAAGCAACGCGCGGACACACAACTGGTCTTCGAAGGCATGTCCGAGGAGGATCGCCGCCAGAGGGAGGCCGAGCACAGGTTCCAGACCGAGCGCCTGAATCGGCTGCCTGAAGAGCTGGCCAAGGAACCCGACCGCATCCGGGCGATTTATCAGGTACAGGCCACGCGGGTGGAGCCTGTGGGCCTGGTTTACTTGTGGCCGGTGGGAGCGTAATGGCGGACAATCCCCTTCGGCGCGCGCATCAGGAATGGATCGGCAACGTCCGGCCCGAGGGGCTGTTGGTCTCGTTGCCCGCGCTGGAACTCGCACAGGCGGCGGTGGACCGCAACCCGTCGGTGATCCATCGGGCGTTTCTGGACCTTCTGCCACGGGATCGACAGAACGAACCGATCCCCGCACTGCCGGGGTTTTCGCAGTTCGCGGAACGCGTGCTGGGATGGCCGATGGACCTCTACGGCGCGCCGCCGGAGAACCTGCACACGTTCCTCGAAACCTACCGCGAGGACCTGCGGCCCACGGCTGCACTTCTGGACCTCGATGGGAACGTACTCCTGGTTATAAGCGAAGTGCCAAGGGGCACGGACTTCGATTCGCCGCCGAAACACGACACGCGTGGCTGGAATGCCTCGCCCTATGCGCGGCTGGAACGTCTGCTGCGCGAAACCGGGCATCCGGTGGGAGTGCTGGCAGGCCCGGAAGCGATCCGCCTGGTTTACGCACCGAAAGGCGAATCAAGCGCGCACGCCACATTCAAGGTTTCGGAGATGGCCACCGTTCAGGGCCGCATCCTGCTCGGTGCGCTGCACATGCTCCTGGGCGCCGAACGGCTCTACAACGGGAGACCGCATGAGCGGCTGCACGGCATCCTGCGGAAGAGCCGCGAATTTCAGAACGACGTCTCGACCAAACTCTCGCGGCAAGTGCTGGAAGCGCTCTACGCCCTTCTGCATGGGTTCCAGGAAGCGGACGATTACGTTCACGGCGAGTTACTGCGGGAAATGCTGGCCCCCGGACCAAACCATGATCCGAACACAGTCTACGGCGGACTGCTGACCGTGCTGATGCGCCTGGTCTTCCTGCTGTACGCCGAGGACCGGGGCCTGATGTCGCAGGACTCTATCTACGCGGAGAACTATAGCGTCAGCAAACTCTTCGAGCAACTGCGGGAAGACAAGCAGCGTTATCCCGAGCAGATGTCACGGCGTTACGGGGCGTGGTCCAGGCTGCTGGCGCTGTTTCGTCTCGTGTACGGCGGAGGCAGCCATGGCAGGATGCGAGTTCCAGCGCGTCACGGCTATCTCTTTGACCCAGCCCGCTATCCGTTTCTCGCGGCGCGCGACATTCACGGGGAAGTGCCACACGTACCGGACGGGACCATTCTGGAAGTCTTGCAACGCCTGCTGATGCTGGACGAGGAACGGCTCAGTTACCGAGCGCTGGACGTGGAGCAGATCGGCAGCGTTTATGAGACCGTGATGGGATTCGAGTTGCACGTCGCGGAAGGGCCAAGTATCGCGATTCGCGCGAAGAAAAAGCAGGGCGCGCCCGTGACGATTAACCTGGAATCGCTGCTCCGGGTTCCGGCCGCCGAGCGGAATAAGTGGCTCAAGAAGAATACCGACCAGGAAGTGACGGGCACCGCTTTGGCTGCGCTGAAGAGCGCTGTGACGGTGGACGATGTGCAAGCGGCGTTGAAAACTAAGATCCATCTGGAAGCAACGCCGGTTGCGGTGAGGGCCGGGGCTATGGTGTTCCAGCCTTCGCCCGAGCGGCGGCGCAGCGGTAGCCACTACACGCCGCGCGCTCTCACGAAACCCATCGTGGAAGCGGCACTGGAACCGGTGCTCAAGGAACTGGGGCCAGCGCCCAGGCCGGAGCAGATTCTCGCGCTGAAGGTCTGCGACCCAGCCATGGGATCGGGCGCATTTCTGGTGGAGGCCTGCCGGCAACTGGGCGAGAAGCTGGTGGAAGCCTGGCAGGGGCATGGCGACAAGCCGGTGATCGAGGCGGATGAGGACGAACTGCTCCTCGCGCAGAGGTTAATCGCGCAGCGCTGCCTGTATGGCGTGGATAAGAACCGGATGGCGGTGGACCTGGCGAAGCTAGCGCTGTGGCTTGCGACCCTGGCGAAGGACCATTCGTTCACGTTCCTGAACCATACGCTGAAGCATGGGGACTCACTGGTGGGGCTGACGCCGCGGCGCATCGCGAGTGTAGATTGGGCCGACGAGAAGCCGCTGCTATTTCTGGAAAAGCAGCTACGCGGGCAGATCGAGCGCGGGGCGCGTAACAGGACGGAGATCATGGACGCTCGCGATGGCACGTCCTATGATTTGCTGGAGCAGAAGCTGGCTACAGCGGACGAGCAACTCGAACTGGCGCGGATGGTTGGCGATGCGGCATGTGCTGTGTTCTTCCGCAACGAAACGCCCAAGGCGCGAGCAGCGGCACGGTTGCGACTGATCGAGAAGATTCAGCAATACGTGGACAAGGGCGATCTGGAGGCTGGGACGGATATCGAGGGCGAACGGGTGCGATTGAAGAACTCGGAAAAACCGGTGGTGCCATTCCATTGGCATATCGAGTTCCCTGAAGTGTTCGTGCTGGATGATGGGCTGAGGCCGACGCGCGGATTTGACGTAGTGGTTGGCAACCCGCCATTCGCGGGAAAGAACACCTTGATCGAGGGCAACGCCGACAGTTATCTGGACTGGTTGAAGGCAGAACACGCGGAGTCGCACGGCAACGCGGACTTAGTGGCCCATTTCTTCCGCCGCTCATTCACACTGCTTAGAGGTGACGGATGCTTCGGGCTGATCGCGACCAACACCATTGGTCAGGGTGATACGCGCTCAACCGGGCTTCGCTGGATCTGCCTGAACGGCGGGACTATTTATCGGGCCGTCAAACGGCTGAAATGGCCGGGCGAGGCCGCGGTCGTTGTGAGCGTGGTACATGTTTGCAGAGGTGAGACGCCTGGACCATACCGGCTCAGCGGACGGGACGTGGAGCGGATTACGGCCTATTTGTTCCATGCGGGTGGGCACGACGACCCGGCGAAGCTGGCCGATAATCAGGGGAAGAGTTTCGAAGGCGTTAAGATCTACGGACCCGGATTCACCTTCGACGATACAGACACAGACGGCATCGCTTCACCGCTAGCCGAGATGCGGCGACTGGTCAATGACGACCCCCACAACCAAACGCGGGTTTTCCCGTATTTGGGCGGCGAGGAGGTCAATGAATCGCCGACACATTCTCATCGCCGTTACGTCATTGATTTCGATGATTATCCGTTGAGGCGCGTCCCCCTCCCAGACCGCTGGTGTTCCGCAGACGAGAACCTGCGCAGAACATGGCTATTGACCGGCGAAGTCCCCGACGACTATCCGGGGCCAGTCGCCGAAGATTGGCCCGCCTTGCTGGCGATTGTCGAAGAGAAGGTAAAGCCCCAGAGAGCAAGCGACAAGCGAGAGAATTATCGAAGGCTGTGGTGGCAATATGCAGAAAGAAGACCGGGTCTTAGGCGTGCTAAGAAGGCCAGCTCCCTCGCACTTTCATTTGTTAGCCAGCATCTCGGGCTCGTGCGCGTTCCGGGTGGGGTGCTTGAAGCAAATACTCTGGCCGTGTTTACGTTGGAGGGCTGGGCGGTTTTCTGCTGCTTGCAATCTTCGGTACACGAGATCTGGTCCCGCTTTTTTGGATCGACTCTTGAGGATCGGTTCCGATACGTACTAGCTGATTGCTTCGAGACTTTCCCCTTCCCGATCGGCCATGAAACAAACCCAGCTCTCGAAGCGGCTGGCCAAGCCTACTACGACTTCCGCGCTGACCTCATGGTCCGCAAGAACGAAGGCCTCACCAAGACTTATAACCGCTTCCACGACCCGGAAGAACAGTCCGGCGATTTCCGTAAGCTCCGCGCCTTCCACCACGCTATGGACCGCACGGTTCTCGACGCTTACGGCTGGACAGATATTCAGCCGGTCCCGCAGCACGAGGCTGAGTTCGAAGAAGAACCGACAGACGAGGACGACTTCTCCGGCGCGAAGAAGCCGAAACAAAAGTACCGGCTCCGCTGGCCTGAGGAGATCAGGGACGATGTCCTGGCCCGACTGCTTATCCTCAACGAACAACGCGCGGCAGCGGAAGCGCTGGAAGTGAAGACGAAGAAGAAGAGATCGAAACACGTAGCGACGCCGCTGTTCGATTCCGGAGGCTCAGAATGACGTCAGCCGAAGTGCGCGAGGAACTCGTGAACGCCTTGCAACTCGACCTGGTTGGTCCCACACCGGAAGGCCTCGGAGATACGGCGGAGCGGCTCGATCAGGCTCCGTCGCGGTGGTATCTGACCGGCTTCCTCGTGCCTGCCAACGCGGGACAGACGCAGG
>CAYWHA010000038.1:0-52005 GCA_964457555.1 uncultured Solibacteraceae bacterium
ATGTCGGTCCACTTCTTGCCGCCGAAGCGCGCCCGGTAAATGCCGCAATGGTTCTGCTGGTAGAGCGCGTCGGGATTCCGCGGGTGCGCCAGCAGCTTGTGTACGCACTGGCCCACTTCCGGATACTTTTCCGGCTGGAAATCGGTCCGGACGTTCTGGTTGAACGGCTCCCAGGTGGCGCCGCCGTCGGTGGTGCGGAATGCCCCGGCCGCGGAGATGGCCACGATCATCCGTCCGCCGCCCAGGCACTGGATCGAGTGCAGGCACATGCCGCCCGCGCCGGGGCGCCATCGGGAGCGCGTCGTGTGCGTGTTGAGCGATGTCACTTCCTCCCACGTGCGGCCCCAGTCGCGGCTGCGGAACAATACGCCCGGGTCGCCGCCTGCGTACACCACGCCGGGTTCGTCGGCCGCGCCCGGTTCGATGTGCCAGACGCGGATGAGAGAAGTTTCCGGCACGCTCTTCACGGCCAGACCTTCCTCGGAGAGCTTCCATGATTTGCCGCCGTCCTCGCTCGCATGGATGTGCGCGCCGAACCACGCGTTGTTAACGGCGGCGTAATGCCGGGCCGGATCGCGGGGATCCCGCGCCACGTGGTGGACCTCCATCCCCCGGAAGAACGGACCTTCGACGCTCCAGGTTCTGCGGTTGCGGGACCGGAACACGAAGGCGCCTTTTCGCGTCCCGGCCCAGACGGAGACTTGCGCGGTTTTTGGCATAGATTAAATCATACGGGCAAAACGCGGAATTCGCAAGACGGTTGCGAAGTTCTTACGCCGCTCCTTGTAGGGCAAAGTACTGCTACACTGCGAGCAGGAAGCCAGGATTCCTGACTTCCAGGAGTTCATGTTATGAACGCTACGGGCAAGATCCAAAACAAGGGCCAAGTCACCATCCCGACCGCTGTTCGGCGGCAAGCCGGCCTCGTCAAGGGCGATTTGGTGAACTTCGCGTTCAGGCGTGGCAGGATCGTGATGACGCCGAGATTGGTGATCGATCGCTCCAGGTTTTCTGCCTCGGACGACGAGTACACGCCGGCGCAACGCCGGATCATCGATGCCAGCTTGGCCAAGGCTGACGCAGACATCAAAGCCGGCCGCATGTCGAAAGCCTTCTCGGACCATGGGGAGTTCATCGCCGCCCTGCACAAGGAAGCCGCAAAGTTCGCCGCTGCAAGGCCAAAACGTAAGGCCAACTGAAGCTCCGCTGGACTTCCCACTTCGCGCGGGCATACTCCAAAGCGCCCGAAAGTATCCAAACTGCCTTTGATAAGCAGTCGCTGCTTCTGCTTCAGAACCTCCGCCACCGTTCCCTACGCGCGAAAAAGTACGACGAAGGCGAGGACAGGTGGCAAGCGCGCGTGACGAAAGACTGGCGTTTCTACTTTGTGATCCAAGCTGACGCCTACATCCTGGAGGACATCACACGACATCCGAAATAGCGGGCCGCCTCCCCTCACCGGCTCTTCACCATCACGCGTTTCATTTGCGGCGTGGCGCCGGCCTGTCCCATGTAGGTTTCCACGGTTTGCGTCTTCCCGTCGCTCGAAAGCGAACGAACTTCCACTAACTGCATTCCGCGGTCGCCAGTTACCGTAGTGACTAGCTTTGCGCCCTCCCAGTGAGACTTCGAGTGAAACTCGTTGCCGCCAATCGTGTTCAGATTGTCGCGGCCGTCGGTGGTCAGTTTCGTGAGATACTTCTGCTCGCCGCGCTGATCCTCGGAGTCCGTGGAGATGGCGATTGCCGCGTCCTTGCTCTCAATCGTCTCCACGTAGGATTTCGGTAGCGCCACGGCGCCGTAGCTGCTCTTGGACGCGTCCATTACCCAGCGTCCTGAGAGGTCGGGTGGTTTGTCTTGAGGCCATGCCAGTTGGCAGGCCGTTAGAAGAAGGAGGCATGCGCCGGTTGTCATTCGAATCTTCGTCATGAGTCACTCCAATCTCAGGCAACGGATGGGATCGGCGCGGGTCGCTCGTAACGCCGGCGCCAGGGAAGCGGCGGCAGCCACCGCCAGCATGAGCAGCGCCGCGCCGGCCAGCGTCCAGGGATCGGCCGGAGACACCGCGAACAGAAGGCCGTTGAGCAGACGGGCGGCGGCCAGCGAGATGCCTAACCCGGCGCACGCTCCCACGGCCGCCAGCGACAGCCCCCGGCGCAATACCAGCGCGAAGATGCCGGCGGGCGTGGCGCCCAACGCCATGCGGACCCCCAGTTCGGCGGTGCGCCGCGCCACCAGGTACGAAAGCACTCCGTAAAGCCCAGTCACCACAATCGCCAGCGCCAGCGCGGCCAGCAGCGCGGATGCCAGAAATCGCAGGCGCGCGGAAGCCATCGAGGCGCCGAGCCGCCGCTCCATGGTTTGCACATCGGAGACAGCCACGGCGCGGTCAATCCCGGCGATGGCACGCCGCGCCGCGGAAGCCATCGCGGCGGGGTCTCCAGCGGTGCGCAGGATGAAGCCGGCGGCGGTGAGGTTGCCATTCTGCTGGTAGGGACGGTAGAGCGCCGGGTCTGGGACGGCGTCCAGAGCCGTGAATGCCGCATCGCGAACCACGCCCACAATGGTCAACCACGGGTCCGGCCCTTCCACGTAACCGGTCTTGATGCGGCGGCCCACCGCGCCGCGGTTGCCGAAGAAGCGCCGCGCCAGGCTCTCGCCGACCAGAACCGACTGGCCGCCAACGTCGGCGGGAACGAAATTGCGACCCTCCGCAAGCTGCGCGCCCGCCGCATCCAGATAACCGACGCTGATATACAGGGCCTGGACGCGGTGGCGAGCGCCCTCGGTGGCGTCCCACGGCGGTTCGCCTTCCGCGCTGACCGTGGTCCATGCGAAGCCGCTCCCGCTGAACGGCAGCGCCGATACCAGCCCCGCCGAGCGCACGCCGGGCGGCGCCGCCAGCGCGGTGAGGGAGCGGTCGTAAAACTGGCGGCGTGCGTCGGCGCTGGCGTAAGCGGCGCGCGGCAGGTTCAGAGAGAAACTGAGGGCGTGGTCCGCGCGGAAACCGGGATCCACCGCGGAAAGCGCCGCGAAACTGCGAGCCATCAGGCCGGCGGTCGCCAGTACGGCCAGACTCAGTGCGACTTCGGCCACCACCAGCGCGTCCCGCATCGCGATGCCCGCGCCGCCCGCCGTAGCGCGGACGCTGCCCTGCAGGGATTCGGATAGGTGTACGCGGGCGGATTCGCGCGCCGGCGCCGCGCCGAATAACAACGCGGCGAGCGCCGCCACCGCCGCCGTGAAGAGGAAGACGGCGCCATCCATTTCGACGGGTCTTCCGGCCAGCATGGCATCCGGGACAAGCGGAACCAGGGCTCTGAGCAGCGCGGCGCCCAGCAGCAGTCCCAGGGCGGAGCCGGTCGCGGCCAGCAGGAAGCTCTCCGTCAATCGCTGCCGGGTAAGGCGCGCGCCGGTCGCTCCAAGAGCCAGGCGGATGGCCATTTCGCGCCGGCGCACGGTCCCGCGCGCAAGCGCCAGACCCGCCACATTGGCGCACGCAATCAACACCACCAGCGATACGGCGCCAAGCAGCACCAGCCAGATCTGGCGCGTCTTGCCGGTGAGCCAGGCTCGCAAGGGTTCGATGGTCACGCGGCTGCCCGCGCTAAAGCCGTTGGCGGAATGCCCGGAAATCGCTCCCAGCGCCGCGGCCAGGCGCGCTTCGGTTTCGCCGGGCCCGAGACGGCCAATTACCCGCACGAGTTGCCATGGGCCGCTCCCGCGCTCGCGCACCGGGTCGAGAGCCAGCGGAATCCAGATGCGCGCGCTCGGCGGAAACTGCGCGGCGGCGGACAGCACGCCCACAACCTGGTACCAGCGTCCATCCATCTCGATGCGGTGGCGGGTCAAATCGCGGTCGCCGCTCAAGCGGCTGCGCCAGTAACTCTCGCCGACCATCGCGACCGCATCGGCGCCCGGCTTGTCTTCCTCAGCCGTGAAGGCGCGGCCCGCCAGCAGCTTCGCGCCGAGGACGTCGAAATATTCCTCCGAGACCAGCGCGGCGGTCACACGCTCGGCGGAATCGGCGCCGGCGACGGTGTAATCGGCCATGCTGTAAGCGGCCAGCCGCGTGCCCGAACGAAGCCCGTCCCGCCAGTCCAGAAACGTTGCGCCGATGACCGCCGATTGTTTGAACGCGGGGTAGAACTGCGTGATGGAAACCAGGCGCGACGGCGCGGGGAACGGCAGCGGCCGCAGGATTACCGAGTAGACCAGGCTGAACACGGCGGAATTGGCGCCGGTGGCCAGGGCTAGCGCTGCCAGCGCCGTCACGGTGTAGCCCGGGCTGCGGCGTAGCGATCGCGCCGCAAGCCGCACCTCCCTCATGTGTTCGTACCGCCGCCGGTCTTTGCCGGCGGTGCGCCGGCAAACAATTCCTGCCACGTGGCATCGAGCGGGGCCCACTCGGAATGCGGCGCGGCGCCCTCGGAAACCATCAGCCTCCCGTGTCCCTTGGGACAGAGCAACTCCGTTCCGCTGGTCTCAAACAACATGCGCGCGCCGTATCCCATGGGCGCCGGCATGGCGAGGCGCGCCAGGCAAATCCGGCATCGCGTGCGTTGATCGGCCCAGCTCCACCAGAGCGCGAAACCAGGCGCCGCCAACGTCAGCCATAGCGAAAATGCGCCCGCGCCGAGAAGCGCATCGCCCGGCTTCGCTCCCAGGAGAAGCCCGCTGAATTCGATGCCTGCAAACAAAAGGACGGTAAGCGACAGGGCGGCTTTCGCGGCCCAGAAGACGCGGTATCGAAAGCCCTGGCGGCGGCCTGCCAGCGCGAACAGCGCCGCGGCCAGTACCAGGCCGAGCCATGCCGGAATCAGCGTTTTGATGGGACCGGCCGCCAGAGTTCCAAGCGGCGTCACAGTCACCCACGCGCCGCTTGTGCCCTTGATGCCGCCGCCAGCCCGCGCGATCAGCGCGCGAAGCTCGGCTTGCGCGGCCTCCGGCGTCACGTCAGCCTTCAGTCTGCAGATGGCGACGGCAAGCACGCTCGATTGCGGGTCCGCCAGGGTCCACAGCGCCGGTTCAAAATCAGGAAAGCGGAACCCGCGCGGGAGCGCTCCGATGACGCGCAGCGAACGGCCATTGAACGAAATGGCGCGGCCCGCCGAGCGTTGCCAGAGGTCGTAGGAGACCACCGCGCAATCGGCGCACCGCCCGGCGTCTTCCTGCGTAAAGACGCGCCCCATGGCCGCGCGCACGCCTAGCACGGAAAAGAATCTGGGTCCCACGCTCGCCGTGTGGGCGCTCGCACTCCATCCGTTCATGGCCACATTCCCGCGACTTGAGATGAAGATGGCGATGCCGTCGAGATCCTTGGATCGTGCGTTCCAGTAATCGACCCTCGCCGTGGGTATGCCGGCGCGCCATCCCATGAATGGCCCGGTCTGCGAAAGAATGGCCAGGCGGTCGCCGCCGGGGAATGGGACGGCGCCGAACGCTTCGCGCGTATGGCGCAGGCCGCCGCTGGCCGCGACCACGAGCGCCAGCGACAGACCGAGCGCGGCCATGCAAGCGCCGGGGGTTCGGAGCCAGGCGGAAACGCGGCCCGGCGCACTCTGCTCTTCGCTCCGCAGGCAGCGCGCATCCGCGAAGGAGCCCCGGCAGTGAGCCAGCAAACGCATCCGCGCCCCCGGGGAGTGCGCGTTCGGCTGGCTGTTTATCCACCACCAGACCTCCGCTTCCCACTCGCGCCGCCAGTCCGCGCGGATCTCATGCGGGACCAGCCTGGAAGCGGCGGCCAGCATCAATCGCGACTCGAATGGCATCCGCACGGACATCTCTCATCTCTCAGGATGCAACGGACCGGCCCACGGCCGATAACTCAGGAAACCGGAAACGCTCCTCCGCCGTGGCCAGCGCCGCCTCTCCTTCACGCGTCAACTGGTAGTAGCGCCGCGCGGGCCGCTGTTCGGAGTGCGCAACCGTTTCGCGTTCCCAGCGTGAGCGGATCAGGCCGGCCTTTTCAAGCCTGCGCAACGCGGGGTAAACGGTGCCGCTCGCAAGCCCAGCCGCCTCCATGATCTGAAAGCCGTGCCGCCGGTCCGACCGGATGGCGTGGAGTACCGTCGCGGCGATGTAAGACATCTCCTTCATGCCTACATATATATCTTTTCTACATAGGGAAGTCAAGAGGAAAAAAGAGAATGGCCACAGATGGCCACAGATGAATACGGATAACAAGAAGCCCATCTTCTTGCCTTAGTCTAGCCTTAGTCGTTTCTTATCTGTGTTCATCTGCGTTCATCTGTGGCCCAAAAATGTCTTTTGTGCCAGCCCGGCGCTGGTGAGATAATGCACTACATGACTATTTCCGAGGGGAAACTGAAGCGCATGAAAGCGCTCTCCAACGACCGCGGCGTGATCGCGGCCGCCGCCATGGATCAGCGGGGCAGCCTGCAAAAGTCGCTGGCCTCCGCGCGCGGCGTAAGCGCGAAAGACATCGCTCCCGCCATGATGAGCGAGTTCAAAACCGTGGTCTCCAAGGTGCTGACGCCGCACGCCAGCGCCATCCTGCTCGACCCCGAATTCGGACTGCCGGCCGCCAAGGCGCGCAGCTCCAATGCCGGCCTGCTGCTGGCCTATGAGTTGAGCGGCTACGACAACACTCAGCCCGGCCGTCTGCCCGATCTCCTGCCCCACGTCTCCGTGAAACGCATCGTGGATTGGGGCGCGGACGCCGTCAAGATCCTCATCTATTACACGTTTCTGGAAGATTCCGCCATCAACGACGTGAAGCACGCCTTCATTGAGCGCATCGGCGCGGAATGCGAGACTTACGATATCCCCTTCTTCCTCGAATTCGTGGGCTACGACCCGCAGGGCGGCGACGAGAAGGGCCTGGAGTACGCGCGCGCCAAGCCCCACATGGTGCTCAAGAGCATGGAGGAATTCTCCAAGCCGCAGTACAAAGTGGACGTGCTCAAAGTGGAGATTCCGGTGAACGCCGAGTATGTGGAAGGCAGCGGCGTTTACAAAGGGCGCAAGGCCTACACACGCGCCGAAGCGCTGGACCACTTCCGCGAGAGCGCCGCCGGGGCGTCCAAGCCGTTTATCTATCTGAGCGCCGGCGTGAGCAACGCGGAGTTCACCGAATCGCTCAAGATGGCAGGGGAATCCGGCGCCGGCTATTCCGGCGTCCTTTGCGGACGCGCCACGTGGAAAGAAGGAATGCCAATCTATGCCAAGCAAGGCGCGAAGGCGCTTGAGGCATGGCTGGAGGATGAAGGCGTCAGGAACATCGAATCCGTGAACCAGGCGATATTGACCGCGCGTCCGTGGTGGGCCAAGCTCGGGTTGGCCGCGCCGGCGTAGGGGTCGGGCACGCCCGATCCTACTTTCGGACCGGCGACGCGTTGGCGGGAAGTCCCGGCACGCTGAGTTTGGTTTCGCAGCCGCAATCTTCGCCCGCGTCCTTGGCCGTCTCCTGATACTTAATCTCGTTGTCGATCACGCGTTTCAGGGTGGGCCAGTCGGTTCCCCCCTCCACCTTTCGCCCGTTGATAAACAGCGTCGGGGTGGCTGTCACGTGCAGCGCGACCGCCTCCGCCGCGCTGTCGTCGACTTCCTTCTCGGTGGCTTTATCGTCGATGCACCGGCCAAGCTGCAGCGCGTCGATATCCTTCTGCCCCTTGGCCCATCCCATCACCTTGTCGCGCAAATTCTCGGGCGTGATGGCGTCCTGCTGCGCGAAAATCCAATCGTGGTAATCCCAAAACGAACTGGCGTTGTTCTGGAATACGCAACGCCCGTCCATGGCCGCGGCCTTGGCCCACGGATGAATCGAGGTGAGCGGGAAATCCCTAAAGTAGAGCCGCACCTGCTTCGGGTAGGTCTGGATCAGGTTCTGGCGGATGGTCTTGGCCTCTTCGGCGCAATGCGGGCACTCCATGTCGCTGAACTCCACCAGCACCACCGTCGCTCCCGGCGTTCCCAGGTTCGGCTGAAACTGGGTCTTCAGCTTGTCCAGGTTCGGCTTGTATGGGTTGCCGGTAGCATCGTAAACGTTGCCTTCGACAATCTTCGAGCCATCGCTCGAAACGATCAGCGTAATCTCCTGGCTGGCCGAGCCCTGCGACACCTTCACCGTGATTTCCTTGAAGCCCGGAAGATCCGCTGACGGTCTTGGGTCTGAAATCGCCACGGCGTACTCCGGGTCGAGAACCCACAGGTGGCGCACGTAGGTTTCCATCCAGGCCTTATCGAACGCGTTTTTCTTGGCGGTGTTCTGGCCCGAAGCAACCACCGCCAGCGCGAGCGCGGCGGCCAGCGGAAGAAGCGTGGATCGCGACATGGTTCTATTGTAATGGAGAACGGCGCTACACCACCGGCCCGATGCGCCACGGCACGAACTCCTTGTGTCCCAGCCGTTCGGCGCACGTCCGCCGGCCCGATGCCGCCTCCAGCACAACCGCGAAAATCCGGCGCCCCACGCTCTCGATGCTCTCTTCGCCCGCCGCAATGCCGCCTGCATCGACGTCCATGTTGTCCGTCATCCGCCGGTACGTGTCGCTGTTGGTCGCGATCTTGATCACCGGAATCGTCGGGAAGCCGATGGCGCTGCCGCGTCCCGTAGTGAAGGCGATCAGGTTGCACCCGCCTGCCGCCAGGCCCGCCAGCGATACCGGGTCGTAACCGGGCGTGTTCATGAAGACCAGGCCGGGCGAGGTGACTCGCTCTGCGTAATCGTAGACATCGATAAGCGGCGAAGTTCCGCCCTTGGCCACCGCGCCCAACGATTTTTCGAGGATGTTAGTCAGCCCGCCGGCTTTGTTGCCTGGCGAGGGATTGTCGTCGAAGCTGCCTTCGAACCGGCCCAGGTAGGCTCTGTATTTTCGGATGCACGCCAGCAGTTTCTCGGCCACCTCGCGGTTGCGCGCCCGCCTCACCAGCAGGTGTTCCGCGCCAAAAATCTCCGGCGTTTCCGCGAGTGCCGCCGTCCCGCCGAGTTCCGCCAGCAGATCCGAGCAATAACCCAAAGCCGGATTGGCTGTAATGCCTGAGAAAGAATCCGAACCGCCGCAATTCAGGCCGAGCACGATCTTCGAAGCCGGCGTGGCGGTGCGCTTTTCCTCGGCCGCGCGCCCAATGAAGCGGGCGATCTCGCGCCGCGCCGCCTCAAGCGTTCCGCGCGTGCCGCCGCTCGATTGCAGCGTGAGGCCGGCCAGGCGCGCGCCGCCGCCATGGCCCAGGTAATGCTCGATCTGGTTATCCTCGCAGCCCAATCCCACGATGACCGCAGCCGACACATTGGGGTGCGCCAGCACTCCGCTCAACGTCCGCCGCAACAACTCGATATCGGGTCCTCCGGCATGTCCGCAGCCATCGCCATGCGGGAACGCCACCACGCCGTCCACGCCTTCCGGCAGGGTTTCCTCTTCGTAACTACGCGCGATCGCTTCCACCGTGTGGGCCGCGCAATTGCTGGCCGCCGCCACGGCAATGTAGTTGCGCGTCCCCACGCGCCCGTCCTCGCGAACATAGCCGAGAAACTGCGGCGCGTCCGGCCGTGGCGTAGGCAAGGGCGCTTCCACCGAAGGAAATTCGTATTCGAGCTGCAACTCCTCGAATCCCAGGTTGTGAGTGTGCACGTGCCGACCGGCCGCGATGGTTTCCATTGCCCGCCCGATGGCCTGGCCGTAGCGCATCACCATCTCCCCAGCCCGAATCTCGCGCAGGGCGATCTTGTGACCTGCCGGAATCAAGTCGCGCGTGGAAACCGCGGCCCCGCCCACGCGCAATTCGGTTCCCGGCGGAATCGGAACGCGCGCCACCGCGACGTTATCCGACGCGTGCAGCCGAATCGCCGAGTTCTCGGCCGACGGAGGTTTGGCAATGTCCACGAGCATATGCGGTGCGTCCCACTCAATTCTACTTGGTTTGGGCAGGGGCTATTGGCTAGCCTCTACGAAGCGGCCGGCGGAGTACAAATAATCCTCGCCGCTCTCGTCCACAATCCGAAGATCGCCATCCTGGGCCGCGTCCGCGTCCGGAATAACCGGGTAGATCTTGTGCAGTTCCAGCGACGCCTCGTAATCGGAATTGTCGATGCAAACGACAAACCGCGGCATAGGGTCCTTGCTTCGCGCTCGGCGCATCAGTTCAGATACGGATTGTAGCGAAGATCGAGCGTTTCGCGACCCCGACTTTTCCCGCTGCGGTAGACTGAACCTGTGGTCTATGAGTGGCACGCGGCAAAGGCCAGGGCCAATCTTCGCAAGCACAGCGTGTCCTTTGAGGATGCCGCAACGGTTTTCCTGGACCACTGGCCTTGACGTTTCCCGCCCCGGTTCATTCCGCCGAAGAGGAACGGGAAATCACAATCGGGAACACCGCAGGACATCGAGTCGTGTTCGTTTCGCACTGCCACCGGGGAAACCGGGTGCGGATAATCGGCGCAAGAGAGGCGACCAGGAGAGAGCGCAGACAATATGAAGAAGGTATCGGTAACGAAATCGGATGACAGCTTACGCCCAGAGTACGACCTCTCCCAATTGAAGGGCGGCGTTCGGGGCAAGTACTACCGCCAGGCAGCCGCCGGCACCAACCTGGTGTTGATCGAGCCGGAACTTCTGGAGGTGTTTCGCGACGCGGAATCGGTGAACCGCGCGTTGCGCCTCCTGGCGGATACGGCACAGGCGGTCGCTCTTCCGATCCGCCGCCGGCATGCCGCGCCTGACAAGCCAACGCACTCGGTACGCCGGAAACGTGCGCGCGCCGATTCGTAGGAAGTCCGCAGGAGGGCCTATGCCGAAACTTCTGCCGCCGAGCCATCCTGGAGAAATCCTCCGGGAAGACGTGCTTGTGCCGCTCAACATGAGCGTAAATCAGCTCGCCAAGTTGTTGACTGTGGACTCCGCCCGCTTGAACGAGATCGTGCGCGGCCGGCGCGGGATCACCGCCGACACGGCCTTGCGACTCGCGCGATACCTCGGCACGACGCCCGAGTTCTGGCTCAAGCTCCAGGTGCATTACGAACTTCGCGTGGCGCGACAGACGAAACTCAGGGAGATCGAGCATGCCGTACGGCCGCGATCCGAAGCCGCGCAACGGAGTAGGATGGCTGTTTGGCTGAGCCCGGTCCTATTATGTCAATCCTAAGGGTTTCTCACATCTCAATCGGAATCTTGGCGGCCACGATGCTTGCGGCTCAGGAGCCTGCCGACCTGGCAACGGCCAAAGCGCTCGACCAAGAAACGCTCAAGCTGAAGGACCTGTCTGGCGACGCGTTATCCCGCGCGATCAGGGACCTGTCGACTCGCATCCGGCAGCAACCAGTATTCTACGCTGCCGACCTTGCGTTTAACCTCGTAGTTTCACCCGGCGTCGACGAAGCAGCCGGGCGCGACACTTTGCAGGAAGTGACCACAACCCTCGCCGAGGCGCTGCGGAAATCGCCGCCGAAATACAAGAACGATGACGAGTACCGCCAACTGGCGGAGCTGGCCCGCTACCACCACATGAAAGTCTCGCTTGACGACCCCCGGTACGTGGCTGCGATGTCCAAGCTCGAAGCCGACGACCAACATCGCAGCGAATCTGACTTCACGCTTACCGATGTGCAGGGGAGGCAATGGAGGTTGAAAGGCCTAATAGGCAAGGTGGTGCTGGTCGACTTCTGGGCCACTTGGTGTCCGCCCTGCCGCGCAGAAATGCCCGATCTGGAGGCGCTTAATAAGCGCCTCCAGAGCCAGGGCTTGATCATTCTTGCGATCTCCGATGAAGAAGCCTCGGTGGTCAAGACGTTCCTCTCGGAGCAGAAACTCAGCTTACCCATGTTGCTCGATCCTGGCGGCAAGGTGAGGGAACTGTTTCGAGTCCGCGGCATTCCACGGAGCCTTGTCTACGACCGTGGAGGGCGCTTGGTCGCCGACATGCCCGACTTTACTACCATGCAGGGCTTTGTGGAGATGCTCGGGCAAGCCGGCATGAGATAGCGCCCCCCTTCACCCCACCTTATACCCTTCCCACCTCGCCACCACCGCGCTGGCCAAACAATTCCCCAGCACGTTCGCCGATGTCCTGGCCATATCCAACAACGCATCCACGCCCAGCAACACCGCCGCCCCTTCCATGGGCAGATGAAACGTCGTCAGCGTCCCGGCCAGGATCACCAGCGCGGCGCGCGGCACGCCGGCGACGCCTTTGCTGGTGAGCATCAGCGTCAGCATCATCAGCAATTGCTGGCCGAACGAGAGGCTCACGCCGGCCGCCTGCGCCACGAAAACAGATGCCAGCGAAAGATACAGCGCGCTGCCCACCAGGTTGAAGCTGTAGCCCGTCGGGATCACGAAGCCCACGATGTGTTTGGGCACGCCGAATCGCTCCATGTTTTCCAGCGCTAAAGGCAACGCCGCCTCGCTCGATGCGGTGGAAAAGGCGATCAGGAACGGCTCTCGCACGGCGCGGTAAAAGCCCGCGAAAGGGATTCGGGCGAGGCTGAGCGACGCAGCCAGCAGCGCCACCGCGAAGATCGCCAGCGACGCGTACATGGTCACCACCAGCTTGCCCAGTCCGAACAACACGCCCAGCCCCTTGCTCCCCACCGTGACCGCCAGCGCCGCGCCCACGCCCAGCGGCGCCAGGAACATCACGTAGCGCGTGTAGCGGAACATCACCTCGGCCAGCGCGGAGCAGAATGCGACCACCGGCTGCGCCTTGCTTCCCAGCGCCGCGCAGGCCGCTCCGAAAAGAAACGCGAAGACCACAACCTGCAGCGCGTCGTTGCGCGCCATGGCGTCGATAATGCTCGTGGGGAAAATATGCTCCAGCAGCGATGACAAGCCCGCCGGCGCCGGCGCCACGGCTGTCTCAGCCGCGTTGCGCGCAATGGGAATGCCCACGCCGGGACGAACCAGGTTCACCGCCGCCAGACCCAGAAACAGCGCGGCGGTGGTTGCGATTTCGAAATAGACGATGGCCTTGACGCCGATGCGCCCCATGCGCTTCATATCGCCGCCGCCGGCCATCCCCGCCACCAGCGTGGCGAATATCAAGGGCGCGACAATCGACCGGATCAGCCGCAGGAAGACATCGGAGACCGGCCCCAGTTGCTTCGCGGTCCCCGGCGCAACAATGCCCAGCGCCACGCCCGCCGCCATTCCGATGAAGATCCACGCGGTGAGCGAGAGCCGCTTCATCGCTCTCCCCACTTCAGCTTGGCCCGCAGCACGTCGAAGAACCGCATACGCGGCGGGCGCACCAGCAGAAGCGAGTCGCGCGAACTATGGCACACCAGGGCGTCGCCTTCCTTGATCGGGTTGCCCACCTGGCCGTCGATGGTCAGGTAGACGCTGTCGTCGGGCCCGCGCGCAACCACGCGGATCAGGCTGGTCTCCGGCACAATCACAGGGCGGTTGGTGAGCATGTGCGGGCAAATCGGCGTGAGGCAGATGGCCGGCACGGAAGGAAAAATAATCGGTCCGCCCGCGGAGAGCGAATACGCCGTCGATCCCGTGGGCGTCGAGACAATCAGCCCGTCGGCTTTATACGCGCACACGAACTGATCGTCCACGTAAGCGTCCAGGTCGATGATGCGGGCGATCGTGGCTTTCGAAAGCACCGCGTCGTTGAGGCATTCGTAGGCCGCCACCACCTCGCCGCCGCGCACCACGTCCACGTGCAGCAGCTTGCGCTTGGCGATTCGGTGCTCGCCGCTGAAGGCGCGCTGCAGCTCAACGTACAGCTCGTCCACGGTGATGGCGGTAAGGAAGCCGAGTCCCCCCAGGTTCACCGCGAACAGCGGAATCTCGCGCCTCCCAATGGCGCGCGCCGCCGAAAGCAGCGTCCCGTCGCCGCCCAGCACCACCAGCATGTCGCAGCCTTCGGGGACCTCTTCGCGCGGCAGGCCGGCCACGCCGGAGTACAGCGCCGTCTGTTCGTCCAGACGTACCGCGATGCCCCGGTCGTGCAGCCATCCCACCAGTCTCGGAACGATGTCCACGGCCGCCGGCACGCCGGGCTTCGAAACGATTCCTACCGTTCTAATGACGGGCATGCAGAAGGAACTCCTTATTCCCTTCGCCGCCCAGGATCGGGCTCTCCATCACGGCGGTATGGAACCCGTATTCGCGCACGCACGTGGCAATGCGTTCGCAAACGGCCTGGTGGATCCGGGGATCGCGCACGATTCCACCCTTGCCCACCTGGCCTTTCCCGGCCTCAAACTGCGGTTTGACCAGTATAACCATTTGCCCATCCGGATGGAGCAGCGGGACCGCCGCGGGCAGAATCAGCGTGACCGAAATGAAGCTGACATCGCACACCATCAGGTCCACCCGTTCGCCGATCTCCGCAAATTCCAGATACCGGGCGTTGACGCGGTCGTGGAGCGCCACGCGCGGATCGGCGCGCAGCTTCCAATCCATCTGGCCGGCCCCCACGTCCACCGCATGAACCCGTGCGGCGCCGGCTTGTAGCAGGGCGTCGGTGAATCCACCAGTGGAAGCGCCGATATCCAGGCAGACTTTGCCCGCCGCGTCGATGGCGAACTGCCGCAGCCCCGCGGCCAGCTTGAGTCCGCCGCGTCCAACGAATGGCGGCCGCGCCAGGACCTCCAGGGCGCACGCGCAGTCCACGGACTGGCCGGGCTTTGCGGCCTTCTGGTTATCCACCGTCACTTCGCCGGCCATGATCAGCGCCTGGGCCTTCTCGCGCGACTCGACGAGGCCGCGTTCCACCAGCAGCCGGTCCAGCCGCGTCTTCATGACTTGCGGTGGACAATATGGTCCGCCAGCTCGTGCAGGCGCGCGGCGCGCTCGCCGAACGGTGCGAGCGCCTGGTGCGCCCGCTCGCATTCCTCCGCCGCCATGCGGTGCGAAGCCTCCAGGCCGTAGACCGCCGGAAACGTGATCTTATGCTGGGCCGCATCCTTGCCGGCGGTCTTGCCCAGCTCCGCGGAGGATTCCTCCACGTCCAAAAGATCGTCCACAATCTGGAATGCCAGGCCGATGTGTTCGCCGTAACAGGAGAGCGCCGCGTACTGATCCTCGGCCGCGCCGGCGTAAATGGCGCCCAGGCGCAGGCTGGCGCGCAGCAGGGCGCCGGTCTTGGCGCGGTGTATGGTCTCCAGCAGTCGCGCGTCGGGCGGCTTGCCTTCGCCTTCGAGATCGGCCACCTGCCCGCCGATCATTCCGCCCACCGTTCCGGACGCGGCGGCAAGTTCGGCAACCAGCGCCACCGTCCGCGCCTTCCGGTCGCTCGCCACAGGCAGCTCGGCGAGCACCTGAAACGCCAGCGTCAGCAGCGCATCGCCCGCCAGAATCGCCATGGCTTCGCCGAAAACCTTGTGGTTGGTGAGCTTGCCGCGGCGGTAATCGTCGTTATCCAACGCCGGCAGATCGTCGTGGATCAGAGAGTACGTGTGGATCAGCTCCAGCGCGCACGCGGCGGAAACCACGCCATCGGCCGCGTTGTTGACCGCACGCGCAGCTTCCATGCAGAGGATAGGCCGTATGCGTTTGCCGCCCGCGAACAGGCTGTAACGCATGGCGCGGTGAATGGTGGATGGCGGCGTCGCCTCCGGTGGAAGCAGGCGGTCGAGTTCCGCTTCCACCAGGCGCTGTTGCCCGCTCAGGTATTCGCGCAGGTTCATTTCTCGGGTTTTTCCGGGCGGAAGGGTTCGGCGACCATCTTGCCGTCTTTGCGGACCAGCATCTCCACGCGGGTTTCCGCCTCTTCCAGACGTTTCCGGCAATCCTCGCTGAGCGACATGCCGCGCTCGAAAAGCTCGAGCGACCGTTCGAGCGAAAGGTCGCCGCCTTCCAGCTCCGCGACCGTCTTCTCAAGCTCGTGAAGGCAAGCCTCGAACGACTCGGCTGCCTGTCCGCTGGCTTCGCTGTCCGCCATACACGCCATTCTAACAACCCGACATTCTAACAGGACGCTGTTTATGAACGGACGGCTCTACACACGCCTCAAACCCACCACCTCCACAAGTTCATCCAGGTATCGTCGCGTGTTCGCTACCTGGGAAGTCATCGCCGATGCTCCATCGGCTGTGCGCTGCGCGGTCGAGACATTCCGCCGGGTGAGCGACTCAATCTGTGTGATGGCCTGGCCGATATGCGCGATCCCGCGCGTCTGCTCGACGCTGCTGACGGCAATCTCGCTGACCACCTGAGTGCCCCGCGCGATCTTTGCCGAAACTTCCTCGAACGCCGCTCGCGCGTGCCCCACCAACTCGACGCCGCTCGAGACATCGCCCAAGGTCTGCTGGATGATCGAGCCGCTTGTGCGCGCCGCCTCGGCCGCGCGGTGCGAAAGCGAGCGGACCTGGTCCGCCACCACGCTGAAGCCGGCGCCCGCTTCTCCCGCCCGAGCCGCTTCCACAGCCGCGTTCAACGCCAGAATATTCGTATGAAATGCGATTGAGTCGATGTCCTTCAACACCTTGGCGACTTCATGGCTCGACTTGGAGATCAGGCTCATTGACGATGTGAGGTCGTTCATCGCGGTCGTCGCCCGCTCCACCGTTTGCCGCGCCTCTTTCATTAAGCGGTCGGCTTCTCCCGCCCGCTCCGCGTTCTGACCGGAGGTGGCGGAAATCTCTTCGAGCGACGCCGAGGTCTCCTCAATGCAGGCAGCTTGTTCCTGCGCGCTGCTCGCAACTTCCTTGCCGGAGTTCGTCATACCCTCCGAAGCTCGCGCCACTTCGTCGGAGGCATCCTGGACGCCGCCAATCACCCGAATCACCGGGCCAGTGATCGACCGTCGAATCGTCATGTGAACAATTGCGCCCGCCACCGTGAGCGTGACCCCAAAGACGATGAGCGCCGACAAACTCTGGCTTGCCGACGCCTCTTCCAGGGCGCTCAACTGTTGTTTGAGGTCGGATGCAAGCCCCTCCTTCAACTGCACAAGCGAGGCCCTAAGATCGTTGTTGCGGGAAGCCAGAGTGCGCATTCGATCCTGCGTGGTGGAAGTCACTGTTCCCGCCACCACGGCGCCGTACGTACTTCGCGAGTCAGCCAGCAACTGGTCGACTGCCGAGGCCAGTCGCCGGGCTTCGCCGGAACGCTCGCCGGCGATCCCAGGGATTGCGGCGATCGCGTTCAGGCCTGCCACGGCCTGTTCGCCATCCTCGGCGGCCCGTTCAAGGCCGGAGGCATCCTGAACAATGACGGCGTCGGCCAGCGCCTTGACCATGCGCTCAAATGCCGCCACTGCTTCCTGGCTCCCCTGGGTCGCCGGGAACAGGGCCTGGGACGTGGCCTTCAACGTCCCACGGGCTTGCCGGCTTTGCGTTTGGGTCAGCGTCGTCGAGAGAACGTAGCCAAGGATGAAAACGCCCACGCTTAGCCAGATCTTTGTCGTGATATTGAAACGGTGCATGGTCCCCTCTCACTTCACTTCCAGAGTCTTGACCCCCGCGGCGCTGGCGCCGGCCGCGACGTAGCCGATGGCGCCCTTGGTTTTCGCGACGTACTCGACAACCTCGGCGTCGGACGCCAGAATCTTCGGCATGGAGGCGTTGCCCGCAAGCAGTTGCGAACGATAATAGTTCTGCAACGCCTGAGCGGTCTTGTGAATGTAGTCTTTCAGAAAGCCTTCGTGCGCCGGACCGCCCTGCTCCACCACCGGCTCCACGTGGCCGCCGCCCAATGACGATTTTGTCATCAGAAAGACGCCTATCAGGTCGTCGGCTGAGATGGAAGACACGGCCACGCTGTTGTTCGCGACCACCTTGACATCGCCGGCGCGAGCGCTGGTAACCATCAGAAAGCCCGCCGCCGCTAGAGTGAAAGAACATTTTAGGCATTTCATTGTGTATTCTCCTGGCATCCCTCGATTCGCCGCGCGCCTCATAAACTGTACCCGACCCGCAGCACCAGCATGTTCGTCGTCGGCTTCAGGCCTTGGGAATTGTCGGCGTCATAGAAGCTGTGAGACGCCCAGGGATCGCCGGTGCCGTCCATGAAATGTCCTTCCACCTTCACGCTCGTGAAGCGATTGACCGACCAATGCATGGTCACAACCGAATCGCGAATGTAGTGAGTGCTTGGGTCGGGGAACGAGTGAACGTCGAAATAGTATCGGCTATGATAGGCGCCGATTTCTATTTGCCTGGATAGCTGATATACCGCGGACGCGAACCACCCTTTGTCGCTGTACCACCACGGCTCCGTCTGGCCCGGATCGGGATCCACCTGGGAGTATTTCGAATAGTCTCTGCGATACTCCGCATCGAAGCGCCACTTGCCTTTCGAATACTCGCCGTAGGCCGAGGCGATCCACATGGTCGTGCTGTTCAGAGTGCCGGCTACGGGAACAGGCCCGTTGACCATGTCCGTGAAGTGGTACTTGTCGTTTATGGGGGCGTACGAGCCCCCCAGCATAAGACCGGTCACGGGTGGAGTCCACCGCAGGTCCACGCCGGCCATCTTGCCCGTGAATGCGTTGTTCGGATAGCCCATGCTGGCCCAGCCGTAGTAAAGGCCGTCGCGCGTATCGTTCGGGCGCGTTCCCGCGTAGACGGTATACCCGAAGCTGCCGGCGCGGTGCAGACCGACGTGGCCGTAAATGTCGAGCCCGGTGTGGGTAAGAGTCCGCGAGCGGAGGTCGAGCGGGTAAACCGCCTGGGGCATCAGGGCCCACGTTTGCACGAATTCCTGGTCCTGCGTCTGGTTGTAGAGGCCCAGGGCGGTCTTTACCTTTCCTGCGCGAATGCCGAACCAGTCCGCAAGCCTGTAGTCCACGGCGGCCCAATCGAGGTCCGGATGCCACTCCTGCAGGTGGCCGATGTCGCGATCGTACACCTGTGCGCCCACGCGCAGTTTGTCCGTAACGTTCGAGGTGACATTGAACCCGAAATCCGTGAAGAACGCGCCGGAGGTGGTATTCATCGTCAGATAGTTGTTCTGGTTAGTCAGCGCGAAGCCTTCCGATGCGAAGCTGTGGATTTGCACGTCCCGATCGTCAAGCTTGAATTCGAACTGTGCGCGCAGAAGGCCAGGAGCCATGGATAGGGCGACTGCCAAAGATAACGTCTTTGCTTGCATGTGTACTCCTTCGAACTCGCCTCAAAGTCGTATTTGCCGGGGGATTCATGCGGATGCCCGGAAGAACTGGCGGACCATCGTGCCCTTCTCCGCTGGGTATTCGCGCCGCCAAACACCTTATCGGCTGAGCACGCCAAGCTGTGATTCGCCATCCAAACGAAATGTCGCGGCTCGATCGCGGCGCACGACATAGAAGTGGGTAATCGGGCGGCTCGGCAGCGGCGTTGAATCGGCGAGTGCCCACGCGCTTCCCGCGCTCAGGTCAGGGCTTCACGCAAGCGAAATTCGCCGCTTCATCGATGCTGCCGCTGCCCTTGTAGCGCGCGACGAGTGGATAGTCGCACAGCGGCCTGGTTCGCACAACCTTGCCGGCCACCACGCGGCTCGCCTCGATCCGCTCCGGAGGCGCGCTCGATTCCACCCACTTCACGAGCGGCGTCGCCACGTCGAATATATTCGGCCCCACGCCGCCTCCGCAATGGAACATGCCCGGAACCATGAACAGGCGGAAGAAATCCCCCGTCGATGCGCCCATCTTCTCCACCACCTGTTCGTAGTACTCCACGCCCATCATCGGATTCAGTTGCGGGTCGGCCCAACCGAAGTACATCAGCAGCTTTCCACCACGCCTGCGGAATGCGGAAAGGTCCGTGTCCGTCGCGTCGAAAATCTGCCGCAGTTCTTCCATCCGCGGCGGGTCTCTGTCGATATTGAAGCGGTTGAAAAGCTCGGTCGGATCGCTTACTGGGTTTGCGGCTTTGGCCCCAGGAGCGACAAAACGCAGAAAGCCATCCCCGAACGTGGTCCATGCCCCTGGCCCGTTCGCTCCGTTAATCTCTTCTCCGATCCAGCCGCTCTGTCCGTTCGGCCCCGCGACCTCCGCGCCCACGGGCCAGCCCGGAAAATAGCGTTTCCCCTGGCTCATCACATCGCCATAGATCCGGTCGAGCGCCGCAATCTGATTGGCCGTGAAGCAGTCGGGCCGGTCGGCGCCCTCGGCGCAATGCGGCAAGCCCCGCGCGGGTTGGAAATCGCAGCGGCGCGGATCGTCAATCAACCCGTCCTTCAGTCCATCCTTCGCGTCGCACTGGTCGTAAACCCGATTTGCGAGCAGCCCCAGTTTCTCGGCCGGAAACGGGTTCGCGGCCAGCCCTTGCATCCAGTACGCCCGCGCCGTTTGCGTCCCGGTAAAGTTCAGGACGGGCGCCCCCGCAATGATGCCGTCGAAATCGTCTGGAAACCGCTGCGCCAGGATCAGCCCCTCCCGCCCTCCTTGGGAGCAGCCGTCGTAATACGATTTCGAAGGCCCCACCCCGTAGTAGGTGCGCGCCATCAGCTTGGCGGCTTCGGCGGTCACGTGGAGCGACCGGAACCCGAAATCCAGCAGCTTCTGCCGGTTGAGCGCGAAGCTTGCGCCGGGTTCGGACGCAGCCGAATGTCCCGTATCGGTGGCCGCGGTCACGAATCCGGCCTGTAAGCCGCGCGAGCGGTTCTGGGTGCGTCCCGCCGCGTCAAACGACTCTCCCGCCCAACCGCCGTTGCCAAACATATAGAGCCGGCCATTCCACGACGCCGGCAGGTTCACTTCGACGCCGATCTCGGGCGGGATCATCATGCTCACCCGGCAATGTTCCGGAGCATTCGGCGAGGCCGGAATGACGGCTGCGCCAATCACCGAGAGATCGACGCCGGTGAGGCTGCGCAGTTCGCCACAGGCAATGGCGGGTTGCACGGTGGCGGCCAGCGGGGTCAAATCGCGAAACTGTACGCCTCCTCCTCCCTGGCCCCACAGCGCAGCCGCGGAAAGCGCGCCGATAAGAAACAACCGCATCTCGACCTCCGTATTCGTCCCGATTGTATCGCGACAAGCGGCATTGCTTGCGAACCCGCCGCCCTACTTGTTCGCGAGCGTCGCGGCAAACTCCGCGGAGTCCACGTTGCCGCCGGATAGAATCACGGCCACTCGCCGGCCTTTCATCCGATCCCGCTCCTGGAGCAGTGCGGCCAAGGCAGCCGCGCCGGCGCCTTCCGCCACGTTATGCGTGTCGGAGAACAGACAGCGCATGGCGCTCCGGATTTCGTCTTCCTCCACGGTGACGATGCGGCTGACGCAGCCAAGCATGATCTCGAGCGCCGCCGGGTCCGGCACGCGGCAAGCCATTCCGTCGGCGATGGTCTGCCCGGCATCCACGGAGATCGGGCGGCCCGCGGCGAACGACTTGGCATAAGCGGCGGCCTGGGCGGCCACTACGCCAATCACCTCGGTTCTTAGCCCCAAGGCATTGCGCGCGGCTACCGTCCCGCAGATTCCGGAGCCCAGCCCAACCGGGACGTACACAGCGTCCAGGTCCGCCACGGCGTCAAACAGTTCGAGCGCATAACTGGCCACGCCGGCAACCAAATCGCTGTTGAAGGAGCGTACCAGGTGCAGCCCCTCGGCCTCCGCGAGTTTGACCGAGTATTCGTAGGATTCCTGAAAGTCCGCGCCGTACTCGATTAGCTCCACGCCCAGAGCGCGCATGGCGGCGTTCTTCTCGCGACTATTGCCGTGCGGAACCACGATGACTGAGCGCAGTCCCAGGCGGCTCGCCGCAAATGCAACGCTCTGGCCGTGATTTCCACGAGTCGCGGCGATCACCGCGGTCACATTGGGTTCCCGCCGGTGCAGCGAATCCATATAGACCAGCCCGCCGCGTAACTTGAACGCCCCGACCGGAGTGTGATTCTCGTGCTTCACCCAGGTCTCGGCGCCGGTGCGGGCCGACAACAGCGGCCACAGGATCTGCGGCGTCGGCGGCATGACGCCGTGGACAAGCTCCGCCGCGGACCGTAGCGACGCGAGGGAAGGTAAGGTCATAAAGTGGACAATACCATGCCGTCATAGCTGGCCACGATTCGCTGGCCGGGCTCCGCGACCACGAACTCATCCTCCGCCCACTGGCCCGCCACCAGGCGGCGCAGCCACGCCAGGTCGCCGGGCAGTCTCTCGAAGCTCCAACCCTTCTCCCGCGCTTCTGCCTGCGCTTCGGCGAGGAACCTCTCGTCCGGCTCCAGGCCCGTTTCGATGTAGGTTAGTTTGCTGTACTGCGCGCGGTAGCGCGTCATCTCTTCGTAGAGGTAGCGCCCGTTATCCTCGCCGTACTGGCGCATCAGGGCATCGAGTGACTCGTCGAACCCGACTGTGTTGGGCGTCAACTGTTGCAGGCTTTTGCCGCGTTCCAGCCAGCCGGTGGACTCATAGTAAGCGCCGGGGTTGGCGTCGAAGTACGCCTGATGGCGTTCGCGGCTGCCCATCAGCAGCGCGATGCAATCGTGCGCGCGCGGGGCCACCAGGCGCGTGCGCCGCGCCATCAGGCCGTCAATCCCGTTGCCGCACAGCCCGTAGCCCAGCAGAATCGCCTGGTATACGCCCTCCGGCGTGCCGTCCACCGCTTCTTGCAGCTTGGCGGCCATGGGCTTGCCGCCCAGGTCGTGCAATCCCTTGGGAAGAAACTCCACATCCACCTGGTGCGGCGCATGCGCGCAAGCATCGCACAATTCGCGGAACAGAACCTCGCAGCCGATCAGCTTGAAACGCGACGTGAGATGCTGTGGATCCGAAGTCATCGGGCGTCAGCTCCCGCGCAGGACGGGAACCGTGTTCGCCGGTCCGTCGAGCTCCAGTTTCACGATGGTGTCCACGGCGTGGCGCTTTCCGGGCGGCACGCTCACACGGATTGCGCTTTCGCTCTGGTGCACCGTGGCATCGCCGCCGCCGAGCAGACTATGGCGCAAGATCCTGCGCGGCATCGCAGGCAGGCTAATGGCGTCCGAGGGCCAGCGCAGGATGTGCAGGTAAATTACGTTGCCCTTGTGCGTGCTCCCGCCCCACCAATTGCCTTCCGCCAGCGCGAAGCCCTGAGCGTTCGCGGGGCGCTTATTCTCGTCGGGCGCAACGAACGGGCCCCCGCGGGTCCCGTAGATGCTCTCGCCGTACTGCTTCAGGAATGCGCCCATCTCGCGCAGGCGGGCGGCGTGCGACTCCTCGATCAGCCCGTCCGGCCGTGGGCCTACGTTTAACAACAGGTTGCCGTCGCCCGTGGCGCAGCACACCAGCCCGCGCAGGCACTCTTCCGTGGAGCGCAGTTTGTCGTCCGGGTTGTAGGCCCACTGCTGGCCCACGGTGGCGCAGGTTTCCCAGGGGCGGTTGTCCTGAAATAGGCCGAGGCGCTGTTCGGGCGTATCGTTGTCGGCCGGCAGGCCGGCGCGGTTGTTGATAATCAGATCGGGTTCCATCTGGCGCATCGTGCGCAATAGCCGCGGCGCGTCCCAATCCGCCGCTTTTCCACCCAGCCCGTCGAAGAACCACATTTTCGTCGGGCCGTAACCGCTCAACAGCTCACGCACCTGGCCGTGCAGGTACTCGATGTACTTCGCGTGCGCCGCGCCGTTGCGATAGTCCGGGTGATGCCAGTCCGGCTGCGAATAGTAGACGCCCCAGTCCAGGCCGCCGCGGCGGCACGCATCCGAAAGCAGCCGGACGATGTCCTTCCGGTAGGGCGATTTCTCGCTGGTGATCTTGTAATCGGTCAGCTTCGAATCGAACTCGCAGAAACCGTCGTGGTGCTTGGTCGTAAACACCAGGTATTTCATGCCCGAGTCTTTGGCCAGTTGCACCCACTGGTCGGGGTCGAACTTCACCGGGTTGAACATGCGGTACAGGTTGTCGTAGACCTCTACCGGGACGTTGCCAACGCCCGAAGCTCCGCGCCGCTCGGCGCCGCGCGACCAACTGATCTCCGTGCCTACGATGCTCACGGGGCCCCAATGGATGAACATGCCGAATCGCAGATCTTTCCACCGTTCCATCGCGGCCTTCGGGGCCCCCGGATCGGCACCGGGCGCGTCCGTCTGCGCCGCCAGCGGTACCGCCGCCAGCGGAAGAGAGCAAAACGTTCGTCGATTCATAGAAATTACCCCCGCACCTTCCTACGCCAGGCACTTCGCGCAGAATTCCTTGCACTTCTTCATCTCGGCGATCATGTCGGAACCTTGCGGAATGGCCATTTCCCACTCGATGTTGCACGGGATCGGGTACTTGTTCTTCTCGATCGACCGCAGGACTTCCCGGATCGGCGTGTCGCCCGTCCCCCACGCGACGTTTGGACCGTGGTCCTTCTTGCGGTCCTTGAGGTGCAAGCTCGTGATCTTCTCGTGGTGCTTCCCGATGAAAGCCACAGCGTCGTAGTTGGCCGCCGTAAAGTGGCCGATGTCGAGGTTGACGCCGTTGTACTTCCCATACGCCATGAGCGTGTCGTAGCTTTCGAGCGTCGCCGTCTGGTTCGGGTCGCTGGTCTGGTCGTGGCCATGATAGCCGACCCTCAGCTTGTGCTTATCGGCGATGGGGGCGATCCGCTTGGCCATGGTGAGAGTGGTGCTGGTATTGAGGGCCTTGACGCCAACCCCCCGCGCCATCGAGAACTGGTATTCGATGTCCTTGTCCGTCATTCTGTCGTTCATCTCGCCGGATAGCAGCGCGACGTCGATGCCGGCGTCGTTGAACTTCTTGCGTACAGCCGCCCAGGTGGCTGGAGTGGCCGCCGCACGCCACGCGGCGATTCCGGCCTGCGCGGCAGGCATCCCCGCGAGAGCTTCGCAGTGGGTCAGCGTGAGTTCGCACTCACCGAGCCCCAGCTCGACCATGGCCTTAATGACGACTGTCGCATCGGCTCTGGCAATGCTGTTAAAGCTATAACTAATGGCGCCGATCTGCACGCCGCCGAACTTCGAGTCGATTCTCGCCGCGCCAAGCGCCCTGACCGCCGGCAGACCAGCGAGCGCCATTCTTCCCAAGTCTCGTCTCGTATAGCGCATTGGTGGGGCGGACCGGGGCGCCCACCGTCCCCGTGGGCCCGCCTGCCTTCTTCGGCCCTCTTGAGCAATCTCGGACGAGCGCTACCGGCGCCCCGGAACCGCATCGCCAGCGAGCGGCGCCATCCACTGCAGGTGTTGCTCGACCTGCGGATGCGGGCGGTAGCTCTTCCTGAGCGCTGCGATGGTCTCGCCGCGGACGTCGATTTTGGCGCTGTCGTAATTGCCCAATCCGAACTGTTCGCAGTACTGCAGGTAGCCGACCCAGATGGGGTCCATCCCCATCAGCTCCGTCGCCACGCGGTCGGCAGCGATGTAATCCATGGAGGCAAAGGCAATGCGGTGCGGCACCGGATTGCCGGATACCGGACCGTTGCCCTCCATGCCCTCGTAGCCGTCGAACACCACGGCGCCCCAGAACGGCGACATTTTCTGAGCCGCCAGAACCATGTTGTAGTTCATTTGGTGCGCGCCGGCGTGGAACTTCGATTTGTCCGTCCAGTTGCGGTCTTTATGCCCGCTGCGCAGCGTCCCTCCCACCACCATGTTCTTCACGGCGCCGGTCATCACCACGGCGTTGTGCGTTTTCGGAATGCACGCGTCGATGATGAAGGCGTCCGGATCGAGCAGGCGTCTGGCGATGCGGATCATGATGGGATGTAGGTTGGTATCCATAATCCCCATCGGCTCGAAGGCCGCTTCGTCGTTCAGGTCGATAAGGCTGACGCGCTGGCTTTGAAATTCGGAGACCAGGCCGTTATATTTGAAATTCTCGTAGCCGGTCAGCGTGTCGCCGGAGGCCGATTCCGCGATCACAACCGGTCCCTTAAACCGCGGCGCCAGGTAATCCAAAATCCCGCGGAGCGCGTCGGCGTGCGTCGAGGCAAGCTGGATGGTGACGCTGGTGAGGTTCGGCTTGATGAGAACGTACTTCTTCCGCTGCAATGCGGGACGCAGCTCGGCGTCGATGCCCGACAACGCCTCAAACACCGCTTTGCGGCGGTCTTCCTGCTGGACCAAAGACACGGTGGAGCGCCGGTCGATGGGGACAAACGGAGAGAGAGGAAACTTGAGTGGCGTTTCCGGCAACTGCTGCGAAAAAAGCGGCGCCCGCCCGGCCAGCGTGAGCGCACCGGCTCCCGCGACCCGAAAAAGATCTCGCCGTGTAAAACCTGCACTCATACCCTTGCTCCGTAGGTGGGGCGGACCGGGGCGCCCACGCTGTCCGTGGGTCCGTCTGCCTTCTTCTCCCGCGTCCCGGCAGGTCCGCCCCACAGCGAAGCGCAATTATAGCAAGCTAATCCACGCTTCTACCCGAACTGCGCCGCCAGCGTCACCACCGACCGCGCCGGTATCTCAACCGGCGCCCCTGCCGCCACCGCCGGGTAAGCTTTGAGTTCGTCCCCCTCGCGATCCGACGTGACGTACGGCGTCATGGATTTGAGTTTCCAGCCGCGTTTGCCGAGCGCGAAATCCACCTGTACCGTCTGCGGCTCGGTCCCCATATTGATGTAGACCGCCGCCACGCGCCTGGCCTTTTCGTCCTTGTACGCCGAGCCCATCAGCCCGCCGACATCGTGCCCCGTTCCCTCCAGTTCGATGCGCCGCATGCCCGGGCGCACGAAACGGCTGAAGTTGCCCACGGCCCAGAGCAGCCGGGCCGGAATAATCGATTCGGCATCTCCGGGCTTCTTCCAGTTCGTGTAGATCAGCCCATCCTTGTAATTTTCCGGCGAGACCGCGGTCCACCATTGCCACGCGGCCACTCCCACGACGGTCAGGTCCAGATGGATGATTCGAGCCACATCCAGGGCCGTGTTCATCGTCAAATCCCGCCCGTTTCCGCCCTTGCCTTCCGATCCTGTCATCACGCAGTACTCCGACATCCAGGGAGTCCATCCGGGGTATTGGTCGAACTTCTTGCGCACCGCCTTGCGATTCTCCACAAGCTGCCCCTTCAGAAGATCGGAGCCGTAATCGTGATAGGAGAGACGGTGGTTGAGCGTTCCCGCGATGCTTTTGTCGCCCAGAAAGTCGTCCACGTAATTGCCGTATTTCGCGTTATACGTCTTGGACATCCGCTCCACTGCGGAATAAAGCGGCGTGAGGCCGGAGACCTCGATGCCGGCAATCTCGGTGGGGCATTTGCGCTTCTTCAGTTCCGCGTCCATCGCGCGCAGCACGGCTTTGATATCGTCGTTGGCGGCCCGGCAGCCCTCCTGGCTGCGTCCGTTCCACTCCACGTTGGGCTCGTTGACTGGGCTGACGTAGTCGAAGGCGATGCGCTCGCTCTTGTCGGGGTTGGTACGGAAATGCTCCAGGATGTCCACCAGGTAGCGTGCGAATTGGTTCTGGAAGCCCGGCTTCAGGTTGGTGGTATCGGTTCCCGCCTGCCCGTAGGTGATGCCGGTGCGCGTCATGCGTCCGGGAGGGCTGTTTACAAAGGCCAGAAACCGGGGAACGCCGCGAGCCTTCGCCGCCGCCAGGAACCAGCGCTCCGGGGCCTGCCGGGTCCAGTCGTATTTTCCTTCGGCCACCTCGAAGGTCTCCGCCGTGCGCCACGGATTGTTGATTTTGTCCGTGATGCCGCCGCCCACGTTGAACCGCCAACAGGAAAGCCCGATTCCCGTAGTCTGAGAAAAAAGCAAATCGGCGGCGCGATTGCGGTTCGGCAGGGACCACGTCCCCAGCTTTTGCATGCTCCAGCAGTCCGATGCCGCGAAGTTATCGATCGTCTGGTATTCCGTGTCCAGGCTGATGCTATCGCGGCGCGGAACCTGCGCGCGGAGAAGGCTCCCGCCCGCCCCCATCGCCAGCGCCTTCAGGGCGGACCGCCGCGACCAGTGATTGGTGATCATTCTCCCAGCATACATTCATGCGCATCCGAGTATCGTATGCGATTTGCCGCTATCATAATGGTTTGCTCATGCGATCCATCTTGCGAGGCAGGGTCCGCTGGCTGCTCATCGTCTGGACGTTTCTGATCGCCGCCATCACCTACCTGGACCGCGTGAACATCTCCATCACCGGCCGCTTCATCGAGGCGGAATTCCACCTGACGCACATTCAATTGGGCTGGGTCTTCAGCGCCTTCATCCTGGGATACGCAATATTCCAGGCCCCCGGAGGCCGCATGGCGGACCGCTTCGGCCCCGCGCGCGTGGTCGCTGTCGCCGTCTTGTGGTATGCGCTGTTCACTTCGCTCACTGCCTGGACGCCTTCCGCCATTCCCTTCGCTCTGATGCTTCTGCTTTCCGTGCGTTTCCTGCTGGGCGCCGGCGAAGCCTGCATTTTCCCATCGTCCAACCGCCTGGTGGCCGCCTGGATCCCCAGCCAGGAACGCGGCCTGGCCAATGGCATCATCTTCGCCGGTGTGGGCGCCGGCGCGGCCACCGCTCCGCCTATCATCTCCCATATCATCGAGCGTTACGGCTGGCATTGGTCATTCTGGTTCACCGCGATTCTGGGCATCTGCGCAGGCATTGTCTGGTTCCTGATCGCCCGCGACCGGCCTGAGGACCATCCCTGGATGACACCGGAAGAACTCGCCCACATCCGCGCCGGCATTCCCAAAGCCGGGCCCGCCGGCCCCGGCGCTGTCCCTTGGGCCGCCATCTTTCGCAGCAAAGACGTGCTGGCCGTCACCGCCAGCTATTTTTGTTACTGCTACGTCGCCTATCTGTTCTTTTCGTGGTTCTTCACTTACCTGCGAGAGGTGCGCGGCCTCGACCTCAAAGCCAGCGCGATCTACGGAATGCTGCCCTTCATCGCCATGAGTACGTGCTCTCCGCTGGGCGGGTTGATCAGCGATGCCCTCACCAGGCGCTACGGCAAGCGCATCGGCCGCTGCGGCATCGCCGTCGCCGGCCTGGCGCTCACCTCCGTGTTCCTGGCGCTAGGAACGCTGGCTTCCGGCGCTCCCATGGCCTGTTTCGTGCTGGCCGGCGGCGCGGGCAGCCTGTACCTTGCGCAAAGCTCCTATTGGTCGGTGACCGCGGGCATCGCCGGCCGCTCAGCCGGGTCGGTATCCGGCGTCATGAACATGGGAGGCCAGTTCGGCGGCGTAGTTACTGCATCGCTCACGCCGTTAGTCGCCGCCCACTATGGATGGACCGCGTCGTTTCTGGTGGCCGCCGGTTTGGCGTTCTGCGGTTCGCTAGCCTGGCTGCTGGTCGATCCCGAACGCCAGTTGACGCTCGGTTAACCACCCACCTAACCCGGCAAAATCACCGCCGCCCCATCAATCGAGTCCTTCCGAATCGCCATCAGCGCCTCATTCACTCGATCCAGCGAAAAAGCCGTCGCCGTGGGACGCAGCCCAATGTCCCCCGCAATCCGCAGAAAATCGCGCGCATCCGCCCGCGTCATATTGGCGACACTCCGCATCTGGCGCTCACCCCACAGCAACCGGTCATAATCGAATTCCGGAATACGGTCCAGGTGGATCGCATTGATGGCCACCACGCCGCCTTTTCGCAGACTGGCCAGCGCCGCCACCACCACATCCCCGCTGGGAGCGAACGTGATGGCCCGGTCCAGTCCCACCGGCGGTTTCTCCGTCTCAGTGCCCACCCAGGCCGCGCCCAGCGAAGCCGCGAACGCGCGGTGGGCAGCGCCCCGGGTCGATACATAGACCTCGCAGCCCCAGGAACGCAATACCGAAATCGCCAGGTGCGCCGACGCGCCGAAGCCAAAGAGGCCGACCTTGTCGCCACGTTCCACCCCGGCAACCCGCAGGCTTCGGAATCCGATAATGCCGGCGCAAAGCAGGGGCGCCGCCTGCAAGTCGTCAAGATTGCCCGGAAGTGGGAACACGAAATCCGCGCGCGCCAGGGCGAACTCGGCGAAGCCACCATCCACCGAGTACCCCGTAAACGTGGGCGAATCGCACAGGTTTTCCATTCCTCGAACGCAGTACGGGCAAGTTCCGTCGACGCCGCCCACCCACGAAACTCCGACTCTCGTCCCAAGGGGCAACTCCGCCGTGGCCCCGTCCACAATCTCACCCACAATCTGGTGGCCTGGGACTAACGGACTCCGTTCGGCAGGCAGCTCGCCTGCGACAATGTGCAAATCGGTCCGGCATACGCCGCACGCCAATACGCGCAGGAGCACGTGACCCGGCTTGACCCGCGCCGTGGGAATCTCGGTAACGGTCAACGAACGCGCTCCGCTTGCTAGAACGGCGGCCTTCATGGATTTCCTCTTTGATTACAGCCTCTCACGCGGCTGCCGGGTTCGCCGGCAAAACCACCCCGCGGCACTCGCCCAACCCGATCCGCCGGAAGCCCGGCTGCTCGCACCACCCGCGCAGGATGACCTCGTCGCCGTCCTCCAGAAACCGCCGGGTCTCCCCGCCCGGTAGTTCGAGCGGTTCCCGGCCGCGCGACGTGATTTCGAGCAGACACCCCCGGTTCCGTTTCTCCGGCCCCGATACTGTTCCACTGCCAATCAAGTCGCCGGTGCGGATCGGGCAGCCGTTCGAAGCGTGATGCGCAATCATCTGCCCGAGCGTCCAGTACATGGCGGAGAAATCGCCTTGGCTCACCAACACCGGTTCCCGCATCCGGGTCGAACGGAGCCAGACCTCGAGCGTAATGCGATACGCCACGGCGTCCGCGCGCAGGTGCGGCAACGGTTGGGGGTCTTCATCCGGCCGCCGCGGAACCTCCGAGCGGAACGGCGCCAGCGCTTCGCGCGTGACCACCCACGGGGAGATCGACGTCGCGAAGTTCTTCGCCAGGAATGGTCCGAGCGGCTGGTACTCCCACGCCTGGATGTCCCGCGCGGACCAATCGTTCAGCAGGCAGACCCCGAACAGATGCTCTTCCGCTTCCCCGATCGGGATCGGCTCACCCATCGTGCTGCCGGGTCCCAGGAATGCGCCAACCTCCACTTCGTAATCGAGCGCGCGAGTCGGCGCGTAGACCGGCGGCTCCACGGCGCTGGCATTCTCCACAATCTGTCCCCACGGACGGCGAACCCCGGTTGCGCTCACCACAATCGACGAAGTGCGCCCGTGATAGGCGACCGGAATCCACTTGTAGTTGCGCAGCAGCGGATTGTCCGGCCGGAACATCCGGCCGACGTTGGCCGCGTGGTCTATGGAAGCGTAGAAATCGGTGTAATCCCCAATCGGGCACGGCAGAAGAAGCTCCACCCCGGCCATCGGATTCAAAAACTCCTCGCGGCCCGGCGTATGCTTGCAGAGGAAGTCGCTGATCCGTTGCCGCAGCAGTGTGCGGTGGCGGCGCGGCATCGCCATCACGGTTTCCATCGAGCCGATGCCGAACGCTTCGCTGACATCCAGAACCTGGTCGCCGATGGCGGCGCCCAGTCGAACCTCTTCGTCGCTGGTCCGGCGAAAGCTGGCGTACGGCAGGTTCTGAATCGGGAAATCGGCATCCGGCGCATTGGCCGCTTCCACCCAGCTCTTCAATCCCGGCTCGTGCGTGCGATCGATCATGGCAACAAATCCAGGGCCCGTAGATCGTCCACCGGTTCCTCGAACGAGCACGAGCCGAAGCTGTGCGCAAATTCGCGGCGAGCCTGCGCCACTTGCGACGTCAAGACTCGCCAATCCCGCCACCGCAGCGCATCGTTTCCAAAACGGAACGCATGTGGGTCGGTCTCGTTGAGCAAATCCGTGAGCGCGGTTCGGTCCATGCCCCACCACACAAACACCGCTCCGGCGAAGACGTTCAGGAAGCCGTGCATCGAGTCCCGGATCGCATGGTGCAGTCCCGCCGTGGCTTTGAACGGCAATCGGCGGGCCGCCGCCGCGCACAGGAACTCCGCCAGGGTCTCCGTCGTTGCGCCGGCGGTGCGAACCTTGGCATATCCGTCCTCTACCCGTTCGAGCGGCGCTTCGCAGTACGTCGGCAACGAAAGCCGCCTGCCGGATTTCCACTCGAGCGTCTCCACCTGAGGCGGCAGAGGCCCGGGTTCCCCCTGCACCAGCAGCGTCACCCGCCACTTCTTTCCCAACGCCACATTACCAAGCTCCTCCAAGGGCAGCACCAGCCGGTTCAGCATCCACGCTTCCCGCGATTGTAAGTAGCGCTCGTAGTTGCTTACCACCTCCCCTAACGGCAGCGATGCCGGGGGATACAATCCGGCGTAATCGACCACTCTAGCGAGCAATGCCCGCAAGGATTTCGCCTTCATGGCCCCAATGCCCCCGGATTCGCCACCATCGAAAGATCGCCCAACCGCTCGCCCAGGTATCTCTGGCGCAACAGCCGCCGCACAATCTTCCCGCTCTGCGTCTTGGGCAGCTCCGCGGTCACCACCACGGCGCGCGGCCGGAACGCAGGCCCCAGTTCCTCCACCACGGTGGCGCAAACCAGCGCTCCATCCACGGCAACGCCGGCCCGCGGCGCCACGAACCCCACGATGGCCTCGCCCTTCAACTCGTCCGGAACGCCAATCGCAGCGGCTTCGGCCACGCCGGGGTGCCGCATCATGGCCGCTTCCACCTCCGCCGGTCCTACCTTGCGGCCCGCGACGTTCATCGATTCGTCCGCTCGCCCATGCACAAACCAGTGGCCGTCTTCATCCACGCTCGCCCAATCGCCGTGATACCACATGCCCGGAAAGCGCGACCAATAGGTTTCGATATAGCGTTGCGGGTCGTTCCAAATGCCGCGCGTCATCGAGGGAGCGGGCTTAGTGCAAACCAGGTACCCCATCCGTCCGCGTACCGGACGCCCATTCTCATCCACCACCTCAGTCGCCATCCCCGGCGCGGGACCTCCCAGCGTGCAAGGCTTGAGTTCCTGTATCGGCAGCGGGCATAGGAAGCTGCCTACAATCTCCGTGCCGCCCGAAATGTTGATGATGGGGCAGCGCCCGCCGCCCACACGCTCGAAATAGCGGCGCCACGATGTCTCGTCCCACGGTTCGCCCGTCGATCCCAGAATGCGCAGCGATGGCATCGCCGGCAGTTCCAGCCCGTCCCTGACGAGCATCCTGATGGCCGTCGGCGACACTCCCAAGGTAGTGATCCGGTGGCGCTCCACCATCTCCCAAAGGCGCGCCGCCGTCGGGTAATCGGGGGCCCCATCGTACAGAAAAATCGTTCCGCCGAACAGATGGTTTCCCAGGATGCTCCACGGCCCCATCATCCAGCCCAAATCGGAAAGCCAGAAGAATCGGTCGGCCGGCTGGTGGTC
Source organism: uncultured Solibacteraceae bacterium (assembly GCA_964457555.1). GTDB lineage: Bacteria > Acidobacteriota > Terriglobia > Bryobacterales > Bryobacteraceae > BOG-224. Next base: position 33,026 of record CAYWHA010000038.1, read on the forward strand.
GAATTCCAGCCACATCTCTTTGCCCATATTCGCCAGACATCCGGCGTGCGTGTGGACCACGCCCTTCGGCTTTCCGGTGGTGCCGGACGTGTAGAGCATCAGCGCGCGCTGCTCCGCATCGAGCGGGACCGTCTTGAAGGACGCGGGCTGCTCCGCCAGGAAACGGCGCCACGCGGGGCTGCCGGCGACGATGGTATCCACCCCGCCGGGCATCTTTTCCGCCAGCGGCAGCCGTTTCCCGCGCCGCGTCACATCGGCGGTTGTAAACACCAGGCGCGCGCCGCTATCTTCCAACCGCGTGGCGATAGCTCCGGCGCCGAACCCGGCGAAAATGGGCACTGCCGTCAGGCCCGCTTTGAAACACCCGTAAAGAACCGGCAAAATCTCGGGAACCATCGGCATGCAAACGGCCACCCGGTCGCCCGGCTCCAATCCGCGCGCCACAAGCCCATTGGCCACTCTGTTGGCCTCGTCGAGCAATTCATCGAACCCGATCGTGCGCGTCTCGCCGCTTTCGCCTTCCCAGATGCAAGCGATGCGGCCCGATTCCGCCCAGCGGTCCAGGCAATTGTGCGCAATGTTGAGACGCCCGCCCACGAACCATTGCGTCCATGCCGGCCCGCGGCTGGCGTCCATCGTCTGGCGGTAAGGCTCGAACCACTGGACGCCCATTTCGCGCATGGTTTCGTCCCAGAACCGCTCCGGCTGGTCCGTGGAAAAGCGCAGAAACGCCTCGCGGTCGCTGAACCCCAGGCGCTGCATGAAGCGCCAGACGTTGGTCCGTTCGATGAACTCGCGCGATGGCTTCCAAACGACGTCCAATTAAGACTTCTCCCGATCGAGACAGTTCACCGCCGAGTCGCCGGGACCCAGCCTCCGCCACCTCGACGCGGAGACGCAGAGCCGCGGAGCAAGCTTCACTTCCTCTGCTCCCTCAGCGCCCGACCCGCGCGAAGCGCCACAAATCCACCCTGCAAATCGACCTCATCTAAACGTTTTTCTCCGCGTCTCCGCGTCTCCGCGTCAAAGCTCTCCTCTTTCACCCACGTTCCAATCCAACCTTCTCTACCGGTCTCTCGTCCAGCCACGTCGACCAATACTCCTCCCACTCCACCCGCTCGCCGGCCGGCAGCACGTGGATCGGGTTCAATCCATCCAGCATCACCGCGTATTCGTCGGTGCGCGTTTTCTTCTTCTGGTTGCGTAGCGCCCTGGGGTGCGGTCCATGGTGAATGCCGCGGGGATGCAGCGTCGCCATCCCCGCCTTGATGCCATCGCGGCTGAAAAAATCGCCGTCATGGTAGAAAATGAACTCGTCGTAGTCCGTGTTGCGGTGAAAAAACGGAACGCGCATCGCGTCTTCGTCTTCCTCGAGCGGCCGCGGCAGAAAGCTGCACACCACGGCCCCCTCCGTGACAAAGCTGCTGTGCGCGCTCGGTGGAAGATGGGCGCGGGGGCTCATCACGGGCCGGATGTCGCGCATGTTGATCTTCCACGCCGTCAGATCGCCCTTCCATCCGACGACATCGAGCGGGTCGAAGGGGTACACGACCTTCGAAATCTCATCCTCCGCCTTGATGCGGATTTCCCACTCGCGTTCGTCCAGATGGGGCGCCGGCTCCGGCGTCGTCACCACTGCCGGATCGTACAGCGCGTGCTGCCCCAGCAGTCCTTTTTCGGGAGGGTTGAACTCCGTGCGCGATTGGATAATCAGAAAGAAATTGTCGGCGGTCTCCGGCGCCACGCGGTATGTCACCGCCCGCGGCATCACAATGTAGTCGCCCTTTTCGAAACGCAGCGGGCCGAAATCCGTGTCGATCCTGCCGGATCCCCGGTGCACGAAAATCAGCTCGTCGCCATCCGCGTTGCGATAGTAAAACGGCATCGCCTCGCTGCGCCGCGATACGTATAGCGTGACGTCCCGGTTTCCCAGCACCGCCATCGGCATTCCCTCGCGGTCGCGCAGATCTGTCGGCTCCACGCGGTTCAAATCGAAACAGTGCGGCCGCAGCTTGCCTTCGAACCGGACCCAGCCCGTCGGAGGATGCGCGTGATACAGGTGCGCGCTCTTGCCGTAGAATCCCCTGCGCCCGTGCTCTTCCTCGTACGTGCCTTCCGGCAGGCCCACGTGCGCCTGGCTTGCGTACTTGCCTTTCTTGAGTGGATACATAAATCCCCCCCTACAAATTTCCTCGCAGCGCCTGTTCCCGCTCAATCGCCTCGAACAGCGCCTTGAAGTTCCCCTTCCCGAAACTGCGGCTCCCCTTGCGCTCGATCACCTCGAAGAACAACGTCGGCCGGTCCTCCACCGGACGAGTGAAGATCTGCAACAGATAGCCCTCATCGTCACGGTCCACAAGAATGCCCAATTCCTCAAGCGCCGCGATGGGTTCGTCAATCGGTCCCGTCCGTTCCAGCAGGTCCCGATAATACGTCGAGGGCACGCGCAAAAACTCCACGCCCTGCCGCCGTAGCTTCGTCACGGCGCCGATGATGTCGCCGGTCGCCAGTGCGATATGCTGCACGCCGGGACCGCCGTAAAACTCCAGGTACTCCTCGATTTGCGATTTGCGCTTGCCCTCGGCCGGCTCGTTAATGGGGAACTTCACCCGCCCGTTGCCGTTCGACATCACCTTCGACATTAGCGCCGAGTACTCCGTCGCAATGTCCCTATCGTCGAAATGCTTGAACATCCGGAAGCCCATCGTGTCGCGATAGAAATCCACCCAGCGGTTCATCTCGCCCCAGCCGACGTTGCCGACAATGTGGTCGATATGCGTCAACCCGGCCGGACGCGCCACCAGGTCGTCGCCTTCCACGGTCTGGAAACCGGGCAGGAACGCGCCGCGATAGTTGGCCCGCTCAACGAAGGTGTGAATCACGTCGCCATAAGTTGCGATCGCCGCCAGACGGACCTCGCCGTGTTCGTCGCGCAGGGTCTCTGGCGCACGCACGCCGGGGGCCCCTCGACGGGTAGTCTCGCGCCATGCCGCCTCCGCGTCGTCCACCCATAAGGCGATGTCCCGCACGCCGTCTCCGTGCATTCGTAAGTGATGGGAAATCGGATGGTCCGCTTTAAGCGGCGTCGTCAGTACGATGCGGATACGGTTCTGCACCAGTACGTAGGATGCCCTGTCGCGCGTGCCCGTCTCGGGGCCGCAATAGGCGGCTAGACGGAACCCGAAGGCGGAACGGTAATAATGCGCGGCCTGCCGCGCGTTGCCGACGTAGAATTCCACGTAGTCCGTGCCGTTGAGCGGAAGGAAATCCTGCGTGGCAACCTGGCTGGCGGGAGTGGTCTGTCCCAGCGACTGCATAGCACCCCTCTCTGTCCGCAGTTTACCATAGCACCTCCTGGAGGTGGTTGTCTTTTGCCACGCCTTCTGGTATGAATAAGACAGAGTTGGATTGAGGGAGGGGAAGATGCCTAAAGCCTCTGGAGTCGCCGCGGATTTGGAGCGCGGCCTGACCACCGGCGCCGCCCCGTTCATCGAGGAAGCCCGCTCGCGCGGCGAGCTTTACATCCGCCAGCCGTACGAACAATACTCCGCCGCGAACCATCATTCCTGGCGGCTTCTCTGGGAGCGCATCCGGCCGCGTTGGGAGCGTTACGCCAACAGCCGTTTCCTGGAGGGAGTCGAGACGCTGCAACTGCCCGCCGGCCGCATCCCTCGCCTCGCCGACGTCAATCGCAGGCTCAAGCCGCGCACCGGATTCCAAACCAAAGCCGTGAGCGGCTATGTGCCCGCCGTGCTTTTCTTCGACTGCCTGCGCCGCCGCGAGTTCCCCACCACCGTCACCATCCGTTCGGGCAGCCAAATGGACTATTTGCCCGAGCCCGATATCTTCCACGACGTCGCCGGCCACGTGCCCATGCACACGGACAAATCCTTCGCCGATACCTTGGTCCGTTTTGGCGATTGCGCGCACACCGCCGTCGAGATCACGGCCGGCATCCACGACCGGAAGGAACGCGCGCGCCGCCTCACCAGCATTCTCCGCGCCATGTCGCGCTTCTTTTGGTTCACCATCGAATTCGGCCTGATGCGCGCCCCGCAGGGCATCCGCGCCTACGGCAGCGGGCTTCTCAGCTCCTACGGCGAATTACAGCACGCCATTGAGTCCCCCGAAGTAGGCCGCTACCCGTTCCAGCCCGAGTGGGTAATCAACCAGGGATCCGAGATCGATCGCTACCAGCCGATCCTGTTCGTTGTCGATTCCTTCGAACGGCTCTTCGAGCTGGTGGACCAGCACGAGCGCTGGATGCGCGAAGGCAAGCTGAACAACGTGGCGCCCGGCCTGCCCAATATCGATGAGCGCGACGTGCGCAGCTTTATGGAAGCCGCGAACTGACGCCGTCTACGCCCTACTTGCCGATCATCAAAATCGTAAATGAACCGGGAACCGTTGTGCCCTGAGGTCCGCGGCCTCCGCCAGGCTGCCCGCCAGGCGGCGTGCCGGCCGGCGGGGCAGGCGGCGCGGCAGGTGCAGGCCCTCGCTCCTGGCTCATCGTGAAGATGTGGCCCGTCTTGCTGTCAAACGCGATGGTCCGCGCGCCATTCATCGTATCCAGATTCTGCTCAACCTCAAAACTGGTCGGGCTTTTTTCCTTCACGATGGTCAGCGTGCCGTTGCCCTGCGTGCTGTAGGCTTCCATGGTCGAAGGGTTGAAAATCGCCCCATCCGAACCTCCGGCCAGCGGCAGGCTGGTGAAGATCTTGCCGTCTTTCGCGCTCAGAATCACCATCATGGGCTGCGCCGGTTGGGCGGGCGGATTTCCCGAGCTCCCGCACGCCGCGAACAGCACGCGATTCTTCGCATCGAGCGCCAGTCCGTTGCATCTGCCCTTGTCGCCGAAGGGGTAGTGCGCCACCGCCTTCATCGTCTTGACGTCCACGGCTGTAACGCTGCCCTGCGCGTCCTGCATGACGACGTAGAGCATACCTTTGCCGTCCGCGATGCCTTCCTCCGGCACGCCGCCGAGGTCGATCTTGCCGAGCACCGCGCCGTCCTTGGCGTCGATCACGGTCGCGTCTTTGGTCGGGTGGCTGAAGACGTAGACCCGTTGGTTGAACGCATCGAAACAGATGCCGTCAGGCTGCGCGGCGCCCGGATCGATGGTCTTGATAAGCTTCATGGTCTTCGTGTCGAACATCGAGATGGGCTTGCTGCTGGTGAAGCCGTGGCCCGATTTCGGGTCTACCGCGGTTCCATTGCCCCCGACATCGGCAATCTCGCCAACCGGTTCGAGCGTATCGAGGTTGAAAATGGTCAGCCGCGTCGGGACCGCCGTCGCCCCGCCCATTCCTCCGCGGCGCGGGATGTAGAGCCGCCGGCCGGCGGCGTCGGCATAGATGTAATCCCAGCCGCCCTCTCCGCCCACCTTGGCCCGCTTGAGCACCTGGTACGGGCCGGCTTGTTGAGCCGACCCCATGGGTGCGAACGTCACGATTGCCGTTGCCAACATGAAGCAAAACTGTCGCATTGGATTCCTTCCGGAACGAGTGTAACAGGTATATCGCCGGCAAGACCATTAGGGCCTCCAAATCCGTATATAATCTGTCCATGGCCAAGTTATCCATATGCGCGATCGCAGTGGCATTCAGTTCGCTTCTGGCGGCTCAGGCGCCCCCGGCCGCGCCTCCAGCCGCGGCTCCGGGACGGGGCGGCATGGCGCCTCAAAGACCCACGTATGTGGTGAATCCGGATAAGACCGTCACATTCCAGTTATCCGCGCCCAAAGCGGCGACCGTCGAATTAACGGGCGACTTCCTTCAGGGCAATCAAGCCATGAACAAAGCCGACACCGGCGTGTGGAGCATTACCGTGGGCCCGCTCAAGCCCCGCATTTACAATTACGCTTTCCTGATCGACGGCCTGCACGTGCCCGATCCGCAGAATCCCATGGTCAAGCTGGGCGACCGCTCCTCCGAGTCCATGTTTGAAGTGCACGGCGACACGCCCGCCTCCTGGGATATCCAACCGGTTCCGCATGGCACGGTTCACATCAATTGGTACGATTCGAAATCCGTCGGCGCCCTCCGCAGCATCTGGGTATACACACCGCCCGGGTATGAAGCGGCCACGGCGCGCTACCCCACGCTGTATCTGTTGCACGGATCGGGCGACACCGAAATGAGCTGGGTGGAGGTGGGCCGCGCCAACATGATCCTCGACAACCTGATCGCGGCGGGCAAAGCCAAGCCCATGATCGTGGTGATGCCTTATGGACGGCCGCTTGAAGACGTCTTCTTCGGCGCCAGCCAGCAGCCTTCGGACCGCAACGCCTGGGAGAACGACCTTCTCACCGATGTGCTTCCCTACGTCGAAAAGATGTACCGCACGGTAGCCAACCCGGATAACCGCGCCATTGCGGGTTTGTCCATGGGCGGCGGGCAGGCGCTGCAGACGGGGATGACGCACCTCGACGTATTCCACGCCATCGGGGCATTCAGCGCGGCCGCGCGCGGCCAGAACCTCGAGGACCAGTACAAGGATTTCTTCGCCGATGCCGCCGCTACCAACCAGAAGCTGAAGGTGTTCTACATTGGCTGCGGCAAGACCGACAGCCTGTTCCCAAGCTCGCAGAACCTGGCCGATACGCTCCAGAAACACGGCATCAAGCACACCTTCACGGCTTCCGAAGAGGGCCATTTGTGGCGCAACTGGCGCGATTATCTGACCGAGTTCACTCCGCAATTGTTCCGGTAAGGGGGAGATTCATGATTACCAGACGCGATTTCACTCTCACGGCCTTAGGGGCGGCGCCGTTCGCTGCGGCGCTCGCAAACATCGATTCGAAAGTGCACGGCGTGCAGTTCGGGTTGGTGACCTACGTGTTTTCGTTGCCGGGTTCGGGCCCGCGCGCCACCGTCCTCGACACCGTGATCCAGACCATGGTGCAGTGCGGCCTGGGCGAATGCGAGGCCTTCAGTCCCTTGCTCGAACCGGGCGATCTCTCCGAAAAGTCGCGCTCGCAGACGGCCAGCGCGGACGAGCGGACCCAGGCTCGCGACGAGCTGACCAAATGGCGGGCCTCCGTCGGCGTCGATTACTACGAAGGCATCCGCAAGAAGTTCAACGCCGCGGGCATCGAAATCTTTTCTTACGGCGCCAATCCGGGCGCAACCGACGAGGCCATCAACCGCACGTTCGCGCAAGCCAAGGCCCTCGGCGCCCGGATCGTGACCACCGGAATGAGCATGTCGGCCGCGAAGCGCGTCGCGCCCATCGCCGAACAACAGGGCATGATGGTGGGTTTGCAGGGCAACCCCAACATGAACGCCACGAATCCCGACGCCATCGCCAAGCCGGAGCAATTCCTGGAGGCCGTGGCGCTGTCGAAACAGTTTCGCATCTGTCTCGACATCGGCGATGCCACCCGCGGCGGTTGGGACGCCTTGCAGTTCGTGCGCGATCACCCCGAGTCCATGGCCATCGTCTTCGTCAAGGACCGCAAGAAGGACGGCACAAGCGTGCCCTATGGCGAGGGCGATTCGCATGTGAAAGAGATCCTCCAACTCATCCGCGACAAGCAGTACCCCATGCGCGCCTACCTCGACTGCGACTACGCCACCGACGCACGCGCCGATGTGGTCAAGAAGTCCTACGAATACGCCAAGTCGGTGCTAGGCTCCTGAACGCCCAAGCAACCGCTCTTCTACGTTCGCCGCTCAGCGCACTTCAAACCGAGCCGCGAACGTAAGAGAGCGGTTTCTTGTGTCCTGCCTCTCCATCAATTACGCCGCCCGCAACCGCTCCGCCGCCGCTTCCGGCGTAATATCCCTTTGCGGCGCCGCAAGCATTTCATACCCCACCATAAACTTCCGCACGGTCGCGGAGCGCAGCAGCGGCGGAAAGAAATGCGCGTGCAGATGCCACTCGGGGTGCTGCTCGCCGTCCGTGGGCCGTTGGTGGAAGCCCATGGTGTAGGGGAACGAAACGCCGAATAACCGGTCGTACCGCGCGGTCACACGCTTCAGAATATCCGCCAGTCCATCGCGGTCCCTCTCCGAAAGAGCGTCGATCCCCGAAAGGTGCCGGCGTGAGACTACCATCGTCTCGAACGGCCACACGGCCCAGAAGGGAACCACCGCCATGAAGTCCTGGTTCTCATCCACCAGGCGGCTGCCGTCGGCGCTTTCGATTGCCGCGTATTCGCACAGCAGGCAGTTGCCGCGCCGCTCGCGCCATGCCGCCTGCGACGCCTGTTCCTTCATGACTTCGTTCGGCAGCGTATGGTTGGACCAGATCTGGCAATGCGGGTGCGGGTTGCTCGCGCCCATCATCGCGCCGCGGTTTTCGAAAATCAGCACGTAGTTGATCGCGGGGTTCGACCCGATTTCGACGTACTGCTCCACCCACGCGTCCACCACCAGGCGCAGGTCCGCCGTCGCCATGTTGGCCATCGTGAGGTTGTGCCGCGGCGAAAAGCACAGCACGCGGCAGATGCCCGGCTCGGATTCCGCTACCAGCAGGCCGTCCCGGTCAAAGCGGTCCACGGGCGTCCCCGGCTTGAGCGCGGCAAAGTCGTTTTCAAAGACGAAGGTCGAGGCGTATGCGGGATTGCGCACGCCGCCCGCGCGGGCATTGCCGGGACAGAGATAACACTCCGGGTCGTACTCCGGTTGAGCGTCCGGCGCCTTGGCTTCCACTTGGCCCAACCAGGGCCGTTGCGTACGGTGCGGCGACACCAGCACCCACTCTCCGGTGAGCGCGTTCAAACGCCGATGCGGGTCCTGCTTCCAATCGAACATTCCATTCCATAGTAACGGCTATCGGTCGAAAAGATGTTATGATTCGCGGTCGGAATCGAGCCTATGCCGGAAATCATGACAATTGGCGTGGATGTCGGCGGCACCAAAGTGGCCGCCGGGCTGGTGGACTCCAGCGGAGAGATCGTACAAAAGGCGCGCGTGCCCATGGTGGCCACCGGCGACGCGGCCACGGGCTTCGCCGCGGTCAAAGCCGCCGTGGAAGCGCTCTTCGCGCTGGCGCCGGAGGCTCGCTCGGCCGTCAAGGGCATCGGAATCTGCTCGCCCGGCCCGCTCGATCCCAGGACGGGAGTCGTCCTCAACCCGCCCAACGTGCCGTGCTGGCGCAATTTCCCGCTCGGCGCCGAAACCGCGCGCGCTTTCGGCAAGCCCACCAAGGTGGATAACGACGCCAACGCCGCCGGCCTGGCCGAAGCCCTTTGGGGCGCCGCCGCGGGCCATTCCAACGTGTTCTACGCCACGCTCGGGACGGGCATTGGCACGGGCATTATCTTCGATGGCAAAATCTATTGGGGCCGCACCGGAAGCGCCGGCGAAGGCGGACACACCACCATCGACTACCACGGGCCCGTATGCGGTTGCGGCAAGCGCGGCTGCATCGAGGCCCTATGCTCCGGTCCGGCCATCGCGCTCCGCGCCCGCGCCAAAGTTTCCGCTTCCTCCGCGACGACGAAGGTGTTGGAACTGGCCGGCGGCGCCGTCGATCGGGTCAAGGCCGAGCATGTCGGCCAGGCTTTTCACCAAGGCGATGCGTTAGCGGCCGAAGTCCTTGAGGAGACCGCCGACATGTTGACCGTCTGGCTCGGCAACGTGATTGACTGGTTCGATCCCGAAATCATGGTGATCGGCGGCGGCGTGGCCCACTTGATGAGTTCGCTGTTTGACCGCATGCGCCGCAACCTGCCCGCATGGGCCATCAACCCGCGCGCCCATGAGATCCCACTGGTCCTCGCCCGCTACAGCGCCGATGCCGGCATCGCCGGCGCAGCCGCCCTCTGCCGATAGCCTGTCGCGTCGACATTCGTGTCGACGCTTGGGCCGCGCCGGCATGATTCAGTGACCGAGCGATCGGCAGGTCAACGAAGTCCCGGGCACTACCGGCAGAACTAAAACGAAACCCTGCGTGACCGTTTGTCCCGCGAGTATTTCCACTTGCCCATAAGTGACCGGACTGAGTCCCGGGTCGGATTTGCAAGTGCGGAACGCAGCCGTTTGGTACGTCATCTCAGGCGCTTGAATCCGGTAATACCCCTGGCTGTTTGTCTTCGTCTTGTGCAGGTTCTGAAGGGTCGGTGGCGAGCACGAACCCTCAAGCGAAGGATTCCCGCCCCAACCGCTCAGGCCGCGGCTGGTTGGGCCCGGCTCGCGCGCCGGGGGGCAGACTATGCCGCCGGCGATGGGTATAGGCCAACCGCCATCCGTATTGCCAATTTCGACAATCGCACCGCGTATCGGTTTCCCCTGGGCGTCCAGCACGCGACCCTCGATGACGCCCTTTCGACCCGCTCCGTGACCGGGCAGGGCCAGGAAAAGAGTCGCGCCAATGAGGATCTGAAAAGGCCTGGTTTGGCGAGGCATGCTCGAAGAACCTCCCTCAGCGGTCGCGCTTTCATACTGACACAAGGTACATGTCGCTGCAAATTGCGTATCCAGGCAAGAAGGCAGACGGGCCCACAATGCTGCGGGCGCCCCGGTCCGCCCCACCCTACGGCGCCGCCACTCCGGCCAACTTCGCCACTTCCTCCGTACTTGCAGCGATTCCCACGCGCACCGTGAGGCCGTCCCGCTGCACCTGAATCGAACGCAGCGCATCCGCAAGAGCGCGGTCACGTTGGACGCCCGCCGCGGCAAGCGTGAAGAACGCCCGCAAAGTCTCTTCGAGGTGCTGGGCGCTTTCCTGGTCGCGGCCCGCCCCGACGGCATCGATCCTCACGCCGGAATCGAGATGGATGGCGACCGAAGCGTAGTCCACAAAGCTCAGAATTCTGTTCACGTTGGCGGCATCCCCACTAAGCGTAAACGTCACGCCACCTTGAGCGATCGCCCAGGCCTGGCTCGCGTTAGCAGCTTCGGCCGCGTGGCTGAGAAGCCAGGGGACTCCCGTCCGGCCAGTCTTGTGTTGCGCCGTGGCAGCGCGAACAGCCTGCGCGGAACCCGACACCGCCAGATCTTTCGCAAGCAGGACCGCGCCGGCGGGCGGCTCGCGGAACGCGCCGCGCGCCACAGCCAGAACGTCCCTTCCGTTGTACGCCAGTGCCAGATAGGAAGCGTCTCGCAGCGGAGCCAACAACGCGGACGCGCCGGGCGGGAGCTTCTGGTAAAGCGCCGATGCGCGAACTTGCTCCAGGTTGACGCCCGCCAGCGCGAGCGTGTCCGCCGGAATGCACGATGCGATTTCCGAATCGACCGCCGCGCGTGGCCCCGGCGTCCGGCACGCGCTCCACGGCGCAATCAGCGCGAGCGCCAACGCGGCGGCGCGAAATGGACCGGCCTGCCGCATACTCAGGGCGCGATATTGAAGCCTTCCACCACCATGCGCGGCCGCTCGCCGCGAGTGTCGGCGTGGTTCAGTTCCGTGTGGATGGTCTGCCGCTCGCCGGGCATCAGCGACACGTAATTGTCGCTGTACAGCGCCGGCAGGATGCGGTCGCCGCTTTTCTCGCGCACCGCCTTCAGATGCACCATGATCGCGGGCTGCGCGGAAGTGTTATGCAGTTCGGTAGTCAGCACCCAGCGCGCGCCCTCCCGCTCGACCTTAGTGGATTCTTCCACCTTCACCTTGGGCAAATCGCGCAGGGCGTGGAAGTCGTTCTCCGTGGCGCCGCGCCAATAGAAGTTGGTCGAGACCGGCGCATCGCCGCGCGTCAAGCTGAGCCGGATAAAATGCACCGGAGTCAGGCCGGCGGGGTATTCGAGCTTGATGGGCGATGCCGTGCTGTCCTCTGCGCTATCGAGCGCGGCCGTCTTCTCCCACTTCTTCGCGCCGTCCATGTTGAGGATTTCGGCGTGCGCGCTTAGCCCGCGAACGTCGCCCGCGCTATAGTTCACCACCTCCACCGTATCGGCGCCGGCGTTCCACTGGATGTGCAGCGGCTCGGAGCCTTTCTTGGCGCCGAAGTAACCGGCGTCGGGGTCGAAGAAGTAATCGTAGGTCTGCCACAGGAGCGACGGCCAGGCGCAGTGGCTCATCCAGATCAGCAGGCCCAGGCGGCTCTTGCTTTGCCCCTCGAACATGCCGCGGTACGCGTCGTAATCCACGAATTGCGCCAACGTCACCCAATCCTCAATGTTGTTGGCCGCCCCAAAGCTCTGCGTGATGGCGGCGGGGAATGCGCCCTGGAGGCTGAAATCGTGCATCGGCCACACGTTGTTCTGAGGCCACATGTCCGACACGGGCATAGTCAGGCGCAGACTGTCCATGGTCACCACGTTCGGCGATCCCATCTCGCTGTGGAACTTGACGGGCGGGCTGGTGAAATAGTACTTCTGCGGCTCGTTGCGATACGGGCCGTGTCCGGTGACCACGTAAGTTCCGTTCCCCGTTGTGTTATCGTCCGCCGAGCTGGGAATATAGTGCAGCCCCGGGTTCATTTCCTCCGTGAGAGCCTTGAGCGCGCCGTCGAGCGCCTGCGGCGGCAAGCCCTCGTTGCGGCCGCAATACAGGCCCATGGAGGCATGGTTGCGAATCTTCAGGACGTAATCCCGCGCGTTGCGCAGGAACAAATCGTTATCGTCTGGATTCGGCCCGTCGGAGGGATTCGCCAGCCAGAAATCCTGCCACACTACGATGCCGTACTTATCGCACGCATCGTAGAAAGCCTCGTCGCCCGTGAGGCCCACCCAGTTCCGAATCATGGTGAAGTGCTCGTCGCGCTCGTAGCGCACGGCAGCGTCGTACTCCCGGGCGCGGTAGCGCAGCATGGATTCCGAAAAGCCCCAGTTCCCGCCGCGGGGGACAAAACGCCTGCCGTTGATCCACATCTTGAGCGAATTGCCCTCTTCGCTGTACGTGAACTGGCGCACGCCGGCCTGGAACTGTTTGACGTCGGAGACGGCCTTATCCGCGGTGGTGAATCGCAATTCCACGGGGTACAGGTTCGGATCGCCGTACCCGTTGGGCCACCATAGCTTGGGATTCGCAAGTCGCAGCGCGGCGTTCGTCGAGGGGTCGAGCCGTACCGTCTTCGTCCCCGAAGCCTCCAGCGATTCGGGCGTGTCGAACGCCACCGGCCCGAAACGCACGTGCAGCGAGCCGGTAACAGCCTTCGCTTCGCGGTTGCGCAAAGTTGCTTGGATCGCGACATCCGCGCGCGACGTATCGGGCAGCGGCAGCGTCGTGGTGACCAGCGGATCTTGTATGGTCACCGGACCGCTTTGGGTCAGGTAGACGCCGGCCCAGATCCCGCAATCGCGGCCGCGTATCGTGGACATCCAATCCCATCCGGCCGCCGCGTGATACGTGGGATTGTCGGCCCCGAGCGCGCCGCCATTGAGCGCGCGCCCGTTGCCCTTTTCCTTGACGCTCCCCGGCGTATCGGGCTTCTCGATGCGCACCGCCAGAACGTTCCGCGCGCCGGCGTGAATCGAATCCGTCACATCGAAATTGCCGCGCATGAACCCGCCTTCAATGCGCCCGATCTTGACGCCATTCAGGAAAACGTCGGCCTTCCAGTTGATGCCGTCGAAGTTCAGCCAGACGTGCTTTCCCTTGGCCACCGGCGGCGCCACGAACTCGTCCCGATACCAAAAGTCGGCGTAGAAAAACGAGTCCGAGATCATGAGCTGGTTGTCGCCGAAATCCGGATTGGGAACCGCGCCGATACTCAGATAGCTGGTCAGCGCGGTGCCGGGCACGGTAGCCGTTACCCAGTCCTTATCCTGGTATTCCGCCTTGGAAATAGCCTCTCCGCCGCCCTGAACCAGCGAATCCCGTTGCAGTTTCCACGCGCCGCCCGCCAGCTCCAGCCGCCCGTCGGCCTGCGCGGTCGGGGCAGGCTTCGGCTTGGCCACCGGTCCGCCGCGGCCATATACCTCCATTTCGCTGAGAATATATCCTTCCGGGGCCGTGGGTTTGGTCATGAAGACGCGCACATAACGCCCCTTGGCGGGGTGCGCCAGCTTGATATCGTCGGTCGATTGCTGGGAGGCCGGCAGCGGCTCAAGGTCCGTCCATTTCGCGGCGTCGTCGGAGACCTGGATCTCGCCCGCCGCCGCACGCCGTATCCAGTAAAGCGCCACCCGGTCAAATGTGCACGGCGCCCCCAGGTCCACGTAAACCCACTGTTCACCGCCGCCCGCGCTCATCCACGCGCTGGTGAAATCGAACGGCCCGCCGATCCGCACGCGCTTCTGCTTGTCGTACAGCTTCACCTCCGCCACCTGCCACGTCGTGACGCTCGGAGCGTCGAACTCCATGCGGTAGTAGCGGCTGCGCGATGGTCCGCTCAGGGCAATCGAGGGACTGAAATTCCTGCCCGGCCGATCTTCGCCCGCCGCGTTGCCCAGTTCCTTCCACGTCTGACCATCGTCGGAGCCGGAGACGGTAACCTTCCAACCGGCCGCCTGCTGCTGGTTAGCCTGCCCTCGCGCGATCACATCGAACCGATCGACCTCCAGCGGCACGTCTCCGCCTTCCTGGCCAAGTTGGAGCCACGGCTTCACGCCGCGAAGAACTACGGTCGAGGTGACGTTATCGTCCACAACAATCTCGCGCTGGCTTTTCAGCGGAATGGGCGCATCGTTCGTCGCCGTGGAAAGCCAGCGGGGCAGGGCAGTGCTCTTGATCCCGTCCGTGATCAGTTGCGCGGTCAGGTTGTAGTCGTAGCTGCTCGAATGGTACGCGGGACGGTGCAGCGCCAGGTTGCGATAAGTGGCGCCATCCACCACCATCACCGGGGAAAAATCCTCTTTGGGATCGCCCGGGTACACGCCGATGCCGCGCGTGTACTCCTGCGCCTGGGTCGCGAGTACGCCCAGCACGCTCAACAGAAGAATCCGTCTCATCATTCACCTCACCGCCGTGAAACCACTTATAATCTCACGCTGAGGCGATAGCGGCATCCCCTATGAAGATCGGAAGCGCAGTCCTGTGCCTGGCAGCCCTCGTCGGCGTCGCTCAGGCCGCCAATACGCTCGAAACCACCATAATCGACGTCGAAGGCGGCAAAGCCGTGCTGACGGTGTCGCCCTCCGGCGAATCCTTGCTCTTCGATCTGGGCTGGCCGGGCTACAACGGCCGCGACCTCAGCCGCATCGTGGCCGCTGCCAAAGCCGCCGGCCTGAAGCAGATTGACTACCTGGTAATCTCGCACTATGATATCGATCATCTGGGTGACGTTCCGGCGCTGGTAGCCGCCTTCCCCGTGAAACACATCGTGGACAATGGCTCTCTGCAAACCTCTGGCCGGGATTTCGAAGCGCGATACAATCCCTTCGCGGCCGTGCGCGACGCCATGCCCCATATGTCCGTCAAGCCGGGAGACAAAATCCCCATCGCCGGCATGGATGTGACCGTAATCGAGGCCGCCACCAAAGGCATCGCGACCGCGTTCCCCGGCGCCGGCGCCCCGAATCCGGCCTGCGCCGCCACCCCCCAAAAGCCCGAGAATACCGGCGACCACGAAGACAACATGTCCATCGGCCTCTTGTTCACGCTGGGCAAGTTCCGCATGTTGGACCTCGCGGACCTGGAAGCCTTTTACCAGTACAAACTGGTGTGCCCCAACAACCTGATCGGCACGGTCGACGTCTATCAGGTAAGCGTGCACGGCCAGGAGAAAGGCATGTCCGGGGTGCTCGAACCGGCCATCCACGCGCGCGTGGCCATCATGGCCAACGGCCCGCGCAAGGGCGGCGATCCGGCCAGTTGGCCCATCCTCCGCGGCGCGCCTGGATTGGAAGACATCTGGCAAGTCCACCTATCCCTTGCGGGCGGCCCTGAGCGCAATCCCCCCGAGGATTACATCGCCAATCTCGACGCCGCCTGCCAGGGCAAGTTCCTCCAACTATCGGCCCAGCCGGATGGTACATTTACCGTAACGAATTCCCGAAACGGTTTCAGCAAGACTTACAAGCCTCGCAATTAGCGAAACAAGGAGGGCGCCATGCCGAACGACGATTCCAGCCGCAGGGATTTCCTGGGCCATGCCGCGACGCTCGGTTCCGTACCGTTGATCGGAACCGCATTCGCCGCCGGCCCCAACCAGGCAAAATCGGTCCCCAAAACGCACGGTGGCAAGTCCGTCGTCATCCCCACCCACGAACACGCCGGCGATATCGACGAACGCATCGACTTCCCTCCCGGCTGGGACGTGAACGTCATGCAGATGGCCGGGCACGACGCGCCCGTGATCGGGCCGAAACAAATGGCCGATCAAATGGACCAGCCCATCGGCACGAAGACCCTGCGCGAGCTGGCCCAGGGTAAGAACCACGTCGTCATTACCTTCGACGACCTTACCCGCACCACCCCTACCTATGTGATGACGCCCTGGGTGATCGGCGAACTCACCGCCGCCGGCGTCAAGCCCGAGAACATCCTCTTCCTGGGATCCTTCGGCACGCACCGCTGCATGACCGCCGACGAAATCCGCCTCAAGCTCGGCAAGGACATCGGCAATAAATACGCCTGGATGAACCACAACGCCTTCGACTGCCTGAAGGAAGTCGGCACCACGACGCGCAAGAATAAGGTCCTTCTGAATCAAACGTTTATGGGGGCGGACTTAAAGATTTGCTTGAGCGGCATCAAGGTCCACTACGACGCCGGTTACGGCGGGGGCGCCAAAGCCGTCCTGCCCGGAGTCGCTGGCCTGCCCACCATCGAATATAACCATCAGGTGATTCTCCCGCGGAACAAGACCACCGGTCCGGTCAAGATTTTCAAGAACGAAATGCGCCTGGACCTGATTGAAGCCGCCCAGTTCGCCAAGGTGGATTTCACCGTCCAGCTCCTCTACAACCAGAAACTAAGACCTCTTCGCGCCTATAGCGGCGACATTGTGGACGCCCACCACACCGCTGTCCGCCTCGCGGCCAAGACGTATTGCACGCCCACCTACAAGGATGCAGACATCGTCGTTGCCAATGCCTACCCGCAGTGCGCGCAGCCGTATCACGGCGGCACATGGATCGGCCTTTCGGTGAAGCAGGGCGGCACCGGCGTCCTGATCATCCAGCACCCGTTAGGGTATGACCCAGTGCATTACCTGAACAATAAGGTCGCCGGCTCCCGTGGCCAGACCTACTGGGACCTGCACCGCCGCACCCCGCGCCCCGGCCCGAAGGGATCCCACACCATCGTCTATTCGCAGTACATGAGCCGCACCATGATGGACAACTACGGCACGGACGCGGACTTCTGCACCACCTGGGCCGACGTCGTCAAAATCCTCCGCCAGCGCCACACCGGCAGCGACGTCAAAGTCGCCGTCTACCCCTACGCCGGCATGCAGCACCAGGAAATCGAGCTGGACGGATAGGCGTGAAGCGGGATCAAAAGCTATAATACTGGGTAGGAGTGCCAGAGAGGATGGAGGCAGTCACGCCTGAATCGATCCCCATCGTCCTGGGGCAGGAAGACGACGGCCGTTGCTGGGCCGACATCGAATCCATGCCCGGAGTGATGGCCTATGGCCCAACTCGCGATGCGGCGATTTCAGCCGTCCGTGCGTTGGCCCTGCGCGTTGCCGCCGACTGCATTGACCACGGCGAGGAAGTCCCCCCGCCGTTTCAGAAGGTCGAGGAAGTTGGTCCCGGACTTCTCGCGCAGATCGCCAAGAAGACGGGCTTGCGCCCTGAAGACCTGTGAGAGGTCACCTGGCCTGAATGTGTATCCCGCATTCGAGCTTTTGCCCGCCCCACCGCCCCGAGCGCGGGTTATCCGGATCGAAGGGCAGCGCGGTGCATGGTTCGCAGCCGATGCTGGTGTATCCACGTTCGTACAGCGGCAGGACCGGAATGCCCGCGCGCTTTAAATAGGCCCAGACGTCGGCAGCGGTCCAATCTGCGAGCGGGCTGACCTTGCGCAGCGCCTTCCCACTGGGCAAACGAAACTCGTCCGACACTTTCAAGTTCGCGCGCGTGGGCGATTGGTCGCGCCGCAAGCCCGTAAACCAGATGTCGTAACCTTCCAGTCCGCTGAACAAAGGCTCTACCTTGCGCATTTCGCAGCAGCGGCCCGGGTCGGTTCGGTTCAGAATTCCGAATTGCCCTTCCTGTTCCGGCACGGTAAGCCGCGGCAGCAGGTTCACAAGGTTCAGCCCCAGTTCCGCCGCCATGCGGTCGCGGTACTCGTAAGTCTCGGCGAAGTGGTACCCGGTGTCGAGAAAGAGGACCGGAATTTCCGGCCGCCGCGCCGTCAGCATATGGACCAGCGCCATGCACTCCGCCTGAAAGCTCGATGTGACGCAAGCCTCGCCCGTAGCCGCCAGAGCTTCCTCGATCGCGCGTTCGGCCGCCAGCGTCTTCTCATCGGGCATGTCAGATCCCTCCCCCCTCTTCGAAATTTTGATCGGCCTCGAGCAGGCGAGTGACAATGAATTCCGCCGCGCGCGCATCGTCATCGGGCAACTCGGGACCATCGGCGCCGGTGGCGATCGCGATCAGCCCTGCCGCTTCGAGCGCCCGCAGCCCGTCTTCGGTGGCATTATGCAGAACCACGGCCGCGCAGCCGCGGTCGAACAACCGCCGCTCGACGAGCGTAGCCAGCGCTTCCCGCGGGCCTACCAGGATCGTCGCCGGCCGGTGTCCGTAGCGCGCCCGCCGTTCCGCCGGCGTTACCGGTCCCGTGTGCCGCACCGCGTGCGCCGCCACCGCCTGCACAATCATGCCGGCCGCAACCGTGGCATTGGTCTCCAGGTCGATCAGCACCAGGCTGCCGGTCGCGCGGTTGCGCTCGTAAGGATCGAAGAACAGCGGCTTGCTGGTTTCGATTTCGACCGTCGCAATATCGTTCATCGAAAGCGCCGCCACCGGCTCCGATGCCAGCGTGTGTACGTCCATCCGTTGCGGCGCCGTCACGCGCGCCGACACAAGCTGCGTGGTGTGCTTCAGAAGATACCGTCGCGCCACGTCGAGCGGAGCCTGGTTCAGCCACACAAGCCGCGTTTCGAAATGCGCCGCCGCGCCCAGCGGTCTGTCGGCGTGCGCCAGCATGTCGCCGCGGCTCAAATCCAGCTCGTCTTCAAGCGTGAGCGTGACCGACAT
>CAYWHA010000039.1:0-50907 GCA_964457555.1 uncultured Solibacteraceae bacterium
AAGGGGACATTTCTAATGAGTTAAGACAGGGGACATTTTAAACGAGGCTTGACAGACCCAATTCGCCGTGAGGACCGAAGTTGGCGGCTGGGTGTATACTGTCCGCGGGCCTCGTTCCATAACGAAATTCCAGATGGAAACCACAAGCGACACACCCAGGGCCAAAAACTTCCTGGGACCAAGCAGGTATATTCCGGAATTGGACGGAATCCGGGCGGTCGCTGTCTGGATGGTGGTGTGCCTTCACCTCACGGACGTTTCGAAGCTACCCGCGCAAGTGGGCGCGGCGATTCCGCCGTGGTTGATGTTCGCGTTGGACCACGGTTGGCTTGGGGTCGATCTGTTCTTTATCCTCTCGGGCTTCCTGATCACAGGTATCCTACTGGACTCAAGAGATAAGCCGGGCTACTTTCGGAACTTCTACGCGCGCCGTTTCCTTCGAATCATACCGCTCTATTTCACCGTGATTGCGGTGATGTGGGCGAGCTATCGGTACGGCAGCCGTTATTTTGTGCTGTGTCTGCTTTTTCTGGCTAATTTCAACCACGCGTTCAATGCTCATGCGCCGCATGGCGCCAGCGTCTTTTGGTCGCTGGCCGTGGAAGAGCATTTCTACCTGGCTTGGCCCTGGGCGGTACGTCTTTTGACGAGAAAAGCCCTCACGCTTACCGCGTGTGCTATCGTGCTGGCGGCCCCCATCCTGCGCCTTTGGGCGTTTCATGCGGGTTGGAATCCCGCGGGGGAGATCTACACATATTCCCCCTTCCGTTTCGACGGCTTGGCGATCGGAGCTTTACTTGCGATTTGGACGCGCTCCCGCTGGGCAAATCGGCGCACATCGCTGCAATTGGTTGCCGGGCTGGTTGCTTTTTCGATCGTCCTTACCGTTGCCGGACTGCCGCTGGGAATCATGTCCAAGGGTTCGCCATTTCGGTATACGCAGGTGGACGCCGCGTTTGCCGGCGGAGTTCTGGCGGCAGTCGCGCTCAGGGGTGCCGTCTACTGTGCTCCTCTTCGCTGGCCGTTCGCCAAGCTGAGTGGCGAACTCAGTTACTGCATCTACCTCATCCATGTGGGTGTTTTGGATTCCTACCAGTACTTCGTGAGGACGAGCGGAATCGACACGATTGCGATTTTCGGGCCTCGCGGCGCGCTGATCGTGAGAGGCTTGGTAGTCGTGGGCGTAGTTTTTGCCCTTGCCGGGATCTCCCGCCGGTTCCTGGAGCAGCCCATTCTGCGGCTCAAGAAGCACTTCGAGTATGGTGGCGGCGAGCGACAGGCAGAGCAGCGGACGCCAGTTGTCGAAACGGCAGTAAAGAGCAAGACTCGGGTCTACCTTACCATCGATGCGGAAACTTCCATGGGGTCGGCATGGACAGAATTGGACCGGTATCCGCTCCCCATTGAAAAACGGATTCTTTGCCAGAGAGACGGCCATGCTTATGGGCTGTCCTTCATGGTTGACGCGCTCCGCGGCTACGGATTCCAAGCGACCTTCTTTGTGGAGGTTTTCAGCGCGCTTTGCCTTGGTGAAGAGCCCATCCGGCGCGTTTTCGATTACCTGCTGGAAAGCGGGCAGGACGTTCAGCTCCACACCCACCCCACTTTCCGCAACTATGCGCTGGCAACCCGCAACGGCCACCGCAAAGACTTCGCGTATTACAAGGATCTTCCGGATGATATCAACCGGTACGGCCGGGAAGAGCAACGTGCACTTCTGCGGGAAGCCCACAGTTTCTTTCTCCGTTTCGCCGGTTTCCCTCCCGTCGCCTACCGCGCCGGTTCATTCCATGCGAATGTCGATACTCTGGCCGCTCTGCCCGAGAGCATTGTCATCGATTCCAGTTACGATCCCAGCGACGGCCAGTCGTTTTCCGGCACGCGCCTCCGGCCCAACGTGGTGCAGAAAGTGGAAGGTATCTTTGAATTCCCTGTCTCGGTGGGAAGCACCGGCGTCGGGCCGTTCCGCCGTTATAAACACCTGGAAATCAGCGCCGTGAGTCTGCGCGAACTCGAAACCGCTCTTCTCGAAGCGCATACCTGCGGGTTGCGGGATTGCGTAATCCTGTTTCACAGCTTCAGCGCTGTCAAGCATAAGGACGTTTATTACTCGCAGATCAAGCCGAACCGCCTGGTGATTGCGCGCTATCTTGGTTTGCTCCGTTTCCTGGCGGACCATCACGATTACTTTGAAGTCAGCACCATGGCCGAAGCCGCAGCTAACCGCGCCCACCTCCTGCAGGAACAGGTTCAAGGACCGTCGTTCCCTCCGGACTTTGGAACCTTGGCGCCTCTCTGCCGTAAAGGCGTTCAGGCCATCAATCGCTTGTACTGGATCTAGCCCTTGGGTGTCGCTGCGGCTTCGCGCGCTGCCTTCCGCGGCGCGCCTGATTTCAACCGCAGGCCTGGCATCGGCCTTTCGATCGCGTGCTGAATCGCGGCAGCGTCCTTGGCGCGCCGACTCACTGAGCGAAGAGCGGTCCCAGGGGGACCCGCGCAGGCCCGGGGGGCAGATCAGAGGGTCTGCGCCACTTAGCCGAATGCGATGGGGTTGTTTTCCCGGGCGACGGAGTGTTCGCCGCAAGGGGCGATTTTCTCGGGGAAATCGGTGCGGAAGTGGGCGCCGCGGCTTTCCTGGCGCGCGAGGGCGGAACGGGCGATGAGGAGAGCGACCTGCTGCATGTTGCGCGCCTCGGCGCGTTCCGGAGTGAAGGCGGGCGCGGGATCGGTTTCGGTCCGGCCGAGCGCGGCGCAGGCGGCGCGGAGGCCTTCCGCATCGCGGAGGATGCCGCACCGCTCCCAGGCGATGCGCTGGATTTCCTGGCGGAGCAGACCGCCGGGGAAGCCGTCGAGGGAAAGCGGGGCCTGCGCGGTCCCATGGACGGCGGATTCGCGCATGGCCCGGCCGGCGCGCGCCCCGAATACGATCCCTTCCAGGAGGGAGTTGCTGGCCAGCCGGTTGGCGCCGTGAACGCCCGTACAAGCCGCTTCTCCGGCGATGAACAACCGGGGAACCGAGGAGCGGCCATCGAGATCGGTCCGCACCCCGCCCATGGCGTAGTGCGCGGCTGGGGCGACCGGCACCTGTTGCAGGCCAAGATCGATCCCGTACTTCAGGCAGGTTTCGTAAATCCGCGGGAAGCGCTGGCGGATGAAGGTCTGGCCGCGGCGCGTCAGGTCGAGGAAGACGTGCTCGGCGCCGGTGCGGGTCATTTCCGACACGATGGCGCGCGCCACCACATCGCGCGGGGCTAGTTCCTTTAACGGGTGGACGCCTTCCATGAACCGCTCGCCGCGGACGTTCAACAGCAAGGCGCCCTCGCCGCGCAGAGCTTCGGAAAGGAGAAAGCGGGGGGCGCCGGGGACGTACAGGGCGGTGGGGTGGAACTGAACGAACTCCATGTCGGAGATTTCGGCTCCGGCGCGCCAGGCCAGCGCGACGCCATCGCCTGTGGCTACATCGGGGTTGGTGGTATTGAGGAAGACGTTGCCGAGGCCGCCGGTGGCCAGGAGCACGGCGCGCGCGTGGAATTGAACCGTGGCGCCGGAAGGGGCGTCGTAGAGTTCCACGCCGGTCACGCCATCGCCGGGAAGCAGACCGGTACACATGGCATAGCTTCGTAGTTCGATGTTGGGAAGGGAAGCGGCCTTGTGGTAGAGCGTGCGTGCGATTTCGTGTCCGGTGGAATCGCCCTGCGCGTGCAGGACGCGGCTGCGGCTGTGGGCGCCTTCGCGGGTGAAGGCGAGCTTGGACCCCTGGCGGTCGAACTCGGCGCCCCAATCGATCAACTGCTGGATGGCGGCGGGGCCTTCTTCGACCAAGGTGTGAACGGCGGCGGGGTTGCACAAGCCGTCTCCGGCGACCAGCGTGTCCTGCTCATGCAGTTGGACCTCATCGTCGTCGCTCAAAGCCACGGCGACGCCGCCCTGGGCATATTCGGAAGAGGATTCCCTGAGGCTTTCCTTAGCGACGACCAGCACGCGGCCCGCTTCGGCCAGTTCGATCGCGGCGCGCAAGCCGGCTACACCCGCGCCGATCACCAGATAGTCCGGATTCATTAAGCTATCATGGTACAACTTCCCTATGCCTTCCTTTCGCGTGGAGACGCCCCACGGAAATTATTTGGCCGTGGTTGAGCGTGGAATCCTCGAGCGCGTGGGCGAGCGCATTCCCGCCAAGCGCGGCAAGGTCTTCGTGATTTCTACCGAGGATGTGTGGCGGCATCAGGGCGCGGCATTCGAGCGCGGGATGGCGGGAACGGGCTTCGAGCGGATCTGGCTGCCGGGCGGAGAGGAACGCAAGCGGCTCGGGCCGCTCGAGACGGCGGCGGAAGAAATGGTGCGGCGGGGCGGCGATCGCACGAGCCTCGTCATCACGTTCGGCGGCGGCATTGTCACCGATATGGGCGGGTTCCTGGCGGCCATTTTCATGCGCGGCATCCCGGTGATTCACGCGCCGACGACGCTGCTTGCGCAGGTGGACGCGGCCATCGGCGGCAAGACGGGTGTGAATCTGGAGGTGGGCAAGAACCTGATCGGCAGTTTCCATCAGCCGCTGGCGGTGTGGATCGATCCGGCGGTTCTCGATACGCTGCCGGAGCGCGAGTACCGCGCGGGGCTTTTCGAGATCGTCAAGGCCGGGGTGATTCGCGACGCGAGCCTGTTCCAGTTTTTCGCGGAGCGCAGCGGGGACGTGCTGGCGCGCGAGGCCGCCGCGGTGGACCGCATCATCGGCGATGCGGTTCGGATCAAGGCGGAGGTGGTTTCGGCGGACGAACGCGAGAGCGGGCTGCGGCGGATCTTAAACCTGGGCCACACGTTCGGGCACGCGCTCGAAGCCGAGACGGGGTACACGCGGTTCCTGCACGGCGAGGCGGTGGCGTTCGGCATGCGCGCGGCGGCGCATCTGGGCGTGGCGGCGGGACATCTTTCGGACGGGGACCGCGCCGGGATGCTCAGGGTGCTCGACCTCTACGGACCCCTCCCCACGCTTGACGGGATCCCGGCGGAGAACCTGCTGGCGCGGCTGGTACACGATAAAAAGACCATCCGCGGCGACGTTCATTTCGTACTGCCGGTGCGGATTGGCGAGGCCGAAGTGGTGTCGGGTGTGGACGAGCGGCTGGTGCTCGCGGCCATACGGTCCGCGCTCACATGAAGGGCACGACGCCGCCGGGGGCACGCGACGAGCGCGAGGCGGCGCTCTGGGTGCGCGACATGTTCGGCCGGGTGGCGCACAGCTACGACTTGGCCAACCACCTGCTGTCCTTCAATATTGACCGGCACTGGCGGGTGCACACGGCGCGGCAGGTTGGGCGCATTCTGGCGCGGCCGGAGGCACGCGTTTTGGACATCTGCTGCGGGACAGGCGACCTGCTGCTGGCGCTGGCGAAGGGCGGGCCGGCGGAGCGCCCCATTTTCGGGTCGGACTTCTGCCACCCCATGCTGACGGCGGCGCGAGCGAAGACGGAACGGGGGGCGGCGCGCGCCCGCCTGTTTGAGGCCGACGCGCTGCGGCTGCCGGTGAGAGACGCGTCGCTCGATTTAATTACGGCGGCGTTCGGCTTTCGCAACCTGGCGAATTACGGCGCGGGCCTGGAGGAAATGCGGCGCGTACTGCGTCCCGGCGGGATCGCGGCGATCCTTGAGTTTTCGCAGCCCTCCAACGCGGCATTCGCGGCGCTGTACGAGTTTTATTCGCGGCGGATTTTGCCGTGGATTGGCGGGGCGCTTTCAGGGTCGCCCGACGCGTACCGGTATCTGCCGGAATCGGTGCGCAAGTTTCCGAGGGCGCCGGAGCTGGCGGAGGAGATGCGGCGCGTGGGGTTCGTAAGGGTGAGCTACGAGATGTTGACAGGGGGGATCGTGGCGCTGCATCTGGGGGAGAGATAAGGGAAAGAAATTGGCCACAGAGGAACACGGATAAACACAGATAAGAAAAGAGGGGGAAGACGCATCGACGTTAAGATAAGCCCGATTCCGACCGTGGCGCAAGCCGCCAGGCTTGCAGAGTCGGCTGTCGAGCCGACTTTTCGAAGGACGAGACGGCTCTCGGCCCTGCGCCGGAGATCGCGCTTGTCTTAATGCCTACGCGGAAGACGTGGGCCTCCCCGGCCCGCCCCACTCAGCGCCCCGCCGGGGCGCGCTCGATGACCATTAGCGAGAAAGAATCCGGCAGCACCGGGGCCCTGCCCCTGCCGCCCGCCGGCGCCGGTCCGAACTTGGCGGAGACCAGGAAGATGCGGTGATTGGTGGGGTCGAGTCCCATATTGCGCGAACCCTGCGGCGTCGGGACGCTTTCGAGAACCCGGTATTGGTCCGGCGTGTCCTGATGAATGACGGTGAGGGCGCCATCGGCATTCGAAGCAAACGCGTCTCCGGAAGCGGCATCGTATCCGGCGCCATCCACGCCCGTGCCGATGGGGACAGTTGCCACCACCTTGCCGGCTTGATAGTCGGAAATGGCCATCACGCCGCTGCGGCATCCGCTGAAGAGGCGATGGTGGGCGGTATCGAGTGCCATGGGAACCGGCTGCTTGCAGGGGGCGGTGGACCAGCGGCGCGCGATGGTGGCGGTCTTCGTATCGATCTCAACCACTTCGCTGGTGTCGGTGATGTTGGCGTAAAGCTTGCCGTCGCCGGCCGATGCGCCGTTTTCCGGCTTGCCGCCGAGCGGAAGGTTCGTGATGAGGGTTCCCTGGCGGGCGTCGATGACCGTTGACGAATGGGCGTCGCCGTTCAATGTGAAAACACGGTTCGATGGGGCGTCATAGAGGATGGCGTCGGCGTCTTCGGCGGCCGGGATTTTGCCGAGCGTCTTGAAGGTCTTCAGATCGAACATGACAACGGACTGGTCGTTGCCGGAGGTTGCGAATCCATGACCCGTGGACGCAGCCACGGCGGTTCCGTGGGCGCCATTGATGCCGGCGACTTCGCCAAGCAGCTTGCCGGTGTCTTCGTCGACCACCATCAGGCGCGTCTGGCGGGCAATGAAAACGCGGTGATTGGGAGGATCCGGGATGACGTAGTCCCAGCTTCCATCGCCACCCAGCAGGTAGGTGTGCGTTACCCGGTACGTGGAAGGCGACTGCGCGAAGAGGGCGGCTGCGGCAGTGAGAATCAGGATCAGGGAGACGTTGCGCATAGGAACCTCTTTCAAAACGACGTGCAACCTTGAAACTCCTTGTAGCGCGCTTCGATTTCGGCGTGGGTCAGGGTGCGGAAGCGGTCGACGCCAAAGCGCTCGCAACAAAAACTGCCCATGATGGAGCCGTAGATCACGGCGCGGCGCAAGTCGGCAAAATCGAGAGCCTCGCCATCGCGGGCCACGCCGCGGCTGGCCAGATAGCCCATGAAGCCGCCGGCGAAACAATCGCCCGCGCCGGTGGGATCGAATACCTCTTCCAGGAGATAGCCGGGCGCCATGAACTGACATCCATCGTGGAAGAGCACGGCGCCGTACTCGCCGCGCTTCACCACCAGCGTGCGGGGTCCCATGGCCTGGATGCAGGCTGCGGCGCGGCGCAGATTATTTTCGCCCGAGAGCAGGCGAGCCTCGGCGTCGTTGATGAGCAGGACGTCCCAGCCCTTGAGGGTTTCGAGCAGCTCGGCGCGGAAGTCGTTAATCCAGTAATTCATGGTGTCGCCGCCGGCCAGGCGCAGGCGGGGCATTTGCGCGCGCACGCTCCGCTGCAAGGCGGGCTGGATGTTGCCGAGGAACAGATAGGGTTCGGTGCGGTAGGATTCGGGCAGGTTGGGGTTGAAATCGGCGAAGACGTTCAGGTCGGTGCGCAAGGTGGTGCGGTCGTTCATGTCGGCGGAGTAGACGCCGGACCAGAAGAACGTCTTGCCCGGTACGCGCTCCAGGCCGGTGAGGTCGATGCCGCGTGAGGCCAGCAGGGCGGAGTCCTCGGGCGCGAAATCGTCTCCCACCACACCCACCAGCCTGGCGCCCGTGAAGTAACTTGCGGCCAGCGAGATATAGGTGGCCGCGCCGCCCAACATGCGGTCCACGGCTCCGTGCGGCGTTTCCACGCCATCATATGCTACCGATCCGACTACGACGAGCGCCATAAGAGAGGATTGTAGCAACCGTCCGTTACGGCTCGTCCGGGAAGATGGTGCTCACGATGTCTTCCTCCTTGCGCGGACGGGAAGCGCTCCAGAAGCCGAAGGCGAACGCCGCGGCGGCAACAGCCCAGACGATGAGAGCCGTGGCATCGAGCGGATGGCGGATGGCCAGCGCGATCATGCAGGCGGCGGTGCGGAGAATCCAGCCGTAGAGGCGGGAGGGTTTTTGCCATCCCTTGCGGACGCACGCGGCCGAGCGGCCCAGCATGTAGGCGCAGCCGGCGCCGATCAATCCGAGGACGCCGCGGAGGAATTCGAGCGAAACGGGCATCTTTATTCAAAATGGCGCAGTGGGGCGGGGAATGCAAGTGTTGGGGACGCAAGAACCGGGCAAGAAGGCAGAACCCGCAGAAGGCAGACCAGGGGGTCCGCCCCACTTATTGCGCCACTTGACCAACCTAATGCGGGCAAGGTGCGCGGCTTAACCCACTTCGGCACGGGAATGTGGGCTTTCTCCTCGTGTTTTCCATCACTTATGCCCCGGTTGGCGCTGGCGCCGGGATTGCACTCGCCCTGGCATGGCATACCTGATTACGGATACTTGCACCAAGGACGAGCTGTGCGTGGAAGCCTGCCCGGTGGACTGCATCCACCCCAAGAAGGACGAGGCCGGTTTTGAAGCGACTCCGCAGCTTTATGTGAGCCCGGACGAATGCATCGATTGCGGCGCGTGCGTGCCCGTTTGCCCCACCAACTCGGTTTTCCCGGTGGACGAGGCTCCGGCGGAACTGGCGCACTTCGCGGCAATCAACGCGGCGCATTACAACTGAGAACGGGGCGGCTGCTATTCCGGGTTGAGGAGCCGCACTTCGCCCAAGCCTAGCTGGCGGACGCCGGCTTCAATCCTGGCGCGATCTCCCACCACCACCCAGACCAGATGCGCGGGCTGCACCACTGCGGTTGCGGCTTTGGCGATATCCGGCAGGGTTAGCGCGCGGGCCTTGGGGGCGAAGGTCTGGTAATAATCGTCCGGCAGATTGAACTGCACCAGGCTCACCATCATATCCAACACCTGCCCGATGGTTTCGCGCGATCCCGGCAGGCGCAGCGTCTCACTCCCTTTTACCTTGGTCAATTCCGCGGCGGTCGCGGGGCGGTCGCCGACCATGCCGCGCAGTTCCTTATCCAGCTCGGTTAAAGACTCCTTGGTTTTATCGGTCTGGACGGGCGCGTAGACCAGGAAGGGGCGCTGGCCGCGGGCGCTCGAAAGGAAAGTCTGTGCGCCGTAGGACCAGTGCTTGTCTTCGCGCAGGTTCATGTTGATGCGCGCGCCGAAATCGCCGCCGAGGATGTTGTTCATGGTGGTGATGGCGACCTCTTCCGGGTTGTTCCTGGGCGGCGCGACGTTGCCCGCCAAAATCAGAGTCTGTTCCGACCCCGGCCGGTCGACCAGATACACCACGGACTTGTCCGGCAGGGCGACGGTGGCGATGTTCTTGGCGGGAGGCTCACCCGGCTGCCACGCCGCGAACAGCTTCTCGAGCTTCGGGCGCATCTCGGCCAGCGTGGTGTCTCCGGCCACAATCAGCGTGGAGTGGTTCGGCTTGAACCAGGTGGCGTGAAACTTGACCGCGTCCTCGCGGGTGAGCTTGGAGACGCTGGCGGCGGTTCCGGATCCTGTCCACGGCTCCGCATAGGCGTGGCCCTTGCCGTAAATCAGCGCCGGCAGG
Organism: uncultured Solibacteraceae bacterium; assembly: GCA_964457555.1. Classification (GTDB taxonomy): domain Bacteria; phylum Acidobacteriota; class Terriglobia; order Bryobacterales; family Bryobacteraceae; genus BOG-224. Next base: position 9,801 of record CAYWHA010000039.1, read on the forward strand.
ATGCGCAGCGCGGTGTCCATCGGTTCGCTTTTCTCGCGGTCGATGGCGGCCAGTTGCTGTTTCTGCTCCCGCAGGAAATCGGCTTGCGGGAAGGTGGGGCCGAGCGTCAGATCGGCGAAGATATCGAGCGACGCGTCCAGGTTCGCCTTGAGCGCGGAGAGACGCGCCTGGATGCAATCGACGCTCGCCGATACGGACAATTGGGAGCCGAGCTGGGCCAGTTGCTCGCTGATCTCGAGCGCGGTGCGAGTCTTCGTGCCCTTGTTGAGCAGCGCGGCGACCAGGGTTGCGGTCCCCGGCGCGTTGGCGGGATCGGCCGCAAAACCGGAATCGACCAACAGGGAGAGATTGACCACGGGGATCTCATGCCGCTCCGCCAGCACCACTTTGAGGCCATTGGAGAGGGTGGCGCGGTCGAGCTTGGGCAGGCGTAATTCGGGAGGCTGGCCGATTTCGGGGGGATGGGAGCGGTCGGCGGTCTGGGTGGCGGGGGCGGGTTCGCCGAAGGGCAGCACCTCCAGCACATAGACGCCATCGGAAAGCCAGCGTTTGGCGGCGCCTTGGAGTTTGAGGGCTGTCGCCTCCTTCACGCGGGTCAGTTTGGTCTTATAGGCGGCCGCGTCGCCCAGGTAGACCTGGGCCATGGCGAGCACGTCCGACTTGCCGCCGAAGCCGCCGATGCGGTCCGCCTGCCGGATGAAATTTGCCAGATATTCGGTGCGGACGCGGTGCACTTCCGCTTCGGTGGGGCCGGTGGCCAGGAAGCGCGCCAGTTCCTCGTCAATGGCCTTTTCCAGTTTCGCCAGCGGGACGCCGGAACGGGCGGTGGCCTGAATCGCGAACTGGCCGCCGATTTCGCGGGGATCGACGTAGGCGGCGACATCGGTGGCGATCTGGTCGTCATACACCAGGCGCTTGTACAAGCGCGAAGTCTCGCCCGTGCCGAGGACGTCGCTCACCAGGTCCAGATAGTCGGAATCGACGGCTCCGTATTCGGGCATGTTCCAGACTTTGACGATGCGCGCCTGGGGCACGCGGGCCTGCATCGCGGCGCGGTGCGTGCCGGTCATCTTGGCGATCCACGCGCGCTGGCGGGCCACCGGCGGACCGGGAGGAATCTCGCCGAAATACTTCTCGACCTTTTGATGAACCGTTTCGGCATCCACGTCGCCGGCAACGGTCAGCACGGCGTTGGAGGGGCCGTAGTAGGTCTTGAACCACTCGTGAACGTCGTCGAGCGAGGCGGCGTTAAGGTCTTCCATGGAGCCGATGACGCTCCAGGAATAGGGGTGGCCGGTGGGATGCGTGTCGCGGTCGATTTGTTCGTCCACCAGGCCATAAGGCTCGTTTTCGTCCTGCCGCTTTTCGTTCTGGACCACGCCGCGCTGGAGATCGAGCGTCTTCTGGTCGATAGCGCCCACCATGTAGCCCATGCGGTCCGACTCCATCCAGAGCGTGTAATCGAGCGCGGACACGGGGACATTTTCGAAGAAGTTGGTTCGGTCCTCGTTAGTGGTGCCGTTGAGGTCGGTAGCGCCGATGCGCTCCATGGCGTCGATGTAGCGGCCCTGGAAATGTTCGCTGCCGCCGAACATGAGGTGTTCGAATAGGTGCGCGAACCCGGTTTGGCCCGGCCGCTCGTTTTTCGAGCCGACGTGGTACCAGATGTTGACCGCCGCGATGGGCGCTTTGTGATCTTCGTGGACCACCAGGGTGAGTCCGTTCGCGAGGACGAATCTCTTGAAGGGGATATCGATATCCTGGGCGAACAAGGGGGCGCAGACGAACGCGATCAGCAGCAGGGCTGCCGGACGGGCGGAAAGGTGGCGGCGCATCGAACCTCCTCTGAGGAGGGTATCACAGGAGAGTGGGCGGGCCGGGGGGACCGTCAGGTAAGAAGGCGTGGCGCAAGCCGCCAGGCTTGCTGAGCCGAGAGTCGTCTCGGCTTTCCGCCGCGGATTGGCGCTCCGGCCTTCACGGGGTTGTTCTCGATGTAAGTCCTGAGATGTAAGTCCTGATTCGCTGGAAGCACCAAGGCTTCCGGCTTGCCGCAAGGCGACCTCGCCAACGAATGCTAATGCTAACGTGGGGCGGGCGTGGCGCGAGCTGCCACGCCTGCCACTCGCACCGTGCGGCGATGACAATCGCCGCCCCACGCTGGATCTGCGAGGGGTTTAGTTAGGTGGCCCGCGGCGATAGAGGCAGACCAGGAGATCCGCCCCACTAAACTAGTGGCAGAGGCAGACGCGTTCGCCGGTGGTCGCCAGGCTTCCGGCCAGGTATTGCTTCGCCGCCTCGTCAATGGCGCAAACTCCGGCGGCCACCACCGGCGCGATGCCGTGCGCGGTGAGGGCATCGAACGCGCCCTGACCGATGCCGCCGCAGATCACGGCGTCGCAGCCTTCCAGCATCTCGACGAAACTCTTGTGGTTGCCGCAAGGCCCAAGGCCGCGGGTGCGGACGGCGCGGGAAACGATGCGCCCGTCCTCGACGCTCAGGACGACAAAAGCGGCGCTCTTCGCCAGGTGGTCGCAAAGGCACACGCCATCGGACGTGGCGACCGCAATTTGGGATTTCATGATCTGCTTACAGGTTACCAGGGTACCGGCCTCACCCGAAGACTTGGAAGATTGCGCGCGCGCCGGTCTCGCTCCATTGGGCCATCCAGCGGCCGACCCCGTAATACGAAACCAGGATAATCATCGCCATGAACCCGAAGCGGGCGATCTCCTGGTAGACGACGATCGGGACGCGCATTGCCAGCAACAGCTTGGAGCCATCGAGCGGGGGCACCGGCAGCAGGTTGAAAATGGCCAGGTAGAGGCTCAGTTCGACGCCGCTGGCCGCGAAAGTCGCGAACGCCGGCGCGACGGGCAGCGCAAGCCGCGCCACCAGTGCCAGGACGACGGCCATAACCACGTTGCTCGCGGGACCCGCCAGGGCTACCAGCGCGAGCCCGTTGCGGCCGCCCTTGAGCTTGGAGGTGTTGGTCGAGACGGGCTTGCCCCATCCCAGAAAGCCGCCCGTGAAGAGCGAGGTCAGAAAGGGGAGTATCGCCGTTCCCAGCCAATCCACGTGGGCCAGTGGGTTCAGCGTCAAACGGCCCTGGAGGCGCGGCGTATCGTCGCCGAGGCGCGTGGCCACCCAGGCATGAGCGAACTCGTGCGGCGATGTGAGAATCCACAGTAGCAGCACGTTGAGAATGGCGGTTTGAAAATCCAAATGCATGTCAGTCGCGCCGGCTCACGGCCGCCCACACGAACAGCAGGGGGGCCAGGAGCAGGAAGAAGCCTAAGAGATGGAGTCCGATAGCCCTATTGTACGCGGTTCCCCAGGGATTCGGTTGGCCGATTTTTTTGAGAATTCCGGGTTGCCCGAGGCACTACAGGAGTCAGGCATCCCTATGAAGCGATTGTGCGCCCTCCCGGCCCTGGCCCTGTGGTCGTTGGCAACCGTGTCGGGACAGGCTCCTTCCTATTCCGCGGCGACCGTTCTCAACACCTGTAACCAGGCTCACGGCCCGTACGCGCCGAACACCGGGATCACAATCCTCGGAAGTGGAATGGCGCTTTCCACGCGGGCGCTGACAGCCACGGACATCACGGACGGCGCCTTGCCCACTACCCTCAATGGCGTCGAAGTCATGGTGGACGGGATGCCCGCGCCGCTGTTTTACATTTCCCCCACGCAAATCAACTTCCTGATGCCCCCCAACCAGGTAGTCGGGCCGGTGACGGTCTGGGTAGTGCTCAACTCGATCGCGGGGCCGCAAATATCCATCACTCTTCAGGACGCGGCGCCGGCGTTGTTTCCGTCCCCCTTAGCCCCGGATTACGCCATCGCGCAACTGTGGCCGGCTTATTCGCTAATTGGACCGGCGTCACCGGCCCCGCCCGCTGGCATCGTGATCCTGTATGCCACTGGACTGGGCACGACGGAGCCGTATCCGGCGGAGCCTGCTGAAATTCCTTTGTACGCCGGGGTAATCGAGAGGATCGCCGATTTCCAGGTGTTACTCAACGGTACGCCGCTCGACCCGCGCCGGGTTCTGTACGCCGGCATCTGTCCGGGCTGGGCGGGACTCTATCAAATCAACCTGGTGCTGCCGGACGATGTGGGACCCAACCCGGAAATCCGCGTGGCCGTGGGGAGCGAGGTGAGCCCGGCGGGAATTCTGCTCGCCGTCGAGCCGGCAGGCGCGGCTGCTAATCGGGCCACGGCGTCAATGCAAGCTGCAGGGTTGCCGCTTCGCCCTCGGTGAGCTGCAGCTATCCGGAACCGTCCACTCCCGCGCGAGCCTTCACTGTTCATTGCACTCGTTGACATTTCATAAAATCATCTATATATTTGAATTATGAGGCATTCACCGGTTACCTCGAGAGCCGGCCTTCTCGTAGCCGATGAGGCCTGGATTGCGACCGCCCTCCTTCATCGCGAACACCCAGAGAGGCAGGGCTTTTCCGTTCAGGAGATCGTGGAACGCGCACGCGCCGAGAACATCGTCGAACCCTTGCGTCCTGGGGTCAAGACGCACGTCCAGTTCCACTGCGTTGCCGGCAGAGAGCCGGAACCCGCTCAACTCCGCATGCTTACCGAGCCCGTCGAGGGCATGCGGCGGCTTTACCGGGAGGGCGACCCGACCCACCCGAAACGCGATGGGAAGATCGTACCCGAGGCCAACGCCATACCGGAACGATACCGTTACCTGCTGGACTGGTATCGCAATGAGTATGCGGTTCCGCCGCGAGACACCTGGTTGCGGGGAGTCTTCGAAATGATTGGGGCCGGCAAAGAGGTCTTCCAAGGCGTTCATCCCGATGAATACGTGCAACAACTGCGGGAGGGCTGGGATTGAGCCGGATCTTCTGGGACACCAATCTCTTCATTTACCTGCTGGAGGGGGCGGGCGACTCGTTCCAACTGGTTCGGAAACTCCTCGATCGAATGGCCGAACGCAGGGACGAATTACTCACTTCCACGCTGACCCTTGGCGAGGTGCTAGTGAAGCCCCTGGAGATCGGCCGGTCCGACTTGGCGGAGCGTTATGAGCGGTTTCTGGATTCGCCCGGCGTCCGGATCGTCCCGTTCGACCGGGAGGGGTCCAGGATCTACGCCCGGATTCGGCAGGATCGGAGTATTCGGCCGCCCGACGCCATTCAGCTTGCGTGCGCGGCTGCGGCGGGAACCGACCTGTTCATCACCAACGATGCCCGATTAAGCCGCAAGACGGTCGCGGGCGTGCAGTTCATCGCGCCGCTGCCGCAGGTGTTCCTCTGACCAGGCCTGACTGCCGCGGCATCCGGCGCCGGGCGCGCCGAAACGAATTGGGCTAGAATCGGATAAGGGGGCGCCAAGATGATGCTACGCCATGGCTTGGGAACTCTCCTCTTGACCGGGGGGTTGCTTGCCGCGCAGACGCCGCCGGCGGACGTTGCGGCGGGAGCGGCTCCGGCAGCCAATGCGGCCGTCTATAAGGTGGACTCCGGTTCCAAGGTGCCGCTCAGCCTGATTAACAGCATCAGCACGAAACATTCGGTGGCGGGCGACCGTGTGTACCTGGAGACCGCCTTTCCCATTCTGGAGAATGGACGCATCGTCATTCCCGTCGGCAGCTACGTGGCCGGTGTGGTGACGCAGGTCAAGAAACCGGGCAGGGTCAAGGGCCGGGGGGAAATCTACATCCGGTTTGAAACTCTCACGCTGCCTAATGGGGTTACGCGATCGTTTATCGCGCGAATCGGCGGTCTGGACGGCACCGCGGCGGGGCAACTGGATCAGACGGAAGGCAAGGTAATTAGCGACGGCAATAAAGCCGGCGACGCGAGAACCATCGGCGAGACCACCGCGGCGGGCGCCTCGGTGGGCGCCATCGCGGGCAGCGCAATGAGCCACCCCGGCCTGGGGCTGGGCATCGGTTCTGGCGCGGGGGTCGCGGCGGGGTTGATCGCGGTGCTCGCCACGCGCGGTCCCGACGCAGTTCTGGCCCGGGGCGACACCGTGGAAATGGTGCTCGACCGCGACCTTACCTTTAGCGATAGCGACCTCGATTTCGGAAACTACCAGGCGCCGCGAATCGTCCCCGCTCAGGCCCCCGCCGGAAATAAGGGGTCTGGCCCGGCGCTACCCATCCGCCGAATCCCAATGTGAGGGCGGGACCCGCGCAGACATGCGAAATATCCTGAACGCCCGAGAAACCGCTCCCTTACGTTGCGAACCGAGCCGCGAACGTAAGAGAGCGGTTGCCGGCGCACCCCTCTAGTACATTCCGATTACTGCTTATAAGGTCCGATTTGCCTAGAATTCTAAATGAGATGGGTTTGCAGGGCCGACTATTGGCGGCGGTAGCGCTGGCGGGCGCCGTAGTTTGCGCGGCCGTTGTCGATGCGCCGGCGGTTCCGTCCTACGTATTTACCTCCGCGCCCCGTTACGATGCCCAGGCATGGTTGGCCGGGCGCGACCGTTTTCCATCCGGGGCAACGCTTACCTTCGTTTCCGGACAGAAGCGGCGGCCCCTGGTCTCCGGGTTTTACGCCTCGGCGGATGCGGCGGTTTCTTATGACGGGACCAGGGCGCTGTTCGCCGGAAGGCGCGAGAGCGCCGGCCCCTGGCAGGTTTGGGAAACGGCCATCGAGGGCGGCGCACCCCGGCAAATCACCTCCGGAGATTCTAATTGCGTCCGTCCCCTTTACGTTCCCGATGGGCGGGTGGCCTATACGCGCATCTCCGCGCAGGGGTCGGTCGTCGAAATCGTTCCTCTGGCGGGCGGTAAGGCGGAGCGGCTGACGTATGCGCCGGGATGGGTCTTGACCGACGACGTGCTGCACGACGGGAGAATTCTGTTCGAGTACGCGGCGAGCGGGCGCACGCGCGAGTTGTTCACGGTTTATCCGGATGGGACCGGCGTCGAATCGCTGCGCTGCGATCACGGGCCGGACCGCTACGGCGCGCGCCAGGTATCGTCTGGCGATGTGATCTTCGGCGTGGGTGGGCGCCTGGCGCGATTTACTTCCGCGCTGGCGGTTCAAACGGATGTTGCGCAGCCCAAAATCGGGGCGGACGGCCCTATCGCGGAGATTTCGGCGGGACGGTGGATCGTGTCCGATGGCGGCGGCACAGGGCCATTCGGCCTGGCGGTTTGGGATGCTGGCGACGGCCGAACCAAGTTCATCGAGGGGTCGAAGGATGCCAACGACGTGGAACCGGCCATCGTAGCCGCGCGCGTTCCGCCGCGCGAGTTCCCTTCCGCCCTGGTGACCACGCGAACGGCTGGAAACCTGCTTTGCCTGAATGCACGGCAGTCGAAGACTCCCATCGCAGCCGCGGTCAGCTTCGTTCGGATCTATGCGCGCGGCGCGAATGGCGCGGCGGTCCAACTGGGGCAGGCTGAGGTGGCGCATGACGGTTCCTTTTACGTTCAGGTTCCCGCCGACCGGGCGGTCCGCATGGAATTGCTCGATGCCGCCGGCCACACGGTTCGCGCCGAACGCGACTGGTTCTGGATGCGCCCCAGCGAACAGCGGATCTGCGTGGGGTGCCATACCGGTCCCGAGCGGGCGCCGGAAAACAAGGTCCCCGAAGTTCTCTTGCACAGCACCGTCCCGGTAAAAATGCCGGCCCCGCCACAATGACTCTTCACGACACATTCCGAATCCTCGCCATTTGCCTGGCACCGTGCGCGCTGTTGGCGGCCGACCCCGCCGCCGGGCCGATCCGCTTCGACGACGTCACCGCGCAGTCGGGCATACACTTCACGCATTCGTTTGGAGCCGAACGGCTGGGCTCGCTGATCGAAAGCACCGGCGCGGGTTGCGTGTGGCTGGATTACAACCACGATGGCAAGCCGGATTTGTATGTGGTGAGCGGGCGTCCGCTGGAGAAGGGGATGCACCCGTATCCCCTGAAGAAGGAACCGGAAACGCCGCCGCACAATCGGCTGTACCGCAATGACGGCAACGGCAAGTTCACGGATGTAACGGACCAGGCGGGCGTGCCCGGCGACGGCTTCAGCTTTTCCGCGGTGGCCGCCGATTTCGATAACGACGGCTATACGGATTTGCTGGTGACGAGCTACGGACACGTGACGCTCTATCGCAACAAGGGCGACGGAACGTTTGAGGACGTCACCGCCAAAGCGGGGCTCGATAAAGTGAAGGGCTGGGCCATCGACGCGGCATGGCTGGATTACGACCGCGACGGCTGCGTGGACCTGTTCATCGGCCGCTACGTAAAGTTCGATCCGGCTTATCACGCCTACTACGCCGCCGACAATTTTCCCGGCCCTCTCGATTACGCCGGCGATTCCAACCTGCTGTTTCACAACAACTGCAAGGGCGGTTTCACGGACGTGAGCGAAACTTCCGGGATCGCGGGGTTGACGGGACGCTCCATGGGCGTCACGGCGGCGGACTTCGATGGCGACGGGTACCCCGATCTCTACGTCACCAACGACAAGACCGAGAATTTCCTGCTGCACAACAAACGCAACGGCACGTTCGAGGAAATCGCGCTCGAAGCCGGGGCGGCGTTCGGACAGAATGGCGAGTCTACCTCCGCCATGGGCCCGGTGTTCTTCGACATGACGAACACGGGCGCGATGGATCTGTGGGTGACCGATTCCAGGTACAACCGCCTGTTGAAGAACAGCGGCAAACTGCCGTTCGAGGACGTGACGCAGCAGGCCGGCATCTCACAACTCACGGCGCAATACACAAGCTGGGGCACCGGCGCGTACGATTTCGACAACGACGGATGGAAGGACCTCTTCATCGTTCACGGCGGCCTGATTCAGATGGTTCGGCAGGAAGATTCGCTGTTCCGAAACCTGGGCGGTGGCAAGTTCCAGGATGTTTCCACCACCGGCGGTCCGTTCTTCGATACCAAATCGGTGGGCCGCGGCGCCTGCTTCGCCGATTACGATAACGACGGCAAAGTGGATGCCTTCCAGGTGAATTTGAACGGGCCCGGCGTGTTGCTGCACAATGCCACGGCCGGCGCCGGTCACTGGCTGACTATTCATCTGGTGGGAACGAAGAGCAATCGCGACGGGATCGGCGCGAAGGTGGAAGTAGAGGCCGGCGGGCTGAAGCAGGTCTCGCAGCGGGTCGCCGGATCGGGATACCTCAGCCAGGACGATTGGCGTTTGCATTTCGGCCTGGGGCCAAACGCGCGCGCTGGCAAGATCACGGTGACTTGGCCCAGCGGGACGGTGCAGACGCTGGAGAATGTGGCCGCGGACCAGGTGCTCACGGTGACGGAGAAGTAGGATGCGACTGGAAGCAACCGCTCTCTTACGTTCGCGGCTCTGCCACGTCAGAGAGCGGTTGGCGTGGCCAATCGTCGCCGCGCTGGGCTGCGCTTGCTTGCTTTTCGGCCAATCCGTCCCCGAAACGCCCAACCGTTATCCCAGCCCCGACGATATGGCGGTTTCGCCCGACGGTCGCCATCTGTACGTGGTTTGCAGCGGCACGGACGAGCTGGTTTCGGTCGATCTGGCGGCGAAATCCATTGCCGGGCGCGTAGCGGTGGGGCGCGTGCCGCGTGGCGTGGCCATTGCTCCGGACGGCAAGCGCCTGTACGTCACCAACTCATGGTCCGACACGGTTACGGAGATCGACGCAGCTACGTTCAAGTCCGTGCGGACGCTCACGGCAGGTTTTGAGCCTACCGGGATCGCGGTGGATGGGCATGGAACGCTTTACGTCGGCAACCGGATCGGCGGCGATATTTCGCTGATCGATCTGGCGAGCGGGCAGGACGCCAAACGGCTCCCGGCGGGGCGCGGCGCAAGCTACGTGGTGGCGACGGCCGACGGCGCGCGGGTTTACGTCACCCACATCTACCCCAACGCGGCGAAGTGGCGGACCACGCCGGAATCGGAAATTACGGAGATCGACGCCGGGCGGCAGACGGTCCATGCGCGCATCGGCTTGCACAACGTGGGCGGCGTGTTTCACGTGGCGTTGTCGCGCGATGGACGCCTGGGAATCGCGACGCAGTTGCGGCCCAAGAATCTGGTGCCGCTGGCGCATGTGGAACACGGCTGGGCGATGGGCAATTCGCTGACGGTCTTTGGCGACGACGTGGGCGGCCGCGCCGTGCAGTTGCCGCTCGACCGGATTGAGAGCTACTTCTCGCTGCCCTTCGGTGTGGCCATCGCGCCGGATAAATCGAAGGCGTATTTCTCTGCCAGCGGCACGGACGAAATTGCCATCGTCGATTTGCGGAAGCTGGTGGCGGCCGCCAAGTCCCCGGATGCGGCCAGTCTGGCCAACGATTTATCGGCCTCCGCGAAGTACGTGCTGGCGCGCATCCCGGTAGGGAGAAACCCGCGGACGGTAGCGCTCTCGCCCGATGGCGGCGCGTTGTACGTGGCCAACCGCCTGGACGACACGGTTTCGGTGGTGGATACGGCGCGCGGCATTGTCACGGGCACAATTTCGCTCGGGGGACCGGCCACGCTGACGGCCGAACGCCGCGGCGAGCGCCTGTTCTACTCCTCGAAATATGCCTGGGGCGGGGAGTTCGGCTGCGCCAACTGCCACCTGGATTCCACCTTCGATGGTTTGCAATGGGACCTGGAACCGGATGGCTTCGGCATCGACATCGTGGACAACCGGCAACTTGAAGACATTGGCGGAACGGCGCCGTACAAATGGAACGGCAGCAATCCGGATCTAGCTACGGAGTGCGGTCCGCGTACGGAGCGCTTCTTCTTCCGCTCGCAAGGTTTCCGGGGAGACGATTTGCAGGACCTGGCGCAATACGTCACGTCCATCCCGCTGCGGCCCAACCGTTACCGGCTTCCGGACGGCGAGTTGACGCCGGCGCAGGAGCGCGGCAAGGCGATCTTCGAACGTACAGCCAAGAAGGACGGCACGCCCATTCCCGCGGCAAACCAGTGCGCCGTGTGCCACTCCGGACCGTACTATACCAACCTGCAACTGGCGGACGTGGGATCGGGCAAGCCCACCGACCGGTCGCCCAAGATCGACGTTCCGCAGTTGACCAACGTGGCCTACAGCGCCCCCTATCTTCATGACGGCTCGGCCCGGACGCTGGAGGAGATCTGGACGGTCTTCAGCCTGAAGGATACCCACGGGGTGACTACCGACCTGACCAAGGACGAACTCAACGATATGGTTGAATACTTGAAAACATTATGAGGCACAATACCTGGCTTCTGCTCCTTTCGCTGCTGCCCTTGGCCGCCTCGGCTCAATCGATGCCGCGCTACCGCTGGCAGAATTTCACCACCGCGGACGGCCTGCCGGACAATCGCGTCTTCAGCGTGGCGGTGGACGGCGACCGCATCTGGGCCGGGACTGAAAACGGCCTGGGATTGTATGAGAACGGCAAATGGAAGGTGTTCCGCCCGGCAGATGGCCTGGCCCATCGCGCTGTGACGTACGTGGCCGTCGACAAGAAGACGCACGACGTTTGGGCTGCCACAATGGGTGGGCTGAGCCGCTTCACGGCCGGCCGCTTCGATAACTTCACGCAGATCAATAGTGGCCTGAGCAACGACGTCGTCTACGGGGTCGCCGTGCAGGACGACTACGTCTGGGTGGCTACGGCAGCCGGCGCCAGCCGTTTGAATACGCGCACCGGCGAATGGAGCCTCTACAACGAACGCAACACGCCCATGCATGAGATTTGGACTTACGGCGTCAGCACCGGCGCCAGCAAAACGTATTACGCGGTGTGGGGCGGCGGCGTTCTGGAATACGACGTCAAGACCGGGACCTGGAAGGACTACCACGATCCTGATGGCGAGACCGAAATGGTGCTCTACAAGGACCAGGGGCTCATTCACGAAATCACTACTTCCGTCAGTTGGATGGAGGCGGATAAAATCCTGTGGGTCAGCACTTACTTCGGCGCCAGCCGCTACGACGGCCGCAACTGGCACAACTTCATGGAGAAAGACAGCGGCCTGCCCAGCAATTTTATGAACCAGGTGAAGGGCGTGGATGGCAACCACGCTTGGTTCTCCACCGACAAGGGATTGGCTTATTACGACGGCGAGAACTGGGCCGTTTACAGGCCCGCGCTCGATACCGGCAAACCCGAAATGCTGGTGCGCGACGGTAAGGGCAACGTCAAGCAAATCGAGACCGATACCGCGCCCGCGAATAATTACATTTTCGGAGTCGACTTTCAGGGCAACGACATTTGGGTCGCCACAGCCAAAGGCCTAAGCCACGGGATACGTATGGAACAGGAGGATACACAGAATGTTACTCGAAGAAGCAGTCGCTGAAATCGCCGGCGCGGCCGTTCGGAAGCGGGCTGTCACTGACCTGAACGTGCTCAACGAGGCCTACGATTACGAGCGGCCCAGTTCTTTTTCGCGCGCCCTGAGGATCGACCTGAACGGCCTGGTCGTGCTCTTGATCTCCGGAACGGCCAGCATCGACGAGAACGGCGAAACCGTGCACGTGGGGGACTTCCGCGCGCAGTGCCGGCGCACGTTCTACAACATCACTGGTCTGTTGAGGGCGGAAGGGGCCACTTGGCGCGACATCGTGCGCACCACTTTCTATTTGCGCGATATCGAACGCGACTATCGCGAGTTCAATGAGGAGCGCACGGCGTTCTACACGGAACAGGGGCTGGACCCCCTGCCGGCGTCCACGGGCATTCAGGCGATCCTATGCCGTCCGGAGCTGCTGGTGGAATGCGAAGCCATCGCGATGTTCCGCAACCCCGCCGGCGAGCCCGGCGAGCCGCGGCCATAGAATCGAGCGCGACTGTACAGGGAGCGATCTGATGCGTAGACTGCTTGTCATTGCTTTCTTTGCCGGGGCCGCCATGGCGCAACCTGTTGCCCCCTGCTCTTGCGGCGCCAATCCGCCGGGCCGGCCTGAGACGCGCACGCTGGCGCCTTACGCCAATGCGCCCGACGATCTGCGCCCGTACTCGAACTTTACCCAGCCTTACTACGAGAACTACACCAAGACCGTGGAGTATAACGGTCCGGGGCGGGATATACCCGTGCCGGACCTTAAGGACATCACCGATATTCCTATCGGTTTCCTGGGCCCGCTTGAGAACAACAGCGACCAGGTCCTGGGCCGCATGATGCTCAACGGCGCCACCATGGCGATCGAGGACGTCAACGCCGCGGGTGGTTATGGCGGCAAGCCATTCAAACTGATGGTGCACAACGATTCCGCCACCTGGGGCGCCTCCAGCAACGAAATCGTCAAGATGATTTACGACGAAAAGGTCTGGGGGATGTTGGGATCGATTGACCCCAACACCACGCATATCGCATTGCGCGTCTCCCTGAAGGCGGAGTTGCCCATCGTCAATGCGGTTTCCACCGATCCCACGCTGCCGGAGACCACCATACCCTGGCTGCTTACCGCCATCCAGGATGACCGCGAGCAGGGCTACACGCTGGCGCGGCGCATGTTCACCGAACTGGGTTTGAAACGCGTGGCGCTGGTGCGCGGCAACGAAACCTATGGCCGCTTTGGGAATACAAAACTGAAGGATGCCGCCCGCCGCCTGGGACACCCCCTGGTCCTTGAGCAGAAGTTCATGCCGGGCGACACCGATTTCCACGCCCAGCTCCGCGTCATTCAGGATTCCAAGGCGGATGCCATCGTCCTCCTGGCCGACCAGATACCCGCCGGCAACTTCCTGAAACAGATGCGGGAGATGGGCATGAAGCAGCGCGTTTTTGGCGCCTACCGCGTCTACGGCGAAGACATGCTGCGCATCGCCGGACCGGCCGCCGAGGGGCTGGAGTTTGTTTACCCCTACGATCCCAGCCGCGAAGACCCCGCGTGGATCGATTTCAACGCCCGCTTCACCAAGCGCTTCGGCAAAGCGCCGGACACCTTTGCGTCTCTGGGCTACGACGGCATGCGTATCATGCTGGCGTCCGTCTGCCGCGCCGGACTGAACCGCGCGCGCATCCGCGACGTGTTTTATGGCATGGAGCGGTATCGCGGCGTGACGGGAGAAATGGTGTTCGACCCCAACGCGAAGAATATTGCTCCGCTGTTTTTAGGGACCATCCACAATGGAAAAGCCGCGTTCCGTCCCGAGCCCATGCAGAAGGCCTACGCCAATGTCGATGAAGAGGTTGTCGCCTACTCGGGACCGCCGCTCGCGGACAATCCGCCGGGCGAAGTGCGCATTGGCGTTTTCGGGCCGCAAGCCGATAAGCTGGCCGGCGATTCGGGGCTACAGCGCGTACTCGACAGCTACTCGGCCGCGGGCCGCCGCTACAGGCTGGTGGGAGTGCCTTCGGAGGGCGCGTGGGGCAAGGCTTCCAACGCTCTGGTCGAGCTGATGGGGCAGGACCGGTTGATCGGGCTGATCTCCACCGACCGGAACTCCAGCCACCTGGCCGAGCAGCTCGCCGTGAAGATGTTCGTGCCGCTGATCGCGCTTTCCACCGACCGCTCGCTGACGGCGCTAAACATTCCGTGGATCTTCCGCATGACTCCGGACGGCTCCATCGAGCAGGCCGTGCGCACGATGGCGGAAGCCACGGAGAAGGCCGGAGCGAACCGGGGCCGCGTGCGGCAGGTGCTGGCTTCGGGCACGACGCTCGCCGGCGCCGTACAGTTCAACGCGCGGGGAGAGATGCAGTAGCCGAAACGGTCCACCCCTCAGTGTCACAGCTGCCCAGGACAAGGTATACTACGCGGTATGGGGGGGCGGGGTGCTGGAGTACGATCCGAACGGTGAAAACGCGATTGTCCTCCACCAAAACGAGGGTCTCATCCACGAAATCGCCATTTCTGTGAGCGGCCTGCCGGGCAATTTTCCGAGTCAGGTGAAAACCCCCGAGATGCTGGTGCGCGACGCACTACACTCCGACGTCGATTTTCAGGGAGACGATCTATGGGTAGCGACAGCCAGGGGAGTAAGTCACGGAATCCGAATCAACACGGGAGACCCAAAGTAATGACCATCACGGAAGCACTCGAACGGATCGGCGGCGCGACGCAGGTCAAACGCAGCGCCATCAGTAACCCGAAGGTGCTGAACGAAGCGTTTGCCTATGAGAAGCCCAGCTCTTTTTCGCGCGGATTGCGCATCGACCTGAACGGGCTGGCCATCCTGCTGATCTCCGGCACGGCCAGCATCGACGAGCAGGGGCAGACTGTCCACGTGGGCGACTTCCGGGCGCAATTGCGCCGTACCTACGACAACATCACGGGCCTGCTGGCGGCCGCGGGCGCCACCTGGAAGGACGTGGTCCGCACCACCTGCTACCTGCGCGACATGGAGCGCGATTACGCGGCGTTCAACGAAGGCCGCACGGCGTTCTTCCAGGAGCAGGCACTCGACCCGCTGCCGGCTTCGACCGGAATCCAGGCGATTTTGTGCCGTCCCGAGCTGTTGGTCGAGATTGAGGCCATCGCCATGTTTATCCCGCCGGCAGAAGAGTAGAATCGCGAACCGCGCCGCGAACCGAGCCGCGAACGTAAGAGAGCGGTAGCCGCCATCATGTCGCCGCCACCGCCGCGCTCGCCCCAGTACGGTGGTAGCATTTCACTTTCGGGGAAAGAGGCTTCTCATGCCGATGCTGAACCTTCCAAAGACCTGCATTCTGGCCGTGTTGGCCGTGGGCGGCTGGGCACAACTGGCCCCGCCGGCGAGTGAAATCCCGCTTTATCCGGGTGTCGCGCCCGGTTCGGAGAACTGGAACTGGGCCGAGACAACCGCCGGCACGCCGGGCAATCCGCAGGCGCAGAACATCGTTCGGCCGGTGCTGCTGTATTACCCGGCCGAGAAGGCTAACGCCGTGGGGACGGCGATGATCGTCGCCCCCGGCGGCGGTTACCGGACGCTCATGATGTCGTATGAAGGCGTGGATGTCGCCCGGCGGCTGAACCAGATGGGCGTGGACGCGTTTGTCTTGAAGTACCGGACCACCTACGTCAACCCGAATCCGCCACCCGCCGCCGCGGCGGGAGCAGCCGCAGCCGCGGCCGCCACAGGTCCGCAAGCGGGCCAGAATGTGCGTGCCATGGCGGGCGCGGACGGGCAACAGGCGGTGCGGCTGCTGCGGCAGCGCGCGGCGGAGTACCGCGTGGCGCCCAATCGAATCGGCATCATTGGCTTCTCAGCCGGAGGCGGGGTGGTTCTTTCGACGGTGTACGGCCCCGCCGATGGAAGGCCGGATTTCGCGGCCCCAATCTACGCCGCCGGCGCGAATTCGAATCCTCCGCCGGAAGGCGCTCCGCCGTTGTTCATCGCCGTGGCCGCGGACGACACGACGGTGGGATTCCAGGGGTCGATCGACCTGTTCGGCGCGTGGCGAAAAGCCGGGCTGCCGGCCGAGTTGCACGTCTTCCAGACCGGCGCCCACGGCTTTGGAAAGAAGGGCGGCGGCGCGGACCACTATCTCGACCGTGTCGAGGAGTGGCTCAAGCTGAACGGTTGGCTGACCAAACCAACGAATTGAGGTAACGGTCCCCCGGAAAGAGAATTGGGCCACAGATGAACACCGATAGGACGCAAGAGCAACTTAACCGTGGTGTTTCTTATCTGTGTTTATCTGTGTTCATCTGTGGCCCATTCCTCTTTTTCTAATCTGGCAAAGCCGTGAGCGGCACAACCGCCGACAGCGTGTGCGTGGTTTCCAGATGCGCCACGGTACTGCCCGTGTTCTGGTTGAAAATCTCCATCGTGGGCACAATCGAGCAGAAAGCCGGCGATGACGTGGTCGCGGTGGCCGAGACGCTGAAAACCGCGCTGACCGTCGCGCGAATCTCCACCGGATCGACGCCGGAACCGGCCTGACTCCTCAGCAGGTCGAAGTGTACCGCCTGGCCTTGTCCGACCGGAAGGCTGTCGGTCGCCAGCGTGTTACCGCTTGCGTCGAGGAAGGTCACCGTCACCTGACAGGACCCCCCAAGGATAATCGGGCCGCCCGCCGCCAGGTTCAGCGCGTTGACACGCGCCGTCTGGGTGGAGGCGATGCCTGCCATTCCGAAGGTGACGTACGACGACGTCGCCAGGATGGCCGGCGAGGTGGTTACTTCGGGTAGTCGTTGGGCGTGAAGCGGAAGCGGCGCGAGAGCCAATGCGGCCGCCGCCAGAACGGCGCAAAGCCAGAGTTTCATCATCGGACTCCTTCCCTATGAGAATAGCTCGCAACGCCCATAGAGGCGAGCGGCTGCGGAGCGGTTCCCATTATGATGGAGAAGCCATGGCGCGTCCGTCTGGGCCAAAAGCTCGCCCAAGAACGAAAACAGACAGGCCCGTGAAACCCGCGCCCGGCTTGCGGCGCGAGATCCTCCTGGGCGCGGTGCTGTTCCTCGTCACATTCGCCGTCTATTTCCAGGTGCGGCGCCACGATTTCCTTCTCTACGACGACCCCATTTACGTCACCGGCAACGCCCACGTACGCGCCGGATTGACTTTGCATGGGGTGGCTTGGGCATTCACCACCGGCTACGGGGGGAACTGGTTTCCGTTGACTTGGCTATCTCTCATGGCCGATTGCTCGGTCTTCGGCGTCGATAGCGGTGCGCTTCACCTGGTCAACGCGCTTTTCCACGGGCTTGGCGCGGTGCTGCTGTTCGCCGTTCTCAGACGGATGACCGGGGCGGTCTGGCGGAGCGCGTTTGTCGCCTTCCTGTTCAGTCTGCATCCCCTGCACACGGAATCGGTCGCCTGGATCGCGGAGCGCAAAGACGTGCTCAGCGGATTTCTCTGGTTTATCGCCATTTGGGCATACCTGGGCTACGTCAAACGGCCGAACTGGGGTCGGTACCTGTTGGTAGCGGCGGTTTTCGGCCTGGGATTGATGGCGAAATCCATGCTCGTGACGCTGCCTATCGTGCTCCTTCTCTTGGATTTTTGGCCCTTGCGGCGGATTGGCGGGCGCGGGGCGCGCTGGGTTCTCCGCGAAAAGATCCCGCTGCTGGCGCTCTCGCTCGCCGTGGGGGCAGCCACCTTCCTCGTCCAGCAGCGCAGCCATTACGTCATGCCGCTCGGTCTGATTCCGCTTTCGCAGCGCCTGGGCAACGCTCTGGTTTCCTACGCCGCGTACCTTGGCGACTGGTTCTGGCCGGCGAGCCTGGCCGTATTCTATCCCTTTCGGTTCCATGTCCCGTGGTGGCAGCCGGCGGCTGCGGGCGTGGCGATCCTGGCCGTTTCCATGCTGGCCCTGAGATGGAGCGGGCGGCGTCCCTATCTGGCCGTTGGCTGGTTCTGGTACCTTTTTACGCTGACGCCCGTCATCGGGCTGGTGCAGGTGGGCTCCCAGGCTCGGGCGGACCGGTACACATACATCCCCATGGTTGGGATCTCGATCGCGCTGGCGTGGGGCGCGTCGGAACTCGCCCAACGCCGGCCCAGGCTGAAGACCGCCGTGGCGGGCATGGGGGTGGCCGTCTGTCTGGCGTGCGCCGCGCTCACGTGGCGGCAGGTGGAATATTGGCAGGATACCGTTACCCTGTTCCGCCACTCGCTCGCCGTCACCAGCGGCAACTACCTCGGCTACAACATCCTGGGTTTGGCGCTCCGCGACCGGGGACGCCTGGACGACGCCGTCGCCAGCTACCGTAAGGCCATCGAGATCAACCCCGGATTCGAGGATGCGCATGCCAACTTGAGCCAGGCGCTCCTTGAGGACGGCCGCGCCGCCGAGTCCCTCACCGAGGCCGCCACGGCAGTCCGGCTGAAGCCCGGCGATGAGGAAGCCCAATACAACCTGGGAACCGCGCTGGCCGGTCAGGGAAGGTTCGAGGAAGCTCTCGATCCGTTGCGTGCGGCCGTGCGGCTCAAGCCGGATTACGCCAGGGCGCACGCCAACCTGGGGAGCGCGCTGGCCAACCTGGGACGTCTCAATGAGGCTATCGAGGAGTTCCAGGAAGCCCTTCGCCTCGACCCGGGGCTTGAGGGCGTGCGGGAAGAACTGGACGGCGCCCTGGAATTGCGGCGGCAATCCGCCGTGAAAGGACAATAGGCTCGGCTTATCGAGCCGCCGTGTTGCTAGAATGGTGGCGGGCGTCCTGCCGCGCAGAGCGCTCACGGAACTCAAACTTTCATCGCGGACGGCCTCGGGACCTGTCACCTTCGTCCTAAAGGGCGCGTCTTTTTAGGAGAGAGCACTATGAAATCCTTTTTGACATGCGCAGGCGCGCTTATCGCGGCCGCGGGCCTGGTTTTCGCACAGAGTCCGGATGCCACCGAAACCAAGGTCATCGCCGGCAACACGATGACCATCAAGTACGCTTCGCCCGCAGTAAAGGACCAGGCGGGCAAGATATTCACCAAGGACGGCCTGATCAGCAAGGACTCAAGCTATCCGATATGGCGCGCCGGTGACGGCCCCGCCACCATGTTCCACACGGAAGCCGATCTCGACCTGGGCGGCTTGGCCGTGCCGGGGGAAAAAAGCGGCACCGAGCAGGGGGGCTGGTACACCCTGTACGTGGATCTCACCGATCCGGCCCAATGGACGTTGATTGTCAACAAGGAGCTCCACCAGTGGGGCCTGACGTACAACAAGCCGCAGGACCTGGGACGCGTCAAGATGACGATGAGCAAGCCGCCCGCCAACGTCGAGAACTTGAAGTACACGCTCACCGATCTAGGCGGCAATAAGGGCAGGCTCACGCTGGCCTGGGACAACTACTCCGGCTCCGTTGACTTCACGGTGAAATAGCGCCGCCCGGGGGCCACGCACTTCGATCCGAGCCGCGAACGTAAGAGAGCGGTTGCCGGCGCGATTGCGGTTACTGCGCCGGAATCAGCCGTATCGCCGTCCCGCCTCCCGGGGCCAGCTTCAGCTTGAGCACAGTCGCGGCATTGACCGTGCGCTTCTCAAGCACGCTGTCCTTGGCCTGGGTGGCGGCGTTGGGGCCGTCGGCGTAGATCTCGGCGTTGTAGGAACCGGTCCCAAGAAAGCCCAACGGCAAATCCATCTCGCGCGGATCCCAGTTGGTGATGCTGCCCACGTACCAGTCCCGTCCGCTGCGGCGTGCGATGGTAATGAATCGCGCCGGGCGGCCGTCCATCACGCGCGTCTCATCCCAGGTAGTCGGAACCTCCTTGAGAAACTCCATCTCCTTCTGTCCGTCGTAAGCGCCGGGGTAATCCGCCACCATTTGGAACGGGCTCTCGAACACCACAAACAGCGCCGTCTGGTGCGCGCGAGTCCCCATGACCATCGGATTCGAGTTGCGCGCCACGAATTCGTCTTTGGTCGCATTCTCAAAACCGCCGGGGGTGTAATCCATCGGCCCAGCCAGCATGCGGGTAAAAGGCAGCGTCGTGTTATGCACCGGCGTCTCTCGCGCGCTCCACTTGTTGTACTCCGCGCCCATCACGCCCTCGCGCGTCAAAACGTTTGGGTAAGTGCGCCGCAGTCCATCGGGCTTGAAAGCGCCGTGGTAGTCCAGCATCAGGTGGTGATCCGCCGCCTTCTTGGCGATCTGCCGGTACCAGTTCGCCATCCACTGGTCCGCCCGGTCCATGAAATCGATCTTCACTCCCGCGATGCCCCACTTCTCGAACAACGCGAACGCTTCGTCCGCCTGCCGGTCCATGTCCAGCCAGTTGGCCCAGAGCCACAGCCGCACGTTCTTGGATTTCGCATACGCCAGCAGCGCCGGCATGTCGATATTGGCGCTGGTCTTGGTGAGGTCCATTCCGCTGCCGTTCGCCCCTCTTCCGCCGCCGGCCAGGCGTCCCGCCCATCCCGCGTCGATCAGCATGTAGGGGAAGCCGCTGCGCGAGGAGAAGTCGATGTAGTACTTCATGGTGTCCGTGTTCATGCCTGGCCGGAAAGAGACGCCCTTGGCCAGGCTGCCCGACCACCAATCCCAGGAGGTCTTGCCGGGTTTAATCCACGACGTGTCCGCAATGCCCGATGGCGGATTCAGGTTGACCACCATGTTGGATTCCACCAGCCGTCCAGGAACGTCGGCAATCGTCAGCACGCGCCAAGGCGAGTTGGCCGGCGCCTGTCTCACAACCGAAACCATGGAGGGATCCGCCTTCGGGTCGATCGGCCAGGGGATGTGCGGCGCGTTGCGGTCCTCCACGCGCGGCGCAAGCCGGGCCGTCAGGATGCCCGCCGCCGACGTGTGGACGAACAGCCCCGCCCAATCGTCGATGTCCGCCTCCGTCAATCCGACCCACGCCACGCCCGGCACTTCCACCAGAAGCGGCAGCCCGATGAGATATTCCGGATGCAGGCCGCTCACGGTCAATTCGTGATAATCGTCTTCGCTGCTGGTCTGAAAATCGCGCAAAATCAGCGGCCACGTAGTGGCGTCCTTCACGAAGCGAAACTCGGTGGCTTCGTTGGAAATGCGCACCTCCTGCACGGATGGCTGCGCCGGCAAGCCGTAGCGGAACGCCACGCCATCGTCGAAAGCGCGGGCTTCGATGGCCAGGCGCCGTCCGCCCGCGGCCGTCTCCACAGTCTGCACGGTTACGGCATTGTAGTGGTCCCGAATTGGATTGGCCTTCCCGGCGACCGGGTTCCAGGTCTGGTCCTGGCTGGATGGCTGCGAGGATTCGATATGGACCGCCGCGCCCAGAACCGCATTGCCTTCCATCGTCAGCCCCAGGTTGGACCAGTCAAGCACCGTCTTTCCGCGGAATGTCACGCGGTACGCCAGTTGGCCGCCGGCGTCCTGAACCGCCTGTCCACGAACCGTGGCGATGTCGATTTCCAGATCGCCATTGGGTGACTTGAGCGCCACCTGCCCCGCCTGCGCCGCGGCGGCAAGCGCGCCCGCGAGCGTCATGGCAACGACCACAGCTATCTTGGAGTGTGAGAACATAGCAACCTCCCTCATGGCCTGGCGCTACTTCACCCGCTTTGCCACCAGGTCTTCGCTGACCATGTCCGCAACGTTCCTGGTGAACTTGATTTCATCGCCGGAGATCTTGCCTTTGTACACGATGCGGAGCGCCTGTCCCTGGTAGTTCAGGTTCTCGACGAAAGAAATGTCGTCTCCGTTGACCACGCCTTCCGCGATCTGGCTTTCGCCGGCCGCCGACTTCGCCGTTCCCGTGAGCTTGCCGCCATCCACTTTGAAGTCGTAGGTGTAGTTCTGGGTTCCGATCTGCGTTTCGAACGACGCGGTCCATTTGCCGGTGACATCCGCGCCGAACGCCGGAGCCATTGCCAGCAGCAGCGCCGCCGTCAGCAGCGCAAACCTGCTCGAAGTCATGCCGATCCTCCTGTTCCGGATTCCTTACCCCGAACATGGTAACTCCACGGTTGCGGGTAGGGGTCGGGCACGCCCGACCCCCTACGGAGGATGCATGAACCGGCCGATTTTGGGCATTTTGCCCAAGGCCAAAGGGGGCGCCATTTAGAATCAGCGCATTACGGTTTTGATTTGGGCATTTGCCCAAAACCGCAGTCATTTAAGAACGCGAAGCGATTTTGTCCACGGCCTTGGCGAGCTTTTCGAACTCCATGTGCGCCGCCGATCCGGGCGCGTACTCGCGCACCGTCAGGCCTTCCGCCACCGCTTCCGCCACCGCGACGCGCTGCCCGACCGGCGGCAGCACCTTCCTGCCCATGTCCTTCAGCGTCGAGTGCAGGCTCCGTCCCAGGTTCGTATTCATCAGAACCTTCGACGGAACAAAGCGGATGCGCGGCCTTTTTGTCCGCCGGGCGGCGCGCGCCTTGAGGGCCTGCGCCAGCGCCTCCTTGAGCGCCAACAAATCCATGGGCGACGGGCCGCACGGCAGCAAAAGCAGGTCAGCCGTCAGCGCGGCTTGGTAGGCCATGGAGGGCGTCCCAGGAGGCGTATCGATCAGCACGATATCGGCCTCTTTTTGCGCCTTGCGTGCCCTCACCGGCAGCGTTTCGGCGCCGCCGTCCACCTTTTCGACGCATCCCGCAAGCATTCCCTGGCCCTGCGCCGCCCATTCCGCCAGGCTATGCTGCGGGTCGGCGTCCAGAGCGGCCACCGTCCGTCCCATGGCGGCGAATTCCGCGGCCAGGTTGCCTACAATGGTCGATTTCCCGATGCCGCCCTTCCGCCCCGCTACCGCGATGATGGCCATAGAACGTAATATAGACGAAAAATTGGCCAGGCGCTTTCGCCTGCCAAATTTGATTTTTTAGGAGCTGTGTTCCCGCTCACACCCGCCGCTTGGCGATGTCCCGGTGGTTCACCTTGGCTTTGAAGCCGGCCTCCGCCAGGTTTTTGCGGATCTGGTCCGCCATCATCACGGAGCGGTGTTGCCCGCCGGTGCACCCGAAGGCGATCGTCAGGTAGCTCTTGCCCTCCCGAATATAGTGCGGCAGCAGGTAGACCAGCAACTCGGAGATGCGCTCGACAAATTCCACCGTCTGCGGGAACGACCGTATGTACCGCGCCACGCCCGGGTTCCTGCCCGTCAGATTCTTGAAGCGGGGAATGTAATTGGGGTTGGGCAGGAAGCGTACGTCGAAGACCAGGTCGCTGTCCGGCGGCACTCCGTTGCGGTAACCGAAGCTAGTTACGTAGATCAGGATCTTCGATTCGTCGCGCTGTCCGCGGAACCGCTCGCCGATGAACTCCCTCAGTTCGTGCACCGTGAACTTCGACGTGTTGATGGTCAGATCCGCCATGGCCCGTATGGGCGCAAGCTGGAGCTTCTCGGCGCGAATATTCCGGACAATCGACCGTCCCGCGCCGAGCGGGTGCGGCCTCCGCGTCTCGCTGAAACGCCGCACCAGGGCGCTCTCGTCGGCCTCCAGGAAGATCAGCTTCGCATCCACCGATTTCCGTATGGCCGCCAGAACCCGCGGGAAGCGCTTCAGCCCTTCCCCTTCACGGATATCCACCACTAGGGCCGCGGCTTGAATGCTGGAGTTGTCGCGCGTCAGTTCGGCGAACTTGGGGATCAGGTCCACCGGCAGGTTGTCCACCGAATAAAACCCCAGGTCTTCGAGCGACCGCAGAACGGACCCCTTGCCCGATCCGCTCAGCCCTGTGATGACAACCACTTCCGGCCGCCGGTCCGCTTTACGCTTGGCCCCGGCAGCGGCAGGGACGGCGGGGTCCTTTTGCGCTCTTCCCGCAGGCGCTCTTGGCGGCATAAGCGGCGCGTTACCCTTCGACCAGATCGAAGTTCCCGTCGGGACGGCGGACCAGCACCTGGACCCGGTCGGTTTCGGAATCCCGGTAGACCACGTAGTCGCGCTTCTTTTCCATTTCCAGAACGGCCTCCTCCAGGGTCATCGGCTTGCGCTTCTGGTGGTGGTTGACGCGATAGACCTGACGCTCGGCCTCAGCCTCCTGCGGAGCCTCCGGAATGGGGGGCGCCTCGGGAGCCTCCTGCCTCGGGGCGCGCTTGGTATCGCGCCATTTGGTGCGCGCTTTGAGCGCCTGCTTTTCCAGCTTCTCGGCCGCCGAGTGAATGGCCGTGAACAGATCCACGTTCGACCCCATCCCCACCAGCGGGTGGCCGTAATAATTCACCGTGGCTTCCGCCTGCTGCAGGTGGCGCTCGATCGACAGCACCACGTGCGCCTCGCATTCCCGCCTGCCATCCAGCAGCTTCCCGATCTTGGCGAACCGGGCTTCCAGCTTCTTCAACTGGGCCGGCGCCAGTCCGATCTGCCTGCCCGTGTACTTGATCTTCATGCGGTTCTCCCTTTTCCGATTGGCTTGGGGAAGACGCGTCCCTACTCCTACTGTATACCGTCTGCCGGGAACCGGTCAGTTTCGTTCACGGCGCTGATGGGTGGAGGGAATCTTCATGTCCTCGCGGTACTTGGCCACGGTACGCCGGGTGACATTGATGCCCACATTCTGCAACATGGCGGTGATCTGCTCGTCGGTGAGAGGCTTGGTCCGGTTCTCTTCCGAGATCATTTTCTTGACCATGCGCTTGAGCAGCAGCAGCGGCGTCGCGCCGCCGGAGGGTCCCTGTACGGCTTCCGAAAAGAAATAACGAAGCTCGAACACGCCCTGCGGGGTGTGTACGTACTTGTTGGCCACCGCACGGCTGACGGTAGACGGGTGGACCCCCACCTCCTCCGCCACGTCCTTGATCATCATCGGTTTCAGGCGGTCGATCCCGAACTCCAGGAAATCCCGCTGCCGCCCCACAATCGCCTGGCACACCTTGAATATGGTCTGCTTCCGCTGCTCGATGTTCTTCATGAGCTGGATCGCGGAAACATACCGCTCGCGCACGTAGTCGCGAACCTCTTTCGTCGCGCCATTCTCCCGGTCGAGCATCTTGCGGTACTGCGCGTTCAGCCGGAGCTGCGGTACGTCGTCGTCGTCAATCTGGATAATGAAGTCGTCGCCATCCTTGAAGAACAGGACGTCCGGCGCCACCACCCGCGCCACCGCGCCGGAATAGCGCAAGCCGGGCCGCGGGTTCAAATGGCGGATCGAGTTGACGGCGATTTCGATGTGCTCCATGGGCCGGCTGAGCGCCTTGGCCAGTTCCTTGTACTGCCGCGTCTCGAGCAGCCGCATGTGGCCCGAAACGATTTGCCAGGCTACGCCGCCTTTGCCGTTTTCGCTTTCGATCTGGAGCAACATGCACTCCCGCACGTCGCGCGCGCCCACCCCCGCCGGATCGAGCGACTGCACCACCCGCAGCGCCTTTTCCACCTCCTCCTGCTTGTGTCCGCCGACGGAAGCAATCTCATCGAGCGACGCGGAAAGATACCCGTCCTCGTCCAGGTTGCCGATAATGGACTCTGCCGCGTCCCGGATCGCCTCCGGGGCCAGACTGACGCTCAACTGCCCGCGCAAGTGGTCGCCCAGGGTCACAGGGGAGGAAAGAAACGTCTCAAAGGAAGGCTTATCGACCGATTCCGCGGCGGGGCTCTTGTAGCCGGGGTCGAGATACTCGTCGAACGAAGAGCCGAAATCGATCTGGTCGAAGAGATCGGTGGTGGCCGCCGGCGTCTCGTTCGGGTCGCCTGCCGTCGCTTCGGTCTCCGGGGGCGGCGCGACTGCCTCTTCGCCGTCCGCGAACACGGCCCCGTTGATGGCCACATCCGCGGGCGAGCCATCGAGCGGTACGGATTCGCTCATCACGAGCGTTTCCAGGAGTTCCTTGTCCGCCGGGTTGTTCTCGCGCGCCTGCTCCTGTTCGAGCAGCGGCAGCAATTCTTCCGGCGTGATCTCCTCCCCGGGTTCCTCGGTGGCTTCTTCGAGTACCGGGTTCTTGACAATCTCCTGGGTGATCATCTCTTTCAGTTCCAGCCGGTTAAGCTGGAGGACGGTCACCATTTGCACCAGGCCCGGCGTCAGAATTTGCTTCTGCGCGACCCTGAGTTGCAGCCTTGGCGACAAGACGCTCATACGCACCATCATACCAGTGGCGCGGCGTGGCGCGGCGGCCCAAAAAGCAGGTGGGGCAGGCGCTTTCGCCTGCCAACGTCCGGCCGGGGGTGGCGCCACAATGGAAGCATGGGACGGCATCCGGACTACCGGTGATGGAGGCCATCGAAATCGCGGACGAC
This sequence comes from uncultured Solibacteraceae bacterium, assembly GCA_964457555.1. Lineage (GTDB taxonomy): Bacteria > Acidobacteriota > Terriglobia > Bryobacterales > Bryobacteraceae > BOG-224. The sequence continues at coordinate 36,226 of CAYWHA010000039.1, forward strand.
CTCGCGCCCCTCGACGCCGCGCTCGAAGCGCTGCCCAACAGTCCCGCCGTCTTTGCCCTCTGGCCCCGCGAAGGCGACCCCTATCTTTCCAAAACCGCCCTCCTGCGCCGCCGCCTGCTGCGCCTGTTGCAGGAGCGCGAGAAGCCATCGCGCTGGCTCAACCTGCGCCATACGGTCAGGCGCATCGAGTACTGGCTGACGGGATCGGCGTTCGAATCGAGCGTGGTCCTCTACGAACAGGCGCGGCGTCACTTTCCCGAAACCTACCTAGACCTGATCAAGCTCCGCATGCCGCCCTACGTGAAGATCGTGCTCGCCAACGAATTCCCGCGCAGCCACATCACCACCCACCTGACGCAGTCCGCGGGGCTGTACTTCGGGCCGTTCCGGTCGCGTGCGTCCGCCGAGCGCTTCGAATCGCAGTTCCTGGACCTGTTCCAGATGCGCCGCTGCCAGGAAGACCTGAAGCCCTCGCCGGAACACCCCGGCTGCATCTACGGCGAGATGGGCATGTGCCTCAGGCCGTGCCAGCAAGTGGTGGGCGCCGGGGAGTACGGCCACGAAGTAGCGCGGGTAACGGACTTTCTGAGGACTGGAGGCCGCTCGCTGCTGGACGCCATCGCCCATTCGCGCGACCGCCTGAGCGAGCAGATGCAGTTCGAGGAAGCCGCACGCCAGCACAAGCGCTACGAAAAGGTCCAGGAGGCGCTGAAGTTGCGCGACGATCTGGCCTGCGACGTGGACCGTCTCAACGGCGTAGCCATCGCCCGTTCGGCCGCGCCCGATGCCGTCGAAATGTGGTTCGTGCGCGATGGCGCCTGGCAGCGCCCGCAACGCTTCGGATTCGAAGTGCACGAAGGCAAGCCCATCTCATTAGACCGCCAGTTGCGCGAAGCCTTCGCCGCGGTCGAGCCGCGCAAACTCACCCATCGCGAGCGCCGCGAGTACCTGGCCCTGCTCGCCCGCTGGTACTACTCCACCTGGCGCGATGGCGAATGGGTAAGCTTCGATAGCTACGCCGCCATCCCATATCGCAAGCTGGTGCACGCGGTGTCAAGGGTGGGGCATCCGGAGGCGCCGCTACCCAATATAGGACTAACAGGTCTAAAATAGAGTCATGCGCCTGCTCTCCGCGGCGATACTCGCGCTGAGTATCTCCTCTTGCGCGTTAGGACAACGTTACACAATGCAGACGTTCGCCGGCGGCGGGCTGCCGGTGAATATTCCAGGAACGTCCGCCATCCTGCAACAGCCGGATTCCGTTGCCGTGGACGGAGCGGGCAACGTCTTTATCGCGGTAGAAAACGATGCCGTCCTGCGCTTGGATGCCGCAACCGGCATCCTGACCCTGGTAGCGGGAAACGGGACGCCGGGTTTCAGCGGCGACGGCGGCCCAGCCACCAGCGCCCAATTGGGAGCACACCCCCAGTCCCTGGGCATCGCCGTGGATTTCGCGGGCACCCTCTACATCGCCGACCGGAATAACCGTCGCATCCGCAAGGTCTCGAACGGAGTGATCGCCACCGTGGCGGGAAACGGGACGGTAGGCTACAGCGGCGACAATGGCCCGGCCACCAGCGCCCAGTTGGCCTACCCTTACGGCGTCGCAGTGGATTCCGCGGACAACCTGTACATCGCCGACGCGGGCAGCGGCGCCATCCGCAAGGTCTCGAACGGAGCGATCACAACCGTGGCGGGGAATGGGACGCAAGGGTTCAGTGGCGACGGCGGTCCCGCCACCGGCGCCCAGTTGAATCAACCCTCCGGTGTGGCCGTGGATTCCGCGGGCAACCTGTACATCGCCGATAGCTCTAACTATCGCGTCCGCAAGGTCTCGAACGGCATCATCACCACCGTCGCGGGGAACGGGACGCCGGGATTCAGCGGCGACAACGGCCCGGCCACTAGCGCCCAATTGGGGCGCAACTTCACAGGCCTCGCCGTCGATTCCGCGGGCAACCTATACATTGCGGACATGACCGACTCGTGCATCCGCAAGGTCTCGAACGGAGTGATTACGACGGTGGCGGGCGGAGGCGGCGCGTTGGGCGACAATGGCCCGGCCACCAGCGCCAGGTTGAACTCTCCCTTCGGCGTCGCCGTGGATTCCACCGGAAACCTGTACATCGCGGATCTGTTCAATGACCGCATCCGCAAGGTCTCCAGCGGGGTGATCGCCACCATAGCGGGAGACGGCACAGCCGGCCGCGCCGGTGACGACGCTCCTGCCACCAGCGGTCAGTTGTTCGATCCCTCGGGCGTCGCCATGGATTCCGTTGGCAACGTCTACATCGCCGACAGGTATAACAACCGCATCCGGAAAGTCTCGAACGGGGCGATCGCGACCGTGGCTGGAAACGGCGCGCAAGGCTATAGCGGCGACGGCGGACCGGCCGCCAGCGCCCAGTTGAACAATCCCTGGGGCGTCGCCGTGGATTCAGCGGACAATTTGTACATCGCCGACTATGGTAACTGGCGAATTCGGAAAGTCTCCAACGGGGTCATCACGACCGTGGCGGGGAACGGGACGCCAGGCTTCAGCGGCGACGGCGGCCCGGCCATCGACGCAGAGCTTTACGCCCCTAGCGGCATTGCCGTGGATCCCGCCGGCAACCTGTACTTCGCCGACACCCTGAACAATCGCGTCCGCAAGATCTCGAACGGCGTCATCGCTACGGTGGCTGGGAGCGGTACCCAGCTTCTAGGTGGGTACAGCGGCGACGGCGGCCCGGCCACCAGCGCCCAGTTATACCAGCCCGACGGCGTGGCCGTGGATTCCACAGGCAACCTGTACATCGCGGACTTCTATAACGCCGTTATCCGCGAGGTTTCGAATGGGGTAATCACTACCGTGGCGGGAGATGGGACGGGAGGGTACAGCGGGGACAATGGCCCGGCCACCAACGCCCGGTTGGGCCTGCCGCAGGGCGTAACCGTGGATTCCGCCGGCAATCTGTACATCAGCGATCCGGCTCACATCCGCAAGGTCGCGAATGGGGTGATCACAACCGTTGCCGGTAACGGGACGTCCGGCTTCAGCGGCGACGGCGGCCCGGCCACCGACGCTGAGTTGTACCTCCCAAGCGGCGTCGCCGTGGATTCCGCGGGCAACGTGTACATCGCCGACACCGATAACGACCGCATCCGCATCCTGACGCCCTCCTGCGCTCCGTCCGCACGCGCAACCGAGGGTCGCTTTACCGAGGGCATCGAGACCCGTTCGTCCTGCCCACGGCCTGCCGCGCTCGACCCGCCTCCAGCACAGTGAGCCGGTGCGCCCCAAGCGGCGAAGATTCCGGCACAATCAGGATCGCCGGGTCTAAAAATACGAAACGCCGGTAAGACCAGCAACGTCGGGGGAAGATGGAATGCGCCCTTCCGGCGCACAGGAGGATGTGTCATGCGCCTGCTCTCCGCGGCGATACTCACCCTGACCGTCTCGTTTTGCGCACTCGGCCAGACCTATTCCATTCGGACCTTCGCCGGCGGCGGCCTGCCGGTGAACATTCCGGCAACCTCCGCCGTCCTGCAGCAGCCGGGCTATGTTGCGGTTGACGCGGAAGGCAACTTGTTTTTCTCGGTAATCAACCATGCCGTCCTGAGACTCGATGCCACAACGGGCAGCTTGACCCTGGTGGCGGGTAACGGGACGGCGGGCTACAGCGGGGACGACGGCCCGGCCTCCCGCGCCCAGTTGGACACCCCGACCGGCCTGGCCGTGGATTCCGCCGGCAACGTCTACATTGCCGACTTTAGAAACAACCGCATCCGCGAGGTTTCGGATGGGACAATCACGACCGTGGCGGGAACCGGAGTGCCAGGCTACGGCGGGAACAACGGCCCGGCCACCAGCGCTCAGTTGTACAATCCCACCGGCGTTGCGGTGGATCCCGCCGGCAACCTGTACATCGCCGACGCCGGTAACAACCGCATCCGCAAGGTCTCGAACGGGGTCATCACCACCGTGGCGGGAGACGGGATTCAAGGCTTCAGCGGCGACAACGGCCCCGCCACCACCGCCCAGTTGAACATTCCCAACGCCGTCGCCGTGGATGCCGCCGGCAACCTGTACATCGCCGACGACGCGAACAACCGCATCCGCAAGGTCTCGAACGGCGTGATCGTCACCGTAGCGGGGAACGGGACGGCCGGCTACAGCGGGGATAACGGCCCAGCCACCAGCGCCCAGTTGAACGAACCGTTGGGCATCGCCGTGGACGCTGCCGGCAGCCTCTACATCGGCGACTTTAAGAACCAGAGCATCCGCAGGGTTTCAGGCGGGGTGATCACAACCGTCGCGGGTAACGGGACCGATGGCTATAGCGGCGATAACGGCCTGGCCACCAGCGCCCAATTGCACTATCCCAACGGCGTCGCCGTCGATTTGGAAGGCAACCTCTACATCGCCGATGTGGTGAACGACCGCATCCGCAAGGTCTCGAACGGCATGATCGCCACCGTAGCGGGAGACGGGACAAGCGGCTTAGCCGGCGACGGCGGGCCAGCCGTCAGCGGTGAATTTGTGGAGCCCCTGGGGCGTCGTCACGGACTCCGCGGGCAGCCTGTACGTCGCCGACCTTGAGGACAGCCGCGTCCGCAAGGTTTCAAATGGCCTGATCGACGCGGCCGCCGGAAACGGCGTGTATGGCTACAGCGGCGACAACGGCCCAGCCCTCAGCGCCGAGTTGGCATACCCTTATGGCGTCGCCGTGGATGCCGCCGGCAACCTGTATATCGCCGACACGAACAACAGCCGCATCCGTAAGGTCTCGAATGGCGCGATCTCGACCGTGGCGGGAAACGGAACGGCCGGCTACAGCGGCGATAATGGCCCGGCCACCAGCGCCCAGTTGAACTACCCTACCGCCGTTGCGGTGGATGCCGCCGGTGACCTGTACATTGCCGACACGCAAAACAATCGCATCCGCAAGGTCTCAAACGGGGCGATCGTCACCATTGCCGGAAATGGGACAGCCGGCTACAGTGGCGACAACGGCCCGGCCGCCGCCGCCCAGTTGAACTCTCCCTATGGCGTCGCGCTGGATTCCGCCGGCAACCTCTATATCGCGGACAGGTACAACAGCCGCATCCGCAAGGTCTCGAACGGGGCGATCGTCACCGTGGCGGGAAACGGGGCATCGGGCTATAGCGGGGATGACGGCCCGGCCACCAGCGCCGAGTTGAGCTATCCCGCGGGCGTCGCCGTGGATTCCGCCGGCGACCTGTACATCGCCGACGGCGGCAACAGCCGCATCCGCAGGGTCTCAAACGGGACCATCGCCACCATCGCCGGAAACGGGATCGCGGGCTTCAGCGGCGACAACGGCCCGGCCACCAGCGCCGAGTTGTACGAACCCTTGGCCGTCGCCTTGGATTCCGCCGGCAACGTGTATATCGCCGACGACGGCAACAATCGCATCCGCGTGCTGACTGACCCCTGCGCTTCGTCCCTGCCCGCGCGCGGCGGCCGCTTGACCGGGGGCATCGAAACCCGTTCGTCCTGTCCACGGCCTGCTGGCACGCCTGACCTGCCTCCGGCCCATTGATCCGCCGTCCCAAGCGGCGATAATGGAACTGATGCAAATCCCCGTGACAGTGGTCATCCTCGCGGCCGGACTCGGTACGCGCATGAAATCGCGGCAGGCCAAGGTGCTGCACCGCGCCGGTGGTCAGACGCTCATCGATCGCGTGGTGGACACCGCCTTGCAATTGGCGCCGGCCGAACGGATTTTCGTGGTGGTGGGCCATCAGGCCGACGAGGTGCGCAAGGCCGTCGCGACGCCTGGAATCGGCTTCATCGAACAGAAGGAGCAGTTGGGCACGGGCCACGCGGTGGCCACCGGACGCCCGGTGCTGGCCGGCCTCGATGGCTATCTATTGGTGCTCTACGGCGATTCGCCGCTCCTACGCGCGGAGACGCTTCGCCGCCTGATCGACGCGGAGGCCCTGGGCGATGATGCTTGCGTCCTGCTCACCGCCATCATGGAAGATCCCACCGGGTACGGCCGCGTCTTGCGCACGGCCGATGGATCGGTCGCCGCCGTCGTCGAGCAGAAGGCCGGCACGCCGCAGCAGCTTGCCATCCGCGAAGCCAACATGGGCATCTATTGTTTCCGCGCCGACCTGTTCTGGAAGCACGCGGGCGAGCTCACCACTAACAATCCCGCCGGCGAATATTACCTCACCGATATGGCGGAAATTCTCGCTCGCGCGGGCCATCGCGTGGAGGCCATGCGCATCGACGACGCCCGCGAGGCCCTGGGCATCAATAATCGCATCGAGCTGGCCTATGCCGACCGCCTGCTGCGCCAGGCCAAGACGCGCGAGCTGATGCTGGCCGGCGTCACCATCGAGAACCCCGATACGGTGACCATCGACGCCGGCGTCTGCGTCGGCATGGATACGGTCATCGCGCCATTCACGCAGCTTCTGGGCAAGACCGCCATTGGCGAGAATTGCCGCGTCGGCGCCTGCTCCATCATTCAGGATTCCCAGATCGGCGACCGTGTGGAGATCCATCCCTTCACCGTCGTGAACCGTTCGGTGGTGGAGCGCGGCGCCTCGGTCGGGCCGTTTGCCAGGCTCCGTATGGAGAATCGCGTCGGCGAGGGCGCGCACGTCGGCAACTTCGTCGAGCTGAAGAAGACGGACCTGGGCCCCGGGGCAAAGGCCAGCCATCTGACGTACCTGGGCGATTCGCGCATCGGCGCGGAGGCCAACATCGGCGCGGGAACCATCACCTGTAACTACGATGGCTTCGAGAAGCATCCGACCGACATCGGCAAGGGCGCCTTCATCGGCAGCAACTCCACGATTGTCGCTCCGCGCAAGATCGGCGACGGTGCCTACACCGCCGCCGGCTCCGTCATCACAGAGGATGTTCCGCCGGATGCGCTGGCCGTCGGCCGCGCCCGCCAGGTGGTCAAGGAGGAGTGGGCCAGCAAGCGCAGGCAGCGGCGCGCGCGGCGGACGTAAAGCGCGGCCGTGCTAACCTGAAATCCCATGCCTACCGAAGTCGCGGCGGACCCCTCCCCGTGGACTCCCGATTCCTGGCGCCGGCGTACCGCGCTGCAGCAGCCCGATTACCCCGACCCCGCCGCGCTCCATCGCGCGCTGGCCGAACTGCGCCTGCTGCCGCCGCTGGTCACCAGTTGGGAAATCGTCATGCTGCGCGACCAACTGACGGAGGCCGCGGCGGGACGCGCATTCGTTCTTCAGGCCGGCGATTGCGCCGAACGCTTCGCGGATTGCACCTCGCCGCGCATCACCAACATGCTGAAGGTGCTGCTCCAGATGAGCCTGGTCCTGGTGGTGGGCGCGCAGCGGCCGGTCGTCCGCATCGGCCGCTTCGCCGGGCAGTACGCCAAGCCGCGTTCGTCGGAGTTCGAGACGCGCGACGGGGTTCGCCTGCCCTCCTACCGCGGCGATCTGGTCAACGCCGCGGAATTTTCCGAGGAGGCGCGCACGCCCGATCCGCGGCGGCTCTTGCGCGGTTATGAGCGCGCCGCGCTTACCCTCAACTTCATCCGCGCCCTGGTCAAGGGCGGCTTCGCCGATCTGCACCACCCCGAATATTTCGACCTCGATTGGGTGCGCCATTCCCCCCTCGCCGACGAATATCACCGCACGGTCGAAACCATCGGCGATTCGCTGCGGTTCATGGAGAATATCCTGGGCATCCGCGCCGGCGCCACCGACCGCATCGACTTCTTCTCCGCGCACGAAGCCCTGCACCTTGGCTACGAGGAAGCCCAGACCCGAACCGTCCCGCGCCGGCCGGGCTGGTTCAATCTGGCGACGCATTTTCCCTGGGCGGGGCTGCGTACCAACCACCCCGAAGGCGCCCACATCGAGTACCTGCGCGGCATCGAAAATCCGGTGGGCGTGAAAGTGGGACCGGGCTTCACGCGCGAACAAGTGGCCCGCTGGATGGACCTGCTCGACCCGCGCCGCGCTCCCGGCAGATTGACCTTCATTCACCGCTTCGGCGCGCATTCCATCGGCGACGCGCTCCCTGGGCTGATTGAAGCCGTGCGCGCCGCCGGCGGGCAGCCGCTATGGATTTGCGACGCCATGCACGGCAACACCCAAACCACCTCCGGCGGCCTCAAAACCCGCAGCTTCGAGGACGTGCATTCCGAAGTGGAGCAGGCCTTCGATATTCACCGCGCCATGGGTGGGAAACTAGGCGGGGTGCACCTGGAACTGACGGGCGAGAACGTGACCGAGTGCATCGGCGGCGCCCGCGGCCAGAACAGCAAGGACCTGTCGCGGGCCTACGAATCGGAAATCGATCCGCGCCTGAACTACGAACAATCCCTCGAACTGGCCTTCCTGATCGCCCGCAAGATGAAAAACGAAGGACGGTAAGTCGGGCGGACGCGCGGGCGTGGCGCAAGCCGCCAGGCTTGCAGAGTCGGCTGTTGAGCCGACTTTTCGAAGGCCGTGGGCGCCCCGTCCCCCCTACAGCGGCGTAATCGGCTTATTATCCGACCCCAAATGAAACGTCCAGCTCCGCCTCGCTCCCGGCGGCGGCGTCACCAAACGCGGCTGAATGAGGATCACCACCTCGTCCAGGTTCTTCTGCTTATCGTGGGTGCTTGTCAGCGGGCCAAGAAACGGAATCCGCGCGAGCCCCGCGATGCCGGAGATGGTGCGCGCTTCCTGAGTGTTCAACAGCCCCGCGATCATCGCCCATTCTCCGAATTTCAGATCCGTCTGCGATTTGATCTGCCGGTTCGATATGATCGGAAGCCCGTTTAGGGATGTCCCCGCCAGCAACTGGAACGCCGCCTCGATATCGAGCGAGACTTCGTCCGTGCCGTGTACCATCGGGGTCACCTTCATCGTCAGGCCGAGATCCTGGAACGTAAACGCCGGCGGAATGGTGTAGGTCGAGCTGTTTCCCGGCGTGGATGTCGCACTCGAATAACTGGCGCTCAGCACCGGGTACCGGTCCCCGACGTGCAACGTAGCAGGCTGTCCGTTCACCGAACGCATCTCCGAATCGAGCAGCACGTTGCCCGTGCCCAGGGACATCGTCGCCACCGCGGCCGCGTCCATGATGCCGAGGCCCAGCAGCGTCTTGCCGCCGCCGAAGGCCAGGATGCCGTTGATGGTCGAGGGTATCGACGGCACGTTGTGGAGCCAATTCGTCAGGGCCAGCACTGGAAACTGCGTCGGAAGGGTCAGACCCCAGGTGACGTCGCTGTTGCTGCTCACATCCATCAATCGCACTTCGAAGGTAATCTGCGCGCGCGCCCGCAGGAAATCTTCGAACAGGTCGCGCGCCGGAAGCAGTTTGGAAATTCTATCGCGCAGGATCACCGTATTGTTCATGGTGTCCTGGGAGACGTGCTCGATGTTCATAACCTGATGCACGGCGTTGATGATTTCGGTGAATTCCTGCTGACTGGTGGCTTCCGGCAAATGCACCGCCACCGCCGCCACCGGCTCGCGTTCCGTGCGTTTCTGCGCCGTATCCTTGACCGCCATGAAGCGCACGTCCGACAGCGGCACAACGAAAGATCCCGTGGCCGCTTCCAGCTCGTGCAGCGCGTCCCGGTAGTCCACGCCGGTCACGCGGAAATGGATGGCGCCGCCGGGCGGGTAGTCGTCGTCGAAGACGCATTCCAGGCCGAAGGCGCGCGATACCGCCTCGAACAACTGCTGGGAAGTGCCATTCAGGTCGAAATCCCGCAGCCCCGGCTGGGCTTTCAACTCCGTAGGCGGCAGCGGCTCGCGGAGGGCGGCAAGGTCTTCGGGCGTCGGCGGACCGAACTGCGGCGGCGTATCGGGCGCGACGCTCGCGGCGGTGGCCGGACCCGCCTGCGGCAACAGCATCTCCTCCAACTCGGCGCGCGTCCGTACGGACTGGCTGCTCATCCAGTAGTCGCGGTTGCCCGGTTCCATGGCGGCCGCCTCGGAATACAGGATGTATGCCTCCGCCATGTGGCCCGCAATCTCCGCCTTGCGCCCCTTGGCGAACAATTGCGCGGCCGTAGGCTCCGCCGCAGCCAGAATCCCGGCGGTCAACAGACAAAGAACGATTGCGCGAACCCCCACACCAGATTGACGAGCGCCCCAGCCAATGCGTGCAACCGATTGTAGGTAGGGCGGACCTCCTGGTCTGCCTTCTTCTGCCCTAAACTAGTGTGTTATGCCGAAAGGACCGGAATGCTAGCCGCCTTGTCCCGGCTGATGCCGAACCCGGAAGCCTGGATCGGTCCCTCGGCTGTTTTCGTGGCCACGGTTCTGGCCGCCTGGCTGGTAAGGCGCGTCCTCCTGCATGCCCTGCGCGCATGGGCGTCGCGCGTCCAAAGCCGCCCGGGAATCATCCTGGTCGAGGCTCTGCGCGTTCCCACCCTGATCTACATCGCCATTCTAGGGGTGCATTTCGCCATCCAGGTCTCCAAATTACCGAAAGAGGTGACCACCCAGGAACCCAAAATCCTGGCGTCGCTGTGGATTATCTTCTTCACGGTCATGTGTATGCAGATCGCGCGGGATCTCGCCAGGCATTACGGCGCCAAGATCCCCGGCGCGCAACGGGTCACCAGCCTGACCCAGAACCTGGCGCAGGGCGTCGTCGCGGTCCTGGGCATTCTGGGGCTGCTCAACCAGTTCGGCGTGGGAGTCACCCCCATCCTGACGGCTTTGGGCGTCGGCGGCCTGGCGGTCGCCCTGGCCCTCCAGGACACTCTTGCCAACCTCTTCGCTGGTTTCTACGTGGCCGTGGCCGGGCAGGTGCGGCTCGGGGATTACATCAAACTGAACAGCAGCGAAGAGGGCTATGTCGCCGATATCACCTGGCGCAGCACCATCATCCGGTCGCTCGGCAACAACCTCATTATCGTGCCCAATACCAAGCTGGCCCAAGCCATCGTCACCAATTACCACCTGCCCGTAAAGCCTATGTCGGCATCCGTGCGGGTGGACGTGACCTACGATTCCGACCCGGACCAGGTGGAGCGCCTGCTGCTCGAAATCGGCAAACAGGGTTCCCGTGAGATTGCCGGAATGCTGGCCGACCCGGCCCCGTCCGTGTCATTCGACCCCGGCTTCGGCGAATCCGGGCTGGGCTTCACCCTGGGCTTCCAGGTGGCCGAGTTCGCCAACCAGTTCGCCGTGCGCAACGAATTGCGAAAGCGCATCTTCCGCCGCTTCAGGGAAGCGGGCATAGCCATTCCGTTCCCCACCCGAACCGTGCGCCTGGAACCGTCGCCCGCCGCACAGGCGAAACCCGAGTCGCCCGATCCGGCCAAGATCTGAAACCGCCGAGCCGCAAAGACGCCGAGTCTGAGCTGGTTAGTCCTGTCCATTTTTCGGCCTGTAAGCAACCGCTGTGTGTGCGAGGTTCCGGCAGCGGAGGCGTTATTCTCGCAGCCCACTCGTATCGCAGACAGCGAATCCCCTTGACTCGATATACGGAAGTTCCGTATAGTGGAGGCAGCGCGGACAAGAGTATTCGCCACCAGCCGGTACGAGCGGGAGGCGAAACGGCTGCTGTCGAAAGCGGAGATAGCCAGCATGGAAAGCGCGATCGCGGCCGACCCCGAGTCCCATCCTGTCGTTCCCGATTATCTACTACTACTGGCTCCGCGACGGCGAGGTCTACATGCTGTCGATTTACTCCAAGAACGAACAAGCGGACATGGATGCGGCGGACAAGAAAGCCGCCAGGAGATTTGTGGAGGCGCTGAAAGATGCCAAGGGCAAGAACCAAGGTCGTTCGCGAGAGGCAGAAACTCACGCGCGTGGGCAAGGACGTGGTCGCCGGTCTGAAAGAGGCCATTTCCCACGCGCGGGGGGAGATCGCACTTCCTGCGCGCGAATATGAGGTTCCTGGGCCAGTCGACGTTCGGGCCATCCGCGCCCGCTCCGGGCTATCGCAGTCCGAGTTCGCGCGAGAATACGGCTTCAGCGTCCGAACGTTGCAGGAGTGGGAGTCAAGCGGCGCCAGGCCACCCAGCGCCGTGCGCGCATACCTCACCGTGATTGACCGGAATCCGAGAGCCGTCCGCGCAGCCCTTCAGGACAAGACACCGGCCTGAGGTCGGAGGTCGACTGCAATCGACGATCCTCCGTGTGATCGCCGAACAAATGCGCGCCCGCTTGAGCTTGAGCGACGTTGCGTCAAAGGAAAGGATTCCCGTTTTTCGTGCACGAGCCGGCTTGCGAGCCACAACGTGCTTCACAAGCCAACGAGCCAGTCGGCTTCTGAAGCGTTAGACTGAATGCATATGGCTGCGAATCCGGCGTTTGATCGCGTGACCGTGGAAGCGGGCAAGTGCGGCGGCAAACCCTGTATCCGCGGGATGCGGATCACAGTGCGCCGGGTTTTGGAAATCCTGGCTGTCCACCGCGATCGGGACGAGCTTTTCCGCGAGTACCCTTTTCTCGAAGAGGAAGATCTCCAGCAGGCTCTCCGCTACGCAGCCGCCTCCGTCGATGAGGATCAGGTCGAGTTGAACCGGGTGGCATGACGAGTATTCTGCTTGACCAGGGCCTTGCGCCAAGGGCCGCGAAGTTGTTACGCGCGGAAGGGTGGGAGGCGCTGCATGTAGGCGACGCGGGTCTGGACCGAGCCGACGATTCCGACATCCTGGAATTTGCACGGCAGCGCGGGATGGCATGTGTCACCCTCGATCATGATTTCCACACGCATCTCGCCCTGGCGCTCTCGACGAGCCCCTCGGTCATTATGCTTCGCATTGAGGGACTGACCGCTGAGGGGCAGGTCGCTCTCATCAAGGCCGTGTGGGCCGCCTGTGGGGAAGCCATCGCCAAGGGCGCTGCAGTGTCCACCGACGGCGTTGCAGTACGTTTCCGCAGACTGCCGCTTCGGTGAGGTCTGGCGTCACTCCCGGTGATTGGTTGGGGAACCTCGCTGGCGAACTTGGATGAAACCCCGTATATCGTCCACCACGGATATGGACGGGCGCTATCATGTGATCAGACTATGCGATTCAGCAGCGGTTTTGCCGCCGTCGCTCTCCTCGCGCTGGCCTGGGGCGGCCTCGCCTTCGGCGGCGAGATTCATGACGCCGCTGCAAGCGGTGACCTGGAAACGGTCAAAGCACTGCTTAAACGGAATCCCAGCCTCGTTTCTAGCCGAGATAACTACGGTTCGACGCCATTAGAGTGGGCGGTGACCAAAGGCCAGAGGCACGTGGTGGAACTGCTGCTGGCCAGCAGAGCCGACGTCAACGCCAAGGACAGAAATGGCATGACACCCTTACATCAGGCGGCGATGATCGGTGACGAGACCGCGACGGAATTGCTGCTGGCAAATAAAGCCGACGTTAATGCCAGGGACATTAGAAACGGTTGGACGCCCCTCCACATGGCGGCAGATAGGGACAGCAGCAAGGTGGCGGGCTTGCTGCTGGCGCACAAGGCCGACGCCAATGCCAAGGCCTTTGATGGTCAGACGCCCTTGCATCGTGCGGCGGTAAATGGTGACAAGTCCGTGGTCGAACTGCTACTGGCCGACCATGCCGAGGTCAATGCGAGGAACAAAGAGGGTCTGACACCATTGCACCTGGCCGCGATGTCGGGCAGTCGGGGAAATGTAGAACTTCTCCTGGCGAGCAAGGCCGAGGTTAATGCCCAAGACACTAAAGGTTGGACGCCTTTGCACTGGGCGGCTTACGACGGCCGCAGAGATATAGCTGAATCATTGGTGGCTGGCGGGGCCGGGATCGATGCCAAGGACAAGAACGGTATGGCGCCTTTGCACTCGGCGGCATCCGGTGGCAGCAAGGACGTCGCAGAGTTTTTGCTAGGGAGGGGGGCCGAAGTCAACGCCAAGGACAACCGCGGCAGGACGCCTTTGCAATATACGGAATTACAACGGGCAGGCAACAAGGTTCCTGAGAAGTTGCTGGCCGTGGCCGAGTTGCTGCGCCAGCACGGCGGCCACGAATAACTTGGGGTATTCGCCGCCGACCCCAGCATACCGGGCGGCCTGCTCCTTTGGCCCGCATCAGCCCAACCTGGAGTGGCGCCCGGTAAGTGAGGTTCCATTCCTTTATTCCGTAAAGTGGCCCTGCCGGCTATCCCGTCCGCTTTTTTGCTTCGTCGAGCAGCCGGCTTCGGCCCTTCTCGCCGGCGCGCTCATACCCCTTCCGCACCTCTACTAAATACTGCGTCCGCGCGTGCATGTCCACCTCTCCTTGGCGCCATGCACCGCGCCCGTTAGGGCTGCATTCTTACGTGACTCTCAACCGAGGCCTTCTGTGTGACATTTTAGATGACCCAATTCGGTTTTTCGCCGCTTATGCCCTCAGGGATGGATCTCATTCCAGCGTTTGGCCGCAGTAAACTGTGCGAGGTGCCTCGGGTTGGCCGTTACGATCACGACCTCCGAAGCGGCTCCAAACGAGCAGGCCTGCGCGGCGATCAGAACATCGATATCCAGCGCGCCTGGCTCCGCCGTGGGCCGTCCCGCTCGTCGCGCCTTCGCCCATAGGTCAGCCGCGAGCCGGAGAGCCTGATCGGTCAGCGGGAGGTAGCGGCCGGGGGCGGCGCTCACGAACGCGTCGAGCCTGGCGATGCCCGCCGATTTCTGGGCGCGAAGCAACTCCCTCTTCAGTTCGTAGTAAACGATGGCCGGCACGATGACATGGCTGCCCGCCCGCAGATGCCTCGACAACCAGTCCGTAATGCCGATGACTTCGG
>CAYWHA010000040.1:0-47008 GCA_964457555.1 uncultured Solibacteraceae bacterium
GCCCGAGAAAGGTCTTAAATGACCAATACAACTTTTGAGAAGCAGCACGGGGCCAAGTCGCCATGAACAATATGGCAAAACTGCCTTTTGAGTTCTCGGTTACGCTCCCACGCGCTCGGCTAAAGGCGGCCCGCGGGACCGGAATCGTAAAGCTCTGAGCGGCCTCGCCTCCGAGCCTGCTGCGCAGGCGGCCAGGCGTGGCCTGGCACGGAGGGGCCGGCGTTGCGGGGAGGGTCCAACTGGAGGCGAGGCGCCCAGATGTGCCGCTGCGCTATATCTTGCGACCGAGGCCGCGGCACAGCCGAACCTCGAGTGGAAGTGCTTGCCCCAGCCGGTTATTACAGATAATGTTATAATCCGAGAAGGAGCGCGTACCTTGCGGGCAGATGTACTAAAGTCGGGACGCAAGGCGGCAGGTTTGACGCAACAGCGGGCCGCCGAGCAACTGGGAGTGTCCCAGGCCTATCTCGCCCTAGTGGAACGCGGGCACCGCCGAGTTACGGAAGACCTCACGAGACGAATGGTGAACTTGTACCAATTGTCGCCGGTGGCTCTGCCACTCCAACAAGATGCCAGCGAGTCCTGGGATTCTGCGAAGCTGGCCCGCGCCGTCGCCGACCTCGGCTATCCTGGGTTCCGGTTCTCCCGCCGGGGGCGGAAGAGAAACCCAGCTGTAGTCCTTTTGTCCGCCCTCGCTGCCGACGAGTTGGAAGTCCGAGTTGCTGAAGCACTGCCCTGGCTTGTAGTTCATTATCCCGACCTCGATTGGGCCTGGCTGCTTCGCGAGGCGAAGCAGCGGGATCTTCAAAATCGGCTGGGATTCGTCGTAACTCTGGGGCGGCGAGTAGCGGAGAAGCAGTCCACAGAAGCAGTGCGCCAAAGCCTCCGTCAAGTCGAGGAGACGCTCAGTCGCGCGCGACTGGTGCGCGAGGATACTCTGTGCCAGCGGACCCTGTCGGATGCGGAGCGCCAATGGCTACGGCAGGTTCGCCCCGCCGACGCGCGCTACTGGAACCTTCTCACGGATCTCGACTCTGAGAAATTGCCCTATGCTGCCTGAACGGCCACCGGAGCCATGGCACTCTTTTCTCCGGGATATCGATCAGTCCCTTCCCCAAAGAGTCACTCTCGAGTGCATCGGCGGATTTGCAATCGCCATGTTGTATGGCTTGCCGCGACCAACTGTGGATGTCGATTGCGTTTCGGTGATCCCGGCGGCGGAGAGCGCCAAGCTTGAGGCGCTGGCCGGCCAGGGTTTCACGCTTCACCGCCGTCATGGCGCCTAC
Organism: uncultured Solibacteraceae bacterium; assembly: GCA_964457555.1. Taxonomy (GTDB): domain Bacteria; phylum Acidobacteriota; class Terriglobia; order Bryobacterales; family Bryobacteraceae; genus BOG-224. The sequence goes on from CAYWHA010000040.1 coordinate 1,287, forward strand.
ATCCAAATACGTCGGGATCGTGACCCTTACGGAAAATTACGCGGATCGGCTCAGGCCCATCTTCCCGCGCGTTTATCAGCGGCTGGCGCTGTTTGGACTCGAAGCTCATGACCTCGCCCTGTCAAAGCTCGAACGAAACTCTTCCCGCGATCGCGAGGATGTGAAGTTCCTCGCCCGCGACGCTCATATTGATTTGGCGGTTCTGGAGGATCGCTATCGTTCAGAACTCAGGCCTTATCTCGCGAGCCCTGAGCGCCACGATCTGACGCTGCGGCTGTGGCTCGAAATGCTTCAGGATCAGTGACCGTCGCGAGGGCAAATCCGAATCCCCAGCCGCCCTCAGGGGAAGGTCGCGTCAGAGTCGGCACTCCGCGCGCGGGACCTTCCCCTGTAGCCTTCCTTCTTCAGGCTCTCGGCACCGCGTCCAGAAAGGCGCCCAATTTCGCAGTGGCCTTGAACTGGGGAATGGGATCCAGTTCTTTGAAGGCCGACGTGAACGCATTCGAAAGACTCCACATCGTCCGGGGCTGAAAGTCTTCGTGCGCCGGGAAGAAGTACAAATCGTGAACGCGCCGCGCCAAGTGCTTCGGGGCGTCCAGCTCGCTCTCGACGAAGGCCCGGTATGTGGTCAGCTTAGCTGTCGCGCTGGTCAATTGCTGCGCGCGCCAGGTTTCGACCTGCTGGCGCATCGGCTCGAAATTCCGTTGCATACGGTCCACGCCGACCGAAATCGCATCCACCAGCGAGAAGCTCTTGGAGTGTTTCGCCAACAGCGGTTGGAAGTCGCCATGAACAATATGGCAAAACTCCCATTTGATCTCTCGCTGCCGATATCACGCGCCCAGCTGAAGCAGCATCGCGGGAAGGGCATTGTGGACTACTAATTGGCCTCTAGCCGGATACTGGGGCCGACAGGCCGGTCGGACGGCGAGTTCGGGGCCTTCCCCCAACCGAGCGGAACTGTGGGGTTAAGCGCCGCCGCGTAAGGATTTGCCGTCCAGAACCTCATCCTCGTCGTTGGGCAGACGGCCAAGCGCCTCGGCTGCGAGTGCAAACTCTGTGGTGTTTCCCAAAGGTGTTGTTTTGGGGGAAAATAAGTAAGGGATAGGCGATGGACAAGGCCACGGTGATAGCGAAGCTACGCGAGGTTGAACCGGAGCTGAAGGCCGCCGGAATAACGCGGCTGTCGCTGTTCGGCTCCGTCGCCCGTGGCGACTCGTCTTCAGGATCAGATGTGGATCTGATGGCCGAGTTCGATCCCACGAAACAATTCTCGCTGCTGGATTTGGTGCACCTCGAAAACAGGCTCGCTGATATTCTGACCGTTCGCGTGGACCTTACACCGGCGAGAGCGCTGAAGGATCATCTGCGAGATCGGGTCAGCCGCGAGGCCGTGCTTGCCTTTTAAGGACGAGGACAACTCGTTACGCAATATCGTGGACGCCATCGGCCTGATTGAGACTGGACGCATCTCTCCACGGGCGGCTGAACCGAAAAGGGAGAGCTCCCGGACCCGATAACGCCCACAGAGATCTGCTAGTCTGGCGTCATCGACCTGCGCGTCACCGAGTTGTAGCAAGCGGGACATGTCTGTTTCCTCTATCATGCCCGACTTCTCGTCTGTTTCGCTATTGCCCGGCGAAGGTATCGCGCACGATGCCCTCAATCAGAGTGACTTCGTCGTCGCGGAGTTTCTTGAACTCATCTTCACGGCGCCTTCTGGACAGAGCGCCTTTGTTCTGCCGAATGAACATGATCAGGTTTTCCGCCACGCGATCCGGCATCTCGACCGCTTCCATGATGCGGCGGATTGCCTCGTCGTGGCGGCGCAGATAGTCGATCTCGCGCGGCAGATCGTCTTCAACCGTGCGCCGGACGCAGGCGTACAGGAATTCCGCGGCTTCCGTGCAGTCGAAATAGCGGTACAAGTCGGCGGTTTCGTTGAGCACCTCCACATTGCCCCCAAGCGTAGGCCGCCAGTCAATAAAGGGCATGAGCGGACCGGAATGGGATTGCAGGATTGTGCGGTAATCGTCAATGCGGTCCAGCATGACGGAGGAAACCGGAAACACCATGCCCGGCGGCGTGAACTTCCTTTCGGCGAGGACGTGATGGATCAGGCAGCGGTGCAGACGCCCGTTGCCGTCCTCGAACGGGTGCACGTAGACAAAGCCGAAAGCGGTGGTCGCGGCTTGCAGTACAGGGTCGAGGCCGTCCTCGCGCATGCGGTCGTTGGCCTCCAGTAAGCCGCTCATGAGATCGTTTAGATCCGCGGGGCGCGCGCCGATGAACTCCGGTAAGGGATCGCCGCTGTGATCCCGTTCGCCTAAAAAGACGCCGTGGAGACGCAGGCCGACGCTCACAAAACGCGTGTCCTCGATGAGGACGCCGTGGAGGCGGATGATTTCATTGAGCGTCAGTTGGTTCTTTCCTGCTTGCACGACTGCGCGGCCCCATCGCTCCAGACGGTTGCGCGGCGGACGTTCACCCTCAATCTCGAAGCTGGCGCGGCTATCGGCGAGCAGCATGAACCTGGCGGCGCGCGCGACCAGGTGGGCGCCAGCGCTCCCCACTGTTTCCCGCGCCTTGGCAGCCAGGTCGAGCTGGAGGGTCTGGTCCAGTGCCTTGGTCCGCCTGATGACGGGACAAAACCGGCCAGTGCCCAAAAGATTGTCGCGTACCCGGTGGCGCTTGGACAGACGCGGCTCACCCGTGAAATACGCCTTCGGGTCGAGCAGATCAACCGCAGCGGCGCGCGGCGCATCCTCAATATCGAGAGAGCGTCCAGTCAGGGTTTCGTACAGATACCAGGCGCGGCGGACGAGAATACCCGTGGGTGCGGCCCGAATCAGATTCCCAACCTCTGCTTTGGGTACCGCATCGAAGACCCGCTTCAGAACCAGGAGATCGATGTCTTCGTGACGGAGGGCAAAGCTAAGATGATCGGCAAAACTGTCGCCGGGCCAGTAGCGCTTGTCGAAGAGGGTCCAGGTTTCCTCTTCCCGGCGGTTGCCACCGACATACTGTTGGGAGACACAACTCGGGCGCCGCACCGGCGCAGAAATGGCCAGAGCATGGACAAGAGCCGCCCAGCCGGCCAGTCTCGCGCCGTCAGGGACGATCTTCTCTTGGAAAATCGCTAAAGGTGCCAATTCAAGCTTCATCCGTCGAAAACCGCCTACTCTGGTAGAAAACAACCCTCTCTAGAGATCTGCCATCGAAATCAACTGTACCATGCGCATTCACCGAAATCCTATGGAACGGCGTCGAAAAGCGCAATGAAACATGAAACTGACCTAGTAGCCGGTGGCGCGCGAGGTGGGCTACAGTTGCGACCACGTGAGCCTTCTTGGCCTCAACGAACGTAAAGACTGGCAGCTTGATGGCGAGGATTCGGAGCGACGAGCATACGTTTGTGACGAATAACCGAACGGACTTCACCAATTTAGACGCCGACGAGGAGCTACATCCGGGGTTGATCATCATCTTTCCCAATGTCACGCCCGCGCGGCAGCGCGAGCTGTTCCAAGCTGGCCTGACCACCTCTCCAAGCACGGGACCGCATCGGAACCATTGGAGATGGACTCAATCGCCGGAGCGGAATGTCCGGCAAGCGCATCCTTTAACTTGTCCAATCTCGGCGCGGGGCACCGGTTCTCCACTCGTGCCGCTTCCAATACTGCCTGGGTTGCTCCTCGCGCCCCATCTCAACTACTCGCTGACCGCTAAGAGTGTTCCGGGTTGAGAACAGCGAAGCTCTCCAGAGCCGCAACCTCACAGAGAACCTTGTCGGCGGCCACGAACGCCGCCACGTTCAGCGGTCCTCGCGCTCAGCGATGAAGTCCGCCGTCATCGAGCCTGGAATCTCGGAGAGCCTTCGACGCACCTCTTCCAGGCCAGGAGCCGGCTCAGCACCAGCGAGTCTCCCCCGAAGGTCTTGGACGAAATCAGCGTCGAGTTGACCAAGGCCGGCAGGGCTTGCCTCCTGAGTAATACTCAAGACGACTCGCTCATTCTCTGCCAAAAAATCCAGCGACTGCAGCGGTTTGAGCATACCATTCTGATATACGGCATCGACTTGCATGGACGCATCCTCACTATTGTATTGTATGCCCAGTCAAGGTTTCGTACAGATACCAGGCGCGGCGGACGGGAATACCCGTGGGTGCGGCCCGGATCAGATTCCCAACCTCTGCTTTGGGTACCGCATCGAAGACCCGCTTCAGAACCAGGAGATCGATGTCTTCGTGACGGAGGGCAAAGCTAAGATGATCGGCAAAACTGTCGCCGGGCCAGTAGCGCTTGTCGAAGAGGGTCCAGGTTTCCTCTTCCCGGCGGTTGCCACCGACATACTGTTGGGAGACACAACTCGGGCGCCGCACCGGCGCAGAAATGGCCAGAGCATGGACAAGAGCCGCCCAGCCGGCCAGTCTCGCGCCGTCAGGGACGATCTTCTCTTGGAAAATCGCTAAAGGTGCCAATTCAAGCTTCATCCGTCGAAAACCGCCTACTCTGGTAGAAAACAACCCTCTCTAGAGATCTGCCGTCGAAATCAACTGTACCATGCGCATTCACCGAAATCCCATGGAACGGCGTCGAAAAGCGCAATGAAACTGACCTAGTAGCCCGGGTGGCGCACGACGTAGGCCACAGTTGCGAACACGTGAGCCTTCTTGGCTTCAGCGAACGTAAAGACTGGCAGCTTGATGGCGAGGATTTCGGGCCGCCGAGAGTGTGGGATCGATAGCTGATTACTCCCCGCAGTCGGCTTCGGGATCGCCGGCAGCGGTTATTGCGATGGGGCGAGCGAATAGCTCGTGCTGCGCCCGCCTTCGGGATTGCGAACGAGGACGCCGTGCTCGGCCAGTGCCAGGATGTCACGGTGAGCCGTATCCTGCGAGCACTTGGCGAGCTTGGCGTATTTGGAGGTCGTGAGCTTACCTTCAAATCCGTCCAGTAAGCGGTTGATCACCAGACGCTGCCGGTCACTCAGCTGCACGCCTCGCATGCGTTCCCAGAAGCGCGCTTTGCCAAGCACGGCGCCTGAGGCAAGCTGAGCGCCGTCGATGGCGCGGCCTAGGCAGCCGAGAAACCATTCCATCCAAGGCGTGACGTCCATCGTCCTTTTCTGCGTGGCTTCCAGAATGTCGTAATAGGCCTTGCGCTCTTGCCGGATCTGCGCCGACATGCTGTAGAACCTTTGCGGGCTATTCTCGGATCGTGCGAGAGCCATGTCGGTGATCGCACGCGCGATGCGGCCGTTGCCGTCATCGAACGGGTGTATTGTCACGAACCAAAGATGTGCAAGCCCGGCTTTAAGGACGGGATCAATCGGGTCATTGCCCTCAAACCAATCGAGGAATAATCCCATCTCGCCGGCGACACGGTCCGCCTTCGGCGCTTCGAAGTGGACGTGTTCCTTTCCCCTTGGACCGGAGACGACCTGCATCGGCCCTGTTCGGTCGTCGCGCCAGGCTCCCACCCTGATCTTGCTCATCCCGCTGCGGCCGGTGGGAAACAGCGAGGCATGCCACGCGAACAGGCGATCGACACTGAGCGGTTGGTTATAGTGGCGCGTCGCGTCCAGCATCATTTCGACAATCCCTTCGACGATCCGGTCCGCGGGCTTGAGGGCACCGATGTCCAAGCCCAGGCGTCGGGCTAATGACGAGCGGACTTGCTCCGCATCGAGCTTCTCGCCTTCGATTTCGCTACTCTTGAGAACATCCGCAGTCAGCGTTTGCAGAACGGCTTCCTGCTGCAGATTGAATCCCAGCGCCTCCAAGTGCCCGATAAGGCGGCCCTGCCGATGACGGACAGAGGCGAGAGATCCGGCGAGTTTTTCCGTGCTCCAGTGGAACCGGGGCCAGTCCTTGACCTCGTGGGTGTACATTCTCCGCGCCTCCTGCGGAGATTATACTCCGTGATCTCCGCGCCCGGCAAGTGATTCTCCGCTAATCATGCGGAGAATAGAACGCCCATTCTCCGCGTGAGCTCAACATGCTCCAATCAGACCGCGACCGGGCGGCCTCGGAACTGGATGTGGTCGGTTCAGGTGTGGGTGTGTCCGGAAGCTTTAACGAGGTTATGTCGTCCCCAACACCCATCCATCGCTGGAAGGGGAGGCGTCGGCTGCGGATCGGAACGGAACGCTCGCGCGGATACCCACGAGCGGAGAGACTCTGGCCTCTCCTCGGATCTTCAGCGCAGATTATTGGGGCGCGTCACCGGGGGGCCAGGGTTTGCGGAGTTGGCGTGTCCGCAATTGAGCGCTTTAGGTTGTTCGCCGCCGCTTTCATCCGGCGCCGCTCACGTCTCGATAGTTTCCGGAAGCGCGTGACCGGCTGACCCGCATTGGCAGGCTGATTTGCCTTTCGGGTCAACTCGCTTCTGAGATCTTGACAACGCCGGTATACCTCTTCGCAGAACATGGCTCGGAACGCCGCGTCGTAGGGCGGCTTCTTGTTCCCCACGAGCGCGGCGCGCCACCGCTCCAACTCGTTATCGCGGGTGCCTGGGCGACCAGCGCGCCTCTTGTCGATGTCCTCCAGGACAGTGCGTAATAACTCCAGATCATTATCGGCGGCTGTCTCGAGGCCCTGAATCATCGTTCGATCTGCAGGACGGCCGACAATAGAGGAAGTCAGTCTGTGGATTTCGGTGGCCAACGTCGCGGAGCTGGATGGCGGAATGAAAGAGGGCGGGGATGGTTGGAGCGCGTTCGCAGCCGGCGGCGCCTGCTCCGGTGATGGCGCGGATGCCATTACGTTATGCGCGCCGCCGGTCGCACGAGTCGCCGGTGCGGTCGGCTCCAGGGGCTGGGGCGGTTGCGTGGATATCGAGATTCCTTGCTCCGGACTTGGCAGCCCAGGCTTCGGCACGGTTGGAGACGGCGCTTCTGCCGTACGCGCCGCCGGTTCGGTCTTATCTGGGGTTGCCTGAGCTTCTTGCTCCTCACTTTCCTGCCGCCCGGCTCTCTGCTCTTCCAACTCTCCTGGCGTTGTCGCCAGCGACTCCGGCGACTCGAAGTTGTTCGGTACTTGTGGGCCCAGGTCCGCCGGCAGCGTCGTTTCAGCGGCCACTACTGTCGCCACTTCCGGTTCTGGCGGGTTCAATTGAGGAACATGGGTCTCAACGGATACCGCCTCGTCGATAGTCGCCTCATTCGGTCCTCGGTTTGTCGCAGCCGGTCGTCCCCAGTTGATGCGATACCGGTTCCCTGCAGGGCCCGAGAACCTTTGCCGCTCGATTAGTTGGCGCTCTTTGAGAGCATCGAGAGCCGTGCTGACGACCCGGTTCTTTACGCCGGCGGCTTGAGCGATCTCGGGTATGGTGTAGCGAAAGTACTCGTTTCGCCCAACGCGGGCCTGTTGTCCGCACAGAACCAGGTAAACACTGACTGCGGCAGGCTGTAAGTCGCGCAAGTGGTTGTCGATGAAGAGGCGCGGAATGGACACGCCGCCCGTCCAGGCCGTGGTCCGCGAAGTCGCATTGGGTTGCGCCACCGTTTCACCGTAACACGGCTGCTCGATTCGTGGGCGCCGTGTGGCTTTTCTCGCTGGACGGATTTTTTCGGTGGCTGGATGAACTGCCCGCTACCGTACGTTTTTGGATTGCTAAGGCGTTGGCGGATGCGCGGCCCGCATCTTTCGGATTCACCTGGGCACGGGTCGGGATCTCCAGCAAGGCGCGCCGCCGCCGTAGGCATCATGGTCATTCTTGGTCATTTTCGTTGACTCCGCGAATGAACCCTTGCCTTTAAGGACGTCGCGAAGGTGGTCAGCCCTGCGGCTGGAAGCATCAGGAACGCGGCCCGATCCTCCGCCAAGAGGTACGATTCTGAGGTAGTCTGGATTTCTGTATCTCTTGGCCGCTGTGGCGAGCGTGGCGCGAGGCGTGATTCGGCACCCAATTGATGGGGTCCAGCAGCATCTGGTAACATCAGTCATGAAGTACTCGGTGGCGCTCACCCAAAGTGAAGAGGGCTACAGCGTATTCTGTCCGGGTCTGCCTGGCTGCTGGTCGCAGGGCACGACAGAGGCAGAAGCATTGGCGAACATTCGCGATGCCATTCACGAGTACCTGGAAGTAGCCCGTCAGTTACCCTCTGGGGCGGAAGCGCGGGAAGTGGACGTCCCGGCATAATGCATGGGCAATATTCCCGGCGTAGCCCATCTGCGAGCGGTCAAGGCGTTGGAAGGGCCGGATTTAGAATCGCGAGGCAGGGGAAGCATATCGCGATGACCGACGGCATGCGCATTGTCACAATTCCCCGGCACGATCCTGTTGACGCTCACACCATGGGCGGCATTGTGCGAGATGCCGGCCTGAGCCCCGAACAGTTTCGAAAGTTTCTGTAGGGTTCGCCGTGGGTGAGACTTGCTGCGCGGATCAGATCCACCCACGCGAGGCCACTACTGTCGCCAATTCCGGTTCGGGCGGGTTCAATCGAAAAACATGGTTCTCAACGGATACCGGCCTGTCGGTGGTCGCCTGATTCGGTCCTCGGTTTGTCACCGGCGGCGGCCCCAGATGATGCGATACCGGTTCCCGACAGGTCCCGAGTGCTTCTGGCGCTCGATTAGCAGGCGCTGATCGAGGTCCTTGAGCGCCGTGCTGATGGCTCGCTCTTTTAGGCCCGTAGCTTGGACCATCTCGGGAATGGTGAAGCGGAAGTCATTGTTTCGCCCAACGCGGGCCTGCTGCCCGCACATCGCCAAGTAGACTCTGAATGCGGCCCCGTACAAGTCGCTTAAGTGTTGGTCGATAAACAAACGCGGAATGTACACGCTGCCCGTCCCGGCCGTGGTCCGCGAACTTGGAATAGGTTGCGCCACCGCTTCACCGTAACACGATGCTCGATCGCAGCCGCCGCCGAATCTTCTTCGCCGGAAGGACTTCGGTGGATGCGCGAAACGGATATGGGAACCGACAGGATCAGGCTGCGGAAACCGTAATGATAGCGACCCAAGCGGGTTGGCGGCAGGCTGTATAGCTATTGGTGGGAGCGTTCCCGGAGCCTGGCTTCCACCCAAGCCCGCAATTCTCGCACTGAGGCACGTGCTGCATCCCGGTTGAGGGAAAGGCCCTCGTCGTAGTCCTCGTAGCGGTAGATCGCGCCGAAAGGCGTCAGCAAGTCGAGGTCCTCAAACTGGTCTGGTAGCGCATACCCAGCCTCCGCCATAAGAGCCATTAACGCGCCGATCTCGTGTGTCTTTCGGAAGCGGACGCCAACATCAGAAAGTAGGGCCTTCAGAATCTTCTCGGCGGCTTGCTGGCAATGAAATCCAATGATCTCATCGCCGACTCGGTCCGAGGTGAGCACTTCATCGAGCAGGGCTTCGTCCTGCGCAGCCTTGCGGAGCAACAACAGGGCTTGTTCACGTTTCTTCATAGAGGACTTTGCCTTCAGTGGCCGCCTCGAAATAAACGTTCCCCGGGGTGTCGCGCCAGTAATTGAACTTCTCCGCGCTCACCACCAGCAAGTCCACCGAGATGTCCAGAGAGCGCAGTAGCCGATTCAGTCGTACCATCTCCCTGGCACGATCCGAAACGGCATTCTCAACCACCATAATGTCGAGGTCGCTGTCTTCTCTCGCCTCACCCCGTGCCTGTGAACCGAACATGATAATGCGGCTGGGCTTGGCTGCCTCGACGAGCAACTCGGTAAGTCGCTCGATAGTCTCGGTTTTTCTGGTCGGCGCTTTCAGGCGCAAAGTCAACTCCTCCCTTCAGTCTCGCACGGGCGGACTCCGGCCAGGCCGTCAGCGAAGTCGCCATTTCTTGCCGGTGTTCGAGAGGCGGCGGAGCGCTGCGGGGAACGGGCTTGCCGCCTCGCGCGTATCCCTACGGGATCTACGACTGGGCCGCAACGCCGGCTTCGTCAACGTGGGCACGGGACCGACACGGGCGCGCTCGCGGTGGCTTCGATCCACGGCTGGTGGCGCGCCGAGGCCCGGGTACTTCTGCCGCGCGATGAGCTCGCGCTCATCGAGATCCTTGAGCGCCGTGCTGATGGCTCGCTCTTTTAGGCTCGGCAAGCCGCCCAAGTGTTCGTCGATTAAGAGGTGTGGAATGGTCACGCTGCCCGTCCCGGCCGTGGTCCGCGAACTCGGATTGGGTTGCGCCACCGCTTAACCGTAACACGGCTACTACTGTAGCGATTCCTACGGGAAATTCCGTTACCGAAGCTTCCCATTCATGGGCAAGGCGCACCCCCAAAGGCATGCCCGTGGGTGCCCATATTCGCAGCATTGTGGTTCCGGTGGACGTGGATTCGAATCTCGCGCCACCTTTTGTTCGGCGCCGGCCGCAGGCGCACAATTAGACAGGGCATCGTTACACGATAGAAGATGGCATGGCACACTGGAGCGGTAAGGTCTCAGCCATCCGCACAAGGCAGGCCTCGCCGAGACTCATGGGCACGTCCGAGTATTTTTGCAAGACCTTGGGGACGGACTCGACATCGCCGTCCAAGGTGAAGGCCGCCGGCACCGAAGCAGCCCGCTAATTCCCGGCGAGCTCGCCCGGATGGCAACCCAGCCAAACACTTGTTTGCTCCTGCTGTGCGATAAGCGGACCCTATCGCACAGCAACCCGACTGACCGGCGACCACGAACGGGCCATTCCGCGTCGCGGTGACAGTGTTGGACGTGGAGTATCTTTGGGGCCGTAATTCACGGCCAAAAGCTGAATCCGTTGATTCTGATCCTTATCGCACAGCTATCGCACAGCAGACTCTGCTGTGCGATAAGGTCTAAGTCTTTTGGAATGAATGGTGGGCCCGTGGCGACTCGAACGCCAGACCTCTACCGTGTCAAGGTAGCGCTCTAACCAACTGAGCTACGGGCCCGTTGAGGACTGTCGAACCCAAAAGTATATCATGGGCGCCGCACACGGCCGCGCGGCTGCTGCGTTTCGCGGTCTCTTCGAGCGGAGTCCGCGTCACCGGTCCCCCAAGCTCCGCAAATAAGCAATCACCGCTTTTCTCTCTTCTCCGTCCGCCAAACGGAACGCCATGCCCGTTCCCGGCGCCATTCGATCGGGATCGGTCAGCCACCGGTCCAGGCTGGCGTCATCCCAGCGGATGGCCAGACTCTTCAGAGCATCGGAGTAGGCAAAGTCGGGCGCGCTTGCCGCTTTCCGGCCATAAACGCCGCGCAGTTGCGGTCCTTCTTTGTTCCAGCCGGGAGAGTGGCAGCCGCCGCAACGCCGCACGAATAGCTCCTTACCGCGCTCCTCCGGGGTGTTGAGGGCCGGCAGGCTCGCTCCGCCGGCCACAATCAGGAACAGGATTATCCTGCCGCGCATCGACCTATTCCAATGTCGCATCGACCACCGCCAGATGCTGCCTACCGGCCACGAACTCGACTTGGCTGATGCCAAGCACGCTGCGCAGTCTCTCGGCTGGTACCTTCATCGGCCCAGCGGATGGAGCGCTCCCAGGAGCCGGTTGCGGAAACGCGGTCGACATGGCAGTGTGGAACCGGACGTTGCCCTCAACTTTTTGCATGGCTTGGTGAATGTGCCCGTTCAATACCGTAACGGAGCCGAAGCGCTTACAGTGGCGCAGCGCCTCCTCGCTATCGGAGGAGCCCCAGCCCCAATCGGGATACACGGTCCACAACGGAATATGCGCGAACAGGACGAGCGGCGTGCTGGCGGAACGGCCGCTCAAATCGTCCTTCAGCCACGCCAGTTGATCGGTTCCCAGCTTGCCCATGCCCTCCAGGGCCGCCGAATTCACCAATCCTACGAAATGCACGCCGCGGTGGTCGAAGCTATACCAGCCGGTTCCCTTGGAACCCTTGCCGTAACGCGCCAGGTATTCCTTGCCGTCGTCGGTCGCGTTGTCGTGTTCCCCCGGAACATAATAAACTTGCTTCGCGTTTGCGCCCTGCAACAGTTGCGCGAGCGTGTCGAACTCCGCCGGCTTGGCCATGTGCGTCAGATCTCCGGTGTGGATCAGGAAGTCCGGGGCCTGAGGGAAAGCGTTGATCTTGTCGATGGCAATCTGAAGCGTAGCGTTCACATCGGCATTGGCCGGTTTGTTGAATCCGATGTGGCTGTCGCTGATTTGTACGAATTGAAAGCCTTCGTTCCCGCCGGTTTGACCAAGTAGTCTCGACGCCGGTACCCCGCCGGCCACGGTCCACACCACGCCGGCGCCCGCCCATGCCATGCAGCGCAGGAATCCACGCCGGTCGACGCCATCGGCGCCCATTCCGTTTTTCGGTAAGTCCGTCATACAGCCTCCGCCTGCCATGACTGTCAATCCGGCGATTTTATTCCCCGCAAAATCGTAGGAATAAAACGGAATCTCCGTGAGTCTCCTTTGCAGGAGTGTCACTCAACGCGCCACATGCGCCATGTCACAATGACTGTGTCCCCACCGGCCGCCGCGCCGGGGAGCACACGCGCTGGTAGAACGGTCATGGACGCAGCCAGGAAACGGGCTCTGTTTGAAGAAATCGTCATTCCTCATCTCAACGCCGCGTACAACCTGGCCCGCTGGCTGACGCGCAACAGCGACGACGCCGAAGACCTGGTGCAGGAATCCTACTTGCGCGCCTTCCGTTCCTTTGACGCCTTTCAGGGCCGCGATGGCCGCGCCTGGCTGCTCGCCGTAGTTCGTAACACATGCTTCACCTGGCTGCGAAAACAGGGGGATCGGCCCACTTCGGAATTCGACGAACAGATGCACGCCGCCGCGGATCGATCCCCTAACGCGGAATCCGTGCTTCTCAACCAGGCCGCTCTGGGATCCCTGAATGACTGCCTGGAAGCGCTGCCGCCCGAATTTCGCGAAGCGATCGTCCTTCGCGAATTGGAGGAATTGTCCTACCAGGAAATCTCCGTCATCGCGCGCGTGCCGGTGGGCACCGTCATGTCGCGCATCGCGCGAGGCCGCAAGCGCCTCCAGCAATGCTTAGCGGGAGCCTTACGATGAACTGCGAAATCGCCCAGCGTCTGATGGCGGCCAATGACCCGGCGCTTACCGAGCATGTGCTCACCTGCCCGTCCTGTATGATCGGGACGCATGCCAGTTACTACGAAGCTCCGCCCGGTCTCGAACGGAAGATCCGCCAGAGTTTGCGCCGGGAGAAGGACTCGCCCTCGGCGTGGCGCTGGTTGGCCCTTGCCGCGTGCCTCTTATTGGCTGTCTCCGCAACGTGGAACGTCGCGCAGTTCCGCTCGCGCGTGGACCCCGAGCGTCTCTTAGCGGACAACGTGCTCTCGGCCCACATACGCTCTCTCGCCGGAACTCATCTGCTCGACGTGCCCTCTTCCGACCAGCACACAGTCAAGCCCTGGTTCAACGGCAAGCTGGATTTCTCGCCGCCCGTCAAAGACGTGGAGGGCTTTCCTCTGCTCGGAGGACGTCTGGAATACTTCGAGGGTCATCCGGCGGCGGCGCTGGTTTACGGCCGTCACAATCACACCGTCAACCTGTTCATGTGGCCCGCGGCCGTCCCCACCGCGGCAGGCGCGCAAACCCGGAATGGCTACCACCTGCAACACTGGTCGAGCAACGGAATGACATTCTGGGCAGTCTCCGATCTTAACGAAACCGAACTGGGTCAATTCGTATCGCTCTACCGGAGTAACTAGTATTCTTGACGCCCGACCAACCCGTGCGCTTCGAACCGAGCAGCGAACGTAAGAGAGCGGTCGCCGGCGCGATACGCCGCTAGAGTTAGTGAGTCAGGCGATCGGCCGGGCGCCTGGCGAAGTCATTGTAACCCGTTGTGCGAAAATGGTCCCGTGAAGATCACACAACTTCGCCCGCTAGTCATGGGTACGCCCTGGCGTAACCTGACCTTCGTGACGCTCGAAACCGACGAAGGAATCCAAGGCTGCGGCGAAGTCCGCATGATCAACAACACCGACGCCGTCCTGGGCTACCTCGCGGAAGCCTTCCCCCGCCACGTCAAGGGACGCGATCCCTTCGACCGCGAGCGCATGGTCACCGAGATGCGCGTCCACGACTTCAGCCGCGCCGGCGAGGTCATGATGAGTGGCATCGCTCTCATCGAGATGGCCTGCTGGGATATCGTCGGGAAGGCGCTGAATCAACCTGTCTACCGGCTGATGGGCGGAGCCGTCCGTGACCGGATCAAGGCTTACGCCAACGGCTGGTATACGGTGGAACGCACGCCCGAGGAATTCGCGGAGGCCGCCCGCCGCGTGGTGGCCCGCGGCTATCGCGCTGCCAAACTCGACCCGTTTGGCGCCGGATTCTACGAGCTGGAGCGCCCGGAGAAGTTGCGCTCCCTCGCGCTGGTGGAAGCCGTTCGCGACGCCGTCGGACCGGATTTCGAAATCCTGATCGAGATGCACGGCCGGTTCAGCCCCTCGGCCGCGATCGAAATGGCGCGGGAGTTGGCGCCCTTCAATCCGGGGTGGCTGGAGGAGCCGGTGCCGCCCGAGAATTTGCGCGCCTTGAAGAAGGTCGCCGACGCGGTGCACATGCCGATCGCCACCGGCGAACGCCTCCACACGCGATTCGAATGCCGGGAACTCTTCGAGCTGCAGGCCTGCGATATCGTCCAAATCGACCCCTCGCACTTCGGTGGCATCTCCGAGGCGCGGAAATTAGCGGCCTGGGCGGAGACCTACTACATGCTGATGGCGCCGCACAACGTCTGCGGGCCGGTGGCCACCGCGGCCGCCCTCCACCTGGACGCCTGCACGCCCAACTTCAAGATCCAGGAACATTTCAACGATTTCGTGGACGGCTGGGTGAAGCAGGCCGTGGACCATTATCCGGAGGTCACCGACGGCTACTTCAACTTGCCGCAAGGTCCAGGCCTCGGGCTGAACCTTCGCGAAGACTTCATTGCGGAGCACCCCCGCCAGGGCGGGTCCCTGAACCTCTTCGCCGAGGGCTGGCAAAAGCGCCAGGGACCAGGCGTAACCGCGTAACTTCGCTAACTCCTCAAGCTCGGGCCAGGTCGAAGCGGTCGAGGTTCATCACCTTGTCCCACGCCGCCACGAAGTCCTTCACAAACGCTTCCTTCGAGTCGTCGCATGCATAGAATTCCGCGACTGCCCGGAGCTGCGAGTTCGAACCGAACACAAGGTCCGCGCGGCTGCCCGTCCACCTGATTTCGCCCGTCGCGCGGTCGCGCCCCTCAAACACGCCTTCGGATGTAGAGGAGGGCTCCCACTTCGTACTCATGTCGAGCAGGTTGACGAAGAAATCGCTCGTCAGTGTCTCAGGCCGCTTCGTGAAGACGCCGTGTTTAGACTGCCCCAAGTTGGCATTCAGGGCGCGCATGCCGCCAACCAGAACCGTCATCTCTGGAACCGTCAGCGTCAGCAGCTCCGCGCGATCCACCAGCAGCTCCTCCGCCGGTCTTTGGTCTCCCTTCCGCTGGTAGTTGCGGAACCCGTCCGCGGACGGCTCCAGTACGGCGAATGAGTGCACATCGGTCTGCTCCTGCAAAGCATCGGCGCGCCCCGGCGTGAACGGAACCTGCACGGCGTGCCCGGCCCTTTTCGCGGCTTCCTCGACGGCTGCGCAGCCGCCCAGAACAATCAGGTCGGCAAGCGAGACCTTCTTCCCGCCGGATTGCGCGCTGTTGAATTTCTTCTGGATCGCCTCCAGCTTCTCAAGGACCTTCGCCAGCTCGGCCGGCTGGTTGACTTCCCAGTCCTTTTGCGGCTCCAGGCGAATGCGCGCTCCGTTGGCGCCGCCGCGCTTGTCGCCGCCGCGGAACGTCGCAGCCGATGCCCAGGCCGTCGTCACCAGTTGGGAGATGGAAAGTCCGGATTTGAGGATCTTAGCCTTCAGGGCGGTAATCTCCCGCTTGCCGATCGGTTCATGATCCACAGCGGGAAGCGGGTCCTGCCACAGCAGCGGCTCCTTCGGAACCAGCGGGCCAAGATAACGGGTCACCGGGCCCATGTCGCGGTGCGTCAGCTTGAACCACGCCTTGGCGAAGGCATCCGCGAGCTCCTGCGGATTCGCCAGAAACCGCTTCGTAATCTTCGCATAGCTCGGGTCCATTCTCAGCGAGAGGTCGGTCGTGAACATAATCGGGACGTGCTTCTTCGATGGGTCGTGAGCATCGGGCACGGCAGCCGCCGCGGATCCGTTCTTGGGAATCCATTGCTGCGCGCCCGCCGGGCTCTTCGTCAGTTCCCATTCATAGCCCCACAGGTTTTCCAGGTAGTTGTTGTCCCACTTCACCGGATTGGTGGTCCATGCGCCTTCCAACCCGCTGCTGATCGTATCGACGCCCTTGCCGCTGCCGAAGGTGTTTTTCCAACCGAAGCCTTGCGCTTCGATAGGGGCGGCCTCCGGTTCGGGGCCGACGTACTTGCCCGGTTCGGCGGCGCCATGCGCTTTGCCGAACGTGTGTCCGCCGGCGATCAGAGCCACCGTCTCTTCATCGTTCATCGCCATGCGGGCGAAGGTCTCCCGGATATCGACCGCCGCCGCGATGGGGTCCGGCTTCTGATTGGGACCTTCCGGATTCACGTAAATCAGGCCCATCTGAACGGCGCCCAGAGGATTCGCGAGCTGACGATCGCCGCTGTAGCGCTCGTCCCCAAGCCACTTGGCTTCAGGCCCCCAGTAAGTCTCGTCAGGCTCCCACACGTCCTCGCGCCCGCCGCCGAATCCGAAGGTCTTCAACCCCATCGAGTCCAGCGCGACGTTGCCCGCGAGAATCATGAGGTCGGCCCACGAAATCTTCCGGCCGTACTTCTGCTTGATCGGCCAGAGCAGCCGCCGCGCTTTGTCGAGGCTTACGTTGTCCGGCCAACTGTTGAGCGGCGCAAACCGCTGCAATCCGGAACCCGCGCCCCCTCGGCCATCGGCGATGCGGTATGTGCCTGCGCCATGCCACGCCATACGGATGAAGAACGGCCCATAGTGGCCGTAATCCGCCGGCCACCATTCCTGCGATGACGTCATCAAGGCGTGGAGGTCCTGGATCACGGCGTTCAGGTCGAGGCTCTTGAATTCCTCGGCATAATTGAACTCCTTGTCCATAGGATCGGACAGAGGGCAGCGCTGGTGCAGTATCCTCAGGTTCAGTTGATCCGGCCACCAGATCGCGTTCGCTATGGCCCCACCTAAGGGGTGTCTGGGAGCGCCGCCCGCTACCGGGCACTTGCTTGCGGCCGACGCGCTTTGTTCCTTCTCGAGGGGGGCGGTCACCCCCGATGAAGTGGCGAGTTTTTCATCAATCATGTTATTTATCCTCCTTCGAATAAGTCAAAAAAACTGTAAGGCGGCGCTTAACCCGAAGCCTGCCGCGGAGCGCACTTCGCGCAGAGCCCCCGGAAAATGAGTTCGCATTCGCGCAGAATCCGCTTGCCGAGGGCGGCCGCGGCAGGCCCGGGCACGTCGTACCATTCCATATCCTCAACATTACCGCAGCGGTCGCAGATGAAGTGATGATGCCGCACGCCTTTTGCATCGAACCGCGCGCCGCGGCCCTCCACCGCCACTTCACGGACCAAACCCGCCTTCACCAGGTCCCGCAGGTTGTTATAAGTAGTGGCCCTTGAGGAACGCGGATCCACGCGATTCACGGCTTCGAAGATCTCCGCGGCCGTGGGATGCCGGTTGTGTTCCATCAGGAATGCCATCACGGCGTAACGCTGCGGCGTGCACCGCAACCCGCTGCGTTCCAAGGAACGCTTAATCCCCTCGGCATCCATCCAGGAGTTAGACTATATCCAATGTAATACTTTGTCAAGAGCTAACACATGACGATTCTCGACCGTTTCAAGCTGGATGAAAAGACCGCCCTGGTTACCGGCGCCCGCCGCGGCATTGGCATGAGCATGGCGCTGGCTTTGGCCGAAGCTGGGGCCGATATCGTGGGGACCAGCGCAAGCCTTGAGCCGCAAGGCAGCGCCGTGGGCCGGGAGGTGGAGCGGCGGGGCCGCAAGTTCTGGGGTTATGCCTGCGACCTGGCCGACCGCCCGGCGGTCTACGCCTTCGTCGAAAAGGTGAAGAGCGAGTGCCCGCCCATCGACATCCTCATCAACAATGGCGGAACCATTCTCCGCAAACCCGCCGCCGAGCATCCCGACGAGTTCTGGGACAAGATCATTGCCGTCGACTTGAGCGCCCAGTTCGTTCTCGCGCGCGAGTTTGGCCGCGACATGCTGAAGCGGGGAGCCGGCAAGATCGTTTTCACCGCCTCGCTGCTCAGCTTTCAGGGAGGCATCACCGTTCCAGGCTATGCCGCGGCCAAGGGAGGAGTCGCGCAATTGACCAAAGCGCTGGCCAACGAATGGGCGGGCCGTAACGTGCAGGTGAACGCCATCGCTCCCGGCTACATCGTCACCGACAATACCACGGCGCTGCGCAACGATCCGGTGCGCAACCCCGCGATCCTGTCGCGCATCCCGGCCGGCCGTTGGGGGGATCCCGCGGATCTCGGCGGCGCCGTGGTCTTTCTGGCCTCCTCCGCGTCCGACTATGTTTCCGGAACCGTGCTCACGGTCGACGGGGGCTGGATGGCCCGTTAAGCCCCTCTCAAACCTGCCTTCCATAAACTGGAATGGCCGCGCCCGTCACCTGTGCGCCGGCATCCGATGCCAGGTGCGCCAGCAGAGCGGCCACCTGTGCGGGCTGCACCCATTGCGACGGATCGGCTTTCGGGTCCCCGGCCCGGTTTGCGGGCGTATCCATCGTCCCCGGCAGCACCGTATTCGCCGAAATGTCGCGGTCCTTGTTCTCCAGCGCGATGACGTGAATTAACGCCACCAGCGCCGCCTTCGAAGCGCTGTATGCTCCCACCATCGCGCCGGGCTCCACGCCCTGCCGGCTCGCTACCGCCAGGATTCGCCCGCCGCCCTGCCGCCGCATGTGGGGCAGCACGGCCCTTGCAATGAAGAACGCGGAACGGTAGTTCACATCCAGCATCGAGTCGAGCGTCGCATCGTCCGTTTCCGCGACGCTCTTGCCGCCCGCGAAGCCGCCCACCGTGTGTACCAGAATCTCGATCCGTCCGAACCGGGTCATGACTTCGTCGGCCACCTTGCGCGCTGCGTCGCCCCCCGAAAGATCCGCCGGCAGGGGGGTAAATCCCGGATGCGGGAACTCGCTCGCCTGAATCTGCAGCGACACTCCCGCCACCTTAGCCCCGGCCGCCAGAAACGCCTCGGTAACGAACCGCCCGAGTCCCCCATTGGCGCCGGTAATCAGTGCGACTTTGCCCTCCAGTGCGTTCATGATGCCCCCCTCGAATGAGTTTGCCTCACTCTTGACATCGAAGCAATAACCAAAGGAATCGTGCTTGCGGCCTTCCATACATGTACAATCGATCTTGTGACGGCTCGCTTGCCGTCCGCAGGATTGTCATTGGATCAACTCGCGAAACAGGCTGCCGAGATTGCTCTCCGGTTAGCCGCGCTCCCCGCCGATGGGTTGCGCAACAATCCCCAGGCTCTCGATGCCATCGAACGTCTCGCGGTGGGAATCCTGAAAGAGGTATCCGCGGTTCGCACCGGCAACAATCATGGCGTGGGTGAAGTCAGCGGACTGTGGCGCATACCTTCGCGTCAGTAGCGGCGTGAGATCATGGGGTTCGGAACCTCCCCATGCCGTTACAGAACCGCGTCGACCCTTGCGGGGTGATTTTTTCTTCACCCGCCCGTGGAACGTTCATGGGCAATCGGGGCGGGGCGCTGCATAGCCGGAATCGCCAGATTGTTCGCCCATACGCCAGCCGGCGTTGGATTACGTGTCTCCTGGAATTCAAGGGCCGGCGCCGTTCCGTGATGTCTCCCGGCCATTACACGGAATTGTTCTTCCTGGACGAAGCCGTGGCCCTCGCCGCGGGCCACCGGCCATGCGCGGAATGCCGCCGCGAACGGTTCAACGCCTTCAAAGACGCCTGGAATCGCTCGTCCGATGCGCCTGCCCCGGACCCTCCTTCTGCGGATGAAATCGATCTGGAATTGCATCGCTGGCGGATCGACCGTCGAAAAGGCAAGGTAACCTGGCGCGCGGCTCTCAACTCGTTGCCCGATGGTTGTTTCGTTCAGATCGGAGACTCCAGCTATCTGGTTCGCGGCGACTCGCTCCTTCTCTGGTCACCCGCCGGCTACCTGGAGAAGCGTCTCCGGCCAAATGACCTGACGGTGGACGTCTTGACTCCGGAGCCCGTTGTGCGGTGTATTCGCCAGGGATACATACCCGAAATACACAAGTCCGCCCTCATGCTCTGAAGCCCAATCAAGGCTGTCGAATCGGAGTGTTTTTCTGTAGCAGCGCCAGCCGCGTTCGCAGCGTAGCGGCCAGGGTCGCGTTGCCTTCCTGAGTCGCGACGTCTGTCGCGCGCTTCTCAAACTCCACCGCCTTGTCGAAACGCCCGGCCTCCGCATAGGCCGCCGCCAGCGTGCCGAGCAGCGATGGCTCCCGTCCCGAGCTGAGCTGTACCGCATGTTCGGCCAGCGTCACCGCCTCGGTTCCGTCGCGTAGAGCGGCGTCCGCGCAGGTGGCCAGCGCCCAGGCCGTATCGTTGAGCACCCGTAGGTTGTCCGGGGCTTGGCGCAGCGCCTGCCGCCAGAGCGCCAGCGCCTCCGCCCTTTGGCCATTCTTCATCAGTACCGCGCCCAGATCGAAGCGCGCCTCCACCATGTCGGGAGAGATCTGCAACGCCCGTTCTAAATGCGCCTTCGCCTCGTCCGTCTTGTTCTGCACCAGTAGCGCGTGCCCCAAATTGGCCTCCGCCATGGCGCCGCCGGGTCTCAATTCGAGCGCCTTTTGGAACTGCACGATGGCTTCGTCGTAGGTTCCCTCCCGCATCAGCGCCGCTCCCAGGTTGTTGTGAGCTTCGGGAGACTCCGGGTCGCTCTCCACCGCCAGCCGGTATTGAGGGATCGCTTCGTCCAGGTGACCCGTGCGCGCCAGCGCATTCCCCAGATTGTTGTGCGCGTCCGCGTAATCGGGCTGCATCGCCAGCGCCTTCCGGTACTGCGCGATCGCATCCTCCGTACGGCCCGTTCCCGCGAGGCTCAGGCCGTAGTTGTAACGGGCGCGCGCGTCGTCGGATCCCATCGCCAACGTCTTGGTCCACTCCGCGATCGCCGCTGCGAAATCGCCCTTCTTCGTCAGCGCCGCTGCCACGTCGAACTGGCGGTAGAAATCGGCCGCTGGAACGTCGATGCGCTCAATGCCCCCCGGCGCCGTGTTCACAAACTCCGGAATGTTCACGGCCCGGTTGGCCGCCGTCGAGTTCTCAATCAGGATCGCCGGCGAATCGTGCCCCTCCGCGTCAATGTGCGTGAGGAACATCTGCGTGTAGGGCGTACGGCTCTTCGAGGAGAACACCAGCCAGCGTCCGTTGGGTGAGAAACTGTGCCAGGAGTTCATCAACGAGGTATTGCAACTCATCAGGCGCGCCTGCCCGCCCTCCGCCGGCACGATGTAGAGCTTGCTGTCGGGGCGCATCAACAGCCCGTTCTTAGCCTGCACGAAGACGATCCACTTTCCGTCGGGGGAGACCTTCGGGAAGCTGTTGCTCATGCCGTTCTGCGAGGCGCCGGCGATCGGCTCGGCCTTGCCGCCTTTGCCGTCGTTGAAAGGAATGCGGTACAAATCGTACTGAATCTGGACTTCCGCCGGGTCGTTGGCATAGGTGGCCATCTTGCCGCCGGGCGGACTTGGACTCTTCGCCACCGCGCGGTCGAACACCAGGTACTTGCCGTCTGGACTCCACACGGCGTTCGCCTGCACGTATTTCGGATCGTCGGCGCCCGGCAGCGGCTGCAGCTTCTTAGCGTCGCGATCGTACCAGACCAGGATGCCGCTGACCGGATAGAAGACCTGTAGGAAGCGATAGTCCGTAAAATTGGAAACGTAGTAGAGCTGATCCCGGTTCGCGCCCGGAGGCTTGATGGTGGTCACGACGCGCCGGCCATCGGGCGAGACGCGCGACATGAAGCCCACCCGAAGCTGGCTGCCAAGTTCGTCGCGGAAGGAGGCCCACGAGACCACGTCCTCGTTGCGGATGGTCATGACCTTCTGCACCGGCGCCAGCGTATAGAGGCTCTTGTCGTTGTCCGGCCCGTCCAGGTCCATCCCCAGCGTGCTGCCGTTGTCCGCGAAGGAGTGGCAGTTGGCGCAGGTATGCATGTCCGTCAGCAGCACGCGGCTCTGCGGTTGCGAGACGTCGCGCAGGCGCCACGCGATCAGCGGGATCAAAGCGGAGTCCAGCGGCTTGATCACGCCCGTCTGCGATTTCGACGGCATCAGCGGTACGTCGCGGTAGAAAATCGGCGCGCCCACCGGGTCCACCGAAGTGTGGAGCAGCATCTGTCCGCGCGATAGCGCTTGGCCGCCGTTCCCCGCCGCAAACCCGCTAATGGCGATAGTGGCAGGCCCGGCAACGGACTGCTTCTTGATCGCTGCCCAATCGGCGGCATCCGGCATCCAGGTGTGGGCCGCGGCCTGCTCCGGCGTCAGGCTAGGCGGCTTGTTGTTGGGCGAAACGCAGCGCGGGTCGATCTCCCCGATCCGCATCGGCTCGCCTTTGGAAGTCGCATGAATCGCCGCCGAACCATCCGCGAACGATACGTCGATGCGCCAGGAAACCGCGCCCACGGCCGGGTCGCGCCAAAGAAACACAGGTGCGGCCATGTCGGGCGGAAAAATCGACCCGTTGGCCGGATAATCGATAACAATGGGGGCGGTCCCATTCTGGGCATAGGCGAACGCCATGCCCAACCCAGCCAGAAGGAGCGCCCATACGCGGGGCCACTTCAACATAGATTTGGCTATTAGAATATCACAGGTAGGGCGGACCTCCTGGTCTGCCTTCTTCGCGGCGCTTTGGAACTTGACACCTGCACCGGTAATTGTTATAACAATTAACATTACAATGTTTAACATCCGCAGCCGCAAGCCCCTCACCCCCCTCGAACAATTCATCATGGATTTCGTATGGGCGCACCCCGATTGCACCGCCGAAACGTGCCGCGAAGGCCTGGCTGCCGAGCGCCCTCTCAAGGATTCCACCATCCGCACCATCCTGCGGAAGCTCGAAGAGAAGTCCTACGTGACGCACAAGGTCGATGGACGCACGTTCATTTACCGCTCCCTGGAGACCAGGCGCAACGTCGCCGCGCAGGCGGCCCAGCAGATTGTCGACCGCTTCTGCGGCGGGTCGGTGGAGGAGTTGCTGGTCGGGTTGGTGGATAATCAGGTTCTGGATCCCAAGCAGTTGCAGCGGCTGGCGGAGAAGATCGCCGCACGCAAGGAGAAGAAATCATGGGCACGGTAGCATTCCTCGCCGGATGGGCGCTGCGCTCCTCCGTCCTGATACTCGGCGGAGCGCTCCTGCTGCGGGCGCTGCGCGTGAAAGACCCCTCCGTCCGCGTGGCCTCGTGGACCGCCATCCTATGCGCCTCCCTTGCGCTTCCCGCGCTCACCACAGCCTTGCCGGAGATCCCGATCGCCGTGACGCGCGCCGCATCCCGTCCGCTCGTCGCGCCTGCGGCCGGCTACTCGACGCCCCGCGCGCCGGCTCCCGGCCCTGCCATCGCCCAGCCACGCGCAACCAGCCTGTCCGCGCGCTTCGATTGGCCGCCCGCCCTGCTGGCCCTATATGCTTGCGTCGCGTTCGCGCTCCTGCTGCGCGTCAGCGTCGGCCTCGCGATCGGTCAGCGCCTGCTCCGCCGCAGCCGCCGGACCGGCCTGCGAATCGAAGGGGTTGAGGCCCTCGAATCGGAGCGCGTGGGCGTGCCCGTGGCGTTGGGCATCTTCCAACCTGCCATCGTGCTCCCTGCCGATTGGCGCGAATGGGACCGCGCCAAGCTCAATGCCGTGCTCGCGCACGAGCGCTCGCACATCCGCCGCCGCGACGTCGCGGTGCAAGCGCTCTCCGCAATTCATCGGGCCCTGCTCTGGTACAGCCCCTTAAGCTGGTTCCTGCATACCCGCATCGTGCGAGCGGCGGAAGAAGCCAGTGACGATGCCGCCGTGGCCGCCACCGGAGATCGCGGTCTGTACGCCGAAGTCGTCCTGGAGTTTGTGCAGCGCACCGCGCGGCCCCGAAACCTGCCGGGCGTCAACTGGATGGCCGCGCCTATGGCCCGCTACGGCCCGCCCGACCGGCGCATCCATCGCATTCTCGATGGTACGTCGCTGCCTCGCGGCCTTACGCGATGGAGACTCGCCGCCATTCTCGCCATCGGTTTCCCGCTTGTCTACGTGGCGTCGGCCGCCCATCCGCAAAGCGCGGCGCAACCCCCGGCTGCCGCTGCCCCGCCCGCCGCCCCCGTGGCGCAGACCGCCCGGCCTCTCGCGGGCCAGCCCAAACAGCCCTCCAGTCCGCAACCCGGTCCGGGCTATCTCGCTGGAAGACTCGGCCAAGCCTCTCCGTCTTCCACGGTCACAATCAAGCCTCGCGTTGACGGTCAGTTGCTCTCCGTCAACTTCAAAGAAGGGCAAATGGTTCAAGCCGGGCAGTTGCTCGCAACGATCGACCAGCGCCCTTATGAACCCGCGGTCGCCGAAGCCGAGTCCCAGATCGCTCAGGATCAAGCCACCCTTGCTAATGCCCAAGACGAGCTCGCGCGTTACCGGAAGTCGGCTGCTCTCGGCGCAATCGGTCCGGAGCAGCTCAACGACCCCTCAACCAAGGTCGCGCAGCTCCAGGCCAAGCTAAAGGCCGACCGGGCGAATCTCGCTCAAGCTCAGCTCACGTTGTCGTACACCAGGATCGTCTCGCCCATTTCAGGCGTCGCCGGATTGCGCTTGGTCGATCCCGGCAACGTGGTTCATGCATCCGATGCCGGCGGCATCGTTGTCATCACCCAGCTCCAGCCCATCGCGGTGCTGTTCACGATTCCCGAAGATGACCTTCCTCAAGTACGCACCCGCCTCGCGCAAGCCGGGAGCCTGCCGGTCGAGGCGTGGAATCGAGCCGACACAGCGAGAATCGCAACCGGCCGCCTGATAGCCATCGACAACCAGATTGACTCCGAAACCGGCACGGCCAAGCTCAAAGCCGAGTTCGACAACCAGGACGGCGTCCTGTTCCCCAACCAGTTCGTCAACGTTCGCCTGTTCCTGAACCCCCGATAGATGGGGTGGACCGGGCGCCCACCGTCTCCGTGGGCCCGTCTGCCTTCTTCGCAAACTCTGCGATCCCTCCCGGCCTACGATGTGCCCCTGGCGGCGCATGCCCCTCCCCCCATGCCCCTCACCCCCCTTTGCATCCTCCCCTCCCCTCCACTAAACTGGTCTCGCAAGTCCTAAATCCTATCTCGGAGGTTGGTGAATCCGCGCATGCGCATCAGATCCCTCGCACTCCTCTCTCTCCTAACCCTGCCGCTGCACGTGACTTCCGCCCAAGGCACGGCGCCCACGTTCCAAATCGCCGCCGGCCAGGCCACCTACACCCTCCTCGGCCACGATCCGGCGCATGGCGGCGCCACCACCATCCCCATCGTCCTCGTTCCCATCGCGCTCTCGTTTGAATCGCGAAGGACCGGCGCCAAGCCCTTCCTCATGGACGCCGCTCAGGACGTCCCGCGCGTCCTCGCCTCGCCCGTCTTTTCCAAGTACGCCTTTTCCAACGGCGGTTCCACGCAGTATGCCGACGCCATGCTGCGTACCACCTTCCCCAAGGCGGAGGGTTGGCATACGCTGTTCGGCAAGCCGGAGGTGAAGCCCGTGAAGATCGCCATCCCCGCCGCCTACGGCTACATCCTTACCTCCAAAAAGACCGGCGCCTCATTCGCCGTCCTCGACGTCGAGTTTCTGCAAAAGGAACTCTTCAAGCAGCTCCCCAAACAGGAGGGCAAGCTGGTCATCGCCATCACCCATAACGCCACCTATTACACCGAGGGCGACGCCACGTTGTGCTGCTCCTGGGGAACGCACGGCGTCGATTCCGCCACCGGAAATTCCTTCGTGCTCGGCTCCTATCTCCACGCCGCGCCCGCCGTGGTCGAAGACGCCGATGTGCAGCCGCTCACCGAGCAGCTCGGCGAGTTCGTCAACGACCCGCTGCACGATCCCCTGTCCCGCGGCGTACGCGCCGCCCGCTCCGGCAACGCCGTCCCCAACTGGCTGCGGCCCGCTTCCATGCCTGCCGGAGATCAGGGACCCTGCGGCGGCGCCGGAGTCGCCACCAGTTACTTCCTTGCCGAACCCACCAATACCAACCCCAAGAACAATTTCCCCGCATCCAAGGCCTATGTCGCCCAGGCGGCAGGCGGCGCCGCCATGATTCGGCCGGGAGCTGTCGTCCCAACAAGCGGCGCCACCTATCGCCTGCAAGATGTAGCCCTTCTCACCTGGTATACCGGCGCCGCGGAGGGCCTTGGCGCCGTTTACAGTTTTCCGGACACGCGCGCTCTCCCCGAACCCGCCAAGGCGTGCCCCGCCGGCCGCGGACGCGCCGGCGCCGCCGCGCCTCCTCAGCCTTCCGTCTCCCCGGCCCCATTAACAGGCCCGCCGAATGGCCACCTCCTCATCGGCTACACCAACGGCTTCGCGGGCGCCAACTCCTCCATCCGCGACGTCTCCCCGCAATGGGACGTCATCATCGTGTCCTTCGCCACGCCGGATCGCAATGCTCCGGAGGGGACCATGCGATACCGCACCCTCACCGCGCCGGCTGCCGATCAGTTCAAAGCCGACATCGCCTACAAGAAGAGCCAGGGCAAGAAGGTCATGATCTCGCTCGGCGGCGGCGGCCTGGACTTCACGTTCTCCAATCCCGCGGCCGTTCCGCCGTTCGTCTCCTCCGTCGGCAAAATCGTCGCCGATTACGGCTTCGACGGCATCGATATCGACCTCGAAACCCCGTCTCTAAACCTCGACCCCGGAGACGCGGATTTCAAGCATCCCACCACCCCATCCACCGTGAACCTCATTGCCGCCCTGCGCCAGTTGCGCGAGCGTTTCGGCCCCGGCTTCATGATCAGCCTCGTCCCCGAAGGCACGCAGATTCCCTCCGGCTACCCCACTTATGGCGGCCAGTTCGGTTCCTATCTGCCCATCGCCTACGCCATCCGCGACATCCTCTCCTTTATCGATGTGCAGAGCTACAACACTCCCCCGCTCGAAGGTCTCGATGGCGAGATCTATCAGCCCGGCTCCGTGGACTATCACGCCGCCATGACGGAACTCCTGCTGCACGGCTTCAACGTGGCGGGCGACCCCAGGCAGTTCTTCCCGCCCCTGCCGGCCAACAAGGTCGCCGTCGGCTTCCTCACCGGAGACACCACCCCCGCCATCGTGAATCAGGCCATGGATTTCATCATCGCCGGCAAATCTCCCGCCGGGACTAAGTACAAGCTGCGCGCGCCCGCCGGCTACTCCGGCATGATCGGCGCCATGTTCTGGAACCTCGATGACGACCGCCGCGGCAACTTCGCCTTCTCAAACGCCGTCGGCCCGCAACTCCACGCCTATCCCCCGGCCAAATCTTCCAAGCCCTAACCGGGAAGGCTGTTGTATACTAGACCGAATCGGGGAGTCAAGTGACTCCTGAGTTGCGGATTTCATGTAATCGCGAAGCGCACATATCTCCTTACTGAAAGGCGAATCGAACATGCTCAAAGACTTCAAAGCGTTTGTCATGAGAGGCAACGTACTAGACCTCGCCGTTGCGGTGATCCTGGGAGCGTCCTTCGGAGCCATCGTGACATCCATGGTGCAAGACGTTGTGATGCCGCCCATCGGGCTCATCCTCGGCCACGTGGACTTTAAGGACCTGTTCCTTTCCCTGAACGGCAATTCCTACGCGACCCTGGCCGCTGCCAAAGCCGCCGGAGCGCCGGTCCTTGCTTACGGCCAGTTCCTGAACACCGTGGTCAACTTCCTGATCGTGGCTCTGGTCGTCTTTCTCGCGGTGCGAGGGGTCAGCAAGCTGCAGCGGACGCCGGCTCCGGCCCCAGCCGCCCCCACCACCAAAGACTGCGAATTCTGCTGCATGCCCATCCCGATTCCGGCGAAACGGTGCCCGAACTGCACCTCTCAACTAACCGCCTGAGCGCCGGATCGCACCGAAAGGACAAGGAGCAAAACACCAATGCCAATTCTCAAATGCCGTAGACTCCTCTTGGCCTCTTTCGCCTGTCTCTGGCTGAGCGCCGCCTGGGCAGATCAGATCGTTTTGAAGAACGGAGATCGCGTGACCGGCGGCGTCGTCAAGAAAGATGGCAAGACGCTCACCGTCAAGACCGACCAGTTAGGCGCCGTCGCCATACCGTGGGACCAGGTGCAGTCCATCGCAACCGAAAAGCCGGTCACCGTCGTCCTCCAGGATGGCAGGACGGTTAAGGGAACGCTGTCAACCGCGGATGCCAACTTAGTCATAGCCACCGAGACCGCCAAAGTCACTGTCACTCCGGCCCAAGTCACTACCATTCGCAACGCCGACGAACAGAAAACCTACGAGCGTCTTCTCAAGCCGGCCTGGGACGATCTTTGGGCCGGCAACGCCAGCCTCGGTTTTGCCGGAACCGTCGGCAATGCCGAGACCCAAACCTTCACCGTGGGGACAACTGTAGCGCGCGCCACCAATAACGACAAGACCTCCCTGTACTTCAACGCCATCAAGGCATCCGCCCAGGTCAGCGGCGTGGACGCGGAAACCGCGCAGGCCGTTCGTGGCGGCTGGGCCTACAACCACAACTTTGCCAAGCGCGTCTTCGCCAGCGGTTTCAACGACAACGAGTACGACCGGTTCCAGAATCTGAATCTGCGGTTCGTCATCGGCGGCGGCCTCGGCTACCAGGCCGTCAAGGGCGAGCGCGCCAGCCTCAACCTGCTCGCCGGCGCCGATTTCAACCGTTCCGCATTCTTCACATCGACGCAGAAGTCCGCCGAGTTTTACTGGGGCGATGGCTATACCCTCAAGCTCACCTCCGCAACCATGCTGACCCAGAGCTTCCGCATGTTCGACGACCTCACCTACACCGGCACGTATCGCGTCAACGGGGACCTCACCGCCTCCACCAAGTTGAAAAAATGGCTGACCTGGAACCTGTCGCTGAGCGACCGTTACCTCAGCAACCCGGTCCCCGGCCGCAAGACCAACGATTTCCTATACACCACCGGCCTCGGAATCGCCTTCGCTCAGTAAGTGGGGCGGGCCTCCTGGCCTGCCTTCTTGATTTTGCCCTCTTGATTCACGCGGCTCTACCAGCCGCCCTCCCGCGGCCTTCCTTCCCCAATTCGGGCTACAGTATGATTTCGGGTATCCCATGAACAATTCCATCCAGCATCCTGCGCTCAAGGCGGTCGTCCTTGCCGCAGGCACAGGAGCGTCCACCGCCGATGGCGCCCCTCTGATGCTACAACCCCTCGGCGAGCGCACCGTTCTGGAATGCGCCGTCCAAAGCGCTTCCGAACTGGCGTCGCCCGAGGATACTTATGTCGTCGTCGGGCGCCAGCGCGAAGACGTCCGCGCACGCCTGGGGCCGCGCTACCACTACCTCGTTCAGGAAGAGCCGCTTGGAACCGGGCACGCCGTCCTCCAGGCCGCCGCGGCCCTCAGGGATTTCGCCGGCAACCTGCTCATCCTCTACGGCGATACGCCGCTCTTCCGCTCCACGTCCATTCGAGGCCTCCTCAACCGCCATTTTCTTCGCCAGGCGGATCTCACCCTTCTCACCGCCGTCGTGGACCGCTCCGTTCCCTACGGCCGCATCATTCGCGATTCCACCGGCCATATCGTAGACATCATCGAAGAGACCGACGCTTCTCCCCGGGTGCGGGAGATCCGCGAGGTCAATGTGGGCGCTTACGTGGTGCGGGCGGGCGCCATCTTCTCCGTCCTCGAAAGGCTGTCCCCCTCTTCCTCGGATGGCGAGTATCGCCTCACCGACTGCGTCCACCAGTTCATCCGCTCCGGCTCCCGCGTGGAGAGCTACCGCCTCTACGATCAGGACGAAGTGCAGGGCATCAACACTCCGGAGGACCTCACCCGCGCCGAATTCATCCTGGAGAAGCGCCTCTACCGGCCCCGCCGGCACGAAGAACAGAACCTGGTGACGTTCGGCACCGGCGGCTGGCGGGCCATTATCGGCGAAGGCTTCACCATGCACAACGTCCGGCGTCTCAGCCAGGCGTTGGCCAATGAGATCACCCGCCAGGGCCGGGAACAACGCGGGGTGGTCGTCGGATTCGACCGCCGCTTTCTTTCCGAAGGAGCGGCCAACGCCTCCGCCGAAGTCTTCGCGGGCAACAATATTCCAGTCGTTCTCCTGACCGAGGCCGCTCCCACCCCGCTGGTCACCTATGCCACGGCGATACTGGGGTCCGCCTACGGTCTGGTCTTCACCGCCAGCCACAATCCGCCGGAGTGGAACGGCCTGAAAGTCTTTCGCAGCGACGGATCCCTCCTGCTCGATCCCGAGACCCGCCTGATCGAAGCCGAAACCAACGCGCTCGCTCCCTCCGACATCGTCAAGCTGGAACTCGATCTGGCGCTCGCCGCCGGCGTAGTCGAGCGGCGCGACTTCACCAACCAGTACGTCGACGCCGTCGAAGCGCTCATCGACATGGAGGCCATCCGTAAAGCCGCCCTCAAGCTGATCGTCGATCCCATGTATGGCGTCGGCCAACTAACCCTCGGGACTCTGCTCACCGAAGCCCGCTGCCGCGTGACGTTCATTCACGAGCGCCACAATCCGCTCTTTGGCGGCCGGTCGCCCGCGCCCGACGCAGGGGCGCTCAGGCTCCTCACCTCCACCATGCAGGACGACCATTACGATCTGGGCCTGGCCATGGATGGCGACGCCGACCGCATCGCCATCGTCGATGAGCTCGGCGAGTACATTCCCATCAACGATGTCCTGCTGTTGCTTTATTGGTACCTGCA
Organism: uncultured Solibacteraceae bacterium; assembly: GCA_964457555.1. GTDB lineage: Bacteria > Acidobacteriota > Terriglobia > Bryobacterales > Bryobacteraceae > BOG-224. The sequence goes on from CAYWHA010000040.1 coordinate 32,102, forward strand.
CGCGGTGCGCGGCGAGAGCGGCGGCGTGGTGCGCAACCTCTCCACCACGCACCTGCTCGACCGTCTGGCCCGCAGCCTGGGCGAAGAATGCTACGAGGTCCCCGTCGGCTTCAAACACATCGTTTCCAAGATGATCGAGCACAACGCGCTGCTCGGCGGCGAGTCGTCGGGCGGACTGACCATTCGCGGCCATATTCTCGGAAAAGACGGCATCTTCGCGTCGGCGCTGGTGGTGGAAATGATCGCTCGCACCGGGCAAAAAATCTCGCAACTGCGGGAGCGGGTCTACGCTCTTACCGGCAGGCTATACATCCTCGAAGAGAACCTGCCCGCCACCGCGGAAATGCGCATCGCCGTTACCCGGCGCGTGAAGGAAGGCGCCGCGGGCCATGCCTGTCCTTATAAGGTCCTGCGCATTTCGGAAGCCGATGGCACCAAGTTCTACCTGGAGAACGACAACTGGATGCTGCTCCGCTTTTCAGGGACCGAGCCGCTGTTGCGCCTCGCCGCGGAAGCCGATTCCACGGACAAGGCTATGGAATTGATGCTGTGGCTTCGCCAGTTCGCCACTTCCTGAGACGCCCCACGTCCTGAGGGCAACCGCCGCAAAACCAGGCAAATCGAACCGAGCCGCGAACGTAAGAGAGCGGTCGCCCCGCAATCGTACACGTTATTCCCAGCGAATTCCCCGCGCCGTCAGATCCCGCTGCAATTGCGCCAGGTTCTCGAACTGGACCGCATCCAGGCCCACGGCCCGGGCCGCCTCCACATACGCGGGAATGTCGTCGGCGTAGAAACATTCCCCAGGCAGACAGCCGGCCAGTTCGACCGCCGCACGGTAAATCGCCGGGTTCGGCTTCATCGCCCCCGCTTCGTAGGAGAGTACCAGCCCGTGGAAGTGGCGCAGCAGGAAACGGTACCGTTCCCGCAGGCTCCCGAAGTGCATGGCATTCGTGTTGGAAAGCAGCAGCAGACGATACCGCCCTGCCAGGCCGATCAACATGCTCTCTGGAATCAGCGGCTCGGCGAAGATGCTGTTCCAGACCTCGCAAAAGCCTTCGTATTCTAAGCGCAGATCGAGAATTTCGCGGAATTCCTCAAAGAAAGCGCGCGGTTGCAACAATCCGGTCTCGAAGCGCTCCACCAGGCCTGTAGGCGCGATTCGCCGCGGGATCTCGGCCGCTGAGTACGGGCATAATTCTGCCAGGGACCGGTAGCAAGGCTGAAAATCGAAGTGAATGAGAACTTTGCCGAAATCCAGGATGATGCTCTTGTACATGGCCTCATCTGCGCGGTGAGCGCATCTGCAGCCACGGCCCGGCGATGGCGATCAGCGCTCCCACAATCAGCTCCACCGCGCTCGTGAACCCTCCCGGATCGAAGCCGTAACTGCTGAAGATGAAGCCCTTGAACATCATGATGGCCACCACCAGGCTCCAGATAAACAATAGCACCGGCAATTTCTGCAGGATGGCCAGCGCCACCGAGAGAAGCCCGAAAAGTCCGCCGAAAAAGACGATGTAAGTGAGCGTGGCCCCCGTCCACGGCAGCATATCCAGGTGCAGCGACCCGGCGCCGGTGGCCAGCGCCATGCCGGAGGCGGCAATCAGAAACAGGGCAAGCAAGCCATGAAAGACGTAACTGTAATAGCGCACGATCGCTGCAAACATGGAGCGACCTCCTCGTGAATTTGAAGGATCATTCTAGCAAGTCCTGTAACCTTCGGGCATTGCTCTTTCGGCCCGGTCCCACTAAAATGAAGGTAGCGAACTCGCTTTCAGGGTTATGACGAATGACGCGCCGCTGCGATCGCGATTCCAGGAAGTCCTGACATCCGTGGTGCGCGCTTATATCGAAACGGGTGAGCCGGTGGGCTCGCGCTTCATCGCCAAGCTGCGCAAGGATGCGCTCAGCGCGGCATCCGTCCGCAACGTCATGGCAGATCTCGCCGAAGAGGGCTATCTTGAGCAGCCCCACACATCGGCGGGACGGGTGCCCACCGAAAAGGCCTTCCGCTTCTACGTCCGCTCCCTCACCGCCGGCCGCGTGGCCGCGCATGAGGCCGAACGCCTGCGCCAGGAATTCAGCGGCCTCCATACGGTCGAGGAGCGCGTCGAGCGCTCCAGCCAGATCCTCATGGAACTGACGCGCAATGTGGGGATCGCCGCCGCTATCCCCGAGTTGGCCCAGGAGCTCGACCAGATCGAGCTGGTTCCCCTGGCCGACCGGCGCGTGCTCATGATTCTGGCCACGCGCGACCACATGGTGCGCAACCGCGTAGTGGCCCTGGACGAGCCCGTTACGCCGGACCTGCTCGCTTCCATCCGCAACTACGTCAACCGCAATTTCAGCGGCTGGCAGTTAGGCGCGGCGCGGCGCGAGTTGCTGCGCAGAATCCTGGAAGAGCGGGCCCTGTATGACGCGGTAATGCGCCAGCTCCAACTGCTCTACCAGAAGGGCTTGCTCGATCCCGACACCTCCCCGGAGGTGCACATGGAAGGCGCATCCAACCTCCTCGGACTGGACTTGCATCTCACCCGCGAGAAGATGCGCGAGCTGCTGCGCACCCTGGAAGAGAAGAAGCGCCTGATGGAGCTCCTGGACCGGTACCTGGAGCAGCCGGCCGGCGAGCTGGAAGTGCACGTGGGCCTGCAGGTGGCTCATCCCGCCATGAAGGACCTGGCGCTGATCGGCATGACCGTTCGGATGGCCAGCGGGCTGCCAGCCAAAGTTGCGGTGTTGGGGCCCATGCGCATGCACTACGAACGCGCCATGGGGGCGGTTCTCCAGACCTGCCGCGCTCTGGAGAGCGCCCGGTTCTGACCGCATCTTTGTTAATCTGGAGATAGTGGATACGCAGAAATCCGATCGGAACCTGGACGACGCCGTCTCGGGCGACCTCTCACCCGCGGAAACGGCGGATAGCCGTCTTCTGGACCTCACCGCCGAGCGGGACCAGCTTCTCGCGGAGAAGGCGGACCTCCAGGACCGGCTGCTGCGCCTGCGCGCCGAGTTCGACAACTCCCGCCGCCGCGCCGACCGGGAGCGTTCCGAGTATCTGCAATATGCCGCCATGGACCTGCTCCGGGAAATCCTGCCGGTGCTGGACGATTTCGAGCGCGCCTTGCAGCATGAAACGGCCGACCAGGATTACGCCAAAGGCGTCGAGTTGATCTATCAGCGCCTGGCCGAAACCCTCAAGAAGGCGGGCCTGGAAGCGACCGAAACGGAAGGGCGCCAGTTCGACCCCAATCTGCATCAGGCGGTGCAACGGGTGGAAACCGAGGATGCCAAGGACCAGAGCATTCTGGGCGAGTTCCAGAAGGGCTACAATTTCCGGGGCAAGCTTCTCCGGCCGGCCATGGTGAAGGTGGCGGTCAAGCCGTAAACGCGATGAATACCGTGTCGAAAAGAGATTACTACGAGGTTCTTGGCGTCGGCAGGGATGCCGGCGATCAGGAGATCAAGGCCGCCTACCGTAAGCTGGCGCTGCTGCACCACCCCGACCGCAACCCCGAACACGCGGACGCCGAAGACAAGTTTAAGGAGGCTTCGGAAGCCTACAGCGTGCTGAGCGATGCGCAGAAGCGCGCGGCCTACGACCGCTACGGCCACGCCGGTCTCCAGGGGGCGGCATCGAACGTAAACCCGGACATCTTCGCCGATTTCAGCGACATCCTGGGCGATTTCTTCGGCGTCGGCGACTTGTTCGGCGGCGGAGGCGGCCGGCGGCGCAGCGCAGCGCAACGCGGGGAAGACGTCCGCTACGACCTGGAGATTGCGTTTGAAGAAGCCGTTTTCGGGCTGAATGCGGACATTCAGGTGCCGCGCCTGGAAAGGTGCGTCCACTGCAACGGCACCGGAGCCCAGCCCGGGACCATCGCCTCCGCCTGCCCCACCTGCCGGGGCCGCGGCGAAGTTCTCTACCAGCAGGGATTTCTTTCCATTCGGCGCACCTGCCACTCTTGCGGCGGCGCGGGATCGGTGGTCCGCAATCCCTGCACCCAATGCCGGGGCCAGGGGCGCGTCCAGGCGCAGCGCAAGCTGAAGATCAACATCCCCGCCGGCGTGGATGAGGGCCAGCGCCTCCGTCTGGCGAATGAAGGTCAGCCCGGCGCCAACGGGGGACCTCCTGGCGATCTGTACGTGTTCCTCAAGGTCCGGCCGCATCCGTTCCTCGAGCGCCATGAGACCGACCTGCACTGCACCGTTCCCATCAACATTGCGCAAGCCGCGCTCGGCGCCGAAATCGAAGTGCCCACGCTCGAACAGCCGCAGAAGTTCAAGATCCCCGAAGGCGTGCGCAACGGCGCCCAGTTCCGCCTCCGCCATAAAGGCGTGCCGGCCCTCAACGGCGGCCCGCGCGGAGACCTGATTGTCCACATCGACGTTCAGACCCCCACCCGCCTGAGCCGCGAGCAGCGCAAACTGCTGGAACAGTTGCGCGACTCCCTCCCCGTGGATAACGCCCCCGCGGAGAAGGGCCTCTTCGAAAAGGTCAGAGACTACTTCGCGTAGGCCGTCAACGAGGGCGGAGCGTCTTCCGGCCGGCTCCCCCAGTTCCGATTGGGTTCGGAACCCATCGTGAATGTCAGTTCGCCGCCCCGCACGATTTCCTCCTGCGAAATCCACGTCCGGGTGATCGGTTTTCCATTCAACCTGGCCGACTGAATGTACTGCTTTCCGGCGGCGGCGCCGGGCGCGCGGATGGTGAACGGCCGGCCGCCGGGGGCGTGAATCACGGCCTCATCGAAGAGCGGCGTCCCGATCTCATAGATGGGAGTCCCCGGCGCAACTGCGTAGAATCCCAACGCGCTGACCACATACCACGCGGACATCTGCCCGCAATCGTCGTTTCCGGCCAGGCCGGCGGAGCTATCGAGGTATTGTTCGTCCATCACCTGGCGGACCCTCTGCTGCGTTTTCCAGGGCGCGCCGGCGTAATCGTACAGGTAGGCGATGTGATGGCTCGGCTCGTTCCCGTGGTCATAGAGCTTCAGGTCGAAGAGCCGGTCGAGTTTCTCGACGAACGCGGGCCGGCCGCCCACCAGCCGGATCAGCCCCTCGATATCCTGCGGCACGAAGAACGTATATTGGAACGGCAGGCCTTCGGTGATGTAGGCGTACTTGCCGGCCGGATCGAACGGCGCATCCCACGACCCGTCCGCGTGGCGGCCGCGCGCGAAACCGGTGGAGGGATCGATTACGTTCTTGTAGTTCCCGGCGCGCGCCAGGAACATCTTGGCGTCCTCCGTTTTGCCCAGGGCTTCCGCCATTTTCGAAAGCGCGAAATCGTCATAGGCGTACTCAAGCGTCCGCGAGACCTGCTCGCCCCGGTGAAACGCCTCGCGGACCGGGTCTTCAAGCGGGACAAACCCGTACTTCAGATAACTCGTGAGGGCGCGCCGGCCGCGGCCGTCGGCGTACTCTTCGGCGGAGGCGGGCGTCTCCATGGCGTTGCGCCGCATCAGGCGATATGCTTCCTGGGCGTCGAATCCGCGAATCCCTTTCACGTAGGCGTCCGCGATCATCGCGATGGCGTGGTCGCCGATCATCTCCTGGGTGTAGCTGTTCCACGCCGGGAAGATGGGCAGCCACCCGCCCTGTTGGCCCTTGGCGACGAGCGACTCCACCATGTCGCGCGAGCGGTTCGGATCGAGGATGGTGAGCAGCGGGTGCAGGGCGCGGAACGTATCCCACAGGGAGAAATCGCAATAATAGGTGAACCCGCGCGCCGTTTCCGTCCGGCCCGAGCCGGCGAACCCGGGGTAGGTCCCGCTCACATCGCTGAACGTGCGGGGCAGCAGCATCGCGTGGTATAGCGCGGTGTAGAACACGCGGCGGCGGCTCTCAGAGGCGCCGGGGATTTCGATGCGGGAAAGCGCTTCGTTCCACGCTTTCTTTGCGGCGGCCGCAACGCGGTCCAGATTCCAGTCCGGAATTTCGGCGTCCAGGTTGCGGCGGGCTTCTTCGACGCTGGTGAACGACGTGCCGATTTTCACGCGGACTGGTTCGCCGGCCTGAACGGCCAAACCCGCGAAGGCGCCGGGAGGTCCCCCGGTTCCGTCCTGCACGGTGGCGCCATCGCGCCTCTGCGCCCCGCTCCAGACGCCGGTTGCCCGAAACGGCCGATCGAAGCGCGCGACGAAATAACCGCTGAACCCGGCGGGCTTTCCGCTGCCCGCATAGAGGCGGTGCGCCGGATTGAAACCCGAGATTTCCCGCCGTTCGGCGTCAATCCGGACTTGCCCTTCGCCCGGATGCGAGTTGGACTGCGCCAGAACCCAGGCCTCGGAAGCCGCCGGGTACCGGAACTCGAAAATGGCGGCCCGCGCGGTTGCGGCCATGGAAACGCGGATGCCCGTATCGGTGAGCGTGACGTCGTAACGGTACGGCGTGGTCCTCTCATTCGAGCGCTCAAAACCGGACGCGCGTTCGGCCGCGCCGGTCCGGAACGCGCCCGTCACGGGCATGACGGTCATGCTGCCGTAGTCCTGGGTACACGAACCGCTCATGAAGTGGCTGCCGCGGAACCCCTGGATGCGCGTGTCCTTCTCGTAATACGGCGCGATGCACTTGGTCTCGCCGTCGCGCGTCTGCGGCGTCCATTGGGTCATGCCGAACGGAACGCCGGTGGCCGGAAACGTCTGGCCGTCTCCCGCCGTGCCGATCGTGGGATTCACCGAATCGGCCGGCGTGACGGCGGGCCCGGCAGCCGCCGCTTGGCCCGCCAGAAGAACGAAGAACGTGATCGAACGCATTGGTTTCACGGCTCTACCTCACAGGCTCAATCCAGACCGCCTGCCCGCCCGCCGCCCGCAGCGGCGCACGCAACACCGTGCCCGAATCCACGGGACGCGTCTCTATGCCCACCTTGGTTCGGGTGGGCGCGCCATCGTCGTCCGAATAAATGTGCGCCAGGTATTTCCTGCCCTTGGTCAGAAATGCGAGTGGGATTTCAAGCGTGCGGGGCTGGCTCGAATTGACCGTCCCGATGAACCACTCGTCCCCCTTCTGGCGCGCGATGGACGCGTACTGGCCGATTTGGCCCTGAATCACTTTCGTCTGGTCCCACACCGTGGGGACTCGGCGGAAGAATTCGATCTCGGGCTCGTTCTGGTAATCCGACGGCTTGTCATACCAGAGAATCCACTGCATCGGACTGAATGAGACCACCGCCATGGCCAGTTGGTGCGCATAAGTGGTGAGCTTGCGCGGCGTGTAATAGCAGACCGTGTAATCGCCGATCCCGTTGATGTAGCGCGTAAAGGGGAGCGTGGCATTGTGCTCCGGCGTCGGCATGTGCTCGTTGCCGCGGATGCCTTCCACGGTGAGCAGATTGGGATAGGTGCGGTTATTGCCGGTGGGCCGGTAGCCGTCGTGGATATCGAGCGCCAGATGATGCTCGGCGGCCTTGGCGATGGTTTCCGTGATCCACGCCGTTTCCTCCTGCGGGCCCACGTCGACGAACCCGATCTTCACCGCTTTGATTCCCCAGCTTTCATACAGCGGGAAGAGCACGTCGCGCTGCTTCTTGATCTGCCGGCGATCGACGTAGACGTCAACGTCCATGCCCTTGCTTGCGGCGTAGCGGACCACCTCCCGGATGTCGAGGTTCGGAACGCGGATGGTGGTCGCATCGCCCGTGGCAAGGTCTTCGGTGCCGTACCACTGCCAGTCGAATCCCACGTACTGGAGGCCCGCCTTGGAACCGAAATCCACAATCGCCTTAGCGTTCGCGGTAGTCAGGGTGGTGTCTCGCATGGCCTTGCCCGGCCTGATCCACGAAGTGTCTTTGAGCGCGTTCGGCGGGTTGAGGTTCAGCAACAGGTAGTTGCGTTCCAGCAAATCGCCCGGCTTCCGGCCCACCACAAACACGCGCCACGGCGTGGATTCGCCCGCCGCCAGAGCCACGCGCCCATCGTCGCGGCCGCCGCCGAGGCCGTTCGAAGTCGCTCCGCCGAGCGCGCTGACCAATGCTCCGGAAACGCCCGTTAGCGGCGAAAGCAACATGCGCGGATAGCGTTCGTTATCCGCCTCGGTGAGGGAGGCGAACCGGCCGTCCGCGTATTCCACGGTCAGCGGACGCTCGCATTGCGGCTTGACATCGGCGACATTCACGCGCGCGTACTCGCCTTCGGTTGAGTGCTCTTCGTAGGCGTAGGCGCCGGGCGGGAAACGAAATTCCGTGGCTTCACCGGAAAAATGAAAGTTCGCGGTGGACTGCCGGGGGAACGAGTAGCGAAACGCCGCGCCTTCGTCGTAGGCGCGGAAGGAGATTCGCATGAGCGCGCCGGAGGTGTGGCGCAGGTCCACGTTCAATTCCCGGTACCGGTCCGGAACCAGGCGGCGCTCGCCGAAATCGTTCGTCCACTGGCTTTGGCGCTCGGTCACCGCCGAGCTGGCCACCGAGAAGCCGCCGCGCAGTTCGGGGAATCCCAGGCGCGATTCCAGGACCACCGGCTTGCCAAGATAGCCGATCCGATAGGCCGGACTACCGCCCTCCTGAAGCACGAACTCGACGGTCACGTTGCCATCGGGAGAAGCGACGCGCAGGGGTGTCGCGGCGGTCCCGGCGGAAGCGATAAGCCAGCAGGCGGCAAGTGTTTTCAGGATCATGGCAGCCTTGAAATGACGATATCGCGTATGATAACAACCGGCCATGACGCAGCGCGGAACAGGCGATGGCGATGACCGCGGCGGGGATGGTGGCGGCGACGGTCCGGCGGGTTGAATTAGCTTTGCAAGAGGGCTGTGCTACTTTGAAACCGGAGACACACATGGCCCCACTTCCCGAAGAACTGACCGAGCGCATACGCGCGTTCCAGGAGAGCCGCGTCATCCTCACCGCGCTGGAACTCGACCTGTTCACGGCCGTTGGGCAGGGCGCGGGCGCGCCGCAAGTGGCCGCCGCGCTCGGCTCCGGCCCGCGCGCCACGGAAATGCTTCTGAACGCGCTCGCGGCCATGGACCTGCTTGTGAAGCGGGAAGGGGTCTTTCATAACTCGCCGGAGGCCGCGCGCCACTTCGCCGCAGGCTCGCCCGATAACTCCCGGCCGGCCTGGCTGCATATCGCGCACCTGTGGCAGACGTGGTCGACGCTGACCGATTCCGTCCGCGCCGGCGCCGCCACCGGCCGAACCATCCCTGGCGCGGAGGATTGGACCGAAGCCTTCATCGCCGCCATGCACCGCAACGCCTCGGAACGCGCCCCGCTGGTTGTGCGCGCGGTGGGCGCCGGCAACGTCCGCCGCATGTTGGACGTGGGCGGCGGGTCGGGGGCCTATTCCATCGCCTTCGCCCAGGCCAGCCCCGCTTTGCTGGCCGATATCCTGGACCTGGCCGCCGTCGAGCCCATCGCGCGCCGCCACATCCACGAGGCCGGAGTGGATGACCGCGTCCACGTCCGCGCCGGCGATCTACGGTCCGGCCGGCTGGGCGAAGGCTACGATTTGGTATTTCTCTCAGCCATCTGCCACATGCTCGACGAAGCCGAAAATCTCGACCTGTTGCGCCGCTGCCGTGAGGCGCTCGCAACCGGCGGCCGCGTCGTCATTCAGGACTTCATCCTGGAACCAGACAAGACGGCTCCCCGCTTCGCCGCGCTCTTCGCGCTCAACATGCTGGTGGGCACGCCAGGCGGCAGCGCCTATAGCGAGCCGGAGTATGCCGCATGGCTCAGTGAGGCCGGTTTCCAGCAGATCCACCGCGTGCGCCTGCCGGGACCCACCGGGCTCATGATTGCATCGCGGCCGTAGCCGCCCCGCGCCGGTCGACCCCGGAAGGCGCGGAGGTCGCGAGGCGATGATCCTACCCGAGCGTTGATCTCCGCGTTTCCGCGCCTCCGCGTCGAGGTTTGGTCCGGACCCCTACACCGTCGCGGGGTCGAAGCCCTTGCGGTATTCCCGCGAGAGATACTTATTAGCCGCCGCGTAGTTCGTGAATCGCGTGTTCTGCGCGTCGTAGAGCAGCCTTCGGCCCGTCCGCAATGCGATGGCGTACAGGTTGACGGCCTCCGAAATCGGGCCGGCGCTCAGGAAGTTGCCCTTCGATTGTTGCTTGTCCCCCTTGCACGCCTTGACCCACTGCCGCAAGCCTTCCGATATCCTTGGTTCGCTGCCTTGCCTTCTGGCCACGGCTTGCTGAGCCGGCATGCCCTGCATTCTCCGCTGCGGAATCAGCCGCGGAGTCTGAATGTTGAAGCCGGTCAGGATCTTCCCCTTGTCGCCGACAAACATCATGGCCTCAGCCGGGATGGACCCGTGATCTTCCTCCAGTTCCTCCGGAAGCGGCGGCCGCATCCCGCCTTCGTACCAGAAAAGGTCCACCGCGGGCCGTTGCCCACGCGCCGGGTACTTGAAGCGCACCACGCTGGCGGTCGGGAACGAAAAGTCGTTCACGATGGTACTGGCGGCGCTGTCCCTGATCTCGCAGTTGTGGCTGAGCATCGGCTCGATGCTGGTAGGGCCTTCGAGGTTCAGCGCGTTGAAGACCGTCCAGAGACTGTAGTGGCCCATGTCGGCCATCGATCCGCCGCCGAAATCGTACCACCCGCGAAATACCATGTGGGTATAGTCCGGGTGATAGGCGCGCTCCGCCTCCGGCCCGAGCCAGAGATTCCAGTCGAAGCCCTCCGGAATTGGCGGCTTGTCCGTGGGCAGGGTCGGCCACTGGGGCCAAACCGGACGGTTCGTGCAATTGTGAATCTCCCGGAGCGTGCCGATGGAGCCGTCGTTGATCCACGTCATCACCTGGTCCATCGAACCGTTGGCATCCCACGGCATGAAGTGCGTCGAGACGCCTGTCCGGCGAGCGGTTTCGATCATCAGCTTGGCTTCCGTCAGCCGGTTGGACAGAGGCTTGTGCACAATCACGTGCTTGCCACGCTTCATCGCCGCAATGCCGATCAACGCATGAAGGTGGTCCGGCGTCATGATCTTGACGGCGTTCAGGTCCTTCTCTTTGTCGAACATCTCGCGGAAATCGGCATAGGCGGCGCAGCCCTTGTACGTACCGCCGGGTTTGTTCTTCGCGTAATAGGATTCGACGACGTCCTTACCCACCTCCCGGCCGCCCGGAATGACGCCGTCGGCGCCTGGCCTCCAATCCGGCTTGCCAACGGCCTTCCGGATGGTGTCCCGCAGACCGGTCTTGTCCCAATCGCGGTACCCGCTGGCATGTTGATTGGGGTCGCAAACGGCCACAATCCGGATCTCCGGGATGGCCAGAAGATCCAGCATCTCCCGCAAGCCCTCGGTACCCGTGCCGATATGCGCCAGCGTGATCTGGTCGCTGGGCGCCACCACGCCCTGACCTCCCAGCACATGTCTTGGAACGATGGTGAACGCAGCGGCTCCGGCCGCGGACGTAAGGAAATTGCGGCGGTTCTGATCGGATGTCATCGAGCCTCCTATCCGGAGAGCATCATAGCTGGAAGGCCGCGATGAAAGCAAGCGGCGATTACTGGTCGGGCGTCACGCCGAAGTCGAAGATCTGCGCGGCCACCGCGGCGCCGCCGGCCGCGGCCCCGGACGAGGCCAGGAAGCAATATTCGCCTGCATCCAGGGCAGCGTTGGGCGTGACCTTATACATTCCGGATTTCAGCTTTTCGGACTGGAACGTCACAGCCGATTTCTCGTCGGTCCCAGTCGACGCGCCCGTGATACCAGCCTGCGCGATGAGCGTTTCCCGCGTAGTCTTCGTCACGTCCAGCTTTACCAGCGCAAACTGATTCGGATTCGAAACCGATCCGAAACCGCCCTTGCCCAACCCAGCCGCTTTGTCCTCGAAATAGAAATAGAAAACCGGCTGCGTATCGGGCGTGCGGATGCTGGCGTGGGCGCCAGGAATCTCGGCCTTGGTCTTCACCTTCTTAATGCCATAGGTGAGTGACGAGGCCAGGAATCCGCCGGACTTCGACCCCTGGTAGGAAGCTTGCTCCAACTCGGTCAGCCTGTACTCGCCGTTCCGGTTCTTCGCGTAGATGTAGATGCCGGAATCGTGGGGCGCTAGTGGGTCGTTGGGGTCGCCGTTGGCGACGGTTCCCGCGGCAGGCGTCGCGCCGCTGGCGTGCGGGTCCATGTACCCGCCCGTTCCCCCGCCCGAGCTCTTCTCCACCATCGCCGCCACTACCTTATCGGGAACTCCGGCGGACTTCAAACTGATTAACTGATCCGGCGTCAGGGTATACTTCGCGGGCTGGGTCTTGACCATGCTGACGACGACGTCCTCGGAAAGGCCCGCCTTCACCATTTTGATCACTGAGTCGTTAGTCAACGGCTCTTGCGCGCTTGCGACAGCAAGGCTCAGAATCGCGACCGCACCAAGAACGAGCGGATTTCGTACCACAGGGCCCCTCCTTCGGCTTGCACAGTTACTTGAAACCGGCCGCCCGTTCCTTGTCAAGGTCCCAGCAGGCGATCGGCTATTTAATATGTATCAATCCAAAGCGGCCGAATTGTCAAGGGAATTTCGCGCCGTTTCGTGCCATTTCGCTCCCTCGGCAAGAACGTGTCCAGCGGAGCGTTAGTCGTTTGGAATCATCGGGATGGCTCCGGTTTCAACCACCGGTCGAAGAACTCCAGCATGGCCTCGTTCATCTGGCGCGCCAGCGTGCCGGTTACTCCGTGCGATTTCTGCGGGTAGAGCGCGAAATCGAAGGTCTTGCCGGCCTGCTCCAGCCCGCTGATCAGTTGCAGCGTGTTCTGGAACAGCACGTTGTCGTCTTCGAAGTTGTGCATGATCATGAGCCGCCCCTTCAGATTCGCGGCTTTCGCGGGCAGCGCCGTATTCTTGTAGCCGTCGGGGTTGTCCGCGGGCAGGCCCATGTACCGCTCGGTGTAGATGGTGTCGTAGTTGAGCCAGTTGGTCACCGGCGCGCCCGCCACGCCGCAGCGGAACACATCGGGCGCGTTCAGCAGCGCGTTGGCCGTCATGAACCCGCCGTAGCTCCACCCATGGATGCCCACCCGCTCCGGGTCCACGAAACCCAGGGAGATCGCGTATTTCACTCCGGCCACCTGGTCGGCCAGTTCCGTCACGCCCAGGCTGTGGTAAATGCTTGTCTCGAAGGCGTGCCCGCGCCCCATCCCGCCGCGGTTTTCGGCTTGCCATACCACGTACCCGTGGTGCGCATACACCTGGTCGATATCCACGCCGCTCCACGCATCGTGTATCGGCAGCGCCACGCCCGGGCCGCCATATACGGTCACCACCATCGGATACTTCTTGCCTGCCTGGAAACCCGCCGGCTTCAACAACCGGCCGTAAAGCACCGTTCCATCGGCGGCCTTAAAGGAGACAATCTCTGCCGGCAGGATGTCGAACTGGTCCGCCTGTGTGCGGTCGGCCTCGCGATAAACCGCCAGTTCCGCGCCGCTGCCCGCGTGGAGCGTCACGCGGGAGGGCGATTGCGGCCCCGAATAGGTATCCAGATAGTACGCTCCGGTCGGTCCCATCGCGATGCTGTGCGTGCCGGCCTCCTTCGTGAGTTGGCGCTTGTCTTCGCCGTCCAGCCTGACGCTGTAGAGGTGGCGCTCCAGGTGCGTCGCCTCGCTCGACGTGTAGAAGACGCGCCCGCCCTCCTCATCCACGCCGGTAATCGCCGTCACCTCCCACGCGCCCTTGGTCAACTGCTTCACCGTCTTGCCGTCCGTCGAGTAGAGATAGATGTGCCGGAACCCGTCGCGCTCGCTGGTCCACAGGAAGCGCTTGCCGTCCTGCAGGAAGCGTACATCGCCCGAAAGATTGATCCAGTACGGGTCGGACTCGTGGAATATCACCGACGGCGCGCCACTCTCCAACCCTATCGAGATCATGTCCAACTGGTTCTGCACCCGGTTCAGCCGCACCACGTAAACGCTGCGCGAATCGGGCATCCACCCGGCCCGCGCAATCAGATAAGCGCTGCGCGTATCGCCCACCTCCAGCCACTTGGTGGGGCCGCCCGTGGCCGCCACCACGCCCAGGCGGATGACGGGGTTGTTCTCGCCCGCCTGGGGATAGCGCTGCGGTTCGTAGAGCGCCCGCTCGCGCAGCAGGTCTTCATGCGGGAAAACCGGCTCCCGGCTGGTATCGAACTGGAGATACGCGACGGATTTCGAGTCGGGAGACCACCAGAACGCCGTGCCCAATTCCAGCTCTTCGGGGTAGACCCAGTCCGGTGCGCCGTTACGCAGCGTCTCCGTGCCGTTCAGGGTCAGCCGCGTCTCTTTGCCCGAGGCGGCGTCCACCGTGTAGAGGTCCTCGCCGCGCCGGAACGCCGCCATCTTGCCGTCCGGCGAGAGCTTGCCGTCGGTTTCTGTAACCGGCGTCTTGGTGAGCTGTTGCCATTTGGCCGTATCTACGTGAATCAAAAAGAGGTCTCCGCCCGAGGGGTACAGCAACTCCTTGCCGGACGCCGAGAATTCCAGGCCTCCGGAACGCTCGCGCCGGTTCTGCCAATCGAAGGGCCCGTCTTCATGCGGAACGGCCACGGCGGCGTCATCCATCGGGCCGGTCGTTATCAGGTCCTTGCTGGTCCGGGTCGCGGGGTCGTAGATCGCCAGCTTGCCTTGCTCCCGCACCAGGAACGTCCGGCCATCCGGCAACCATGCCGCCGGAGCGCCGGCCGCTCCGCCGCCGCGTCCGCCCCGCCCGCCCCGGCCGGCGCCATATAGAGAGTCCAGCGTGATGGGCTTCTTCTGGGCGTCTCCCAGAACCGGCCACATCGCGAGCACTAAAACCAGGAACCTAAGCATTGTGTAGTGATTGTAATTCACTGCGCGCGGCATCTCCAGCACCCGCCCCCGCACCGCACCGCCTCCACGCCGCACCGCCCCCCCGCCCCTCCACCGCACTGCCCACCGTCCCACCCCGCGCCGCCCCTCCGCCCCTCCACCGCACTGCCCACCGTCCCACCCCGCGCCG
>CAYWHA010000041.1:0-47000 GCA_964457555.1 uncultured Solibacteraceae bacterium
TCGGTGGGCTGCGACGGGAACCACATTGACCCCGACCCGGCGGCGCGCGCCCGCCAGATCCAGAAGACCGTCAAGACGCTCGAATTGTGCGGCAAGCTGGGGATTGCAAACATCGGGGGGCAGTCCGGCACCATCAAGGGCCAGCCGTTGCAGGCGCAGGTGGATGAGATTGTCAAGGTCTACACGGAGAACTACTTTCCGGTGTGCGAAAAGAACAAGGTGCGCATCTTGTGGGAACCTTACGCGGGCGGACCCAACATCGCCACCGGTCCGGTTGGATGGGAGGCGCTGTTCAAAGCGTTCAATGACAGCCCTTGGGTGGGCTTGCAACTGGACCCCTCGCACCTGGTGTGGCAGATGATGGACCCGGTGCAGGCGGCGCGCGACTTCGTCGATAAGATTTACGACATCCACCTGAAGGACACCGAGATCCTGTGGAACGTGGTGCGGCGCGCCGGGATTCAGCCGGTGAACAACGCCCGCTGGTGGCGCTTCCGCGTGCCGGGCCAGGGGTCGGTAGATTGGAAGGGCCTGTTCGCGGTGCTGGCGGAGGCCGGCTATAGCGGCGCCATGAACATCGAGAACGAAGACGAATTCTACTATCCGAATTACCAGGGGGCCGATTTCACGCCGCAATTCAAGCGCGGCTTCCATCTGGCGCATGAATTCCTGAAGACCATGGTGCCGCCCGTCACGGCATAGGGCCGGCGGGTTTGCGATAAGCGGGCGCGGCGTTACCTGCCCAGGAAGCTCTCCAGCTTGGAAACTTCGCGTTCCGCTGAGTCCAGATTTTTCTTCCCCGCGGCGGCGTCTTTCTTCTGCAGGGCGGACTCGGTTTCATTGAGATAGTAGTCCACACGCTGCGCGGAAGCGGAAATATCGGCCCTAAGTCCCAGTCCGGAGCTTGCCTGCGCGCGGCGCAGATTTTCGACGCCCGTCTTGCAGGCTCCCGCGCGAATATCGAGCAGGTTCAGTTGCTCCTTGAGCTTATCGAGTTCGGCGGAGTTGGCGTTATCGGGCGCGGCCGGGGCCTGTGGAACGGCCTGCACGGCGGGCGCGACAGCTTGCTGCGGCGCCGGCTGCGGTGTGGGCTGAGGAGTTCCACCCGTGGGCGCCGCAGCGGAAACGGCGGGGGACGATGTACGGGTCTGCGATTGCCGAGCGGGCGTTCGGGCTTGGTCGGTGTTCGCCGGCGGACTGGCCACCAACGGCGCTGGCGGCACGGCGGGCGGGAGAGCCTGCGCGGCGCTTGGCGCGGGGGACGCCGCGGACCGGACCGGCGCATTTTCAGCGGAAGCGCGGCGGAACCTGGGAATCCCGATGGCCGCGCCAATCAGCACGGCCGCAAGCGCCAGCGCTCCGAGCGCCATGTACAGGCCGCGCCGGCTGCGTGGCGCCGCGATCTCGGCCGGCGCGGCGGACAAGACAGGCTTTGGCGCCGCGCCCACCGCTGTAGGAGGTGCGGGAGAAGCCGGTGCGGGGCTTGCAACCGCGGCGCCGCTTTGCGCCGGATGCGTCAGGCCAATCAAGGCGTTCCGGAAAGCCTCCGCCGTCTGGAACCGCCGCGCCGGGTCCTTCTCGAGCGACATGATAATCAGATCGCTCAACGCCGGGGGCATATTGGGGGCTAGCTGGATGGGCGGCGGCGGGTTCGTTTGCAGGTGCGCCGACATGATGGAGAACTCGCTATCGCCCTGGAACGGCCGCGCGCCCGTCACCATCTCATAAAACGACACGCCGAGCGAATACAGGTCGGAGCGGGGATCGATATCGAGGGCCCCTTTGATTTGTTCGGGCGACATGTAGTAAAGCGAACCCACGGTGCAACCGGTGCGGGTCAGTTTTTGATCCGCCGTCATCTTGGCAATGCCGAAATCCATGAGCTTGACCATGCCGCCCGGAGTGACCATCATATTGGGCGGCTTCAGGTCGCGATGCACCACGCCTCGCGCGTGGGCAAAGGACAGGGCCGAAAGCACCTGGGCGATGTAATCCACCGCCTTTTCGAGCGGAAGGGGTCCGGATTGCAGCAGCGTCTCGATGGTTGTTCCTTCGACGTACTCCATCAGCATGAGGAGCTGATTATCGATGCGCAGCGCTGTGTGCAGGGCGGCGATATTGGGGTGGTCGAGGCTGGCTTGGACCTTGATCTCCCGCATGAACCTGTCGGCCAGCTCCGGATCTCCCTCGAGGTTCGGCAGCAGGACTTTCATGGCTTCCACGCGGTCGGATATGACGTTCCGCACCTTGTAGACGCAGCCCATTCCGCCCGCGCCCAATACCGCGATCACTTCGTAGTCGCCAACCCGGGAGCCGATCTCGTAATTGCCCATGGTTCCTCTGTTAGTTATGGACCCGGTCCCCGACGGCGGCCGGGGCGGTCCCCGTGAACTTACCGACCGCCGAAGCCTCATCCACTTCCGTGATTACGACTTGGCCGAGGGCGTCCTCCATGCGGCGGATCACCTTTCCGGTGCCGGGATCGCGGATCTCGCGGCCCACCCGCGAAACGGATAGCTTGTCGCCCACTTTCACGCCGGCTTTGCTGCCGATGTTCAACACCAGGGTGTCTCCGGTGGCGTCGGCCACCAACCCGTCCACGGTCAAAACCTTGGTAGGCATCTTCGCGGCGGCCTCCTGCAGTTGCGCGACGAGGTTGGTCACGGCCTCTGCCACGGCTTCGCCGATGATCGTATTCCCGAAATTGCTGCTCTGCATATTGAGCCCGCCGCCCGCGGAATCGTTCGAACTGCCGCCGGAGCCGAGCAGCGTGGTCCCGCTGCGTTTGGATTCGCCTTTTGCGCTAGCCGAGCCGAAGATCTCGCCCGTGCTGGTGTTCACCAGGCGGGCGCTGATTCCCACCACGGCCTTCGATTGCCGCCTGCCGGCCCCGCCCAGGCCGTACCGGCTGGCGATGCCGCCGACGGCGGTCCCGGCCACTCCCGTATTCTTATCGTCGCGGCCGAACTGCGTGATGCTGCCCACGACAATGGCGTCCACGCCCAAAATCCGGCCGATCTTGGCGGCTGAGTTGGCGTCGGCGCGGTCGCTATTCGAGAAGTTCTGCTCGGCGACGATCTTGTCGAGATCTTTCCGCTCGATGACCGAGTAGACGCCTCCATTGACGAGCCGGTCCACCAGCAGGTCCGCGATGCCTTTACCAATGTCGGCGGTGGTCCCGAACTCCGCGGACAGGGTGCTCCGCACGGTGGCGTAATCGAAATCCATCACGGCCACCCGCTTCTTCTCCTGGGCGCCGGCGCCCGCCGCCAGCGACAATACCACCAACACAGCGCTCATTCCGGATAAACGGGGCATATTCGACCTCATGGAATATCATGCTCCACTCTGCCGGCGGACACAAGCGGAATCGGCTATCCGCGCCCCCACCCCAGAGCTCCGACCGACGCTGAGACGGGCCCGCAAGGGCGTCTCCACCGGCTTTGCGCCCCGGCCATGTTCCCAATAACCCCGGGACCGGGCGCTGAGTTAGCGGAAATCTCAGATCTCCGCTGTGGCGCTCCGCGTGTTTCTCCGCGCCTCCGCGCCTCCGCGTCGAATGGAACTCGGCTTTGGATCAGACTCCCGCCCACCTTCCGGACAAAGGCGCGGGGGGATCGGCGATGGATTGCATGCGCAGCAGGAGGACCGAATCCTGGTCCTTCTTGGAAACGAGCGGCATGAATCCGTGCGACAGAATGAACTCGGCATCGTCGTCCGTAAGGAGCGCTTCGGCGCAGGGTTTGGCAACGGATTCGCCGTCCACCCGATAGATGTGCTGCGGCAGTCCTTCAATTTGGCGATGGAGCGCGGGGCGCAGCGCCCAGCCTTCGCTGCGAAAGGCCAGGCCAAGGACGCATGCGCAAAAGAAGGCCGGATTGCCCCACAAGTAGTTTGCGTGGGCGCTCTCCGGCATCTCTTCAAAATCGAACTGCTCGGCGGGTGAAGTGTCCTTGCCGTAAGGCAGGCGCAGCAGGAATCTCGGCAGGGCCAGGCCGATCCAGCGGGCCTCCGGAGACCGGACCAGTTCCCGCCAATGCGCGCCGGGCTCGGGGTCGGAAGGCGGTTCGGCTTCGCCCAGGAACGGGGCGCCTAACCGGGAGGCAAGGCGGCCCAGCGAGCGAAGGCGGGCGGCATCCTCGGCGGTCTGTCCGAATATGAAATTGCCCACAATCAGCGCCCAGGGGTCCTCGAAGCCGCCGAAGCAGGGTTCGAGCGCGGGGCCCCCAGCCATCAGTTCGTCGAGCGTGGCATCGAACACGTAGATCTTAAGCTCGGTGTCCGGCTGGAGCCGCGCAATCAGCATGTCCAGCGCGCGCCAGGCGGCTTCGAGCGATTGAAAATGGGGGTTGTGGAGGATGGCCCGCATCTGTTGGCCCGCGGCGGCATTCACGCGCGAGGACCATTCCAATTGCCGGGGATCCACACGCGGCGCCAGGTGCGGCTCGACCGCGCGCATGAGGAACGCGGCGAGCGGGTCGCGTTCCGCCGCCGTGCGGGAGGCCGGCCCGTCGTCGGCCTGCTCCATCATGCTTTCCAGCAGACTTCGGCCCGACGCAGCCGGAGCCAGTGGCGCATTCGGCAGGGGATTTTCGCGAGACGCCGCCGGAGCGGGCGCGGGCTGATTGCCGAGGTCCGCCAGCTTTTTGAAAAGATCGGCGCGCCGATAGATAGCGTCGGGATGAAAGTCGTCGAGCGCGCGGAAGGTGAGCAACGCCTGCGGCAATTGGAGGGACGGCGTAAGCGATGCGAGCACGTCGTCGAGGTTATCGCAGTCCACCGCCTTGGGACGGCGCCCGGCGATGGGGGTGCGTGCTCCGCGAAGGCCGCGCCCGCTGAAATCCCCGAGGACCAGGATACGAAATGGCGTGTCGGCATCCGGCGCGCTTCGAATGGGCTGCGCTTCCGCGCCAACATCCAGGTTGACCGAGGCTCTTGAGATGCGTTCGGACATAAATGCTCCCTACTTCGCGACGTCCGCTACGCAGGCGAAGCGGTTGAAGAAGCCGGGCTGGAAGACCGCCGGGGCGCCGGCCATATCGAGCCCGAGGCGGACGACGACCGGTTTGCCGTTGGACATCAACGGCTGATTGCGCTGGGTCATAACGAATTCCATGGTTTGACCGGCGCCGGACGGCGTGCGGTGGTCGGCATCGTCGAAGAAGTGGAAGATGGCCCACGGGCCGTCGCGCTCAAAAAAGGCGTTGTCAGGTCCACCCTGCGAATACTCGGCCTTCACGCTGTGCGCGCCCGCCGCTTGCCATGTGAACCGCTTGGGGGCGCCCGTGCCCGAGTAGCTAAGTGTCTGCCCATCGATTGACAGGTCCACCTTCTGAATGCCATCGGAGGGCTCGGGCGTCAACGTGTAGGTAAAATGCGGATCTTGCGAACCGTCGGCGTAGATCGCATCGGAGAATTGCGCGGCCGCGTTGAAGAAGGTGAGGAAAGCCGGGTTCACTCCTCCGGCGGGCCCAGCCGCGAACTGCGATCCCTGTTTGACCAGCAACTTTTGCAGGTTCTGATCGTAAAAGCTCCAGAGAGATCCATCGGGCTTTCGTAGGAGGCCGTTGACTTCGGCGACGCTGGCCTCCACCTTGGCGTCGGGCTTGAAGGGGAACTTGTCCAGCACCGCCCGGAACTGACCGCACAGCGACTTGCCTTTGCCATTCAGCTCCGCCGGGCCGAGCGCGCGCAACATGCCCTCCACGTAAGCAATGGGGTCTTCGAGCAGCTTCTGCACCTGGCCTTCGATATGGCCCTCCGAATCGATGCGAAAAGCCTGCGCCATCTGGCGCGTGGTGACCTTGGCCTGAGTGGCGTTGGTGAGAACGGGAGTGGCTGCCGCGTCGCTGGGCTGTCCGCCCTGGCCGGCGATCGCTTCAAGCGAGGCCTGCAGCGTCACCAGCGCGTTGACGTAGTTCTGGTTGGGCGGCAGGATAAATCGGTCCGTGCTCCCCGGCGGTACCACCGTCTGCACCGGCTGGAATACCTGCGCAACCGTTGGATCGTCCACCGCCGTGTTCTGTGACGCCAGTGCGAACAACTCAAGCAGCGGCGACTGATTGCCGGACAGCTTCATCAACTTCTGCGACGCGTCCGCCAGGCCGGCGTAACGCACCACCGAAGCCGACTTGATATAAGCTCGCCAGCGATCGATGAAGTCGGCGTTGTAGCGCGTGCGCAAATCCTGCTCCAGCTTGGCGCGATCGATGTTGGCGGACGCCTGTTCGCCCAGCACCCACTGCTCTCCGCTGAAGTACCGGTCGGCGTTCTTAATAGCGTCTTTCATGAACGCCCAGCCGCCTTTGGAGAAAGCGCCGGGCACCTCTACCGGCTCCAGCACCGCCTCGGCAGATCCTGCGAACTGGCGATTGAAATTGATGGGCGGGTTGGTCTTCCCGGCCTCCGACAGCATAAACGCGTAGACGCGCTCCGCGCCGGCGAATTGGGCCAGGTAGCGGCGCGCTTTGTCGATGGCGCCGGCGTCATTATCCTTCGCGTAGGGATTCTCGTTCTTGAGCGCGTCGGCGTAGAAATCGAATTGCTTCTGGGCGAGCTGCTGGCGCTCCGGATCCACCGTGCGATCGCTGGCCCACCACTTCATTAGAACCGGCGAAAGAAACTGCCGGCTGCTGTGCTCGTGGTAGGCGGTGGTGATCAGATAGGCTTTCAGCGCATCGTAGGTAGGGCCGTATTCGGGTCCCGGAGTGGCGGGAAGGCCGCGCAGCGATTGCAGCATGGCGTTTTGCGTTTGCAGGAACAGCAACTGGCGGAAGCGGTCGAAGTAGACGCGCCGCGCCTCGGGATAGAGACTGTTCCCGGCGTAAAGGCCCATGCGGTAAAAGGCTGGGGCGCCGTCGCGCCGGTACTCGACCAGCGTTTCGAGCGATTGGCGGAGCGTTTCCAGTTTCCGCAGGCTGTCCACCGGCGCCAGATTCATGCCGGCCGGGGGAGCGGCTGCCAGGCTCTCGGCCGCCGTGCGCACGCGCGCCTCAAGCGCGTGGTTCTTGAAGAACGAAACCGTAAACAGGAGCGATAGCAGCAGGCACAGCGACGCCGCCGCCAGGAACAACATGCGCCGCGCGAAATTGGTCTTCGTGCTGGCGCCGCTGGCGGCCATCGCAGTCTTGTCGGAGAGCAGAACATCGTTGAATAAACGGCTGAGAAAAAGCCATTGCGGAATCTTGCGCGCGGCGCCCACCTGCGGCGGCTGGGCCGCGGCGGCCTGCGCCCGTCCGCCTGCCGTGAAAATGCCCGTGGCGCCGGCGACAGATCCGTAGCCGCCCGGCTGCGGCGCGGCCGCCGCGGCGACAGGGGCGGTTTCGTTGACGACGATCGGCCGCACGCCCGTGAAGTAAAACCCGCGCAACATCGGCCCTACGCTCAACTGGCTGGGCCGGCACAGATCCACCAGGAACTGCACGGCGGCGGGACGAATCTTGCGGAACTCGCGCGGGAATTCGTAGGTGGCGGGCGACTTCGTGGGATCGGTTTCGCGCGTCAGGAACTGCGGTCGCGCGTCCGCCAGCGACCGGAACAGCCCCTCGAAGGCGCCGGTCAGCCGTGCGGTCTCCTCTTCGGCGTACACTCCTTCGGCGCGGTTTGCGAATAGCGGAACCGTCGCTCCGAGCACTTGCGTGGCTTCGTCATCGCTGAAATTGCGCACGAACTCGGTAAAGAACGGCAGGCGGTCCATCTTGGTGAACAGCACATAGACCGGGAGATTGATGCCGAGCGCCTGCGAAATCTCGCCGAGACGGGACCGCAACCCTCGGGCGGAGTTCGCCAGGGCTTCCTGCGCGCCGGCTCGCGTGAAGGTCTCGCAATCGACCGAGACCACCGCCGCGCGCGGCGCCTGCCCGCCTTTGCGGAATACCGAGGAGCGCGGACGCAGGGCGCGCACGAAGCGGCTCCACTGGCCGCTGTCAGTCAGAAGATTGCCGCCCGCCTCGGCGAAGATGAAGCGCCGCGAGAACCAGAAGTTGGCGGCGCGCGTCGGAGCGACATCGGCATTCTGATAGACTTGGCCGGCCAGCAGTTCCGGATCGAGGCCGCAGTGGAGCATCACGCTGGTTTTGGCGCCGCCCGATTCGCCCATCAAGACAAAGACCGGGAGGTCGCCAATCTTTGCGCCGTGTTCGATCTTGGAGGCCGAGAGCTTGGCCTCGGCAGCGCGCGCCAGCAGCGTAATCTCATCCGCGCCCGGCGCCGCGGGGCCACCCGCCTGATCCGCGGCGGCCTTGGCTTTGTCTCTCTTCTTCTTCAGGTAAAAGAGAATTACCAGGACGATAAGAACCACCACCACAACCGCGAGCAAAATGAAAAGAGTGGTCATGTGGATCTCCTATTTCAACCCTGCGCGGCGATGTTCTGGATCGCCGACACTCCCGAGCTCAAGGCGAAGGCATAGCCGCCGAACAGCAGCACCATCAATATCGCGCACGCCAGCGCCACGTAGCCCAGCTTTCGCGCCACCGGGTCTGAGCGGCTGCGCACGCTTTCCTGGGGGAACCCGGAGGCCGGCGAAAGCGGTCCGAACGGGCCGCGCATGCGCCGGATCTTCTCCGCGGTAAGGTTCATCACCTGCGCCAGTTCTCCGCGGTTGCCCACGCTGTAGCGCCCGCCAAAACCGAGCAGCAGGCACAGATAGTGGACCTCCAGCACATCCGCCAGGTCCGCGGAATCGTTGCGGCCGAGGAGTTGCTGCAAATGTTGAAAGAAAACCTCGCCCGCGATGTGCGTGCCGAACAGTTCCTCCTGCAGCGGCTTGCTTTGCCACCCGGTGAACGCGGGGTTCCGCGAATTGAGCACGGATTCATCCAGAAATGCCACCGTGGCGAAGGTGGCGAACTTGACGTCCTCGGAGGGATAGCCGGCGGCCAGCGCCTGACTGGCGGCGGTCTTGAGGGCCTCGCGGGTGTGATGGCGGAAGGCCTGCGAATCGGAGACCGCCTGCCGGCCCGAGCGCAGCCGTTCGATGGCCGTGAAAACTTCCTGGAAAATGAGCGGCAGGTTTTCCGGCCTGCGGGTGGGGACTGAAGGGGACATATTAGTTTAGTTTTCCAGCACGACTAGAATCTCAATTTCGGGATCGCGAATCTCGCCGGGAACGTACACTCCCACCTTGCGCGTCTTGTGCATGTGTTCCCAGCAGGGGCCGTCTTTGCCAAGGCTGAAGTATTGCGTCTCCACGCGCGCGGAAACCGCGGGCGGAGGCGCCGCTAAATGAGTCAGCGGAAGTCCGGGGAGGGCGCGTTTCACCAGCTCCCGCACGAACGCCGGGCTGCAGACCTTGACGAGCTGCGGCGCTTTGACCATCAGTTCCGCTTCGCCCATGCCGGCGCGGATGGCAAGCAGCCAACGCGAACGGCCCAGGCACCGCTGGTCAGTGATGTCGCCTTCCCAATAGCAATTGTCCGCGGGCTTGAGCGCAATCGAGATGCAGTTGGTGGGGACGATGATTTCCAGGTGCGCGCGAATGTGCCGGTCCAGCGCATCGAAGCACTCGGTCAGGTTGTCGTGGTCGTACAGCGGCAGCTCGCGCGGATGCGCGTCGAGAGCGAATGTGCACAGCGCGCCGGCCAGCCGCGACATCTCGACGAACAGCTCTTCGGGATGGCCGCGCTTGGCGATAAGCTGGTGGCGCAGGGGCGTCAGGGCCGAATTCACGGCATGAAGCAGCCAGAAACTGGCGATCTGACGTGTGGAGAACTCCGCCGAGCCGCCGGATGTGTTGCGCGCGTTGCCGCCGATGGCGCCGCTCTTGTCGTCCAGGATTTCAATCAGGCGCTGCACGCGCAGCATCAGCCGCGTGGAGGCGGAAATCCGCAGCACCGGCGGGATGAAATTGGCATCGTAAATGAAGTGCCCCGCGCCATCCCGCACCACGCGAGCGATGGGCATAACCAGCAGGTCGCCGGCCGGTTCGGTATCGAGCAGCAGGCGCAGGTTCTTGCGGCCGAGCTGCACCGTGCGTTCGTCGGCGCCGGTATTCTCATCGTGCAGGACGCTCGGTTGGGCGGTGTAGCGGGCCTCCGTGGCCCCGTCCTCCGTCAGCGAGCAGTTGACGCCGCCTGGCCTGCGCGGTGGAATCGCAAGCATGACGACGATGCCGTCGCGCGTGGGTGGAAACAGGTCCGCGATGGCGCGCGGCTCCGGCAGCGCATCGCACTCCGGCATGTGGAACGGCAGGCCGTCGCGGAAAACGCCGCGTGCATGGAGCAGCGAAACGGTACCGTTGTGGAGCGCCTCGGCGTCCAGCTCCACGCCTGCCAGACCGTAAGAAGCAAACCAGAGGGACGAAGTGGCGAACTGGATGGCGTCTTCAAAATAGCGGTTCTGTACCTGGAAATGGTGGGGTTCCAGGCACATGCCTTCCGACCAAACCACCCGCGACAGCAAGTTCATAGGCCCGTCCCGGTTAGGGTAGCATAGGCGGCGGGATATCGCGTCGATTTTGAGATGCGCCCCGCAAGAGGGCGCGGTACGATGGCAGATGTCGGATGAAGGCGGAGCGCCCATGGACGTGTCTCAAAAGTACGAGCTGATCGAAGAGCTGCCTGGGGAAGGCCCAAGAAGCTTCCGGGGAAGGCGGAGCGGCCTCGGGCGCGACGTGACCGTACACCTGTTGGGGGACGCCAAGGCCGCGGAAAGCCAGAGACTGATGGCGCGGCTGCGGGATCTTCCGGCGAATTGCCAGGCTCTGATCGTCGAAGTCGGGACCGACAAGGAAGGCGGCCAGTTCGTCGTCACAGCGGCCCCGCCCTTCCAGCACTTGTCGGAGTGGCTCAAGGATCAGGAACAGGCCGGCCGGGAAGCTCAGAAGCTCACTCGCGCTGGAGTGTGGAAGATTCCAACGGCGCAACCGCCCGCGCCGCCACCTCCGCCTGCGCCGGCCGAGGCCCCGCCAGCGGAGTCCGGCGCATTCGCCGACATGTTTCGTGAGGCGCAGCCGCTGCCCACCGGCCAGATGAAGGCCGCGCCGGCCGCTCCAACGCCGTCCCCCGCGCCCCCGCCGCACGAATCGCAGCCGGGCGAGTTCACGCGCATATTCCAATCCCCGGCAGCGCCCGCGCAGGCAGCGCCGCTGCCCGAACCGCAGCCTTCCGCCCCGGCGCCTCCGCCGGCCGAATCGCAGCCAGGCGAGTTCACGCGCATGTTTCAAGCCCCGGCAGCGCCCGCGTCCGCTCCGAGCGCTACGCAGCAATTCGCCCCGGCGCCTCCGGTTGCCGCCGCCCCGGCGCCTCCGCCGCCCGAATCGCAGCCGGGCGAATTCACGCGCATGTTTCAAGCCCCGGCAGCGCCCGCGTCCGCTCCGAGCGCTACGCAGCAATTCGCCCCGGCGCCTCCGGTTGCCGCCGCCCCGGCGCCTCCGCCGCCCGAATCGCAGCCGGGCGAGTTCACGCGCATGTTTCATGCTCCGGCAGCGCCCGCGAGTCCGCCATCGGCGTCACAGCCAGCGGCGTCGGAACCTGGGGAATTCACCCGGATGTTTCAGGCGCCGGCCACACCCGCGGCAGCGCCGCCGGCAAAGACCGGCAGCGGTGCGCCTCCACAGCCTCCGCCCGCATCCAGTTCTCCCGGAGAGTTCACGCGCATGTTTCAGTCCCCCATGCCGTCCACGCCGGCGCCGGGGGATTGGCCGCCTTCACCGCCGCCCGCCGCTCAGGCCGGCGAATTCACGCGCATGTTTCAATCCCCCATGCCGTCCACGCCGGCGCCGGGGGATTGGCCGCCTTCACCGCCGCCCCCCGCCCAGGCCGGCGAATACACACGGCTTTTCAGCTCCCCGGCGCCCGAAACCCAGGGACCGCCGCTGCCGCAAGCGTCCGGATTCGGAGCCATGAGTGTGGCCGAGCCGGCCGCTCGGCCGCATTCCGCCGCGCCATCGGGCGCGACCCAGGCGTTTGCCATCCCGCCGGCGGCGTTTGAGAGTCCCGCGCCGGCCGCGCAGCAGGGTCCCAGCGAGTACACGCGCATGATTTCGTTGGCTTCGGTCCCTGGCAGCGCTGCCGCTGCGCCACCACCAGCGGCGCCCGCGGCCGGCCCTTCGCCCATGCCTCCGATGCCGCCGCCGCCCGCAATTCCCGCTCCGGCTGCGCCTCCCATTCCAAAGCTGGCGCCACCCGCCTTTCCGCCGCCGGCCGCGCCCAAGCTCGCCGTGCCGCCACTGCCGCCGGTTAAAGCGCCTGCCGCGAACCCCCTGCTCCTCGCAATTGCCTTTCTTCTGGGATTCCTGGTGGGCGGGCTTGTCGTGTTTCTGCTGATGCGTCGCTGACGCCGGCCCTAGCTCGCTTGCGGCAGCAGAATAATCAGCTCCAGATTGGGGTTGGGCAAGTCCGCGGGGACGTAAGCCGCCAGGTTGCGCGCTCGCTGCACCGCTTCCCATGCTGCGCCCGACTGGCTCAGGCTGAAGTACTGGTGATTCAACTTTACCGGAATCGCGCTGGGCGGCGCCGCCACGTAGGTCAGCGTCACCCCCGGCAGCGCCTGACGCACCAGGTGCTCGATGTGGCTTGCCGAACAGACCTTGACCAGGTGGGGCGTCTTGCCCACAATCTCCGCCTGGCTGGTCTCGGCGCTTACCGCCAGGTACATCCGGGTATTCACCAGGTACTTGTCGTTATCGAGCGACGCCGCGTAAATGGACGGCTGGACCAGCTTCAGCGGCAGCGACACGATATTGCTCGGCACCACGGTTTCGAGCAGCGTGCGCAGCTTTTCGTCCAGGTCCGTGAAGCAGACGCCGAGGTTGTCGTGATCGTAGGCCGGCAGGTCGCGCGGGTGGATCGCCGTGGAAAATGTGGAAAGCGCTCCTGCCAGCGAGAGCATCGCGTCATACAGCGCTTCGGGATGTCCCTGGCGGGTCTCGAATAAGTGGCGGAGAACCGGGAACGCCGAGTTGATGGTATAGAGCAGCCAGAAATTAGCGATATCGGCGGCGGTGAAATCCGCCAGGCTCTGATTCTTCTGCCGCCGCATTCCGGAGATGGCGCTCGACCGCGAGGTGAGAATCTCCACCAGGCGGCGCGCAATCGATACCAGATGGTCGCTCGCGGCGAAATCCACCAGCGGCGGCACGAAGCTGGGATCCAGTTGGAAAACTCCCGTTTCGCTGCGCTGGACCCGCGCCACCCGCAATGTCGAATGGCCGTCGCGGTTCTCGCCTTCCGCCAGCAATCGCAGGTTCTTGCGCGCCAATTGAATCGGCTTTTCGGAAAGGCCGGTGTTTTCGTCGCGGAATACTTCGATTTCCGCGCGATACCTCGCCCCGCTCTCGCGTGTGGAAGACGCCACGTTGACGCCGCGCTCGCGGTACTGCGGCACGGCCAGATACACGTCGAGCGTGGTTTGGTCCGGCTCGAAGCATTCCGCCAGACCTTTGGGGGCCGGAGCGCCGTCGGACCCGGGGATATCGAAGATCAGGCCGTCCGGCAGCAGCCCGGAAGCCCTGGTAATGCCGAACACTCCCGCGGTGAGACCTTCCCGGCTGATTTGCAGCGTGGCGAAACCCCACGGGCGGAAAGCGAGGCTGTCCAGGTGGAACTCCAGCAGGTTTTCGAGAAAGCGATCCTGAAGTTGCAGGTGTTGCGGGGTGAGAAACGTGCCCTTCGTCCAGATCACCGGTTGCAGTGGCCGCATTCGCATTCACAGTACCAGAACTTTCCGGTTATGCCAAATGGTTCCGAAGGCGGCCCGGCATAATATCTCGTCACTGCCTTCCTATCTGCGTTAGAGTGTCGTGAGGACGCTCAATGCCCACTCCCCTGTCCGCGAGTCCACAGCCGCTCCTCGATTTTTTCCGCGAGGCCGGCTACGTTCACGAGCAGTTCCTGCACAACCGGACCCTGCGCGACCTGCCTTCCCGGCGCCTCGGCAACCTGCCGGACCTGCTGGAGCGCACCGCCGATCCCACCGCGTGGAACGCCTTGCTGCGCTGGTTTTTCCTCGGCGTACCGCTCGAAAGCGAGTCCATCGCGGAGCTCGTCCCGGCTTCCGTGGTCACGGCGATGGTGGAAACGGGAATGCTCCTTCGCGACGGCGGCCGGCTCACCCCCGCGGTCATGCTCACGCCCTGCGAAGGCTTTCTTTTCGCGGCCGATCCAGCCCGTACGCTGGAGTTGCCCGAAGCTTCCAGTATGGTCATCTGGCCCAATCCTTCCACGCGATTGCTGCAGATGTTCACCATCCGTCGCCCCGCGGAGACGGTTCTCGATCTTGGAACCGGCTGCGGTTTCCTCGCCATCCTCGCCTCGCGGCACAGCCGGCAGGTGGTGGCCACGGATTTGAACCCGCGCGCCACCGAATTTGCCCGCTTCAATGTCTGGCTCAACGGCGTCACGAATGTCGAATGCCTCACCGGCGACACTTTCGAACCAGTCCAAGGCCAGACGTTCGATCTGATCGTGAGCAACCCGCCGTTTTTCGTAACCCCATCCATGGGCCAGATCTACTGTGAGAACAGCCAGGAATTGGACGGTTACTGCCGGGATCTCATTCGTGCCGCGCCGTGCTACCTCCGCGAAGACGGCTTCCTCCAGATCACCCTGGAGTGGGTTCAGTTGAAGGGGCAGTCGTGGCGGGACCGCCTCACCGGGTGGCTCGCGGATACCGGTTGCGATGCCTGGGCGCGCCGCAGTTACACGCGCTCGGGCGCCGAATACGCGTCCGAGCGAATCAACGGGATGATGCCGTACTCGCCCCTGACCGGCAACCAGAGGTTCGACGAATGGATGGCCTACTACCGGGACCGTGGCGTCGAAGAGGTGCAGGGCGGGATTATCGCCATGCGGCGGAGATCCGGCAAGACTTGGACCCGCCTCGAAGACGCAACCAGTCCCGACCCTACGGAGCCGTTCGGCGAGTCCATTCTGGAAATATTTGCCAACCAGGACATGCTGGAAGCGGATACCTCCGTCGACCGGATGATGGCCTGGAAGCCCCGTCTGCCACCCGGCGTTCAGATCGACCAGCAGTTGAGCCTGGTAGAGGGCCAATGGAGGCCGTCTTCGATGCAGCTCAGGCGGTCCGGCCCCCTTCCCAATTCCATGGCGCTCGATTCGCAAGTGGCCGGCTTCCTCGGCGGATGCGACGGCGCTCGGACCCTGCGCGAAATGGCGCGGGATCTCGCCGCGGAGGTCAAGGTCGATCCGGACCAGGTCCTGCGGCAGTGTTGCTCCGTGGTGCGTAAGCTGGCCGAGCGGCGTCTGATCCTCTTGTGAGGTTTGTCACAGAACCGACACTGTCGCAGCTAGGGCCTTTTCCAGCACATTTGCGGAAAAGCTTGACGTCTACCTTGCCGGGACGTATAGTGTGATACCGACTGTTGTTTTGTTCGGGAGGACTAATGGCGAGAGAAAGTACGCAGCATAAACTGGATCGGGTACGCTCCCCACGCGTACAGATCACATACGACGTCGAGGTGGGCGGAGCGATCGAGCTGAAGGAGCTTCCCTTCGTAGTTGGCGTACTAGGGGACTTCACCGGTCAGCCGGAGCAGCCGCTGCCCCGACTAAAGGAGCGCAAGTTCGTCGAGGTAAACCCCGACAACTTCGACACGGTTCTCGAAGGCATGAAGCCCCACCTCAGTTTTTCGGTGGAAAACAAGCTGAGCGAAGAACCGGAAGCCGCCAACCTCAAGGTCGACTTGAAGTTCGCGAAAATGGAAGACTTCGAGCCGCAGAACGTCGCGCGTCAGGTCAAGCCCCTCAAGGAACTGCTCGACCTGCGAACCCGGCTGGCCGATCTCCGCGGCAGTTTGCAAGGTAACGACAAGCTGGAAGAGTTGTTGCTCGAAAGCGTCGGCAACACCGAGAAGCTGGATAAACTGAAGGGCGAAATGGGAAAGGGAGGGGAATCCAATGGCTGACGCTAAGATCGCTCAAGCTTCCGTGGCTGCCGGCGAAACGGTGCAGGAGAAGAGCCTGCTCGATCAGATTGTGGAGGAAGGCCGCTTTGGGGTAGAGCCGGCATCCCGTGAGCGGGGCAAGAACCTGGTCAAGGAATTCGTGGCGCAGGTCCTCGATGGCTCCATGACCATCGCGCGCGATGCGGAAATGATGATCAACGCCCGCATTGCGCAGATCGACCACCTGGTGTCCATCCAACTGAATGAGATTATGCACCACCCCTCGCTCCAGAAACTGGAATCCACCTGGCGCGGCGTCAAGTACCTGATGGACCAGAGCGAAACCGGCGTCATGCTCAAGATCCGCATCCTCAACTGCAACAAGAAGGAGATGCTGAAGGATCTGCAGCGCGCGCCGGAATTCGACCAGAGCGCCCTGTTCAAGAAGGTTTACGAGGAAGAGTACGGCGTCTTCGGCGGCGCTCCCTTCGGGGCCCTGGTGGGGGACTACGAATTCGGCAAGCACCCCGAGGACATCGAGCTCCTGGAGCAGATTTCCCACGTGGCGGCATCCGCTCACGCGCCATTCTGCACGGCGGCCAGCGCCGACATGCTCAACCTGCCGTCCTGGACCAGCCTGGACGCGCCTCGCGATCTGGCCAAGATTCTGGATACCACGGAATACGCCAAGTGGAAGGGCTTCCGGCAGTCTGAGGATTCCCGCTACGTTGCTCTGGCCCTGCCTCGCGTTCTCGGCCGGCTGCCTTATGGCAAGGACACCAAGCCTGTGGAAGATTTCAACTACGAGGAGCACGTGGACGGAAGCGATCATTCCAAGTATCTGTGGATGAACGCGGCCTTCGCGCTCGCCTCGCGGATGACCAATTCCTTCTCGCAGTACGGCATGTGCGTCGCCATGCGCGGCGTGGAAGGCGGCGGCCTGGTCACCGGACTGCCCGTCCACAACTTCTACACCGACGAGGGCGACGTGGCCATGAAGTGCCCCACGGAGACGCCCATCACCGACCGGCGCGAAAAGGAACTGGCGGATCTCGGCTTTGTGCCCTTGGTGCACTGCAAGGACACCGATTACGCCGCGTTCTTCAGCGTGCAATCCGCCCAGAAGCCGAAGGTGTTCGACAGCGACGCGGCCAATGCCAATGCCCGCTTGTCGGCGCAGATTCCCTACATCATGGCGGTTTCGCGTTTCGCGCATTACTTGAAGGCCATGATGCGCGACAAGATCGGCAGCTTCATGTCGCGTACCGACGCCGAGCTTTTCCTGAACCGCTGGATCACCAAGTACGTGATTCCGGACGACACCGCATCTCCTCAGATGAAGGCCAAGTGTCCGTTGCGGGAAGCTCGCGTGGATGTGTCGGAAATTCCTGGCAAGCCGGGTTGCTATCGGGCCGTCGCGTTTTTGCGGCCGCACTTCCAGCTTGAGGAATTGACGGTTTCGCTCCGTCTGGTGGCCGACCTGCCGGCGCCAGCCAAATAAAGTCGCGGACCGCAGGTTGTTGTGACAAGTTCATCTTCACCGTGGAGAAAAGGAGAAAACTGTGGCTGTAAACGCGTATTTGTATATTGACGGGATCGAAGGACCCAGCACGAGCAAGCCAAAGATGATCGACATTCTGTCGTTCAGTTGGGGGGTGAGCCAGACCGCCACCTACGGCGCCGGCGCATCCGGTAAGGAAGCCAAGGCTGGGCGGGCGGATTTCACGAACCTGAGCATCATGAAGGTTCTCGACAAGACCACGCCTCTGCTTTGCGATCACTGCGCCAGCGGCGACATCATCAAGAAGGTTTATCTTCTTTATGACAAGCCGGTGGGCGATAAGCAGCAGGCTTATTTCCGCATCTGGGTCAAGGATGCGCTCATCACTTCGGTGCAGTTGTCGGGCAGCAACGAAAACCCGACCGAGTCGGTCAGCTTCGCTTTCCAGGGCGTAGAATACGCCTACGCGCCCGAGAAGGACGACGGCAGCCTCGACGCCGCGATCCGCAAGGGCTACGACCTGGAGTTGCTCAAGCCCACGTTCGCCGCGGACGATCCTCTGCCCACCGACTAGAGGCCCCCATGCAAGCCAAGGAACTTCTCCTCGCCGGGAAGGTCCGGGACGCGGAGAAGGCGCTCAGCGCCTTTCTCCGCGACAACCCCTCGGATACCGCGCAGCGAACATTTCTTTTCGAACTCCTCTGCTTCTCCGGGCAGTACGACCGCGCCGAAAAGCAGTTGGGCGTCCTGGCGAAGGGCAGCCACGAAGCGGAAATGGGCGCGGTGCTGTACTATTCCGCCCTGCACGGCGAAAAAACCCGCAATTCGATGTTTCAGAAGCAGGAATTTCCGCTCGCGCCCGCCGCGCCTTCGCCGCCGGGCGCCCTGAACGGCAAGCGGTTTGAATCCATCGCCGATGCCGACCCCGCCATCGGCCCGCGCCTGGAAATGTATGCCGCCGGCGCCTATCTGTGGATCCCCTTCGAGCACATTTCTAACGTTCAGATAGCGCCTCCTCGCGTGCTGCGCGATACGCTGTGGACTCCCGCGTTCGTCTTGACCGGCCCGAGCTTTAAAGGAACCGACATCGGGGAGGTCATCGTGCCCGCAATCTATCCTTTCTCCTGGAAGTCCGACGACGAGTCGGTTTGGCTGGGGCGCACCACGGAGTGGGTTGCGGACAACGAGGGCCACGAGTTCCCCGTGGGTCAGAAGACATTCATCGTGGACGGCGAGGAAGTGCCGCTGCTGGAGATCCGGTCGCTGGAGTTCACTTCCAATGCCGTTGCGTGAAGACATTCTCAACCCTATCGCCGGCGATAACCCCGGCGGTCAAAACCTGCGGTACGCTCCCGTCTACGACAAGATCAAGGAAGCGCGCCGCGAAGACGACGAGTTAGCCCAGGGCGCCTGGCAGCACGAGCGCAAGCTGGCCGATTGGGTTGAGGTTTCCAAGCTCTGCCAGGACGCCATCGCCACCCAAAGCAAGGATCTGCAACTGGCGGCCTGGCTCGCCGAAGCGCAGCTCAAGCGCGAAGGCATCCGCGGCTTTGGCGAGGTTGTGCGATTGTGCCAGGGCTTGCTCGATAAGTTCTGGGACAATCTCTATCCCGAATTGGACGATGGCGACGCCGAGCAGCGCGCCGCCCCGCTCGACTGGCTCGGCTCCCGTCTGATTGTCGCGGTCAAGAGCCTTCCGCTCTGCCACGACGGTTACAATTTCCTCCAGTACAAGGATTCGCGCACCGTCACTTTTGAGGATCAGGCGCAGAGTAAGGACCAGAAGGCCGCCCGCGAGAAAGCTCTGAAAGAGGGCAAGCTCGCGCCTGAGGTCTTCGACAAATCCTTCGGCGAAACCCCCAAGGCTTTTTACGCCGGCCTGGAAAAACAATTCGACGCGACTCTGGCTAGCGTTGCCGCTCTCGACGAAACCGCCCGGGAGAAGCTCGGCGACGTCGCCCCGGGGTTCGGCAGGCTCAACGAAGGTTTGGCGGAAGTCCGCCAGGTGGTTCATAGCCTGCTGCAAAAAAAGCGCGAAACGGAGCCGGACCCCGTCGAAGAGGCTCCGGCGGAAGCCGCGGAAGGAACGGCCGAAGCAGCCGAAGCGGGCGAAGCAGGCGAATCGGCTGGGGCCGGTGTGTCTTTCACGGGCTTTGCCGGCCTGGTCTCCGCCGAACCGGCCGAACGCCGCGATGCCATCGCTTCCGTGGTGGCGGCAGCCGCGGTCCTCCGCAAGCGCGATCCTTTCAGCCCCGCGCCTTACCTGATGCTGCGCGGTCTCCGCTGGGGCGAGTTGCGCGGCTCCTCCGACCCGGTCGTTCTCGAAGCCCCGCCCAGCGACCTCCGCCAGCAGATCAAAGCCCTGGCGACGCGCGACCGCTGGACCGATCTTTTGGAGCTTGCCGAACAGGTGATGGCCCTCCCGTGCAGCCGCGCATGGCTCGATCTGCAGCGCTTCGTGGTGGAAGCCTGCACGGCTCTTGGCGACAATTACAACACCATTGCCGTTGCCCTCCGGTCCGAATTGCGCACGCTCCTGCGCGATCTGCCGCAACTTCTCGACGCCAGCCTCACCGACGACACCCCCGCGGCCAATCCCGAAACCCAAAAATGGCTGCGCGAGCTGCTCGCCGAACCTTCGGGCGACCCGCCGCTGCCCTCCGCGCCCCACGGCCCTGCCCTTGACGACCCGCGCGCGCCCGGCTGGCAGAAGCGCTTTGTCGATCCGCAGGCTCTTGCCCAGGAGGCCATGCGCGCCGGCCAGCAGCCGAAAGCTGTCGAAATCCTCCAGCGCGAAGTGGAACGCGCCCCCAGCGGCCGCGCCCGCTTCCTGCGCAAAATGCAACTGGCGCAGGTCTGTCTCGCCGCCGGTAAGGACAGCATCGCCCAGCTCTTGATGGATGAGCTCACCGTCGCCATCGACACGCATAAACTGGACGATTGGGAGGATCGCGAAACCATTGGCCGCGCCCTCGTGTTTCTGCTCCAGAGCAGCAAGAAAATCCAGTCCGACGCCAAGGCCAAACAGGCGCTGTTCGAGCGAATCTGCCGGCTCGATCCGGTTCAGGCCCTGTCGGTATAAACCATGCCTCGAAACGGTCCCGATGCCGCGGTCACTTTGTCGGTGCTGGACCGGCTGATCGACGAGGACCCGCGCACGTCGAGCGAAGCGCCCCTCACCCGCGCGCAATCCGTCCGGTCCCTGCGCGATGCCGTGCGCCGCGACCTGGAATGGCTCCTCAATACCAGGCAAGTGGCCTTTGCGCCCTCCGAAGGCTTCCGCGAACTCAACCGTTCCGTTTACGTCTACGGCTTGCCGGATTTCACCGGGTACACCATGGCGTCCGCCGCCGCGGAGGCCCGCTTGACGCGCCAGTTGCAATTCGCCCTGCGGCTTTTTGAGCCGCGCCTGGCCAGGGTGCGCGTGGCGCCGCTTGAGCCGCTCGCCGCCGGCAGCCGCACCTTCCGATTCCGCATCGAAGGCTTGCTCATGATGGACCCCGCGCCCGAGCATATCTCCTTCGACACAGTCCTGAAGCTCAGCACCAACCAGTGCGAGGTCCAGGATGCGGGATGACCTCCTGCTGTATTACGAACGCGAGCTGACCTACCTGCGCGAGACGGGCGCGCAATTCGCCGAGAAGTACCCGAAAATCGCCGCGCGCCTCATGATCGAGGAGTCTAAGGAATCCGAGGACCCCCACGTCGAGCGTCTGCTTGAGTCCTTCGCCTTCCTGGCCGCGCGCGTCCACCTGAAGCTCGATGACGATTTTCCTGAGATCACCGAGGCCCTGCTCGGCCTCGTCTACCCGCATTTCATCCGGCCGATTCCTTCCATGTCGATCGTGGAATTCCGCCTCGATCTGGAGCGCGGCAAGCTGACTACCGGCATGAAAATCGATCGCGGCACCGTGCTTTATTCGCGCCCGGTCGGCGGCGTCCCCTGCAAGTTCCGCACCTGCTTTGACGCCACCCTGTGGCCAGTCTCCGTAACCGCCGCCGAATGGAAGAGTCCCGGCCAGTTGAACCCGCCTTTGCGCGCCCCCGACGCCGCCGGCGCGCTCCGCCTGGTGGTGAACTCGCCGGACGTCCCGCTGCCCAAACTGGGGCTCGATTGTCTCCGCTTTCACCTCACCGGCGAAAACAACCTGGTGCACGCGCTGTATGAGCTGCTTTGCGCCAAGCTCACCCGCATCGTGGTCCGCGACCCGTCCAATCCCAAAGTTCCCCCCGTTACTCTGCCGGCTTCCTCGGTGCGCCCCGTCGGATTCGCCGACGACGAAGGCATGGCCCCGTACCCGCTGCGCTCGCACATCGGCTACCGCATCCTGCAGGAGTTTTTCGCGTTCCCCAGCAAGTTTCTTTTCCTCGACGTGGCGGGCCTCGACGCCGCGTGGACCGAGGGCTTCCGTAACAGCGCGGAGCTGATTTTTCTCTTTTCCAGCGCCGGTGACGAGGATCGCGCCCAGCGCCTGGAGATGGGCGTTTCTCCCCGAACGTTTCGGCTCGGCTGCGTTCCCATCGTCAATCTGTTCCCGCAGACGGCCGATCCCATCCTGCTCGACCAGCGCAAGTACGAATACCAGATCAAGCCGGACATCCGCCGCCCGGCGGCCGTCGAGGTCTTCTCCGTCGACGAGGTCGGCTCCATCGATGCCGACACGCGTGAAGTGGTCACCTACCGCCCGTTTTACTCCTACCGCCAGGAAACCGGCGCCGTTGGAAACGAATGCTACTGGATCGCCAATCGCCGCCCGTCCAACCGCTTGAACGACGACGCCTCGGACATGTACATCTCTCTGGTGGACCGGTCCGGGCGAACGGCTTTCCCGGATCTCGACACGCTCACCGTGCGCACCACCTGCACCAACCGGAACCTGCCCGCGCGTCTGCCTTTCGGCAATGAGGATGGCGATTTCGAACTGGAAGGCGGCGCCAATATCAAGAGCATCGTGGCCCTCACCAAACCTACCCTTCCGTTGCGCCCGCCCGCTTCGAAAATGGCCCTCTGGCGTCTCATTTCGCATCTTTCGCTCAATCACCTGTCCCTGGTGGCGGACGGCCGCGACGCTCTCCAGCAGATCCTCCGCCTTTACGACTTCACGGAGTCTCCGTTCGCCCAGAAGATGATCGAAGGAATCGCCGATCTGAAGAGCCGCCCCCACTTCGCGCCCATCGTTTCGGAAAACGGCGTGACCTTCGCG
This sequence comes from uncultured Solibacteraceae bacterium, assembly GCA_964457555.1. Lineage (GTDB taxonomy): Bacteria > Acidobacteriota > Terriglobia > Bryobacterales > Bryobacteraceae > BOG-224. Next base: position 22,553 of record CAYWHA010000041.1, read on the forward strand.
CGCGGAACCCGCGTCGAACTGGAGCTCGACGAAGAGCAGTTCGTGGGCGGCGGCGTCTATCTGTTTGCCAGCGTGATTGAGCGCTTCCTGGCGCTTTACGCTACCCTGAACAGCTTCACGCAGCTTACCGCCCGAACCCGGCAAAGAAAGGAGGCGATCCGCGAATGGCCCCCGCGAGCGGGACAGAAAATCCTGGTCTGACGCCGGCTGCCGCCTCCCTGGCTGTCGTGCGCTGCGAGTTGCGCGAACATCCCGGCCGCTTCGACTTCTTTCAAGCCGTGCGGCTCCTGTTGCGCATCTTCAAGCAGCGCGGCGCGCGCGCCTCGACCGCCCGCGAGGTCCTGCGCTTCCGCGTCAACAACTCGCTCGCATTTCCTCCCAGCCAGATCGACTCCATCGACTGGCAAGGCGACGTGCCCGTCATGGCCGTGAATTTCATGGGCCTCACCGGCCCCATGGGCGTCCTCCCGCGCGTCTATACGGAGCTGATCCGCGCGCGCGCCCGCTCCCGCGACAGCGCCCAGGCCGACTTCTTCGACATCTTCAACCACCGCATGATCTCCCTGTTCTACCAGGCATGGGAAAAGTACCGCTCCCCGGTGGCATACGAGCGTGACGGCGAGGACCGCGTCTCGAACTACCTCATGTCCCTCATCGGCCTGGGTACCGCCGGACTGCGGGACCGCTCGGTAATCCGTGACGATTCGCTGCTCTACTACGCCGGCCTTCTGTCCCTGCAACCGCGTTCCGCCGTTGCGATTCGCGGCGTGCTACAAGACTATTTCGGCGTTCCCGTCCAGGTCGAGCAGTTCGTGGGCGCCTGGCAGCGTCTGGGGATAACCGACCAGTGCGAACTGGGCAACGGCGGGTCGTTCACTTCGCAGCTCGGAGTGGGGACCGTGGTGGGCGACGAAATATGGGACCGGCAATCGCGAATCCGCGTGAAATTGGGGCCGTTGACCGAGCGCCAATACCTGGGCTTTTTGCCCGGCGGAGCCGCCTACGAACCCTTGCGCCAGTTGGCCCGGTTCGCCTGCGGCATTCATCTGGAAATTGAGGTTCAGCTCAGCCTTCGGCGCGAAGCAGTGCCGCGCTGCGAGTTGGGCGAGGTTGGTTTGACGGGGCCGCGATTGGGCTGGTTCTCCTGGATAAAGTCCGGGTTGGACTTCGATCGCTCGCCCGAGGATACGGTATTTCTGTTGGCATAGGGGAGAAAGATATGGGACTCAATCTACGATCACTCATCGCGAAACTGGACGACTCGGCGCGCCTCGCGCTAGAGGCTTCCGCGGGATTCTGCTTGTCGCGGACTCACTATGACGTCGAAATCGAGCATTACCTGATGAAGCTGCTCGATTCGAGCGATGGCGACTTTGCCTGCATCCTGAAACAATTCGGCGTCGATAAGTCGCGCCTCGCCGCGGAATTGACGCGCAGCCTCGACAAACTCAAGTCCGGCAACGCGCGCACGCCGGCCCTGAGCCCGTCCCTGCTGAAGATGTTCACCCAGGCCTGGACTATCGGCTCGATCGACTTCGAGGCCACGCGCATCCGCACCGGCTTCACCATCCTCGCGCTGGTGTCCGACGACGAGCTGGCGCGCATTGTGCGCGATGTCAGCCGGGAGATGCAGAAAATCCCCGCCGATGCGCTGAAGAAGGATTTCCTGGCGACCGTCGCCAATTCCGTCGAGAGCGACGAAATGGCCATCGCCGAAGCCGCCGCGCCGGCGGAGGGCGGCCCGCGCCCCGCTGTGGGTGGCAAGACTCCCAACCTCGATCAGTACACCGTCAACCTCACCGAGAACGCCCGCCAGGGCAAAGTGGACCCGGTTCTGGCGCGCGATTCCGAAATCCGCCAAGTCATCGATATCCTCACCCGCCGCCGTCAGAACAACCCGATTCTGGTTGGGGAAGCCGGCGTCGGCAAGACCGCCGTGGTGGAGGGCTTCGCTCTGCGCATCGCGCAAGGCGACGTGCCGCCGGTGCTCAAGAACGTCGCCGTAAGGACCCTGGACCTCGCGCTGCTGCAAGCCGGGGCCGGCGTCAAGGGCGAATTCGAAAACCGCCTCAAGGGATTGATCAACGAAGTCAAAGCCTCGCCCACGCCCATCATCCTGTTCATCGATGAGGCCCACACCATGATCGGCGCGGGCGGCCAGGCCGGCCAGAACGACGCCGCCAATCTTCTTAAGCCGGCCCTCGCCCGCGGCGAATTGCGCACCGTCGCCGCCACCACCTGGTCCGAGTACAAGAAGTATTTCGAAAAGGACCCGGCTCTGGCGCGCCGCTTCCAGTTGGTCAAGGTTGAGGAACCCACCGAAACCCAATGCGCCCTCATGCTGCGTGGTGTGGTGCCGACCCTCGAAAAGCATCACAAAGTTCGCATCCTCGATGAGGGATTGCTGGCCGGCGTCAAGCTCTCGCACCGCTACCTGCCCGATCGCCAGTTGCCCGACAAGGCCGTCAGCGTCCTCGATACGGCTTGCGCCCGCCTGGCGCTCGGCCAGAACTCCACGCCCCCGGCCATTGAGGATGCCACGCGCACCATCGAGGATCTCGCCGTGCAGACGCGCATTCTGGAGCGGGAAGCGGCCGCCGGCGCGGATCACGCGGAACGGCTGGCCCTGATCGCCGAGAAGAAGACCGCCACCGAAGCGCGCCTCCAGGAATTGACCGGCCGGTTCGAGAAGGAACGCGATCTGGTCACCCGCATTCGGGAAATCCGCTCGCAATTGGAAGCCGCCAGCGCTCCCGCCCCGCCGCCCCCCGCGGAACCCGAGCCCGCCGGCGCCGGAGTTGCCGTGGCCGTGGCGACGGCGCCCGCCGCCGTCGAGGCGCCGCCCGATTTCGACAAACTGCGCACCCAGCTCTCGGACCTGAACGCCGAGTTGGCCGCCATGCAGGGCGAAACGCCGCTGCTGCGCGTCTGCGTGGATGCACAGATCATCGGTGAGGTGGTTTCCGCCTGGACGGGCATCCCCGTCGGCAAAATGCTCAAGGACGAAATCGCCACCGTGCTCACCCTGGAGCAGCACCTCGGCTCGCGCGTCATCGGCCAGGACCACGCCCTCGCCGGCATCAGCCAGCGCGTCCGCACCGCCCGCGCCGGTCTGGACGATCCCGGCAAGCCGGTCGGCGTATTCCTTCTGGTCGGCCCCAGCGGCGTCGGCAAAACCGAGACCGCCCTGGCGCTTTCCGACCTCTTGTTCGGCGGCGAGCGCAACATGATCGGCATCAATATGTCGGAGTTCCAGGAGGCCCACACCGTCTCCACGCTCAAGGGGTCGCCTCCCGGATATGTGGGCTATGGTGAAGGCGGCGTGCTCACCGAAGCCGTTCGCCGCCGTCCCTATTCCGTGGTTCTGCTCGATGAGGTCGAGAAGGCTCACCCCGACGTGCTGGAGCTTTTCTTCCAGGTGTTCGACAAGGGCCAGATGGAGGATGGCGAGGGTCGCGAGATCGATTTCAAGAACACCATCATCATCCTGACCTCCAACGCCGCCACCGACAGCATTATGAAGCTCACTGCCGATCCGGACACCATGCCGTCGCAGGAGGGACTGGTCAAAGCCATCAAGCCGGAGCTTGACAAGATCTTCAAGCCCGCCTTCCTGGGCCGCCTCGTCATCATCCCCTACTTCCCCATTCGCGACGAAGCGCTCAAGAAAATCATCGTGCTCAAGCTCGCCAAAATCCAGCGCCGGCTCCTCGAAACCCACCGCATCGCGTTCACTTACGACGCCGCGCTGGTCGATGAAGTGGCCCGCCGCTGCACTGAGGTGGAAAGCGGCGCCAGAAACGTGGATAATATTCTAACGAACACCATGCTGCCGGAAATCTCCGTGCAGATCCTGGGCAAAATCGCCGAAGGCCTCCGGCCCGACGCCGTGCACGTGGGCGTCGGCGAAGGCGGAGCGTTTACCTATTCGTAGACGGAGCGGATTCGAATCGGCCGCCTGTCGGGCCGGGGGACCATAGCTTGACTCCAACTCAGACGGACCGTCCATTTCGCTTCACGACGCCCTTGGGCGACGACGCCCTGCTGCTCGAGAGCTTCACCGGCGAAGAGCGCGTCTCTACGCCCTTTCGCTTCATCCTCGAGCTGCTGTCGGAGAATTCCAGCGTCGACATGCAGGCGCTGCTTACCAAGCCCGCGACCCTCTTCATCAAGCTGGAGGACGGATCCGAACGGAGTATCCACGGGATACTGAATCGCCTCAAGCTGGTGGAGACGGGCGCGGACGGCAAGGGACGGTATCAGGCCGAAATGGTCCCCTGGTTCTGGCTCCTCAACCTCTACTCCAACTGCCGCATTTTCCAGAACAAATCGGTCACCGATATTGTCGAAGCCGTCTTTCAGGCCCGTGGCTTCCATGACTATCAACTCAAGACCCAGGGGACCTATGAGCCTCGCGAATACTGTGTGCAGTACCGCGAGACCGATTTCAACTTTGTCTCCCGCCTCCTTGAGGATGAGGGCATCTTCTATTACTTCGAGCAGACCGCGTCCAAGCACACGCTGGTGCTGGCCGACGATAAGTCCTCCTTCAAGGCCTGCCCTCACAAAGCCACAGCTCGCTATACGCCGTCTCTCGGCGGCCGTCTCGATGAGGACACCGTTCTCACGATCGAAGAGGAACACAAAGTAACTACCGGAATTGCTTCGCTGGCGGACTACGACTTTGAGAAGCCGAAAACCCGCCTGTATGCCACCCTTACCGGCTCCGAGCCCGCCGAGTACTACGATTATCCCGGCAAATACGCCACCCTGGACGATGGCGACCGCTACGCGAGGCTCCGTCTGGAGGAGCGCGAAGTAGATCTGGTGACCGAGCGCGGCAAGAGTAACTGCATGGGCTTCGAGTGCGGCTACAAGTTCACCTTGGAAGAGCACGTCCGCGATGCGGCCAACCAGGATTACACCTTGATCGCGCTCCGCCACAAAGGCAAGAATCCCAGTTACACCTCCGGCAAGCAAGAGCCGTTTGAGTATGCCAACGACTTCGAAGCGATTCCCAATTCGGTCCCCTTCCGGCCGCCGCGTCTGGCCCGCAAGCCCATAATTGCAAGCACGCAGACCGCCGTGGTCGTCGGCAAGTCCGGTGAAGAGATCTGGACCGATAAGTACAGCCGCGTCGTCGTGCAGTTCTTCTGGGACCGGGAAGGAACGGACGACGAGAAAAGCTCCTGTTGGATCCGCGTCGCCCAGGGCTGGGCCGGCAATCACTGGGGGTCCATCTATATCCCGCGCATCGGCCAGGAAGTCACCGTGAGTTTTCTTGAGGGCGACCCGGACCGTCCCCTGATCACCGGCTCTGTCTACAACGCCATCCAGATGCCGCCGTACACTCTGCCCGACGAGCAGACCAAGAGCACGCTCAAGTCGGATAGCTCCAAGGGCGGTGGAGGATTCAACGAGTTCCGCCTGGAAGACAAAAAAGGCAGTGAGCAGGTTTTCATTCACGGCCAAAAGGACCTCGACATACGCATCGAAAACGACCGCAGGGAATGGATCGGGCAGGACCGGCATCTGATTGTCACGCGCGACAAGATTGAGAAGGTCTCCCAGGACAGTCACAGTAACATCGCCCAGGACCGCGTCGAGAGCATCGGCCGCGATCTCAACGTCTCCATCCAGGGCAAGGCCTCTGTCAAGATCCTCGGCTCGAACTCCCTGTCAGTGACCGGCGACGTCATCGAGCAGTTTACCGGCAATCACAGCAGTCAGGTGACTCAGAATCTCTATCTGAAAGCCCTGCAGGTGGTGATCGAAGCGGAAGTCGGTATGACTCTGAAGGTCGGCGGCAACTTCATTACCCTCGATCCGGCGGGGATTTCCATTGTGGGATCTCCCTTGGTCATGATTAATAGCGGCGGAGCAGCCCTCTCCGGCTCGCCGGGATCGCCGGTCTCTCCCACCTCACCGAAGGCCCCCGCCGAGGCCGACAAAGCCAACCCGGGCCAGCCATGACGCCACCAACCCCTCCGCCGGCGCCCGCGCCGCCCATTACCGCCGAATACGCAACCGCCTTGCAGCCGCCCGAACCCAACGCCGCGCCGGTGCAGTCGGCCTTTCGCTTCTGCCGCGGCGCCGGTGGACAGACGCGCGTCGATTCGGGCAACACCTCGGTGATCTCAAACCCGGCGGCCGGACAGACCATTCTGCTCGATCACGTGAAGAAGACGGCCACCATTCAGCAGGCTCTGCCAACGCCGCCGCCATTGCCCGGCGCGCCGCCCCCGCCCGCGGCGCCGGGCGCGCCCGCCGCGCCCAAACCGCCCACCGTGCAGGTGCAGGATCTGGGCAAGAGCGTCATTCAGGGCCAGGCCGTGGAGGGGAAGCGCTTCCTGATTCCGCCGCCGCCACCGCTGCCGGCGCCTCCCGCGATGCCGAAGCCGCCCGCATTACCGGGCATGCCGCAAGCCCCCAAACCGCCCGCCGTGCCCGGTGCGCCCGCCGCTCCGGCCGCGCCGGCTGCTCCCACGGCGCCCGCCGCGCCTCCAGTTCCGAAACCGCCCACCATCGCGGACTTCTGGCACAGTCCAGCCTTAGGTCTGCCGATGTTGACGAAGATGAGCGGCCCTTTCGGCCAAATGACGCAGGCGTGTAGCAGCGCCGTCCCCGGGGAGCCGCATCCCGCGGCCTTTCAGATCCCGCCGGGCTACAAGGTGATCCTGGCCCCGCCGCCCGCCCCGCCGAAGCCGCCCACCCTGCCGCCGCCACCCGCCCCGCCCAAACCGCCTGCACCGCCCAAGCCGCCTGCCCTTCCGTCGCTCTGACCGGCCCTTCGCCTACGGAACTTCCACCGTGAATTCCCCCGGCGTGTCGAACATGATCACGCCGCCCCACATGCACATCAACTTCGAAACGTTGTCCAAGGTGGGGAAGTTGCCCAGCAGCACGGTCGGCGCTCCCGGAATCCATGGCGCCGGAGTATTTGGAACGCATGGCATGGGAGTCAATACCCCCCAGGCCGCGGCTGTGGCGGCTGCCACCGTGGGGTTCGACGGCGACATGCACACTCCAAACGGCAAGATGTTCAACAGGGGAATGTGATCCATGATGTTGGCGTCGGGAACTTCCTGCGTCAGCACCCGGTTGTCAGGCAGCACCACCAGCGAACTCGGGGCCGCCCCGAAGGTGCATTGCATCATGGCCCCCATGCAGACCTGCATCGGCATCCCATTACCTCCCGCATAAGCGCTAAGATAAGCCCGTTTCCGACCCGTGGCGCAAGCCGCCAGGCTTCGAGAGTCGGCTGTCGAGCCGACTTTTTCGTAGCCCCGAGACGACTCTCGGCCCGGCCTTACTCCAGCGACAACCCGTCCCACTCATGTTGCGGGTCCGGGTAGAACGTCACGCCGGCGCCGCATGTCACCAGCCACCCGCCCGGCACCTTCGCCCGCGCCGCGGAATAAGCGCCAGCATCCAGTTGCTCGAACTTCAGCCCGGCTTCTTTGCCAGCCGGTTTGGCCGGCGCTACTTCCGCCTGACCAGCGGCCGGAGCCGCGGCCGGCGCCGGTTCGGCCTCATCCGCCTTCGTAGCCGCCAGGAAGATGTCGCGGCGCACGGAATACAGCTCCCCCAGGTAACGGAACTTCTCCCGGTCGCGGTCGGCCCCTGCCGCCTCAACCAGCGCTCCGAACGGTATCGTCACTTCCGGACCCGCCATCGGCGCCCCAGTCCGCTCATGCAGCTTTATGGCTTCAATCCTCTTGTTCAACGATATCTTGCTCATTTCGCATCTTTCGCGCAGCGGAATCCCGTCCTGAGGTCCTTCCAACGTCCGGGGACGGCGTTCGAATCCCAACTCGCGTTCTCAACCAGCGATTCCCACGCGGACTCGCCTCGAATCATATACCACGCTTCGCCGGGCTGCGCGGGGGGCTTGAGCGTCTTGAAGGGACTGGTGTCCGCCGGAGGCGTGCGTTGCTTGTCAACCAACTCCCAGGCGTTGCCGACCATTTGCAGGGCGCCGTATGGACTGGCGCCCGATGGATAGCTGTCGACCGGCCGCAGCAGATCCGCGCTGGGCGGCAAGAAGCTCCCGGTGGTATTCGTGTTGGCGCGCGAGACGTCGCTCACGTCGCCCCACGGAAAGATCCGGCCGTCCGGGCCGCGCGCGGCCTTTTCCCACTCCATGTCGGTGGGCAGCCTCTTGCCCGCCCAACTGGCGAATGCGCGCGCGTCACCGATGGTCACATTGACCACGGGATAGTTCGGCCGGTCGCTGCGAAAACGGTCGGGCAGCGCCCGCCCGGTCGCTTGACAGAACTGCGCATACGCGGCGTTGCTCACCTCGGTTTTATCGATGTAAAACGCGGGCAGGGAAGCCGCCTCCTTCTTTTCCCCAAACAGGAAATCCCCGGCCGGGACCAGAACCATGTCTCCGCTTGGACTGGCTATAGTCTTCACCAGCTCCGCCTTGGTCAACTCCGTCTTGGGCGCCGCCTTAGGTTTCAAGGCGAAATACCCGCCGGCCCCGATCACCAGTAGCGCGGCCACCGCGGCCACCAGCACGCCCGTGCCAAGCCGGCGCGGCGTGGGGGATGCCGGCCGGGTTTCCGTCGCTACCACCACCGGCGTTTCCGCCGTAACCCCGCCAATCATGCGCTCCAGCTCGGCGATAATGGGAGCGAAGCCCTGCGGCCGGTCCGCCGCCGCTTTCGCGTTGCAGGACGCCACCAGTTGGATCACCGGCTCGGGCACGTCCGCACTCCGTAGCGGCGCCACATCCAGGGGAACATTCAGGATGCTATAGAAGATCCGGTCCACCGAGTCCGCCGCAAAAACCTTCTGCCCCGTCAGCAGCTCGAACAGCAGAACCCCGAAGGCGTATACATCCACCAGGCCGGTGAGCGGCTCTCCCCGCACCTGTTCGGGCGCCATGTAATAGGGCGTCCCCAGCACATAACCCGGCTGGGTGCGCGAGAAGTCTTCGGTCTTGGCAATTCCGAAATCCATCAGCTTCACCAGCCCGGCGCCGTTGATGTGGATGTTCTCCGGCTTGATGTCGCGATGGATGATCTTGTTCTTGTGGATGAAATCGAGCGCCCGCGCGGTCTGGAGCGCAATCTTGAGCTTGCTGCGAAGGTCGCCCGTATGGCCGTCCTTGATGGCGTGCCGCAGGTCTTCACCCTGCAGGAACTCCATCACCATGAACAGACCCTTCTCCTCATCCACGCCGAAATCGTAAATGCTGATTACGTTCTCGTGGGTTACCTTGGCCGCGGTGCGCGCTTCCGTCAGAAAGCGGTCGCGCGCCTCGGTATCCTGCGCCGCCTGCTCGGTCAGAATCTTTACCGCGACCGTTCGTCCGATGACCGTATCGAAGGCCCGGTAAACGTGCGACATCCCGCCGCCGAGGAATTCCTGAAGCTCATACTTGCCGAGACGCGAGGGCAGTTGCATCATCGTAGTGAAAGGCTGTAGCGACTTCCGGTACTATACCATAACATGATAATTCGCGGCCGCCGGCAAGGCAACGTGCGGCTCCGGCCCGATTCAGTCCTGATATCTAGTCCATAGAAAAAAGCGATTGCCATTGCCGCAAAAAACCTTGCCGCGAGCGGCACGATCGTCCATACTGTAAGGAAAGTTGGACGGGTTACTGGGATAGGCTTTGAGCCCGCCCGATAGATAACCGATCGTCCGCGCCCCGCGCCCACGTCTGGCCGGCGGCGAAATACCCTAGGTCATCATAAGGTCCTGTACTTGACCGGTCTTCCCAATGGCTATGACTAAATATAAACTCGAGTATATCTGGCTCGACGGTAAACGTCCCGTTCCCGGCCTTCGCGGCAAGAGCCTGCTTAAGGAATTTGCGCAGCCGCCCACCCTTGCCGATCTCCCTAACTGGGGTTTTGACGGCAGTTCCACCATGCAGGCCGAAGGCAGAAGCTCGGACTGCGTGCTAAAACCCGCGGCTCTATATCCCGATAGTAGCCGCAAGAACGCTTATATCGTTCTTAGCGAGGTGATGCACCCCGATGGCACGCCGCATTCCAGCAACGCGCGCGCAACCATCGAGCACGACCCTGACTTGTGGATCGGTCTTGAGCAGGAGTACTTCCTTTTTCAAGACGGGCGTCCTCTCGGTTTTCCGGAAGCCGGCCACCCCAGCACTCCTCAAGGGCCATACTACTGCGGCGTCGGTTACAAGTACATGGGCAGCCTGGCGCGTCAAATCGTCGAGGAACACTGGGAACTGTGTCTGAACGCCGGCATCAATCACGAGGGCATCAACGCTGAGGTCGCCAAAGGCCAGTGGGAATTTCAGATCTTCGCCAAGGGCTCCGCCAAGGCCGCTGACGACACCTGGATCGCCCGGTACTTGCTGATGCGTCTCTGCGAGAAATATAGGGTCGATGTCGAGTTGCATTGCAAGCCCATCAAGGGCGACTGGAATGGTTCCGGTATGCACTGCAACTTCTCGACGAAATACCTGCGCGAAGTAGGCGGCAAGGAGTACTTTGAAGACCTCATGGCGGCGTTCGCCCGGCACGTTCCCGAGCACATCGCTGTGTACGGCCCGGATAACCATCTGCGTTTAACCGGCCTGCACGAAACCCAAGCCATTGACAAGTTCAGCTACGGTCTCTCAGATCGTGGCGCTTCCATCCGGATGCCTGTCAACTTCGTCAGGAACGGTTACCGGGGCTATCTGGAAGATCGCCGCCCGAACTCGGAAGGCGATCCCTACCAGATCGTCTCGCGCATTCTGAAGACCATCAATAGCGTCCCGAAGCCTGACCCGGCAGCCAAGACCATGGAAGCCGCGGCGTGAAAACCGGAGTATGCACGCGGGCATGTCTTACCGCGCCTGTTTTTCGGCCCACGCGTCGTAACCCATGAATTCGTCCAGGAATCTGCTGAACTTGGATTCGATGGGCGCCACTTGGCCCCACAGGCTAGGCTCCGCTCTGACAATTCGCATCACCTTGTCCTTGCCGAGACTCGCGGCCTGATCGTACGTGGAACGTCCGAACAGAGCGATCGTTGTTGCGGCCAGTCCATAGCCGTCGCCGCCTTGATTCAGGGATTTCACGATCATAGGCATGAACTGATTGAGAAATCGTCGCAGCCTCACTTCTTCGGGGCTTGCGGGCGGCGGCTCTGGGGCCGGGACGGCGAGTGGCGCTGCTGAGGGTTGCGGTGGCGATGTCTCCATCGTGGCTACCCACTCCTGGGCGATTGCCGTGAGCGATGGCGCCCACAACGTTGTTCCTGCGTGAATGGCATCGCTCAGCAAGGCGCCAAGGTCGCCTACCAGGGCTGCCACGCCCTCGCCAAAAACGGCGGGCATCTCCTGGAACGGGAGCGCCGTTTTCCCGTCCTGTCGTATGATGCTTCGAAACAATCGGGCTGCCTGATCTGCTTTTGCGCCATCCGCCAGCTCGGCCTCGTGAGCCGCGAGGATCTTCTTCGCCGCCCGAGTGATGTGCTGTCGAAGAATCGGACTGATACCGGCTCCGGGGGTTAGTCTTGCGGTCCGCCGGTTCTTTCGTGGCTCTGCCTCTGCGCCTGAATCCATTCTCCTAGCGTACTGCGGAAAGCGCCGGGCAACCGCGAACGTCGGGCAACTGCGCACGTCGGGCAACCGCGCCGAGCACTCTGAACCGAGCCGCGAACGTAAGAGAGCGGTTGCTTCAACGCTCGTCGCTCTCGCCCTCGACGAAGAAGCGCTTCATCTCCTTGTACTCCAGGATCTCCACGGTCGCCTCCCTGGGAGCGTTGCCCTGCGCGATCGCCAGGAACGCCTGCTCCGACCGCGCCACCATCGCGCGCGCAAGGTCGTTCTTGTGGATCGAGTGGTACCTGGATGGCATGGCCCAGTGCAGCAGTGGCATGACGTAGCCAAGCGCGCCCGGCGTGTTGGAGTTGCCGAGAATGACGGCGGGACGGTAGACTCCAAGGAAGTCGAACCCGACGGACTCGACGGCCTTCTCCTTCTCGCCGATGATCCTCGCGAACTTAATCCCAGCCTCGGGGTCCGCGCCCGCTGCTGTCATGACCCCGCACACACGCGCGCCTCCAGCCTTGGCGGCGCGGCAAAAGGCCAGCGGGTAGGCGATTTCGATCTTGCGCAGTTCCTCCTCGGGCATCTTCGCGCTGCCCTTGCCGACGCCGAACGCGGCCAGCGCGACATCGATTCCGTGGGCGTGTGGCGCAACCTCCTCTTCGAGCCGGTCCATGTTGACAACCGCCTCGCAGACCTTCGGGCCGGCGAAGGCGTCCGTCTTGCGGCGCGTCACTACCACCACCTTCTTGCACAGCGGGTTCTCGATCAGAAGCCGCACGATGCGTCCGCCCACATTCCCCGTCGCGCCTAGCACCATCGCCGAGTACTGCGCCTTCGCCGCTGCCGTCGTCACGTTCGCACGGTCCCTATTCCACAGGCTCGATCCTGACCTGAGCGGAGCCGGCGGCAATGAAGTCGAGCTCCTGCGCCGCGCGGTGGCTTAACAGAATCACGGTGCGGGCCGATCGAAACCGGTCGTTGATCCGAACCGTTACGGACTTGCCGTTAGAGATGTTGGTGACTTTCACCCGGCTGCCGAGGGCAAGTCGGGGATGCGCCGCGGTCAAAGCGTTGCTGTCGAACGCCTCGCCGGTAGCGGTTCGACGGCCGTCTTTCTCCGTGCCGCAGAACGATGCAAGTCCTACCTCGGCCGTAGCGGGAGCGCCGGGTCCGGCGTCGGTCGAAGGCGGTGCGGCCGCCTTCTTCTCAACCGCCGGCGGCGCCGGTACGGATGGGTTAGATCGTGTCTTCTCTATGTCCGGGAAGGGCGAAGGCTTCTGAAATGCGGCCATGGAAACCGCGAAACAAATGAGCAGCCAGGATCGAGACATCGGATAACTTATGGTAACGCACACACGTGGCGCCCAACGGTGCGCGCGACGGACCTTCCCTGCGAGCGCCACCGGGTAAGTGGCTTCCGGATGAACCGCAGACCCCCGCTCTACCGCCTCGCTCCGACGAGAGCCATGACCTGCTCGGCAACCGACGTCAACACGCTTGCTTGCGCGGCCAGTTGTTCACTAGCGGAAGCCGTTTCTCCTGCTTGGGCGGCGGTGTGCTGGGTCGCGGAACTCATGTTGGAAACGACGCGGTTAATTTCCTGGAGACCGCGATCCTGATGGACGCAATCGTCGGCGATGGCATCGGAGAGCGTCTTGACACGGTCGCGAATGTTGCCGCTCTTGGCCCAACTGGCGCGGACAGCATCCATCCGCGCGCTGGTAACATGCGCCGACGTCCCATCGCCCTCGACGATTTGAGCGGTCTCTCTAGCCGCGGTTGCGCAACGTTGCGCTAGGTTGCCGACCTCATCGGCGACTACGGCAAACCCAGCGCCGGCTTCCCCGGCCCGGGCAGCCTCAACCGCCGCATTGAGCGCGAGAATACTGGTTTGAAATGCAATTTCGTCAATGGACCGCAGCACGCGCGCGATTTGGCTATTCGCTTCGTGGATCTTGCCTACTGAGGCCGCCATTCCCTCCATGGCCTCACGAACGCTCCCGCCTGCCTTCTGGGCGTCACCCATAAGTTGCGCCGATTCACGCGCTGCATCGGCGTTTAGATGCGTCTTAGAGGAGACCTCGGTTAGCGAGGCCGATATCTCTTCAATCGCAGTGGCCTGCTCCGACGACCCTCGGGCGAGCGATAGGCTCGCGGAAGAAATCTGAGCGGCGGAACCGGCTACCCGCGCGGCGCCTTTGTCTAGCTGCGAAGCCGCTTGTCTTAGGATTCTACTCAAGCTTCGAAGGCAAAAATATCCGCGGATGCCAAGCCCACAGAGCGTAACCAGAGCCAACGAGCATATCCACAAAGTACGCGAATAAGCGTCGGCGACGGCCAGTTTGCCGGCGCCAATGGAAATGGTTGTCTCGACCTCCGCGTTGAGACCTCTCGCCGTTTCGAGCGATGCTGTAGCCACGATGGCCCCGACGCCAAGGAACAAACCAAGGCAGAGAAGCAGCTTCTTCGCGGCCGTCATCCTATTTTTCCAATTTCTTTTGAGGGCGCCTTCATATTTCTCATCGGCGTGCCGCGCCGATTATTTAGGTCTCTTGCCGCCGTTCGCATAGCGGGCGCCAAGGTCGGACCGGTGGCGGCGGCCTGGTTTGGTGAAGGCCCAGGCGGGCGTTAGGCGAGGTGCGGCCGGCTGGGGTAGCATAATTCTGAGGGACCGGGAGGCCCCCATGATGCGAATTACCCGACGCGGCTTTCTGGCTTCCGCCGCCTGGAGCGCCATCGCTGCCGAGATTGACGCTCAGACCGGGATGCCCATGCGCATGCTCGGCAGCACGGGGCAGCGGGTTTCGCTGCTGGCCTTCGGATGTGGCAGCCGCTGGCTCGCCTACAAAGATCCCGACAAGGCGCTCACCGCATTGGAACGAGCGCTGAAAGGCGGCGTCAATTATGTGGATACGGCGGCGTCCTATGGCGATGGGCAGAGCGAACAGTGGGTCGGCCAGTTTCTCAAGGCGCACCCGAAGAACTTCTTCTTGGTGACCAAGATTGGCGGCGACCGTTCCTACGATGACGCCATGCGGATCATAGAACACTCGCTCAAGAACCTGGGTGTGAGCCAGGTGGACCTGATGCACATCCACGCCCTGGGCGACGAGCGTGACCTGGCCGCCATCGAAGCTCCCAACGGACAGTTGAAGGCGATGCTCCACGCAAAGGAACAGAAGATGACCAGGTTCATCGGGGTAACCTGCCACGCCAACCCCCAGGTGCTGAAGACGGCCCTCACTCGCCACAACTTCGACTCCACTCAGATGGCGCTGAACGTAGGGCAGATCGGCAACGACGCGCCGTCCAATAAGCCCGGCGAAGGCATGACGGGAGCGTCGGGTTTCGAGGCGGTGGCCATGCCGGTCGCGCTCCAGAAGAAGATGGGGCTGACGGCGATGAAGGTGTTCGCGCAGGAAAAGCTCCTCGGGCAGGCGCCGCCGGAGATCCTTCTGCGGTATGCCATGTCCTTGCCGGTCGCCGCCACCACGGTGGGGATGCCGGAACTGGCGCATGTGGATTTTAACCTGGCGGTGGCCAAGAACTTCCGAGCCCTGTCCCCCGCGGAGATGAAGTCCCTTCCCGCCGGCGTCTCGGCGAAGATGCGCGCATCTATCGACCGTTTCTTCGCGGATCACGTCGACTGCTGAGCAGCCTGGCCTCGAATCGCCGGCGCCGGGTCGTTCTGCTATCCGAGTGTCCAGGGCGCCCGGTACTGCCGGGTCACGTACCGGTTGGCCTCCGTGCGCCCGGTGAATTGTTCGCGGTCGTCATCCCAATATAGCCGCTCTCCCGTTCGGTACGCGATATTCGCCAGCAGCCCGCCTTTGGTGACTCGGAATCCATACTCGATGTCGCACGAGGCGCGCGTGCGCGACTTGATCCCATCGAGGAACTCGCGCACGTGTCCCGGAGAATCCGGGATGCTCGGCGCCGGGGGTTTGAAGCCCTCGTCCCGCTTGCCCTTAATGTATACTTCGTACCGGTTGTAGTTGGTCACGAGCGTAGCGTCGGACCCCTGAAAGATCACACTGCTACCCATGGCGTCGTAGCCGGCGCGGCCCAGTGGATGCAGCGTCCAGGTAAGAATCAGGTTCGGGAACTCGCACAGCACACCCATGTTGTCGGGAGTCTCCGCCATGTCATCCACAGCCCACCGTCCGCCCGCCGCGGCGACGCTCTTCGGCGCCTTCAGGTCCAGCGCCCAGTGGACGACATCCATGTAGTGGCACCAGAAGTCGATCAGGGCGCCGCCCGAATAGTCCCAGAAATAGCGGTAATTGAAGTGGGATCGGAGCGGATTGTACGGCCGTTGGGGCGCCGGACCGAGCCAGAAGTCGTAATCCAGTTCCGGAGGCGGCGTAGCATCGGCCGGCCTGCCGAGCGGCGTAGTGCCGGTCGTCAACGCACAGTCTACGCGTCGAATGGCGCCCAGAGCGCCGGATTTGACAATCTCCACCACGCGCCGGTACGTAGGCAGGTCATTGTGAATATGGTTTCCCATCTGCGAAATGCGCCGGCCTGTTAGCGCGGCATTCACCATGGCCCGGCCTTCGCCGATCGAATAGCTCAGCGGCTTCTCTACGAAAGCGTCTTTGCCGGCCTGGAAGGCATAGATCGCCGGCAGCGCGTGCCAATGGTCCGGAGTTGCGATCATGACGGCGTCGATATCCTTGCGGTCGATCAGTTTCCGGAAGTCGCGAAACTTCTCGGGCTTACGTCCTTGCGTCTTTTCCACAGCCTCCGCCGCGCGGTCCAGGTGCGTCTGGTCCACATCGCACACCGCGACGGCGTCCACGTCGGGGTGCTTCATGAACTCGTTGAGCCGGGAAGTCCCCTGGCCTCCCAAGCCAATGAAGCCGAACTGAAGGCGGTCGCTGGCGGGGGTCCCCGTCAGAACCTGGGACGACGCGGTCAGGCCGAGCCCTGCCGCCGTCACCTGCATGAATGTCCTTCTGGTTGCGCCGGATTCGCGCCCGGTTGCGTCGAGGCTGCCCATACCCCGTTAGACTACGGCGCCGCAGCCCGGTACGCAAGCGCCGGCGTCATCGGCAGAATCGGCCGTCAACGGTCAGGTCCAGTAGTTCCTATCCAGACTCCTGTACTGCACGGCTTCCGCCAGGTGTTTGGCGGTGACGTTCGGCGATTCATCCAGATCGGCCACGGTTCGCGCCACCTTCAGAATGCGGTCGTGGGCGCGCGCTGAGAGGCCCAAACGCCGAACGGCCATCTCCAGGGTGCGTTCGCCGGCATCGTCGAGCGCGCACTGCTTGCGAATCATGCGCGCGGGCATCGCGGAGTTGTAATATCCGCGGTCCCGCTGCACTGCGCGAGCCCGGTCCACGCGCACGCGGATGTCGGCGGACGATTCGGAGGCCCCGTCTCCGCGCAGTTCCTTGTAAGGCACGGCGGGCACTTCCACGTGAATATCGATGCGGTCGAGCAGCGGGCCGCTGATCTTGCCCAGATACCGCTGCACCATCGCCGGAGTGCAGCGGCACTCCCGTGTGGTATCGCCGCTAAAGCCGCACATGCACGGATTCATGGCCGTGACCAAAGTAAACGTGGCCGGGAAGCAAATGGACATGTTGGAGCGCGCAATGGTCACCTGCCCGTCTTCAATCGGCTGGCGCAGCATCTCCAGAACGTCGCGCGGAAACTCCGGCAGCTCGTCGAGAAACAAGACGCCGTTATGCGCCAGGCTCACCTCGCCGGGCCTCGGCGCGCCTAAGCCGCCGCCAATCAATCCGGCGTCGGAAATGCTATGGTGGGGGGCCCGGAACGGCCGTTCGTGAAGCAATCCGGCGCCGCCGCGCAGTTGCCCGGCGACGCTATGGATCTTGGTGGTCTCCAGGGCTTCCTCAAAAGTCAGCGGCGGCAGGATGCCGGCAAAGCGTTTCGCCAACATGCTCTTGCCCGACCCGGGCGGCCCGATCATGAGCACATTGTGCGCGCCTGCCGCCGCCACTTCCAGCGCCCGCTTGGCCATCGTCTGGCCGCGTACGTCGCGGAAATCGGGCGCGGCGGCCACTTCCGCCACGCGCCCGTTGCCGTTCGGCGCGGCCGGCTGAAACTCCAGGGGCCGCGTGAGCAGCGCGACCACCTCGGCCAGGCACTTCACGCCAAACACGCGGACGCCCTCCACCACGGCTGCTTCGGAGGCGTTCTCGGCAGGCACGATGAGGTTCCGAATCCCCCTGTCGCGCGCGCAAACCGCCACGGAAAGCGTGCCCCGCACCGGCCGCACGGCGCCATCGAGCGAGAGTTCGCCGACGAACATGTGGCCGTCCAGCCCATGCACGGCGCCCATGGCGCCCAACAGCCCGACCGCCATGGGAAGATCGAATCCGGCCCCCTCCTTGCGCACATTGGCCGGCGCCAGGTTGATGGTGAAAGACTTATTGGGATACGCGAATCCGGAATTGAGGATGGCGGATCGAATGCGTTCCCGGCTTTCGCGCACCGCCGTGTCCGGCATCCCTACGGTTACGGAGTCTCGCGGGTTGCCGGTGGCGTGCATATCGACTTCGACATCGATCGGGCGGGCATCGATGCCGTAGATAGCGGCGCTTTGCGTTTTAAAGAGTGGCACGGTTAGGAAAGGGTATCGATATGTAGTGCGCGGCGGGGAGGAAAGTTCTCAAAGAAATGCACGGGCGGGCGGGGCGGGCCGATTGTTACGATGGCGAAGATGAGCAAGTCTCTCGCGCTTCTGCTTCTGCCCTTGGCGGCGCTGGCCCAGATCCGGATTGTCTCCCCGGCCAAGCCGTCGGCCATGGAGACCCTCGCGGCGCGCGAGGTCCGCCGCTATTTCTACCTGCGCACGGGACAGCTCCCGGCCATCGTAAACAGCGACGCGCCTGTCTCTGGCGACGCCATCGTGGTGCGCAAAGACGCGAGCCGCGGCCTCGGTCCGGAGGAGTACGTACTCGAAACGAAGGGGCGCACGGCCTATCTTTTGGGTGGCGGCGATACCGGAACCCTCTACGCCGCGTACCGCTTCGCGGAGCGGTTGGGCGTACGCTTCTACCTCCACGGGGACGTCATCCCCGACGGCAAGATTCCACCCGCCATTCCGCAGCTCGACGAGCACGGCAAGCCTCTCTTCGATACCCGCGGCATCCAGCCCTTTCACGACTTCCCCGAAGGTCCCGACTGGTGGGACCGCGACGACTATCTTGCCTACGTTGCCCAGCTTCCGAAGCTGCGTATGAACTTTCTCGGCCTGCACAATTACCCCGAAGGCCAGGTCGGACCCGAGCCCGGAGTCTGGATCGGCCAGCCCGGCGACCTTAGCGATGGCGGCGCCGCCGGGTTCTCCTACCCGTCCCAGTGGGCCAACACGGCGCGCAACGGCATGTGGGGCTACTCAGCCATGAAGACCTCCGAGTTCTCCGGCGGCGCCAACCTGCTGTTCGAATCGGACGACTTCGGACCGGCGGTGATGAAAGGCATGATGCCTTCCCCCGCGACGCCCGCCGATTCCAACCGGCTGTTCAATCAGGCCGGCGAGATGTTGCGCGCCGCCTTCGCCGAGGCCCGGTCGCTCGGCGTCAAGACCTGCACCGGCACGGAGACGCCGCTTACCATTCCGAAGCTGGTGCAGGAGCGCTTGCAGGCGCAGGGCAAAGATCCCAAGAATCCCGCTACGGTGCGCGAGCTTTATGAGGGGATGTTCCAGCGCATCGCCGCGCTCTACCCCGTGGATTACTACTGGCTCTGGACGCCCGAAGAATGGACGTGGGGCGGCGACAAACCGGGGCAATTCGAGGCCACGGTCGCGGACATACAGGCGGCCCTCGACGCGCTCAAGAACACCGGCAAGCCATTCACCCTGGCAACCTCCGGCTGGGTGCTCGGCCCGCAGAACGACCGCGCGGCGCTCGACCGCATCCTTCCCGCGGACGTCCCCATGAGTACGATCAACCGGGTGACGGGGCACGCTCCCGACGAGCGCGGCTTTGCCAACGTCCAAGGCCGGCCGAAGTGGGTGATCCCGTGGCTCGAAAACGACCCGAATCTGACCGCTCCGCAGCCGTGGGTGGGCCGCCTGCGTTACGATGCCGCCGATGCCCGCCGCCTGGGCTGTACGGGGCTGCTGGGTATCCACTGGCGCACCAAAATCATGGCGGGAAACATTGCCGCGCTGGCCGCCGCGGCGTGGGACCAGTCTTGGGTACCCGGCGATTTCGATATCAGCCCCGTCCCGCCGCAGCCTCCGGAACCGGCCGGTGGAGCGGCCAATCAGAACGCGAATCCGCTGAAGAACCGCGCCATGCCGGTGGACGATTTCTACCTGGACTTCGCCGGCGCCAATTTCGGAGCCCCGGTTGCGGAACCGGCAGGCCGCATCCTTGCGCGCATCGACGGGGTCAACCTTGCCGAACCGACGTCCTGGCAGAAGGGGCCTGGCGGCATTGTCGCCAACCCCGCGCCGTGGACGGAGGTGAAGAAGAAGTATGCCTTCGTGGATGAACTTGCCGCGCTGCGCTCGAAAGTCCAAGGGGCCGGCAACCTGGAGCGCTTCGACTACTGGCTCGATACCTATCGCTACATGGCGGCGCTGGCCGAAGCAGGCTGTATGCGCGGCGAGCTTGACAAGGCCGTCGCGGCCAAGGATTTCGATCTGGCGCTTTCGACGCGCATTGCGCTGGCGCGCGCATGGGAGCGGATGATGGCTTTCCAGATGGCCGCCGCCGGCACTCCGGGCGAACTCGGCACGCTTGCCAATCTGGAACAGCACAGCAGGGGAACTCTGAACTTCCTGAGCGCCCACGACGAGGAGATGGTGAAGGCGCTCGGCAAGCCGCTGCCGGCATCCGTGGAGCCCGCCAAGAACTATGCCGGCCCCGCCCGCGTCATTGTGCCGGCCGTCCGTACCCTGGCGGAAAAGGGCGAGGCTTTGCACATCAAGGCAATTGCCATCGACCGACAACCGGTTAAGAAGGCCTCCGCTTTCTGGCGCACGCTGGGCGGGAAGAGCTTTCACGAAGTGGCGCTCACACACGTTGGCCGCGCGGTTTACACGCTGAGTCTCCCGCCGGCCGGGAGCGACATGGAGTACTACATCCAGGTGGAAACCGCCACGGGAAGAAGGGTGGTCTGGCCTGCCACGGCGCCGGATCTGAACCAAACCGTGGTCGTCATGCCGGTCAAGTAACCGGGCCCGGGTTGAATAAGGTCAGCGCGTTCTGGAGGCCCCATTGGTCAGCCCAGGTCTTCTTACGGCCACTCGAGACCTCCAAAATCAGGTGGAAGATTTCCCAGCCGACCTGTTCGATGGTGGCGGCGCCGGTGGCGATTTGGCCAGCGTCCACATCGATCAGATCGTGCCAGCGCCGGCTTAAGGCGGATCGGGTGGCCACTTTGACGACCGGCGCCATGGCCAGTCCGTAAGGGGTGCCGCGGCCGGTGGTGAAGACCTGAAGGGTGATTCCCGAGGCCAATTGGAGCGTTCCGCAGATGAAATCGCTGGCCGGAGTGGCGGCGAAGACGAGGCCTTTGCGGCGGACTTTCTCGCCGGGAGACAGCACGTCGACGATGGGAGTGGACCCGGACTTGACGACGGAGCCAAGGGCCTTTTCGACAATATTGGCGAGGCCTCCGGTCTTATTGCCGGGGGTGGTGTTAGCGCTGCGATCGGCGCCGCCGCGCTCGAGGTATTGGTCGTACCACTGCATTTCGCGGATGAGGGCGCGTCCGACTTCCTCATCGGCGGCGCGCGGGGTGAGCAGGTGGATGGCGTCACGGACCTCGGTGACTTCCGAGAACATGACGGTGGCGCCGGCGCGAACCAAGAGGTCGGCGGCGAAACCAACCGCCGGATTGGCGGTGACGCCGGAGAAGGCGTCGCTGCCTCCGCACTGTAGGCCGACGACCAGGTCGGAAGCGGGACAGGTTTCGCGGCGCCGGCGGTCGAGTTCCCGAAGGCGCTTTTCGGCCATTTCCATGATGGCGGAGACCATTTCGCCGAAGCCTTGAAAGCGCTCGTCCTGAAGACGCAGGATGGGAAAGTCAGCGCCGGCCGCTCCATCAGGCAGGAGGCGTTCGGGCTGGAGCTTCTCGCAACCCAAGCCGATCACCATGAGCGCGCCGCCCAGATTCGGGTTGAGGGCGAGGTTGCGCAGGGTACGGATGGGGACGATGGCGGCGGGCGCATCGATGGCGACGCCGCAGCCATAAGAGTGGTTCAGGCCGATGACATCGTCGACATTGGGGTACCTGGGCAGGAGTTCGGCCTTGATGCGCGCGACCACGAAATCGACCACGCCGGCCACGCATTGCACGCTGGTGCTGATGCCAAGGACGTTCTTTGTACCGACCGTGCCATCGGCGTTGCGGAAGCCTTGAAACGCGTAGCCTTCGAGCGGCGGCAATGGGGCGGGCAGGCGGGTGGCGATGGGAAGGCTCGCCATGACCGGAGGCTTGGGCAGAATGACAAGCGATTCCTGGACCCAGCTACCGGCCGCAATGGGGCGAGCCGCATAGCCGATGGTGGCGCCATAACGCGTGATGGAAGCGCCCTCGGGGATCTCGCGGAGGGCGACCTTGTGCCCCTGCGGAATGTGATCCCGCAAGGTCAGACCGCCAGGACAAATGGCGCCGGCGGGCAGGCCGTCTTCGTTCGCGACGATGGCGACATTGTCATCGGGATGCACGCGAATCAGGATGGGCTTCGGCGGCATGGGATTTCTCATTTCGTAAACGCCCGCAGGTATTGCACCGGCGGGTCCACATGCTCGTCCAGTTCGCGGGCGGCGTGCAGCGGGAAGTACGGATCGCGCAGGAACTGGCGGGCCAAGAGGACGAGGTCGGCCTGGCCGCAGCGAACGATCTCAGCGGCTTGTTCGGCGGTGGTAATGAGGCCGACGGCGCCGGTGAGAATGCCGGTCTCGCGGCGGATGCGCTCGGCGAAGGGGACCTGGTAGCCCGGCGCGAGCGCGATGCGCTGTTCGGGCGACGCGCCTCCGGAGGAGCAATCGATGAGGTCCACACCGAGTTCGCGCACGCGCCGCGACAGCTCGACGGACTGATCGAGGTCCCAGCCGCCTTCGACCCAGTCGGTTGCGGAGATGCGCAGGAAGAGGGGCAGGGTTTCCGGCCATGCGGATCGAACGGCGCGGATTACTTCCAGGGCGAAGCGGACGCGATGTTCGAAGGAGCCGCCGTATTCATCGGTTCGGCGGTTACTGAGAGGGGAGAGGAACTGATGGATGAGATAGCCGTGGGCGGCATGGATTTCGGCGACCTGGAAACCGGCCTGGGCCGCACGGACGGCGGCGGAGCGGAACGCGTCGACGATGGCGCCGATTTCGGGGATGGACAGCTCACATGGAGCTGGACCGCCGGGCTGGAAGGGGATAGGGCTGGGCGCAACGGGCTGCCATCCTCCAGCTTCGGGCGCAATCACGCCGCCGCCTTGCCAGGGCGGGGGAGTGGAGGCTTTGCGGCCGGCGTGGGCAAGCTGAATGCCGGCGGCGGCGCCATGGGCGCGTAAGAAGCGCGCGATGCGCGAGAGGGGATCGATGTGCTCGTCCTTCCAGATGCCGGTATCGGCGGGCGAAATACGGCCGCGCGGTTCGACGGCGGTGGCCTCCATGAGGACGAGGCTGGCGCCACCTACGGCGCGGCTGCCAAGGTGAACGAGGTGCCAGTCGCCGGCGAAGCCATCCTCCGCTGAGTACTGGCACATGGGTGAGACGGCGATGCGGTTGCGCAGGGTAATCGCGCGGACCTTGAGAGGCGTGAACAAGGATGCGGCCGGGGCTCCCGTGCCTTCGATGGTGTGAACCACGCTCATGGTCTCAGTATCGCAGCGGAGAGGCGAAAACGGACTACAGGTGAACGGCGGACGGGCCGATAGTTAGGAATGGGCGCCGGCCGCGCGGAAACGCCGGACTCACAAGATGAATGGCAGGCGGAAGGGCCTGCCCCGCGGTCAGCTTGCGGCTGGCGCGGCGGACTCTGCGGTAATGAGGGGCCGGGTCTTGTGGACTGCGCGAGGAGGGGGAGTTGCGTCGGTATGGAACCGCCTGAGCGGCAGGGCCGCCAACCGCAGGCCGACGGCTGCGTAGAACCGGTCGGCGCGAGGCCGGACGGGCGGGCAGGCACAAGCGCCGACTTCGCCGGGCGGTCTGTTGTTATTGGCGTCGAGCAGTTGCAGGTCGATGCATTGCATGGGGCGATATCCAGTCCTATTCGAGTATGCGCTGGAGTACGTGTGTCCGCGAAAGTACTGTAGGTACTATAAGGGTCCTTAACTCTTATAACCCCTGAGTACCAGCGCCACGGCGCTATGATCGATTTCAGTAGAGCGGGCGGAGGAGCTAATGACTGAGAACGAAAAGGACAAGGCTACGGCGGCGGCGGTGGCGAGCGCCGGCGCGGGTGTCGGGGGAGTCGGCGGGGCAACGGTGGGCGTCCTGGAGCTGGCGGCGCAAGGGGCTGCGACGGCGTTGTCGGCGGGCGTTGCGATCGGGTTGGGGGCGGCTGCCGGAGGGGCGCTGGCATACGGAATTTATCGATTTCTGAAGAAGCCTAAGAGCTGAGGTGCGGCGTGGAGAGAGGGTTCTGTTGCACGCGGAATTGGAAGGGCTGGACAATGGCCCGCCTGAAGGGTCTCAGGAGGCCGATTTTTAGGGCCGGGGCGGCTAGAAAGCCGGCGGCAGCGGTTCCGCGGACGGCGCGAGCGGCGGCAGCGGGGGAAGATTGGCGGGCGGTGGCGCCTGCCCCATCTGGTCAATAGACTCTGGATGGATTTCGGAGGTTTCAGGAACGAAGCCAATTTCGGGGATAGGTTGTTGATTCGATTCTGGTTCCTGGTCAGCGGCTTCGGCCTTTTCCAGGCTCTGGAGTTCCTTAAGGGCGCGGAGGTAGTTGCGCTGGATGGAATTGATGCGGCGCTGGAGGCGGTCGTAGACC
>CAYWHA010000042.1:0-46089 GCA_964457555.1 uncultured Solibacteraceae bacterium
TTCTTGTGTTGGAATCAAGTCCTTTTTCAGGATCATCTTGTATTGGACAATTCTCAACCGCCCCTGCAAGGAGCTATGGTGGTAACTGAGCCGAGCTTTCCCACTCCCTCTTCGGGTAGCCTGAACTAAGTCGGGCCTCTCGGACCCATTCCTTAGCCAACCCGCGAACGATGGAGAGGAAAGACGATGCACGGCACAATCACGTGGTTTAGCGGCAAAGGCTCATCCGGAGCGATCCTGTCCGACGAGGGAGGCTCCTTCGATTTCGCCGCGGCCGCGGTGCTCGCGTACGATGTCGCTGCGCTCAGCGCGGGAAAAATGGTCAATTTCGAAGCCGACGGCGGTTCGCCTCCCAAAGCCATCAATGTGTCGGTGCGGCAATCCGCGGCGATCCACTTCTCCGACGATACCTATCGGGACATACGCAGGCTTCGATACATGGGGTTCGACCAGCTTGGCGCTGTCCGGACGTACCGTTTCGAAAGATTCACTCCCGGACGGCTGACGGAGCACTTTTCCCTGGATACCGATGTGGCGCTGTTCAGCCGGCACAAGCTGAGGCTTCAGGACGGTCCGGCCCTGTGCCTGCACATGCTCACCGGGGCGCTTGGGGCCGCGGTCGCCGGGGAAGCTTGCCCCAGCGCGGTGACGGAGCAGGACTTCCTGGCCTTCCTGGCCAGCCGGCCCGCTCCACCTGTGAAAGGCTTCAGAAGCCAACGCGCCGCGTCCGCGTTATAGCCGGACGATAGTCACGCTCTCCGGACGGACTTCGTACCCGTCCTCCCGAGCGGTTTCGATGGCCGCGGCCCGAAGCAGGTCGTCACCGGCGTCCGCGGGCACAGCCTGGTCCGGCGGCCGCTTGATCACCTGCTCTCCCACGTGGATGCTCACGACCCAATTCTTCCTTTTGTGGTCCCAGCCGATATCGGCGTTTCCGGCCTGTATCATGGTCATTCTCCTTTCTCCAGACCTCAGAATAGAGTATAGATGAAAGGCGCCAGCGCGCTGCTCTCCGCCAGAAGCAACAGCGTCCCAAAGAGGATCATCATCAGGACCAGCGGCAGCAGCCAGAATTTCTTTCGAACGCGCAGAAATCGCCAAAACTCGGCCAGGAA
The DNA here is from genome assembly GCA_964457555.1 of uncultured Solibacteraceae bacterium. Lineage (GTDB taxonomy): Bacteria > Acidobacteriota > Terriglobia > Bryobacterales > Bryobacteraceae > BOG-224. Next base: position 1,116 of record CAYWHA010000042.1, read on the forward strand.
CGACATCAGTCCCCAGGATAGTACGGAACCGCCCCCCGATCTTTATAACTTCCGAATGGCTTCTCTACGACTTTTTGAGGCCTTGAAGGCTAAGCTCGAACATGGAAGCGTGGGTCTTGAAGGAGGGGCAATGAAGCTGATCGTGGCAATGATCCGCCCGGAAACGCTGTTGGCCGTCCAGGATGCGCTGTCGGGCACCGAGGCTCGCCTGATGTCCGCCGGCGAGGTGTCCGATTTGCGGCGCCCGCAAGCGAATGTCTACCGCGGAGCCCAGTACCGCACCTCGCGGGTCAGGTTGAGGCTGGAAATCGTGGTGGAAGACCAAACGGCGGCCGACGAGGCAGTCCAGGCCATCGCCCGCGGCGCCGGTTCGGCCGGCCTGGGGCCTTGGGCCGGCGAGGACGTCTTCATCGTGAATTTGGACGGCTACCGTTCCGCCCCCTCAAAAACCGGCGAATTGGCCGCGCACCGCTAGGCAAGCCCTCTCAAGAATTGGCGAGTTCGCCCCGCACCGCGACACTCAACCGAGCCGCGAACGTCAGAGAGCGGTTGATTTCGCAGCCCTCCGCACCCCGACATGAAGTAGTCTGTTAGTTTAACTGTGAGTCCGCCTCCCGCCGACAAGTTCCGAGCCATGCTTTCCCGGGGTGAGTTGGACCGGGCCGTCGCCCTGCTCGAACGGCTCGATCTCAACGTCGCCGCCGACGTGTTTCTCGGCCTGCCGATGGAAGAACAGGAGACCCTGTTCCGGCGAATTCCCACCGCATTCGCCGCCGCCCTGGCGCCCATCTTTCCCTACTTCCACACTTACGTTCTTCTGCACGCCAGGACGCCCGCCGATCTGAAAGAGATTGTCGAGAAGATGAAGCCGGCCGAACGCCTGATGTTCTTCGACGATCTCCCCGAGCAGTCCTGGCAACACCTGATGGATGAGCTCTCCGGCCAGGCGGGGGTGGAAGCGCCGGAGATAGCCGCCCGGCCGCCCGAAGCCGTAGCCCCGGTCCCCGCTCCGCCCGCTCCGATTATTGAGGCGCGGCGCGTCGAAAAGAGCTTCGACCGGCCCGGCGGCGGCGCGGTCCAGGTGATCGCGCCCCTCGATCTGCGCATCGAGTCCGGCCTGATTGTAGCGCTCTTGGGACCTTCCGGTTCGGGCAAATCCACGCTCCTGCGGATGCTCTCCGGGTTGACCACGCCTTCGGGCGGCGAAGTCCTGTGGCACGGCGAACCATTCGCCCTAGCGCGCCCCAATGTGGCCATCGTGTTCCAAAGCTTCGCCCTGTTTCCGTGGCTCACCGTCCAGGGAAACGTCGAGGTTCCTTTGGTAGCCTGCGGCCTGGAACCTCGCGACCGTCGCCGGAAAGCCATGGTCACGCTCGATTCCGTTGGCTTGAAGGGATTCGAAAGCGCCTATCCCAAAGAACTCTCCGGCGGCATGAAGCAGCGCGTGGGATTCGCGCGCGCGCTGGCCGTGGAGCCCGAAATCCTGTTCATGGATGAGCCGTTCTCGGCTCTCGACGTGCTCACGGCGGAAACACTACGCGGCGAACTGCTGGAGCTGTGGCTGGGCAAGAAAATCCCCACCAAAACCATATTCCTGGTCACCCATAACATTGAGGAGGCGGTCCTCCTGGCCGACCGGATTCTGGTTCTTGGCCGAAACCCCGGCAGGATCCGGTCGGATTTCCGAGTTCCCATGGCTCAACCTCGCGAGCGCACCTCGGCGGAGTTTCTCTTGTACGTGGACTACATCTACAAGATGCTCACGCAGCCGGAACTCGAAGCCCAGCCGCCCTCCGGACTCGCACCGGCCGCCAAGACCTATGCGATGCTGCCTCATGCCCGGCGCGGCGCCATCGCCGGCCTGCTCGAGCTTCTTAAAGATCGCGGCGGACGCGACGACTTGTACCGCATTGGCGACGACTTGCGCATGGAACTGGACGATCTTCTGCCGATTGTGGAAGCCGCCAGCCTCCTCTCGTTCGCCCGCCTGGAGAAAGGCGACGTGGAAATCACGCCCGCGGGCCTGGCCTTCGCCGAAGCCGATATCGGCGCTCGCAAGGACATGTTCCGCGAGGAGGCCCTGGCCCACGTGGCCCTCCTTCAGCAAATGCGAAGCTGTCTGGCCGCCAAGGCGGACCACGCCATGCCGCTCGACTTTTTCCGCGACATTCTGCGCGAGCATCTTTCCGACAAAGAAGTGGAGCAGCAACTCGATACCGCGCTGAATTGGGGACGCTACGGCGATATCCTCACTTACGACCGGCAAGCCGACCGCATCCAGCTCTATGAGCCGCCGCCTCCCGTGGACGCGGCCGCGCGGGAACCGGCATGACGGCGCAGGATGAGAAAGCCACCCCAGCCGGCCCGCCGTGGGCTGCATTCTCCCCGCGGATTCCGCCGCTCCTTAATGACCTGCCGATCGTTCTCGCCGGGCTGGCGTTGATTTACGGAGTGCTGTCTCTCACCCGCTACTGGACGGGTCCCATCAACTCGCAGCCCGTGATTCGCCTGGATGCGGCGGCCCTGCCGCAATATGCGCTCTTCTCCGTGGCCCGCATCGTGAGCGCCTATCTCCTCAGTCTGTTCGTGGCCGTGGCCTACGGCTATGTGGCGGCGCATCACGCCACCGCCGAGCGGGTCATGATTCCGCTTCTCGATACGCTGCAATCCATTCCCGTGCTGAGTTTTCTTCCCCCGGTCATGCTGGCCATGGTGGCGCTGTTTCCCACCAGTCAAATAGGCCTTGAACTGGGCGCCGTGCTATTGATCTTTACCGGCCAGGTTTGGAACATGGCCTTCAGCGTCTATTCCTCTCTCAAGAACATTCCTCACGACCTGCTGGAAGCGTCCGAAGTCTATCGCTTGAGCCGCTGGCAGACGTTTCTTCAACTGGAACTGCCGTTCTCCGCCATCGGGCTCATCTGGAATTCCATGATGTCGGTGGCGGGCGGGTGGTTTTTTCTCATGGCGTGCGAGATGTTCACCCTCGGCGCGCGCGACCTTCGTCTGCCCGGCCTCGGTTCCTATCTGCAGACCGCCGCAAACGCCGGCGATACCCCGGCTATCCTCCGCGGCGTGGCCGTCATGGTAGCGGTAATCGTCCTCATAGATCAAACCGTTTGGCGGCCTTTGATTGCATGGAGCGAGAAGTTCAAATTCGAGCAGGTGGAAGGGGCGCAGGTTCCGCATTCCCCGATTCTCGAGTGGCTCCAGCGGTCGAAGCTGCTGGCAAGCGTGAGCCGGTCCGCCGTGTTGCCGGCGCGCGAAGCTCTCATGCTGCACTTTGCGAAACAGCGTCTTTCCCCCCGCGCGGGCAGCAACGGCAAGCGGGTGAACTGGACGGCGTGGGCGCTGGGGATCGCCGCGGCTGTGGGGATCGGCTACGCGGTGGATAGGATGGTGGCCGTGTTATCGGGCCTTTCCTCATCCGGCCTGCGGAGCATTCTGTGGGGCGCGGGCGCCACCTTCCTGCGCGTCGAGGCGACCCTCGTGCTGGCGGGCCTCTGGACCATTCCCGTCGGAGTCTACATCGGATTACGCCCCAAACTGTCCGCCATCGCCCAACCGATAGCGCAGATCGCCGCCTCGGTGCCCGCCACGGCTCTTTTCCCGATCGTTCTGCTGGCGCTAATCCGCGCCGGCGGCGGATTGGGCATCGGTTCCATGGTCCTCTTGCTGCTGGGAACGCAGTGGTACATTCTGTTCAACGTGATTGCGGGCGCCACCGCCATCCCGTCCGACCTGAAGGAGGTCGCCGAAGTCTTCCACCTCGGCCGCGTCGAGCGCTGGCGCAGGCTTTTCCTGCCGAGTATCTTCCCTTATTTAATTACCGGCTTCGTCACTGCCTCCGGCGGCGCCTGGAACGCGAGCATCGTCGCGGAGTATTTCCGCTTCCACGGCAAAACGTATTCCATCACCGGACTCGGCGCCGTAATCAGCCGTGCGACCGACAGCGGCAACTTCCCGGTCCTTCTGGGCGCCACCCTGGTAATGGCGGCGATGGTAGTCACCATCAACCGCCTGGTGTGGCGGCGCCTCTATTCCCTGGCTTCCACAAGGTTCAAGCTGGAGGGCTGACGGGAGCCAGCCCCGCCCCGCGCCCGTGCTAAACTCCGTTTCATGCCGCAACCTGGGCAAGTTCCCGACGAGCCGCCGCCCTTCCTAGGCTCCTGGCGCCGGGTCTACATCGCCGTCATCCTCTACCTGGCCTGCATCGTCGCGGGATTCTTCCTCTTCACGAGAGCCTACCAATGAGGTTGGCCGACTGGGTCGTCCTGGTCGGAACGCTGGCCTCCATCGTGGCCTACGGGCTCTACCGCAGCCGCGGCAGCAATACCGTGGACCGCTATCTGCTCGCGGGCAAGACCATGCCGTGGTACGCCATGGCGCTCTCCATTATGGCCACCCAGGCCAGCGCCATCACCTTCATCTCCACCACCGGCCAATCCTACGTCGACGGCATGCGCTTCGTGCAGTTCTATTTCGGACTGCCCATCGCCATGGTCGTCATCTGTGCGACCGTGGTTCCGCTGTTTTACCGCGCCAGGGTGTACACGGCCTACGAGTTCCTCGAAAAGCGCTTCGACGGCAAGACGCGCACCCTGGCCAGCATAATTTTCCTATGCCAGCGCGGCCTGTCCGCGGGTCTCACCATCTATGCCCCGGCTCTGGTGCTCACCGCCATCCTCGGCTGGCCCGAGCGCGCCACCACCCTGGCGATGGGCGGCGTGGTGGTGACCTACACCGTTCTGGGCGGCATCAAAGCGGTGACATGGTCGGACGTGCAACAAATGTGCGTCATTCTGCTGGGCCTGCTGGTTGCGCTCATCACGATTGTGGTGCTGCTCCCCCATTCGGTTTCCTTTGGCGACGCGGCGTTCCTGGCGGGCGCGGCCGGCCGCCTGAACGCCGTCACCACCAACTTCGATTGGCGCGACCGCTACAACCTTTGGAGCGGCCTGCTGGGCGGCGCCTTTCTGTTTCTCTCCTACTTCGGCTGCGACCAGTCACAGGTCCAGCGCTATTTGACGGGCAAGTCCATCGCACAAAGCCGCCTGAGCCTTCTGTTTAACGCCGTGGCCAAGATCCCCATGCAGGCGTTCATCCTGTTCATCGGAGCCATGGTCTTCGTGTTCTACGTGTTCATCCAGCCACCCGTCCTCTTCCAGAATTCGGCCCTCAAGCGCATTCAGGCGACCGATGGATACGCAGCCGTGAACGCCAGTTACCAGGGCGCCTTCGAGCGCCGGCGCGATGCGGCATCGGCCCTGCTCGAAGCGCACCACGCCCACGATGCGGCAGGCCAGGAGCGGCGCAAGTCCGATTACCGCGCCGCGCAAGCCGACATGGATGCCGCTCGCCGCCGCGCCAGCCAATTGGTTGAGGTCTCCGGCGGGGAGAAAGGATTCAGCGATACCAACTATATCTTCCTCACCTTCGTCACGCGCTATCTTCCCACCGGCATCGTCGGGCTGGTGATCGCCGTGATCCTGGCAGCCACCATGTCCGCCAGTTCGGGGGAGATCAATTCGCTGGCCACCGTCACGGTGGTGGACATCTACAAGCGCTACGTCCGCCGCGACGCCACCGACCATCATTATCTGAAGGCCTCGCGCTGGGCCACGCTCTTCTGGGGCGCTTACGCCGTGGTCTTTGCCGGGTTCGCCGGAAGACTGGGACCGCTGATCGTCGCCGTCAACCAGGTGGGCAGCTTGTTTTACGGCACGCTGCTCGGTTGTTTCGTGCTGGCGATAGGCTTCCGCCGGGTGCGCGGCACAGCAGCTTTTACCGGCATGTTGACCGGCGAAGCAGCCATCCTCGCGACCGCCGTCTTCACCGACGTTTCCTGGCTCTGGTACAACGTAATCGGCAGCGCGATGGTGGTAATCACCGCGCTCCTTATCACCCAGTCCCGCCGCCAAACCGAGCCGCGAACGTAAGAGAGCGGTCGCCGGCGCGGTCATATTCGTCGCAATTTGGACGCACCCGCTACGTCCCCGGAAACACCTCTTCGACAATCGCGCGGCTAGCATCGTGCGCCGCTTTGTAAACCAGCAACACCGCCTTAAACCGTTCGCCCGCTTCCTGCCTAAGTTGGCCCGCGTTCGGATTTCCCTCGGCCAAGGAAAACTCGTCCACGAAAATACTCGCCACCCTCGCGTAATGGTCCTTCTGCGCGCTGTCGCACGCCGCGAGCGCCACCTCTTTGTCGTCCATTTGCATCCTCCGCTAATTCCGCCCGAAATCGATAAATCCGCGCTGCGGGTCCGTGCTCAGCAGCTTAACGTTCAACCGGTCGCCCACGTCCAGCCCGCTCTCGCCGCGCATCAGGCGGCCTTCCACCGGCGGGTCGAATACCCGGACGAACACGCCCTTCGGCGTCACGCCCGTCACCACCGCGGAGAACGATTGCCCCACACGCGGGCGCAGAGCCGCGGCGGCCAGCCGTTTATTCATGGCCCGCTCCACCTTCCGCGCCGCGTCTTCCTTCAACGTGCAATTCGTCGCGATGCCATCCAGCTCCGCGTCCGTGTAAGGCGGTTTCCCTCCCGCCGAAAGCGCCTTGAGCAGCCGCTGCGTCACCAGATCGGCGAACCGGCGATTGGGCGCGGTCGAGTGCGTGTAATCCTGCGCCGCCAGCCCGAAGTGACCCTGTCCGGAATCGCCCGGCCGGCTGGCCACGTATTCGCCGGGTCCCATCAGCTTGAGAACCGCCAGCGAAACGTCGGCGTAGTGCACCGCGTCGGCCTGCTTGCGTCTCATCAGAAACGCGTTCAACGCCCCCGGATCCGGCGTCGCGGGCAGCTTATCGCCGTAGTGCTCGGCCAATTCCACGATGCGCGGCCAGCGCTCGGGCGCCTTCACCACGCGCCGTATCGAGGAAACCCCGCCGTCGCGCAGCGTCCGGGCCATTACCTCATTCGCGGCGATCATGAAGTCCTCGATCAATTGCGACGCGCGGTTGGCCGCACGGGCCGTAATGTCGCGCACCACCCCGTCGGCGATCACGGGCTGCGCCTCCAGCCGGTCGAAAGTGAGCGCCCCAAGGCGGTGCCGGCACTCCCGCAGCGCCCGCGCCGCCTCATCCTGAAGCTTGAGCTGCGCCGCCAGATCCGCCGACGCCGCTATCTTTGCCGGCGCCGCGCCCTTGCCTTCGAGCCACGGCCCAACCGAGCTGTAGGTCAGTTGCGCGCGGTTGCGCACCACCGCCCGGTAGATCGCGCTGGACGCGATGGAGCCATCCGCCGCCACCACCATTTCAATCGCCGACGCGTCGCGGTCCTGGCCCTCGGAAAGCGAAGTCAAATCCGTCGAAAGCCGCAGCGGCAGCATCGGAAACGTGCCGATCCCCGCATACACCGTGGTGGCTTCCCGCGCCGCATGGCAATCGATGGGAGTGGCCCTGGCGACCGCCGAATCCACGTCGGCCACCCCCACCAGCACCCGTATGCCGGCGGGCACGCGCTCGGCCCACTCAATCTGGTCCAGGTCGCGCGAGTCGTCGTTATCGATCGAAGACCACAACAGCGCCGTCAGGTCCCGCAATGAGCGGTCCGGTCCCGTGCGAATGGCCGCGAGCTGCCTTTCCGCATCGGGGGAAAAATCGGGATCGAACCCGTGATCCGTCATCTCCTGCCGCGCTGCGGCAGCCAGGTGGAACTCATCTTGGGGCATAGGGGAACCGGTCGAACATCGCCATACGCGTATCGGTCTTCTCGATCAGCCGGTTCCACACCGAACCGGGTTCCCCATCGAAGACCGTCGCCGCGTCCCCTGGGAAAATGTACCAGCCTCCAACTTCCATTTCGTGGCGAAGCTGCGGGCCGCTCCAGCCGGCGTAACCCAGGTAAACGTGGAACGCACTCGCCGCGATGGGCGATGCCAGCGACTTATCCAGCAGCGTCTTCGTCGCGATCAGGTACACATCGCCGAAAACGTGCTTGGCGCCCTGCACCTCCGCGCTCGAACGCGCCAGCGCCATCACCCCCGTTACCTCCACCGGCCCGCCGATATAGACCGGATCGGGCCGTCCCTTGGCCTCCTGCACGCTCAACGCGCGCGAGACCGGAAGCCGGGTGCGGCGGTTGATTACCAGGCCCACCACGCCGCTCTCCTCGTAATCCACCAGCAGCACCACCGTTTCCGTGAAGTTCGGATCGAGCAGGCTGCGGCCCGCCACCAGGAACTTGCCCGCCGCCAGATCCTTGGCGCTGGTCGATTGCGCGCCGAGCGGGGACGCGCACGCCAGCGCCGCCGTCACCCAAAGAACCCAACCTCGGAGCGCCATGAGAACGATTGTCCTCCTTTTCGACCGCGCCCGGCGGCTACTTGAGTGCGGAAAAGTCCGTCGGGCTCATGAACACCGATTCCGCCTTTTGCACAATCGGCCCGTTGGCTTCGGATTCCTTCCGCACCTGCAGCCATTCCGGATCGGCGTTGAACGCCGCCCAGTTCTTCGTTGCGGCTTCCCGGCTGGGATGAACCAGGATGTAGATCAGCGTATTCTTCGATCTCTCCGGGTCCTGCGGCACCCAGTAGCCGACGCTCTCCATGTTGTGGCGCTTGAAGATCGCGATGGTGTGGTCGCGGAAGCGCGCCTTGAGGGCTTCCAGCTTGCCCTCGTTGCAGGTGTAGGTCCGCAGCTCGTAGACGCGATCCTGCGCGCCCGCGAATCCGGCGGATAAGAGAAGAAGCAACAATAGTTTTCGCATCGATTTCCCCTAAGCATTGGTTCCGAACACGCGCTTGCCCGCCCTAATGCGCGGACGCCTCGTCGGGCACAGCCATGGGCGTCCTCGCGCCGGCGGGCATGGGCGCAAGCATGTCCTCTTTCCGTTTCACCAGCGTGGACGTGTTGTAGCTGGCCACCTCAAAGCCGTGCCCGTGCGTGATGGCGTCGGTGGGGCAAGCCTCCACGCAGTACCCGCAGAAAATGCAGCGATTGTAGTCGATGTTGTAGACCTTGGCGTAACGCTCGCCGCCCGAGATGCGAACCCGCTCGGTATTCTCCGCCGCTTCGATATAGATGCAGTTCGCGGGGCACGCCGCGGCGCACAGAAAGCACGCCACGCATTTCTCCAGGCCGTTCTCGTCCCGCTGCAGGACGTGCACGCCGCGAAAGCGCTCCTCGAACTTCGCCGGCTCGTCCGGGTAATACTCGGTCACCGTCGGCGAGAGCATCTCCTTGAAGGTGACGCCCATCCCCTTGGCGACCGCCGCCGCCGCGCCGAATATTTCCTCGAAAGTATTGGCCATGAATCTATTCCCAGTTTAGCCTGACTCCCGCCGGGAGCCTAGTTGCGAGATCCTCAACCAGCCTTCCATGCCGGCACGTTCTCGGAGGGGCGGAACGGCCGCACGCCCGCTTTCCCGCCCAGCCATTCGATTTCCTTTTTCTGCCAGCCTTCCACCACGTGCGAAATCGTACCGTCGCACTCCACCAGAAACATGCTCGGTACGCTCGAAATGCCGAACGCGTTGCTCACCGGGAACCCGCTCTCCTCGGTATCGAGGAGCGTCGGGAACGTCACCCCGAACTCCCGGTGGAACTCGAGCGTATCCCCGGCGTCGTTCTGCGAAATGCCGAAGATCCGCAGCGCGCCGGCCTTTATACGTTCGAGAAACGGCAGCGTGAGCTGGCACACCGGGCACGTGACCTTGAAAAACACCAGCAGCGCCGGTCCATGCGCGGCAATATCGCCCAGTGTGGTCTCACCGCCGCCGAGAAGCGGCAAGCGAAACTCAGGAGCCTTCGCACCAGTCTCGAGCAGCCTACGCATAATTCGATGATACGAGATTGGCACGCCGCCCTCCCGCCGGTCACCAATTCCAAACCGAGCCGCGAACGTAAGAGAGCGGTTCTTCCCCCGGCCTACAATTCCTTCACCAATTGTTGAGCCGCAATCAGCAGCGGATCCCAAACCGGCGCGAACGGCGGCGCGTAAGCCAGATCCAATTGCTCGAAATCTTCCACCCGAAACCGCGAATGCAGCGCGGCGGCAATCGCATTGATCCGCCCGGCCGTACCGTCCTCACCGATCACCGACCCGCCCAGCAACCGCCCCGTCGCGCGGTCCGCGATCAGTTCCACGGTGGTCTTCCTGGGGTCGAAATATCCGGGTCTCGAATTAGCTTCGATCCGCGCGGAAACCGCGGAAAATCCCTCGGCGCGGGCTTGCGCGGCGGAAAGACCCGTCACCGCGAACCCCATCCCAAACACCGAAACAATCGTCGTTCCGGCCACGCCGCCGAAGCGTTCGCGCTTGCCGGCCGCGTTGGCGCCGGCCACCCTGCCCATCTTGTTGGCCGTGGTTCCCAATGGGATATACACCGGACGGCCGGTCACCACATGGGTGGCTTCGGCGCAGTCGCCCGCCGCGTAGACCCCGTTCAAATTGGTCTGCATGCGGTCGTCGGTGCGTATGGCGCCGCTCCGGCCGGTCGCGACTCCCGCTTCCGAGGCCAGTTCCCCATTGGGCCTGAATCCGGCGGCGATTACCACCATCTCGCAGCTCACATCCGCCACGCGGTCCGTTCCAATCTCGCGCGCATCCACGCCGCACACCAACTCCACGCGGTGGGCCTCCAACTGCGCGCGCACCGCCGCCGTGAACTCCGGATCGTCGCGCCCCAGGGCATTCGCCGATCGCTCCAGCACCGTCACCAGCAGGCCGTTGCGGCGCAGCGCGTCGGCGGCTTCCATCCCGATGTACCCGGCGCCGATCACCACCGCGCTCCGTGGCCGTTTCTCCCGCAGAAACTGCCGCATCCTCACCGCATCGTCCAGGGTCGCAAGCGTGAATACGTGCGGCTGCCCCGCGCCGGCGAATCCGGAAACGTCCGAGCGCGCGCCGGTGGCGATTACCAGGTGGTCGTAGTGCAAGCGCCCGCCGGATTCGAGCGTCACCTCGCGGCGCGCATGGCAAATCGAGGTCGCGCGCTCGCCCGTTCGAACCTCAATCTTGCGCTCGCGGCGGAAGTACTCGGGCGTGTAGCCCATTAACTGCCGGATGTCCCGAACGCGCCCCTCTACAAAGTAAGGCAGACCGCAAGCGCCGTAAGAGATCGCCGGGCCTTTCTCCAGAACCACAATCTCCAGGCGCGGATCGATGCGGCGCGCCCGCGCGGCCGCGCTGAGACCCGCGGCGACGCCTCCAATCACCACCAGCGCCATCGCCCGCTATTCCTCTGCACTCTTCATCTTCTTGACGAAATCCAGGATATCGAAGGTCTTGACCTTGCGGTCGGGATAGCAACTGTTGACCGCATCCTGCTCGTCCGCGAAGACCTCGAAGACCGTCTCCAGCTTGGTCATGACCAACAGCTCAAGATTGCGCCGGTTGAGATTCACCAGCTTGATGTTCCCGCCGTTCCTGCGCAGGCTGGTAGCGCACATCACCAGCGCGCCCAAGCCGGTGCTGTCGATGAAATCCACGTCCTTGAGTTCCAGCACGATGTTGCGCACGCCGGCGGCGTTCAGCTCCGTCACCTTCTCACGAATCGCGCCGGCGCCCGGGCCGACCGTGATTCGGCCCTTCAGATCCAAAACGACAATTCCTTCGTTTTCGCGTTGTTCGATTTCCAGGGACATCTGCCCTGGATTATGACACAGCGCCGCGGCGCCCGTCATTCGCCTACCGGTCGTCGCCGTCGTCGTCCGGGTCGGTGGCTTTGCGCTTGTCCTGCAGGAAGAACGTGGCGCTCTTGGGGGCGTCGACGGTCACGAACTTGCGCGGCGCCTTACCGATATCGTAAAAGCCGGCCAATTCGTTCGTGGCGCGCGCATCGGCAAAATTCAGCGCGCCCTCCTTGATGCCGAAGTTATGTTCGATGAACCGCAGAATGCTGCCGAAGTCGTGGCGCTCGTTGTTGATATACCCGGCCGGCGTGTAAGCGGAGACAAACACCATCGGAACGCGGAAGCCGTACTGATAATCGCCTTCCGGCTGGGCCAGGAAAGTGGGCTGCACATGGTCGTACCAGCCGCCCCAGTCGTCCCATGCGATCACAATCGCGGTGTCGTCCCAGTAGCCGCGGTTGCCGTCACAGGTGCTGCTGTTGCCAATCGCATTGACGATCGCCGATACCCACGAGGGCCCCCCGCCATCGTTCACATGCGCGTGGTCGGAGTTCGCGCCCGTCGGAATCACCCAACTGACCGAGCGCAAGGCGCAGTTGCCAATGTCTGTCAGAACATCCGCCGGCTTCAGATCGACATTGTTAGTCCAATCCGTGCCGGCGCACTCACCCCCGGGACCGGTCGACTGGCAGATATGTTGAATCGCGTTCGGCGCCGTCCATATCGATCCCGCGCTCGGCGTGTAGTATCTCCACGTCACAGGCCCGGCGAACAGGTCCGCCATCGTCGAATGCTCGAAGCAGGGATAGACTTTCTGGTTCTCGCCGCTCGGGTCGATCAGTTCCACGGTGGTCCCCACCGGAGCCGTGCAGCCCGCGACCGAGCTGGCCCCCGACATGTTCTCGGAGGCGTAAATGCCGGCCGCGTCGTCGGCCGCCGTCGGCGCCGAGGTGCCTCCAAAGATGAACTGGTGCGCCGGGAAGCTGGGCCCCTGGTTCGTCTGGAACATATAGTTCGCCCAGCCGTATTGCGTGGCGAGTTGTAAGTAGGGATTGACTATGCCCGCCGAGTTATCCACGTAGCGATACTGCGGCTTCGAAAGGCAAGTCCCGGTGCAAGCGACGCCGGCGCCTCCGTCCATCCTACACGCGCCGGTGAGCGGGTCCTGGTTGCACTGTTTGACAAAAGCCGAGTGAGCATGACTCAGGTCGTACTTATTGGCCAGTTTCACCGTGCCGGGCTGAGTCACGCCCGTGGACGAGGTCTTATCCAGCCAGTTCCTGGTCTGAATGTTGTATTGCGATGCGGTTGGGTTCGGGCTACAAGAATCCGCCGATCCAAAAGGGGCCGAGCACAAGCCCTGGAAAAGGTTATCCGGCGTACGATTCTCTTGAAAGATCACCACCACATGCGAAAACAGGTTGATCTGAGCGCCCGCCGTGCAAGCTGCCAATCCTATCAAAATCAGAGTCTTTCCACCGGGATTCATCCGACTGCCTCCGTGGCATTAGCCATTACCGGTCTAAACACGGCCGCGCCGCGCGAGTTGCGATTTTATCGATTCGCAAGCCGTCCTGTGTGCAGGAATGCACCGGCGTTCTACCAGCCGATGCGCGTTAGCCCTGGAACGGAGTCGAAATGCCGGCCGCGGCTGAGAAGCGGTAAGTCATGCTGCCGCGCCAGGGCGGCAATCCACAAGTCGTTAGCGGGGATCGGACGTCCGCTGATCCTCAACTCATGCCGGATCTCTGCATAGCGTTCGGCCGTCCCCTCGTCCACCGCCAGCACTCGACAGCTAAGGAGAAAGGTGACGAGCCAACGTTCATGGCGCGTCCGGTAACGCGACTGCCGCACGCCATACCTGTATTCGCCCAAGACGATCACCGGAATCGCAATCTCGCTGGCCCGCTGAAGAAGCGATTCTGCGCTCGGTTCGCCCTCCGCCAAAGCAGACACGCAGTTCGTATCCAGGATCACTGCCAATCCTCAGGCTCGATCTGCTCGAACTCCTCCTCGATAATCCGGTTGATCTTCTCCAGGTCCTTATGCAGGTCGCGCAGCTTGCCGAATGACTTCATCCAAGGCTTGTCACCGGCTTTCCTGGCGCTCAATTTCTCCTCAAGCGCCTCCGACACCAGTGCTCGCAGCGGAATCCCTTGTTCAGCCGCGGCCGACTTGGCCTTCCTGAAGAGCGCGTCCGGAATTTCGAGGGTGGTCTTCATCTAAGGCAATTGTCCCATATTTATGGGTTCCCCTCAGCGCCCTCCCAAATAGATATCGTGCAGGCGGATCACCCCCAGCGCGCAGCCTGCGGCGTCCACCACGGGGAGCACGGAAATCTGCGAGGGGCGCCGTTCCATCAGTTCCAGCGCCTCCCCCAAAGTGGCGTCCGGACCAATCGTTACAGGCGAACGGGTCATCGCGTCCTGGGCGCACAGGGCGCGGATGTCGTCGTGGTTGCTGAGCGCGCGCCGCAAATCGCCATCGGTAATGAACCCGGCCAGGCCGCCGCCGGGGAGGATCACGCACGCGCCTCCCAGCGGACGGCGCGTCATCGCGATGATCACTTCCTTCAGCGAGGCTTCCGGGGCCACGAAAGCCACTTCTGCCGAGCCGTGCATCGCCTCGCCCACGCTCAGGTTCAAGTTCCGTCCAAGCTGGCCGCCCGGATGAAACCGGCCGAACTCCTCCGGCGTGAACTTCCGCGCGCACATCAGCGCGATGGCCAGGGCGTGGCCCAGGGCGAGGGCCGTCACCGCGCTCGCGGTGGGAGCCATGTTGTGTGGGTCCGCCTCGCGCTCCACGGAGGCGTCCAGCAGCACGTCCATCTGTGCGGCTAGCGGAGACGCGCCGTTGCCCAGAATGCCGATCATGGGGGAGTGGAACCCGCGCAGCAGCGGCGCCAACGCCAGCAGTTCGGCCGACGTTCCATGCTTCGAGATCAGCACGGTGGGATCGCCGCGCGTGTAGATCCCCAGGTCGCCATGCACCGCTTCGGCGGGATGCAGGAACACGGAAGCCGTCCCGGTGCTGCACAGCGTAGCCACCAGCGTGCGCGCCACGTGCCCCGATTTTCCAATCCCGGTGACCACCACCTTCCCCGGATGCGCCAGGATCAACTCCACCGCGCGAACCAGCTCGCCATCGATGCGCCGCGCCGCCCCTTCCAAGGCGCCCGCTTCAATCCGAATCGCGGCGCGCGCGGCGGCGAGCCATTCCTGTTTGTCGTCGTCGGAGAACATGGGAAGTCTCATCATCGCACACGCTACAATGGCTCAGATGCTCAACTGGAAACGGAGTTGGCTGGCGCTGCTGCTGCTGTTGCCGGCCGCGGCGCCGTGCGAGGTCCGTCCGCTCACCATCCTCCACCTGAACGATATTCATGGCCACATCTCGCCTTCCGACAAAGGGCTGGGCGGCTTCGCGTACCTGGCTACGGCCATCCGCCGCGAACGCGCCAATTGTCCCGAATGCATCCTGCTGAACGCCGGAGACCTGGTGCAAGGCACTCCCGTCTCCACCATCTTTCACGGCCTGCCGGTCTTCGAGCTGGGGAACCTGCTGGGTTTCGATGCGGCCACGCTCGGCAACCACGATTTCGATTATGGATGGATGCAGGCGCGCAAGTTCATCCAAACCGCGAACTATCCGATGGTTTCCGCGAACGTCGTGGGCGCGGATGACCGCCTCTTCACGCCGCCATACATCATACTCAACGTAAACCATCTGCGCGTAGCGGTGATCGGCGCCCTCACCGACGACATGAAGAACCTCTCGACTCCCAAACTGATGGAGGAATGGCACGCCAGTCCGGTGGTCGCCGCCGCGCGGCGCTACGCGGCCGAGCTAAGAGACAAGTCCGATCTCATCGTGCTCCTCGCGCATATCGGCGGCCAGGAGGAACAGGAGTTCCTGAATTCCGCGCCCGAGATTCCGGTGATCGTCTCGGGGCACTTGCACAACGGCCTGGACCGCGAAATGTCCCGCGATGGCCGTGTGCTCGTGCGCGTCAAGGCATACGGCGAAGAATTGGGCCGCCTGGATTTGAAGGTCGATACCGAAAAGAAAGCGCCGGTCTCATGGACGTGGAAGCGCATCCCAATTGACAGCTCCAAAATAGAGCCGGCGGCGGACGTGGCGCCTCAGGTGAAACACTGGGAGGACGAAGTCACCGCGCGCGTGGACCGGCCTCTGGCGGTTTCCAAAAAGGCGTTCACGCCGGCCGAGGTGAAAAAGCTCATCGAACAGGCGTTGCGCGACGAAACCGGCGCCGATTTCGCCTTCATGAATTCCGGCGGCGTGCGCGACGGCTTGCCCGAGGGCCAGCTCTTGGAACGGCACATCTGGGACATCATGCCCTTCGACAATCTGGTGGTCATCGCCAAAGTCAAGGGGAGCGAACTGCCGGCCGTGGTACTGGGTGACCGGAAGCCCGACCCCGACCGCGAATACACGCTGGCAGTCAGCGATTTCACCGCCGCCAATCAAAGCGCCGCGTCGCAGTTAAGAACCACCAATCTGAAATTTGGCGACGATGTGGGCCTCTTGCGCGATCTGTTGATCGATTGGTGCCGCAAGAAGAAAGTGATCGAGTAAGGCCGCGGTATGCTGATTGTATTCGCCGGTCCGCCCTGTTCCGGCAAGAGCGCGCTGGCGGCGGAGCTGTCACGCCGGCTCGGCACGGCGCACCTCTCGATGGATGCCACGCGGCAGCGCATCCTGCCCGGCGCGGCTCACACCCGCGCGGACCGCGAGGTGGCCTACCGGGCGATGCACTTCGCCGCCGAACTCTTGTTGTCGGCCGGCGCCAGTGCGATTCTCGACGCGCCCTACGGTCACCAGGAGGATCGCGAGGAAATCGCCCGCATCGGCGGCGCCCGTTTGAAGCGGATCGAGTGCCGCGTCACGCCCGAAGCCGCCGTTCGCCGCTTCCGCGAGCGAGGACCCGACCCCATCCGCCTCGATCTTACCGAGGACCTCGTGGCGCAAATGGTGCGTGAATACGTCTACATCGGCGATGGCCTCACGCTCGATACCGAGGCCCTATCCAAGGAAGAATGCATGGCGCGCATCGATAGGTACTGCAAAAAAGGCATTATGGGCCACAGATGAACACAGATGAACACAGATAAGAAAGGACAAGAACGTGCTGACGGCGAACTCCACAGATCCCTCAATTCCCATCGTCTTTTTTGGCTTGTCTTGTTTTATCTGTGTTCATCTGTGTTCATCTGTGGCCATAATTCTTAGTTTCCAGGACGCCTAGCCAATGCCGAAAATCCCTGACAAACCGACGCCCGCCTCGCTCGGCTACTCCATGCCGGCCGAATGGGAAACGCACGAAGCCACCTGGCTTGCCTGGCCCCATAATCCAACCGACTGGCCGGACAAGCTCGATACCATCCGCTGGGTCTACGCCGAAATCGTCCGTAAAATCGCGCCGGCCGAAACCGTGCGCATGTTAGTCAATTCCCGCGCCGAGGAAAAACTGGCGCGCGCCTATCTATCCCGCGCGGGCGCGGATGCCGCGAACGTCCAGGTCACCGTACACTCCACCAACCGCGGCTGGACTCGCGACAGCGGCCCCGTCTTCATCCGCCGGTCCGTCCGCGACCGGCTTGAAACCGCCATCGTGCATTTCCATTTCAATGCCTGGGCCAAGTATCCCGACTGGCAAAAGGACCGCAAAGTCCCCGAAACCGCTGCCAGGCTTCTGAACAAACCGCTCTTCGACGCGCGCACTGGCGGGCGCCCCTTCGTCCTCGAAGGCGGCGGCATCGAAGTCAACGGCCGCGGCGCGCTCATCGCCACCGAAGAGTGCTATCTCGATTCCGTCACCCAGGTGCGCAACCCCGGCCTGGACCGCCGCGGCTTCGAAGCGGCTGTCCACAATTACCTGGGCGCCGCGCATGTCCTCTGGCTGCCCGGCGGCGTGACCGGGGACGACACTCACGGCCACATCGATGACATTTGCCGCTTCGTCAATGCGCGAACCGTCGTGCTGGTTCGTGAAGACAATCCGCACGATGCGAACTACCGGCCCCTGCGCGACAACTGGGAACGCATTGCGGATTGGCGCCTCGAGGATGGCGGCAAGCCCGAAGTGGTGGCCCTGCCCATGCCCGCGCCAATATTCTTCGATGGCGGCCGCCTCCCCGCCAGCTACGCCAATTTCTACATCGCCAACGCCGCCGTCCTCGTTCCCACTTTCAACGACCCGAACGACCGCGTCGCCCTCGGCATCCTTGGCGAGCTTTTCAAGGACCGCCACGTCGTTGGCATCCACGCCGTCGATCTGGTGCTGGGGTTCGGAACCATACATTGCCTCACGCAGCAGCAGCCTGCGGACGCTCGCGGAGTATCATCTAGGAAGCATGCCTAACGTAAACCCCAAGGCCGGCAAACCGGCCGATCCTTCCATCCTCGTCAACGTTCCCAAACTGGTGACGGACTACTACGAGCAGCGCCCCGACGCCTCCGAACCGGAGCAGCGCGTGACCTTCGGCACGTCCGGTCACCGCGGGTCTTCCTTCTCCAGGAGCTTTAACGAATGGCACATCCTGGCCATCGCGCAGGCAATTTGCCTGTACCGCAAACAGCAGGGCATTGACGGCCCGCTCTACATCGGCATGGATACCCACGCCCTCTCCGAGCCGGCGCTGGCCACCGCGCTCGAAGTGCTGGCCGCGAACGGCGTCGAGACCGTGATGGCGGCAGGCGGCGAGTACACGCCCACCCCCGTGATTTCTCACGCCATCCTGACTTACAACCAGGGACGCACCGCCGGACTGGCCGACGGCATTGTCATCACGCCTTCGCACAATCCTCCCGAGGATGGCGGCTTCAAGTACAACCCGCCGCACGGAGGTCCGGCAGAGGGAGAAATCACGTCCTGGATCGGCGCCAAAGCCAACGAACTGCTCGGCCGCATCGCCGACGGCGTCAAACGCATTCCCTATGAGCGCGCGCTCCGGTCCGCCACCACCCACCAGCGCGATTTCCTCAAGCCCTACATCGACGATCTCGCCAATGTCATCGACATGGAGGCCATCCGCGGCTCCGGCCTGAAGCTCGGCGTCGACCCTCTAGGCGGCGCCGGAGTCCACTACTGGCAACCCATCGCCGCCCGCTATGGTCTCGATCTCACCGTGGTCAGCGACGCCGTCGATCCCACCTTCCGCTTCATGACCGTGGACTGGGACGGCCGCATCCGCATGGACCCCTCCTCGCCCTACGCCATGCAGCGCCTCATCGGATTGAAGGACAAATTCGATGTCGCGTTCGCGTGCGACACAGACCATGACCGCCACGGCGTGGTCGCCCGAAGCGCCGGCCTGCTGCCGCCCAACCACTACCTCTCTGTCTGCGTGCACTATCTCTTCGCAAACCGCCCGCAATGGCGCAAGGACGCCGCCGTCGGCAAGACGCTTGTGAGCAGCGGCATGATCGACCGCGTGGCCGCCAAACTGGGACGCAATCTCTATGAGACGCCCGTCGGCTTCAAGTGGTTTGTCGATGGGCTGCTGAAAGGCGATTTGGGATTCGGCGGCGAAGAGAGCGCGGGATCTTCGTTCCTGCGCCGCAACGGCGGCGTGTGGACCACGGATAAGGATGGCATCATCGCCGCCCTGCTCGCCGCCGAAATCACCGCGCGCATGGAGCGCGACCCCGGCGAGATCTACACCGGTCTCACGCGCGAAATGGGCAACCCCGTATACGGCCGCATCGATGCGCCGGCCACGCGCGAACAGCAAGCCGTTCTCGCAAAACTCTCGCCGGCCGACATCGTCGTTGCGGATCTCGCCGGCGAAAAGATTCAACGAATTCTCACCAAAGCCCCCGGAGACGGCAGCCCCATCGGCGGCGTCAAAGTAGTCGCGGAGAGCGGATGGTTCGCCGCGCGTCCCTCCGGCACCGAGGAGATCTACAAGGTTTACGCCGAAAGTTTCCGCGACGAAGAGCACCTCCGCCGCATCCAGGCGGAAGCGCAAGCCATGGTGGGCCGTGCTCTCGGCGCGGCAAGCGGAGTTGGCCATGCATAGACGCGCCTTCCTCAAGACAGGCGTTCAAGCCCTTTCCACGGCGGCCGCGCTCCACGGCCAGACGCCCAATGCGCCCGCCCACAAGCTGCCCGAAACAGACAGCCACTATCGCCAGGTAAAAGGCTACGTGGAAGATACTCCGGTTCCGGAATACCGCTGGGCATCCTCACAGGCTTACGAATCCTTCCGCGACATTAAGGTCGGCATCCGCATCCACTGGGGCATCTATTCCATACGCGGTCAGGCAAATGAGTCGTGGCCCTACCTCACCCTGCCCCTGGCGGAACGCGACCGCTACAACCAGCTCTATAAAACCTGGAATCCCGTGGGGTTCGATGCCGGCCGCTGGACCACCCTCTTCACCGATGCCGGCTGCAAAATGTTCGCCTTCACCACCAAGCATCACGAAGGCTTTTCGATGTTCGACACCCGCGCCCGCGTGCGGTCCCGCGCCAATTGGACGGCGCCGGCCGGTCCCCAAATAGAACCCTGCGACCTTGCCTACAGCATCATGGAAACTCCCTTCCGGCGCGATGTCGTCAAGGAGCTCTGCTCCGCCGCCCACCGCCGCAATCTGAAAATCGCGCTGTATTTCTCTCACCCCGATTGGTACGACGCCGATTTCCGCCCTTACTGTTATCATCCGCTCCAGGTTCCGTCCGCCGATAAGTTGACCGGCGTGCGAGCCTCATCGAACCAGAGACAGGGAGAGATCTCTGTCACTGTGCCCGACCCCACGCCCGCGGAAACCACGCGCATGATGGACCGCCACCGCGCCCAGCTCACCGAGTTACTCACTAACTATGGCCGCATCGACATGCTGTCTCTCGATATGTGGCTTGGTCCTTCCGTCTGGCCGGAGATGCGCCGCACTCTTCTGCACCTGCGTACGCTGCAGCCCGACGTCATGCTGCGCGCCCGCGGCATCGGCAATTACGGCGATTACTACACGCCCGAAGGCTTCGTCCCCGGCAGCAAGGAAAACACCGGCGTTCCCTGGATGGTCATCTACCCCCTCGGTGCATCGTTTTCCTACGATCCCGAAGCCAAGAATTACAAGGGCGCGCCCTGGATTGTCCGCAATGTCGTGGATACCGTCGCCAAAGGCGGCAACTTCCAGATCGGCGTGGGTCCCGACGCGAATGGAGAGTTTCATCCAACCGCCGTCAGCCAGTTGCGCGATGCCGGGCGCTGGTTGAAGCTCAACGGCGAGGCCATTTACGCCACGCGCCCGCGGCCCGGAGACCTTTGGCGCGAGGGCGAAGATATCCGCTTCAGCCGCAGTAAGGATTCGAAGACCACCTACTGCTTCCTATTGAACTGGCCGGGCCGCACCGTCACCCTGGCGTCTTTGCCCGATAGCCCCAACACGCGCGTCCACATGTTGGGATACGCCCCCGCGTTGCCCTCGCATCGCGACCCCGCTAAGGGACTCGTGATCGAAATCCCGGAAGCGTTGCAGGACCCCGCCAAGCGTCCATGCGAATACGCCTGGACCTTGCGCCTCACCCAGGGATAAGATCGTCTTGAAGCCATGCCCGCGCCTGTCCGATTGACCGATATCGTCGACGCGCTGGAGATGCAGTCCGACGAACAATCCTCATTCCTCGACCTTGAGACCGGCAAGGTGGAAACCGTCTCCCGCGATCTTCTGCGCGAGGCGGAAGCGAGCGAAGACGACGAGGAGCCGGATCTTCTCGAGGAACCGGACGATGAGTGGGAGATTGCCAGGCGAATCGTCTTCAGCGATCGTTTCCGCAAGCTGCCCACGAAGTTCGAGGTTCACGAGTGGGAAATCATGCGCGAGTTCGCGGACTCGCTTGAGTCCGGGAAGATCCGCGAGGATCTTCTGCGCGCCATCCATGGCTCCGGCGCCTTCCGCCATTTCAAGGACTCCATTCGCCGGCAGGGCGCCGAACCCGCGTGGTTCGCATTTCGTACCGAAGCCCTGAAGCAGATCGCCCTCGATTGGTGCGAAGAGCACGGCGTCGTCTGGACCTAGTCTCCCGGTTCTTAAGTTCCTTTACCGCTCCGTGGTAGGCGCCCCGGGTGGGGCGGGCCTCCTGGCCTGCCTTCTTCTTCCGCCTAGCCGCCTCCCAAAACCCCTTGACACTCGCTCCTGTCAATTATATATATTGTTTGATATAGAGACATATCGCCCCATGTCCAAGCCCCGCACTCCCGAAAGCTTCCTCCCCATCAAGCCCCACCGCTTCCACGTCCTGCTCTCCCTTGCCGGCCAGGAACAGCACGGCTACGGAATCATGCAGGAGGTCTTAGAACGCACCGATGGCAAAGTGCGCCTCTGGCCGGCCACCCTTTACGGCGCGCTCAAGCGCCTCATCGAGGAAGAGCTGATCGAGGAATCGGCCGTCCGCCCCGCCGCCGAATCGGACGACGCGCGGCGCCGCTATTACCGCCTCACCAGGCTTGGCCGCCGGGTGCTGGTGGCCGAAAGCCGGCGCCTGGAAGACCTCGTCCGCCTGATCCGCGCCCAACGGGGCCTCACGAAAAGGGAGGCGGAGCGATGAACCACCATGGCGCCGGCGACCGTCCCGCGGCCATCACGCTGCGCATTTACCGTGCGCTGGCCGGCGCCTTCCCGCACGAGTTCAAAAATGTTTACGGCGACGGGCTGGTCCAAGTGGCCGAGGATGCCGTGGAGTCCGTCTGGCGCCGCTACGGCATCGCCGGCCTGCTCCGTCTGCTGCTCGATATCGCCATACGCATCCCAGCCGAGTACTTCGCCGAGTTGCTCCGCGACATCCGCCACGGCCTCCGCATGATTGCCGCGTCGCCGGGCTTCACGGCGGTCGCGTTGATCTCGCTCAGCCTTGGCATTTGCGTCGCAAGCTGCGCCTACAGCGAAATGAATGGGCTGCTGCGCGACTTGCCAGGCGTCCCCAACCCTGACCAGTTGGCGTCGCTGCAGGTCCCCGTGTCCTATCCCACGTACAAGCGATACCGCGAAATGAGCGACCTGTTTTCCGGCGCCTTCGCCTATGTCGCGCCCGTCCCGTTTGGCGTCCGGCTCAATGGGCGCACCGAACGCATCTGGGGACACCTGGTCACGGCTTCGTACTTTTCCACGCTCGGCGCGCGCCCGCTCTCGGGACGCTTCTTCAACGATGCCGACGAGCAGCCCGGCCAGTCTCCCGTGGCCGTCATCGGCTATCGGTTCTGGCAAGATCGGCTGGGATCAGACGCCTCCGCCCTCGGCAAGACCATCCGCATCAACGGGCAGCCCTGCACCGTGATTGGCGTTGCGCAGAAGGATTTTTGGGGCGCATCTCCCGGCCTCTTCCCCGCCGATCTGTGGCTGCCGGTTTCCTCGAACGCGCTCGTGGCGCCGGAGCTTGCAGGCAATGCTCTGGAACGCCGCGATCTCACCATGTTTCAGGTGACCCTGCGCCTGCGTCCCGGCGTCACCCAGGCCCGCGCGCAGGCGGCCCTGAACACCGCGGCGCAACAACTGGCGGACTCTTACGGCGATCCGGATCGTGACCAACACGCGCCGCGCGTGGCTCTGCTCGAAGGTGGGAAGACCATGCCGCTGCGCAAGCAGGATGTCCCGTTCTTCCGGGAGTTCCTGCTCGTGCTGGGCGGGTTGTTGTTGCTCATCGCGTGCGCCAATGTCGCCAATATGATGCTGGCGCGCGCCACCGGCCGCCGCAAAGAGATTGCCGTGCGCCTGTCGCTAGGGGCCAGCCGTGCCCGCCTCGTGCGCCAACTGCTCACCGAAAGCATGTTGCTCGCCGTCGGCGCCGCGCCGCCCGCGTTCCTGCTGTGCCTCTGGGTCATGCATGCGTTTTCGCAAGTGCGTATGCCGCTGCCTGTCCCCATGTACTTCGACATGACCCCCGACTGGCGCGCCGTGGCGTTCACCTTTGCGTTAACCTGCCTCACCGGGTTGGCCTTCGGACTCGCCCCCGCCTTGCAGGCCACGCGCACGGACCTGGTTGCCGCGCTTAAGGACGGCGGCATTGTGCGCAAGCGCCGTAGCCTGAGCTTGCGCAATGGGCTGATGCTCTGCCAAATGGCGGCGTCGCTCATGCTGCTTCTGCTGACCGGATATCTGGGCTTTGGCATTCAGGACACGTTGGGTGTTCAGGAAGGCTTCAACCCCCGCAACCTTTACCTGATCTCTCTCGACCCCGTCCGCGATGGCTACTCCCCATCGCGCGCGGCGGATCTCTTCGACAAACTCCTGGAGCGTCTGAAACGGCTGCCCGCCATAACCGCCGCCTGCATCACCGATACCCTCCCGGCCTCGCTCGACGGCAACCCGGGGGCCCAGTTTTCCATTCCCGGCCGCGAGGCAGGCGCCTCGAATGTAAATTGGGGCCGCAAGCACACCGTCGGGCGCGGGTATTTCGAGACGGCCGGCATCCGGATCGTCGCTGGGCGGAGCTTCGACAGGCAGGATGAAGCGGATGGCGCCACAGCGATCGTCGTCAGTCGGGAGGCCGTCCGCCAGTTCTGGAAAGGTGAAGACCCGATTGGCCGCCGGGTCGAGATCGGAAACGCCAAAGTGTCCGGCGCCACCGGGCTGTGGCCCGGAACCGTCGATTACCGCTCCGGCGCGCTAGCAAAGGGCGCCCAGACTTTCGAGGTCGTCGGAGTGGCGCGCGATGTGTCCGAAGATCTGGTGTCGAGTAAGAAACACCCCGCCGTCTATTTTCCGCTGCGCCCCGCCGATTACGCCCAGCCTTCCTTGCGCGGCCTCACCATCATGGTGCGGGCGGCGCCCGGCACGGACGCCATCGGCGCGGTCGAGCGCGAAATCGCGGCCGTGGATTCCACTCTCACGCCGTTCAACGCCGGCAGCATGTCGGAACATATCGCGCAGTTTATGTCGGCGCTTAAGTCGGCTACCTGGACCTATGGCCTGATGGGCGCCTTCGGCCTGATCCTGGCCTCCGTCGGGCTGGCCGGCATGACCGCGTATTCGGTGTCGAAGCGCGGCCACGAAATCGGCATCCGCATGGCCCTCGGAGCGCAAAAGCGCAGCGTGCTGGCCCTCATCATGAAGGAAGGCGCGGCGCTGGTAACGGTGGGCACGCTCGCCGGGTTCGCGCTCGCGTTGCCGGCCGTACGCGCCATGTCCAGCCTCTTCTTCACCGTCGCCAGCGTGAGAGGATACGACCCGCTCCTGCTGATAGGTTCTCCGCTGCTGCTAGCAGCCGTAGCCCTGCTAGCCTGCTACATCCCCGCCCGCCGCGCGACCCGCATCGACCCGGCCGTGACGTTACGGATGGAGTAAGTGGGGCGGACCTCCTGGTCTGCCTTCTTCTGGCCTGTTGAGTAGATTCTCGGACACTACACTAGCCTGGCGGACGTAGCCGGTTCCCTCACCCGGTAGATCCAGGCCCCCACCAGAGTCGCCACGATGAGTTCCACGAAACCCTCCACCACCCCGATCGCCAGCAGCCGGCGCGAGAAAAGGTGCATCGCAATCGAGGGCAGCGACGCCAGCAGCCAACCGGGCACCCAGGTGGCGATGGCCGCGACAATCGCCGTGCGCGGTCCCGGCCCGAAACGCGGCCGTATCGTTGCGTAAAGCCACAAGGCGAACAACCCGGTCAGGAATCCCCACAAGATGTAGATGACATTCGATAGAGCGCCGAGATTCGGCGACCGCCCTAGAGACCGCATGACGGCGGCCCAGCGGTCCGCAAGCAGAACTCCGTTGACCACGGCCTCGGAGATGTTGATCACAACCCCGGCCAGCAATCCGCCGAGGATGACACGGCTCCAATTGATGCGCTGCAAGGCGCCTCCTTTTATTCGGATTCTCAGATCATAAATACACGATACCGGCGCCGAACACAAGGGGAGGGCCAGGCGCCCGACGAGAGGCCGAGGACGCTGCCGACCGAGCCGCCCCCTCCGGTATCCGTTTTCCCGCAGCCTTTGCATGGTCGCCCGCTCACCCGACCGCGCCCCAACGCCGCACCGGGAACCCTCCGGCTGATGGGCAGAAAGAGCGATAATTGACCGATCTCTGTGAAACACATGCTTGATCACCTCGGCCGCTTCTGGTGGTGGGTCCAACAGGGGGGCAATTCGAACATCATCCTCGTAGCCATCACTGCGTGGTACTCATGGCTCACGTTTCGCGCCTTGCGGTGGAGTGCTGTGCAAGCCAGGGAACAGCTTCGCCCGAATCTCGTTCTCACGATCACGAGGTCGGCGGTAGACCCGGCCGAAGGGCATTTTGCAATCGAGAATCTCGGGGAGCGAAACGTTAGCATCCTCGACGCTCCACTTGCTACGTCGAGGGCAAGCGCTTCTCAAAGCTTCGTCCCGAGAATGTGCAGGGCGCGTTTTTGCGACCAAGACTGAAGCTTTCGGGTTCGTTCCCCATCTCGCCGCGCGCGGACGAATAAGTAATTTGCACCTTCAGAGTCGTCAGCTCTGATGCCGGCGATCAAGTGTTTATGACCTATGAATACTGGTCGAACGTCCACAAGATGATTGTCTCTACGCGTAGACCGCTCCGCGTCGTTTTGCGAATGTGGATGACCCCTATCCGGATGGCCTACATCAAGACTAGCCGCTGGACTCAGAACAGCCCGAGGCGCAAATCAATATTGGCGGTTCTTGCCCTCGGCGCGCTGCTGGTACTGTATGAGGTTTTGCGGTCCTGAGCCCCCCGCCCTCAATACCCGTTCTCCCGCAACTTCTCCACCGTCAGCCGGCCCTTCAAATCCAACTTCCCCAGCAATTTCGCCACATGCTTGGCCAGGATGTCGCACTCCAAATTGACCCTCGCGCCGGTCCGATACCCCGCTAGCGTCGTGTTCCGCCAGGTGTGCGGAATAATGGTGACCGAAAGCGTGTCCGCTTCCAGCGCCGCGATGGTCAGGCTGATTCCGTCGATCGCGATGGACCCTTTGTAGACCAGATACTGATCCAACTCCGCGGGCACACGCACCCGCAGCCACCAGTTCTCGTCCCCCAGCGAATCGAGCGCCAGGAACTCGCCCGTGCCATCCACGTGACCTTGCACAATGTGGCCGCCCAGCCGGCCGGAGGGCGAAAGCGGCCGCTCCAGGTTCACGCGCGAACCCGCCCGCAGAGCGCCCAGGTTGCTCCGTCGCAGCGTCTCGGGCGCCACATCGGCGGAAAAGGAATCGGGCCGCGGGTCCACCGCCGTCAGGCAGACCCCGTTCACCGCGATGCTGGCGCCGGTCGCCATGTCCGCCATCACCGTCGCGCACCGCACCGTCAACCGCGCGCCGGCCGCGCCGGGCGTCATCGCCTCTACCGTCCCCAACTCTTCAATGATCCCGGTGAACATCCACGTATCCTTCCACGGCGTATTCGTCCGGCGGAATCTGGTGAATCGTCACGCCGTGTATGCGGATCGCGTCCGACCGGCGCCGCCGCCCGATGCCGCCCGCCAGCGGCAGCGCCTCCAGCCCTCCCAGAATCTTGGGCCCGTAGTAGAAGAAGACGCGGTCCACCAGCCCGCTTTCGAGCGCCGCCCAGTTCACCTTGCTCCCTGCCTCGATGGTCAGCGAAAGACACCGCTCCCGCCCCACCCACTCGGTCACGCTTTGCAAATCGGCTCGCCCGCCCGGCCCGTCGAAAATCAGTACGCGGATGCCGCGAGCTTCAAGCGCCTTGCGCCGCTCCACTGGCGCCGCCGAGGTGGCCACCGCCACCAAATTGTCAGCCGCGTCCGTAGCCATTTTCGAATCGAGCGGCAGACGCAGCCGGGAATCCATCACAATGCGCAGCAGCGGCCGGCAGCGCGCCAGGCCAGTGCGGTCGGTCAGCCGGCAGTTGTCCGCCAGCACCGTGCCGATGCCCGTGAGAATTGCGTCGGAATCGTGCCGCAACTGCTGCACATGGGCGCGGGCCCGCTCGCTCGTAATCCAACCCTGGTTATCGTCCGGCGCGGAAATCCTGCCGTCCAGCGTCATGGCGGCCTTCAGCGTGACCAGCGGCCTCCCGGTCTTCATGAAGTGCAGGAAGGGTTCGTTGACCTTAACGGCCTCGGCCGCGAATTCGCTCGCGATCTCAACCTCAACTCCCGCCTCCCGCAACATGCGGAAGCCGCCGCCCGCCACCAGCGGGTTGGGGTCTTCGATGGGCGCCACCACGCGCGCCACGCCGGCCTCAATCAGGGCGCTGGCGCACGGCGGCGTTCGTCCGCGGTGGGCGCAAGGTTCAATGTTGATGTAAAGCGTGGCGCCGCGCGCGCGCTCGCCCGCTTCCGCCAGCGCCGCGGCCTCGGCGTGCCACAGCCCCGCGTAGGTGTGAAACCCCCGCCCCACCACTTCGCCGTCGCGCACCAGGAGGGCCCCCACCATCGGGTTCGGACTGGTTAGTCCCCTTCCCTTGCGCGCCAACTCGAGCGCCTCACGCATGAATTCCGGGTTCATTTTTCAAACAACGATTCGATGAATTTCTCGGCGTCGAACGGCAACAGGTCGTCCACCTTTTCCCCCACCCCCACGTAGCGAATGGGCAGGTTCAACTCGCGCGCGATGGCCACCACAATGCCGCCCTTCGCGGTCCCATCGAGTTTGGATAGCACGATCCCGGTGACGCCCGAAGTCTCCGTGAATTTGCGCGCCTGCTCCAGCCCGTTTTGGCCGGTCGTGGCGTCGAGCACCAGCAGCACTTCGTGCGGCGCATCGGGGATCACCTTCCTGGCGGTCCGGCTCATCTTCTGCA
This sequence comes from uncultured Solibacteraceae bacterium, assembly GCA_964457555.1. Taxonomy (GTDB): domain Bacteria; phylum Acidobacteriota; class Terriglobia; order Bryobacterales; family Bryobacteraceae; genus BOG-224. The sequence continues at coordinate 29,424 of CAYWHA010000042.1, forward strand.
GTTCCGCCATCAGGTTTTCCTTGGTCTGCAGGCGGCCCGCCGTGTCCACAATCACGCAGTCCACTTTCCGCGCGCGTGCGGCTTTCAGCGCGTCGAAAAGCACCGCGCTCGGGTCGCTGCCGGGGCTTTGGCGAATCACGGCGGTCCCGGTTCGCTCGCCCCAGATCTCCAGTTGTTCTATGGCCGCCGCGCGGAACGTATCCGCCGCGCACAGCAGCGTCGAGCGCCCTTCGTTCTTGAACCGCTGCGCCAGTTTCCCGATGGTGGTCGTCTTCCCCGACCCGTTCACGCCCACCACCAGCACCACCGCGGGAGGCTCCGCCACAACCGCCGGCGCGCGCTCGCTCGCCTGCAGAATTTCCAGCAGGTGCTCCCGGATCAGCCCGCGCAACGCCTCCGCATCGTGCAACTGATGCCGCTCCACGCGCTGGCGGATGCGCCCCAGGATCTCCTCCGTCGCGCCCACCCCGATATCCGCCGAGATCAGCGTGAATTCCAGTTCGTCGATGAGGTCCGCGTCGATGACCTTCTTGCCCTGTATGGCGTCTTCCAGAGCCGAAACCAGCCCCGTGCGGGTCTTCTGCACGCCGCTCTTGAGCCTCTCCAGCAGGGATGGCTCTTGCTCCACGGCGCCGAACAGCGTTTGGATCATGGTTGGATCTATTTTACCAGCCACGCAAAACGTACCGGGCCGCGAACGTCGGAGAGCGGTCTTACCGCCTTTCGCGCAGCCAGTTACTGAGGGCGTCGCGGTAGAGGACAATGCCCTGGCGCGAGTAGCGCAGGCAGCCCTGACGCCGGAACTGGTTCATGTAGAGCGTGACGATCTCGCGCGAAGTGCCCACGTATTGCGACAGCAGCTCGTGCGTGAAGGGCATCATGCGGACCGCTCCGTCGTCTTCCACGGCGCCTAAACGCTCCGAAAACCGGATCAGCGTGTACGCCAGGCGGTGAGCGATATCGTCCACTGACATGCTCTCGACACGGTGCGCGTACTCCAAGGTGCGCTGGACCAGGATCTGGAGCAGGGCCACGGCCAGGCGCGGCCGTTTCTCGATGATCTGTTCGATTTCCGGCGCGCTCCAAGCCATCAACTTGGCGTTATCCAGGGCGGTGGCCTGTTCCACCCGGTTCGCCAGGCCCAGAAGAGCCGATTCGCCAAAGAAATCGTCGGTGCGGTAGATGTCGACCACCAACTGGTGGCCATCTTCGGTCAGCAGGGCCGCCTTCACTCTTCCGCCGAGCACCAGATAGATCGCGGCGGAGGGCCGTTGCCGGTCGTAAATTACCTGGCCCCTGCTGTACTCCAGTATGCCGGAGCATGGCAGGTAGGCCAACGGGTCCTCCAGAACCTTGTGCGGAGCATTCGTGAGACTAACCAATGCCATTTCTCCCCTCCCGCGGGGGCGTGGCGCAAGCCGCCAGGCTTGCTGAGCCGAGAGTCGTCTCGGCTTTTTTTCGCGGATTGGAGGTCTTTCCCCGCACCGCACCAGCCCGTCCGAGTGTTCGCGACCCCTCCGTCAGGCATCCGGCAGCAGACGGTGCACGCAGGCGACGAGTTCACCCGACCGGAACGGCTTCTCCAGGATGGCATCCACCCTGAAATCCCCGGGCCCCGGGAGGAACTCGTCCAGGCTGCCGGATACCACCAGAATCTTCGATGGCGCCCCCAAACGGTGGACCTCAAGAATGGTCTCCCAGCCGCCGCGTTCCGGCATGCAAAGATCCGTGATGAGTAGATCGACAGGCGTGTTTTCCATGATTCTAAGCGCGGCGTTGCCATCGCCGGCTTCGAGAACACCGTAGCCGCCGGTTTCAAGCAAACCCCGAATCAGCAGGCGCACCGCCGGTTCGTCATCCGCGATCAGGATTGTCCTCACACCGTTAGGTCCCCTAACCTCTGGCCCTTTGTTCCTCTTATGGCTGACTAAGTCAGGACCCGGCGGCGTCATGCCGGCTCCGAACTCTTGCTTCTGCACGGAGCCAGTCTTCTTCGCGCGCGCCACCGGTGCATCCGCGCTCTTCCCACAAAGCGTAAGCCCCCCGAGCGATCTCCTCGTGGTATCGGCCGAGATCGAACGCGTCGAGGGCTGACCCTTCTGGCCGGATCTCACCCGCCGCAGCGGGCTTGCGCGACGGAATACCGGTTCCTTCAGGCTTTATCGCACGGGAAGACGCGGACGGTTTCTTGGGCATGTCAGTAGACTCCATTAGAGAACTGGGTCAAGAGTAGCAGGCGGCGCAGCCGAGAGTAACTCGGAGTTACTCCAGGACCAAGCCCGGAAAACCCCAGTAACAGGCAGCGACTGACAAGAGTGACTAGGGGGAGTACTTACAGGACTAAGCTAGGAAAACCCTGAGAGAGCTTCCTGAGTCATCGGTCGAGAGACAGGAACTTAGTTAAGGCGAGCCATTTTACATCGGCCTACCTGATGTCAACCGGCGCGCCTGGCCCTCCGATCCTCCGGCGAGGAACTCCCGGCCCGAAATGTAACTAACAGCACATACACACCGGGGAAAACCCTTGTGAGTCGCCAGTAAACCACCAGCAGTTAAATGGGAGAAACGCCTCTAAAAACCTCGACTGGGTGTATTGGGTGTATAATCGATGCCGGTCGGGAGGGCACATGCCTCGCGCGAATGATTCGCCGGGCCGGCGCCAGGCCGCCTTGACCCGCTTGGAGCAGCTTGCTTCAGAACAGTTAGACCTCTGCGGATTGCTCCGGGGGGCGGCGGCCATCGTCGCTGAAGCGCTGGCGGTCGATTTCTGTAAGATCCTGGAACTGCTGCCTGACGCCGGGAACCTCCTGGTACGAGCGGGAGTGGGCTGGCGGGAAGGGGTGGTCGGCGAGACATTGATCCCAGCCACCAGCCAAACCGATGCCGGACACACGTTGCTGACCGGGGCGCCCGTGATTGTCGAGGACCTCCTCGCGGAGAACCGCTTTCCCGCTCCGTCCCTGCTTCACGACCACGGAGTGACCAGCGGCGTGAGTCTGCCCATCCCCGGGGCCGAGCCCTTCGGGGTACTGGGGGTACATACTAGCGGACGGCGGAGTTTCTCCGCACACGAGGTACGCTTCCTGGAAGCGGTCGCCGGGATTCTCGCCCGCGCGATTCACCGCCACCGCGCACACGAAGCGCTGCGCCAGAGCGAAGAGCGGTTCCGCCGCATCTTTGAAGACTCGCCGATCGGCATGACAATCGCCGGGATCGACGCTCCCTTCCTCCGGGCCAACCGGGTGGTTTGCGACATCCTGGGATACTCCGAAGAAGAACTCAAACACCTCACCTTCGACCAGATCGCGCATCCGGACGATCTTGCCAAGACCCTGGAATCCACCGGGAAGCTGTTTCGCGGCGAGGACCCGCATTCCGGGTTGGTGAAGCGGCTGCTGACCAAGAGTGGCGAGGCGGTCTGGGTGAAGCTGACCGCGACCTTGATACGGGACGACCGCGGCAACCTCCTCCATCAGGTGGGGATGATTGAAGACCTCACGGAACAGTACCGCCGCGACCGGGATCTGCGCCTGGCGCGGTTCACGCTGGAGCGTGCGCTGGAGGCGATCTTCTGGGCCGGGCCGGACGGACGGTTCAGCGAGGTCAACGCCGGCGCGACAGAGTTGTCCGGGTATGCCCGCGAGAAACTCCTTTCGATAAGTGTCTGGGATCTCGACGAGAATCTATCGGCTGAAAGCTGGCCGGAGACCTGGATGTCCCTGCGCAAGCGCGGTTCCATGGTAAGGGAGACCCGCTTTCGCGCCGGTAACGGTCTGAGCCTCCCGGTCGAACTTAGCGTCGCCTATCTGGAGTTCAGCGGAACGGAATACCTCTGCTGGTTTGTCCGCGATATCAGCCGGCGAAAACAGGCGGAGGAGGACTTACGGGCCAGCGAGAGCCGGTACCGGGACCTTTTTGAGAACGCCGCCGCGACGGTTGTGACCACGGACCTCGATGAGAACATCACGGCCGTGAACCGAACCGGAGAACGCGTCCTGGGTTACCCGCGCGAGGAGCTTCTCGGAAAGAACCTCGCCGAGTTGCTTCCACCGGACCAACGCGACATGGTCCGAGGCATGACCGCGAAGAAACTGCGCGAGTCTGGCACGGCCGCTTACGAGGTCGAGATGCTGGCCAAGGACGGCGGGCGGCTTCCGATGCAGATGACGTTGAGCCTCGTGCAGGAGGACGGGAAGCCGGCCGGATGTCACGGAATTGCCATCGATGTCTCCGAACAACGGAAGGCGCTCGAAGCGGTGCGGCGCAGCGAGGAGCGCTTCCGCGCGCTTGTCGAAGACGCAATGAGTCTCACCACGGTCCTCGATGCCGGCGGCACGGTGCTCTACCTAAGCCCCTCCAGTGAGCGGGTGCTGGGCTACAAGCCGGAAGAGCGGCTCGGGAAGAGCATGTTCGATATCATTCACCCTGACGACGCATCCGCCGTCCGTGAAGTGATTGCCCGGGGCAGCAAGACGCCGGGCGCTTTCGCCACGCTGGAGTGCCGGGTTCGTCACAAGGACGGCTCCTGGCGCTACCTTGAAGCGGGCGCGCGCAACCTTCTTGACAGCCCGGTTGTAGCTGGCATCGTCGTGAACTCGCTCGACATCACGGAGAGGAAGCGCTCCGAGCAATGGTTCCGCGCGAGCTTCCAGCACGCCCCCATCGGCAAGGCCACGGCTTCGCTCGATGGCCGCTTTCTGCAGGTCAATCCCGCCTTGTGCGGTTTTCTCGGTTACTCCGAGGAAGCATTATTGGACTTGCGCTGGCAGGACGTGACGCTCTCCGATGACTTGCACGCGAGTGACGAGGCGGTGCGGCAGCTTCTAGCGGGCGTTGTGCCTTCCTTTCGGATGGAGAAGCGCTACGTCCATAAGAGCGGCTTTCCGTTGTGGGCCTATGTGGGCGTCTCACTCCTGCGCGACACGGAGAACCGGCCGGAGAACTTCTCGGTGCAGATCGTCGACATCAACCAGCAAAAAGCGGCTGAGGAGGCATTGCGGCGCAGCCAAAGGGAACTGCGGGCGCTGGCCGGCAGACTCCTCCACACCGCGGAGGAGGCGCACCGGACCCTGGCTCGAGAATTGCACGACGATTTGGGCCAGCGCCTCACCGCGCTCGGCTTCGACCTTGCCGCTCTCGAGAAGGCGCGTCCCGCCAACTTTCCGGAGCGCCTGCGGAAGAAACTCCACGCTGCGCTGACCCGCTGCGCAGGCCTGTCCGACGACCTGCGGCGGGTGGCCCATCAGCTACACCCCTCGTCCATCGAGTTATTGGGTCTGCCGGCCGCGTTGCGGGAATTGTGCCAGGACGCTTCCAATCAGGTGCGCTTCCCGGTGCGCGCTACCGCCGGTCAGCTCCCGGAATCGATTCCTCCGGACATCGCCCTATGCCTGTACCGGGTGGCGCAGGAGTGCCTTCGGAACATCGCCAAGCACGCCCACGGCGACAAGGTTTCGGTGACGCTATCCGGCGTTGGGCAGGGCCTCCGGCTTTCCATTAAGGACAACGGCGTCGGATTTGATGCGACTACCACGCTGCCGAAAGGCGGCCTGGGGCTGATCAGCATCAGGGAGCGGGTGCGGCTGGCCGGCGGGACTTTGTCGATCAAGTCTCAGCCCGGTCAAGGCACACACGTGATTGTGGATGTGCCGGTGCCCGGCAGCCCGATGTTGGAACGCCAGGATGAGCATTCGGGAGCGGGTGCGAGCCGGAAAGCTCGCTCCCATCGGCCACTTTCTTCAGTCCCTCGCCGAGGACGGGCAGCACAGAGCTATCGGCGTCAACCCGGCGGGAAGCGGCTCTGAGATGCCGCGTCCGATCGAGCGAGTACGAGTCCTGCTGGCCGACGATCACTCATTGGTGGCCGCCGGACTTCGCAGCATGTTGGACTCGAAGTTCGACGTGGTCGGAATCGCCGACAATGGGCGCGCGTTGGTGCAGGCCGCTGAACTACTGCGACCGGACGTCATCCTGCTCGACATTTCGATGCCGGAGCTGAATGGTATCGATGCGGCGCGGAAGCTGCGCAAGCTCGTGCCTAATGCCAAGCTGATCTTCGTGACCATGCACACCGACGCGAGCTTCGTGCGCGAAGCGTTGCGGGCGGGAGGCTCGGGCTACGTGACCAAGCAATCCGCGCCGGCCGAGTTGGTGACGGCTGTTGAAGAGGTCCTCCGCGGCCATACCTACCTCACCCCCGTGGTCACAAGGAACTTCGTGGACCAGACACTGACCGGTCCGAGTTCCGCTGCGCCGGCCGGCGAACTTACCCCTCGCCAGCGCGAAGTTCTCCAGCTCGTTGCCGAGGGACGCAGCGCTAAGGACATCGCGGAAAGTCTCGGCATCAGCCCGAAGACCGTGGAATTCCACAAGTCGAACGTCCTGCGGTCGCTCGGCCTGCGCACAACGGCGGATCTGGTGAAGTACGCCATCAGGCACGGCCTCGTGTCCGCCGAATAGTGGGGCGGGCCGGGGTACCCACCGCCTTTGTGGGTCCGCCTGCCTTCTTCGGGCCTGCCTTCTTCACAGCCGTCGCGGTGGCATCGCTGGCGCTCGGCATCGGAACGAATGCCGCCATCTTCTCGCTGCTCGGCCAGGTGGCGCTGCGCTCCCTCCCCGTCAGCGATCCCGAAAGCCTCGTGGTGCTCCAGACCAGCCACAACGCTCCCGGAAGCAGCAACACCGATAGCAGCCAATCCGTTTTCTCCTACCCGATGTGTCTCGATCTGCGCGACCGCGACCCGGCTATCGGGGCACGAACCGGATCTGTACGTCCCCATCGCCCTTCAGAAATTAGTGCGGCCCACGTGGGACGCGCGGGAGAATCGCCGCTTCCGCTGGCTGACTGTCTTCGTGCGGCTCAAGCCCGGCTTCACCGTGCGGCAGGCGCAAGCCGCCACCGACGTGGTCTACCGCTCCATCCTTGAGGCCGAATTGGCGCGCTACGGCAAGATGCGCACCGATAAGGACCGCGACGAGTTCCTCAACCACCGCGCGCAACTCATGCCGGCGGCGGGTGGTCCGCGCCGCCGACCCCGCCATTCCGATCGGCGACCTGAAGCCCATGGACATTCGGATTGGCAAGTCGATCTACACGCAGCGTCTGATCGCCATCCTCGCCTCTTGTTTGGCCTGTTGGCTACGCTGCTCGCCGCCATCGGGATCTACGGCGTGGTCGCTTACGCCGTCGCGCGGCGGACTTCTGAAATCGGCATCCGCATCCCCCTGGGCGCGCAGCCGCCGGGCTTGCGCTGGTGGCTGTTGCAGCGGCGCTGGTCCCCGCCTGGCGCGCCGCGCGCATCCAGCCCGTGCAAGCCCTCAAGTTCGAGTAGTCTACGCCAGCGCCTGGTTCACGTTCTCGATCGCTTCGTCGATCTCCGCCGTGCTCTTGAAGCCGACGGTCACGCAATCCACGCCCGCATTCGTGAAGGCGAACTTCATGGCCGCCTGGCGGTCCTCATGCTGCGTGAACCGGCCCTCTCCAATGAGCTTCATGCTGATCACGCCCATGCCTTCCTTGCGGACTTGCTTGACGTGCGTGACCACCTCGTTCACGTCCCCCAGCCCGCTGGTGGCGAAGTCTTCCGCGTCCATGGCCGTGCCCTTCTGGTTCATACGGATCATCGCGATCTGCAGCCACTGGTTGCCGGGGACCTGCCGCAGCGCCGGAAGCCCGTGCACCGACGCTCCGTGCGCTACCACCACCTTCTTCGACTGGGCCTCCAGAATCCCGTCCTGCCACTTGGCGGTGTCCGTGGGCCACGATGCCACGTGCTGATAGTGCAGCAGCACAATGTCGAAGTACTCGGTATTCGCAAGCGAGCGCAATTCGTCGATCTTGGCCTGCGCGTCCACGCCCGGGGTGGTTGTCACCTTGGTCATCAGCCGGTAGGAATCGCGCGGGACCCCTTGCAGCGCCACGCCCAGCATCTTGTGCATCTCGCCGTACGTTTCGGCGGTCTCGAAGAAGCGAATGCCGCGGTCGTAGGCGTAGCGGACCTGTTTGGTGAACTCCTCCTGTCCCAGCGCCCGCTGCACTCTTCCGGCGCCCGTTCCGGTGCCGAATGCCAGCCTGGTTACCTTGACGTTGGAACGGCCGAGCGTCACCCAATCGGTGGCCGTCGCGGGGGCTGCGTTGAGACGAAAGGCTCCGGCGCCGGCAATCGCCGCGCCAATCCCGGTCTTCAGAAAATCGCGTCTAGAGTGTTGGTTCATCCAGCATCCACCTCCAATTGGCCGAATTCTATCACGGTCCGGTGGGCGGATGCTGGACTCCGTTACGCCAGGTCGAAGCGCTCCTGGTTCAACTGCGGGTCGCTCTTGACGATCACCGTCCGTCCCAGGATCTCCTCAAGCTCCTGGAGGTAGGTGTTCTGGTTGGATTTCAGCAGCTTGGCCACTTCGGGGTTGACGCGCAGCAGCACGTCCTTGCCCTCCACGGCCCGCGCGATTTTGTGGGCTTCCTGCAGAATCTCGCCCACAATGGTCTGCGGGTTCTTGATGTAACCCGACCCTTCGCAGTAGGGGCACGGGGTACACAGCGTGCGCTCCAGGCTTTGCTTGACGCGCTTGCGGGTGATGGCCACCAGGCCAAAATCGTTGAATTGGAGAATCTTGTAGGGCGCGCGATCGGCCCGCATGGCTTCCTCGAGCGTTTGCATCACCTTCTGCCGGTTCTTGCGCTCGTCCATGTCGATGAAGTCGACCACGATGATGCCGCCCAGATCGCGCAGGCGGATTTGCCGCACGATCTCTTTGATGGCGTCCGTGTTGACCTTGACGATGGTGTCCTCCAGCCGGTTCGACTTGCCCACGAACTTGCCCGTGTTCACGTCGATGGCCACCAGCGCCTCGGTCTGGTTGATGACGATGTGACCGCCGGATTTCAGCCATACCTTCGGCCGCAGCGCCTTCTCGATCTCGGCGGTGATGCCGAATTCGTCGAACATCGGCGTTGTCCGCGTGTACATTTTCACGCGGCTTACCAGCGCTGGCTGGAAACGCTGCACGAAACGCAGTACGCTTTCGTAGACCTCCTCGTTATCGGTCCAGATGCTTTTGAAAGCGGGGGTGAGCTGGTCGCGCAGCACGCGCTCGACCACGTTCAGGTCGTGATGAATCAGCATGGGCGCGGGCTTGCGCTCGGCCTTCTGCCGCATGTCGAGCCACAGGTTGTAGAGGAACAGCATGTCCGCGCGCAGCTCTTCCTCCGAGCGTCCTTCGCCCGCGGTGCGGACAATGTAGCCGCCGGATATGCCGGCGCGGTTGGCCTGCAGAATGCGCTTCAGGCGCATGCGCTCCTCGTCGCTCGGAATCTTGCGCGAGACGCCGATGTGATCCACGGTGGGCATGTAGACCAGGAAGCGGCCAGGGAGGGCGATGTGCGAAGTGATGCGGGCGCCCTTGTGCCCGAGCGGTTCCTTGGCGATCTGAACGATAATCTCCTGCCCTTCCTTGAGCAGGTCGCTGATGGAAGGCCCCTGGGGTTTCTCGGGCCGCCCCTCGGGACCGTTTTGGGGAGCGTTGCGGGGTTCGGAAACAGCTTTGGGACCGGCTTCTTGTACGCGGACCTCCGGCGGGATGGGACCGGTTGGGCGCGGCGCATCGCCTGGGAGCGGGCCGCGATCCCGGTTGTCCCTGCCCCTGCGGCGCGTGCGTCGCGAGACGCGGTGCGGATAGCGCGGTCCCTGCTCGCGCAGGGCGGCGGTGAGACTGGTAGGAATGCGGACGGGCTCCGGGCCTTCGTCCCCGGCCGGCAGCGGCGCTTCTCCCGCCATCTCTTCACTGGCCCGCTCGGATTCCGGGTCGTCCGCGGCCTCAGCCTCCAGGGACTCGGTTCCCAGCTCTTCGACTTCCATGCCTTCCGGCATGTCGTCGATTGCCGTGGGAATCATCGGCTCGACGGAATCGGCTGGCTGCGCGGCGTCGGTTGCGACCAGGTCGACGTCTTCGGCGGTCTCGGGGTCGGGTTCGGCGACGGGCGACGAAGAAGGCGAAGAAGGCAGGCCAGGAGGCCCGCCCCACTGCGCTTCTTCTTCCGCCCGTAGGTCGGCAACGGCTGCTAGCGCCAGGTCCTCTGGCGCCGCGGGCTCGGAGTCGACAGCGGCGGGCGGACCGCTCTCTGACGTTCGCGGCTCGGATGGCGCGGAATCGGATGGGGAAACCGGTTCGGAATCGGGTGGGGGGGCCTCGGGGCCCGGCTCGGACGGGGGTAGGAAAGCTTCTTCCACCTCAAGCTCTTCTTCGGTGGAGAGAGGCTCGACGACCGCGTCCGCGCGGTGCTTGGCCAGCGATTCGCCTGGCAGCACCATGAAACTGCCCGCGTCCATGGGCGCCGGCTCGACTGCAACCGGCTCCGGCAGGGGTTGGACCTCCGGCGTGTACCTCGCGCCCGGAGAGTAGAACTTCGAATCCGGCAGCCCCCGGCCGCCGCCCTTCTGCCCACGCCGGCGACGCGAACGGCGCCCTCGCCGGTCGGGGTCGTCGTAGCGCGGCAGCCCCATGGGCGGCGCTGCGTTGGGCGCCGGGGCCACGGCTTCCGACACGGACTGGATCGGCTCCACGGCCAGAGCGCTCGGAAGCGCCTCTTCGATCTGCGGCTCCGCCACGGCGGCTACCGGCGCCGGAGGCGTGCGATCCAGCTTGAGAACCTTATCCTCGACGCCGGTCACAATTTTGTCGTATTCTTCGTTGTCCTCGAAGAAATCCGAAACGTAGAGAAACGCGTCGCGATCCAGGCCGATATCGACAAAAGCCGATTGCATGCCCGGCAACACGCGCGTCACCCTGCCTTTGTGAATGCTCCCGGCGAGGGAGTACTCGTGTTCACGCTGATAATAGACTTCGGCTACGAGATCGTCCTCGATAATCGCCACGCGTGTTTCGTGGCGGTTCGCGGAGATCGCGAGTTCCTTTGACATTGCTGCCCTCCGTGGGGGCCGAACAGGTTGGCCAGAGGAAGGAAGGCGCCCTGCGTAAGTCTCGAATTCCCCGCTCGAAAACGGGAAACGCAAACCGATCTTTCTGAACGACTCACGCTGACCGGCGGCGGAGTCCATTCCTCGAACGCCGTCCGGCCGGGAACCACTCCCAAGGGAATGCGCTTGCGCGCCACCGTCCCCAGGCTCTCTTACCGGCTCCCCGATATTCTCTAACGCGGCGTGGCGACGCGGCCACGCCGGCCTGCTAGTTGATAAACGTTCTGAGGCGGACGTTATTGACCAGCCCCAGAGCCAAAAAATTTGACCAGACGCTGGAACCGCCGGCGCTCATGAATGGCAAAGGAATGCCGGTGACCGGCATACGCCCCACCACCATCCCGACATTGACCAGCACGTGAAAGAGCAACAAGCCCCCCACACCCATACAGATATACATGCCGGCCCGATCGGGCGCCGTTTGCGCATTCTGGACGATGCGCATGATCATTACAAAGTACAACGACAAAACAGCGGCTACGCCTACAAATCCCCACTCCTCCGCAAAGGCCGAAAAAATAAAATCCGTGTGCGGAACGGGCAGAAAGCGGAGTTGAGTCTGAGTTCCCTTGGTAACGCCCTTGCCGAACATGCCACCGGCCCCGACGGCGATCTGAGACTGTATCAACTGATACCCGGTGCCTTGCGGGTCCCGCTCAGGGTCCATGAAACTCACCAATCGCGCCTTCTGATAATCCTTCAGGAAATGCCAACCCACGGGAACCACAAACACCGCCATAACGGCGATGGCGGCTACGTACTTCCACCGCAGCCCCGCGATAAACGCTCCCACCACCAGGATCGCCAAATAGGTGAGAGCCGTTCCCAGGTCCGGCTGAGCCAACACCAAGACCACGGGAACCGCGACCAAGCCCGACAGGATGAGCATTTCCCGTATTTCCAACTCATCCCGCTTCAAATCGGTCAGATACCGGGCTACCAACAATATTATCACCAGCTTGACGAACTCCGACACCTGGAGGCGGAGTCCGAGGCCCGGCACTGGAATCCAACGCTTCGAGCCGAACACGGTGTTGCCGAGCAACGCCGTGCCGGCGAGCGCCGCCACGGCCGCGGCATAGAGACCGGGAACGTAGTGGGTAAGGCTGTGGTAATCGATGCCCATGGCGATCCACATGAGGACCAGGCCGCAGGCAATGTAGAGGATCTGTTTCCACCAGGCGCTGTGGTAGTCCGTGTCGATGGTGGCGCTGAAAATCTGGACGACGCCGACACCGCAGATGACCAGGACGATGAGCAGCAGCGGCCAGTCGAGATCGCGTAGGGAAAGGTGGCGCAGCATGGTTAGTAATTGGGGGCCGGGGGGGAAACGGGGGCCAGGGGCCGGGGGCCAGGGGCCGGGGGGGAACCGGAGCCCGATGATGCGGAAGTCGCTGAAGCGGGAGCCAGGGGCCGGGGGCCGGTGGCCAGGGAGGAACCGGCGGCCGATGAGCCGGCGGCCGGGCGGGAAACCGGGGCCGATGTAGCGGCGGCCGGGGGGCCGGGGGCCGATGAAGCGGGGGCCTGGGGCCGGGGGCTGGGGGCCGGGGATGAAGCGTCCGCGGCGCTTCGCTGCGGTTGCGTTCCCGCGAAGACCTGCGGCACAAAGCCTCCGTTCCCCGGCCCCTGGCCCCTGGCCCCTGGCCCCATATTTGCCAGCTCGTCCTGCTGCTGCTTGAGCAACGTCAGGCGGGCCTTTTTGTCGAAGTAGGCTTTGATGACGTCGCGGACTATGGGGGCGGCGAATTTGCTTTCGGCGCCGTGTTCGAAGAGGGCCGCTACGACAATTTCCGGCGCGTTCCCCGGCGCGAAGCCCACGAACCAGGCGTTGTCTTTGAGATTCTGCGTGTCCCCCTTGTGGGCCTTGACATAATCCTCGGAAGCCACCTGGGCGGTGCCGGTTTTCCCGCAAACCTGGATGCCCGGCAGCGCGGCCCGTACGCCCGTGGCGCCGGCTTCGTTCACCACGCCGCACATGCCGTCAACCACGTCTTTGACGTTTTCGGGGGCGAGCGCCCACTCGACGGGCTTATCCTTCCAGTCGGCGCTCTTGACAAGGTGCGGCTGGCGCCACGCGCCGCCCATTGCAATGCCGCCTATGGCGCGCGCCAATTGAATGGGCGTTACGGTCAACGCACCCTGCCCGATGGAGAGGGAAATGGTTTCTCCGGCGTACCATTTCTGGCGTTGCGTGCGCAGCTTCCACTTTTCGGAGGGCGCGGTGCCTTCCATTTCATTCGGAAGGTCGATGCCGGTCTTGTGCCCATAGCCCACGATCTCCTCATAGGCGGCGATCTTGTCGATGCCCATCTTGTTGCCGAGCGTGTAGAAGAAGACGTCGCAGGAATCGACGATGCCTTTGTGCAGCGCGACCGTGCCGTGCCCGCCCTTCAAATGGCAATGGTAGTAGTGGCCGTAGAAGGTGGCGCCGCCGGGGCAGTGGACGGTCCACTTGTCGTCGATAGTTCCAGTTTCCAGGCCCGCGAGCGCCATGATGGGCTTGAATGTCGATCCGGGCGCAAGCTGCGCCTGAATGGCGCGGTTGAGCAGCGGGTTGTCCGGGTTATCGGTGATCTCTTTCCAATCGCGCGACTTGATCCGCACGGCGAGCTTGTTGGGGTCGAAGGTCGGGCGGCTCACCATGGCGAGCACCTCGCCGGTGCGCGGATCGAGCGCTACCACGGCGCCGTTCTTCCCTTCCATGGCCAGTTCGGCGACGACTTGGAGATCCAGGTCGATGGTGAGTTTCAGATCTTTGCCGGGGATGGCCGGCTTGTTCTTGAGCTCCTGGCGAACCTGGCCGCGATTGTCCACCACCACCTGCTTCTGCCCATCGACGCCCATCAGACCGTTGTTATACTGCCGCTCGATGCCGAACTTCCCGATCTTGGCGCCGGGATCGAGCTTGGCGAATTCGGGCGAGTCGAGTTCCGCTTCGCTGATCTCACCCGTATAGCCGATGACGTGCGCCATCATGCCGTCGCGCGGATAGAGGCGGCGCTGCGCCTCGATGAGCATCAACTCGGGGAAGAAGTCGTGATGCGAATCGACGAAGGACAGGTCAGCCGGCGTCAGCTCATCCTTGATGACGATGGGCACGTACTTGGGCTGCTTGCGGAAACGGCGTACGCGGTCCATCAAGTCGTCGAAGTCCAGGTCCAAGCCCTGGGCGATCGCGGAGAGGTGCTCCTCCTTGAGCAGCTCGCGCGCGAGGATCAGGGTGTAGGAGGTGTGGTTATCGACAATCACGCGGCCATCCCGGTCGAGGATGCGCCCGCGCGGCGCGAGGATGGGAACGGACTTGATGCTATTTTCGAGCGCGCGCTCATCGTAGAACTCCGGGTTCTGGACTTGCAGCTTCCAAAAGCCGGAAATCAGGAAGAGGAAGATGGCCACGGTGGCGTATTGGACAATGGCGATCTTGCCCGCGGCAAAGCCCGTTTCGTCGCGCACGGGGGGCTTTTCGGAAAGGCCCTGTTCGAAATTGTGGTCGGCAGGAGGAAGGATCACGGGAAGCGCTTAATTCCATTCTATCGTGCGGCCGCCGCGGGTGCGTGCGGGAGCAGGTGATAAGACACGAAGGCGAGGCGCGCGCTGTTGGGGGCCCAGCAGGGGGCATCCAGTGTGCCTTGGCCGCCGGTCAGGTTCGCCAGAACGGCGATGCTGCGGCGAAGCTGGTCGATGTCGGGTGGGCCGGACGGGGCTGCGGGGGCCGCTCCGCGCGCGCCGCGGCCGGGGGCGGGTATCAGGGTCATGACTTTCAGCGTGACGGGCTGATCTACCGGAATGCCTTTGACGTCCTTGTCATAGGAGAGAAACGCCAGTAGCCGGCCATTGGGCGAGATGTGCGGGCAGGCGTTGTTGGAATCTTCCGCGGTCACCATCTCCTGGCCGCCGCCGGGATTCATGCGCCAGATCTGCACGGTACCGGTGCGCGCGGATTGGAAGTAGATGGTCTTTCCGTCCGGCGTATATTCGGCGAAGTCCTCCATGCCGGTTTTGGTGAGCTGGGTCGGCATGCCGCCGTTGGACGGTATGGTGAAAATATCGGTCTGGCCCTTGCGGTCGCCGGGCGCGGTGAAGAGGAGGGTCTGGCCATCGGGCGACCAGGCAGGGGCCCTGCCCGGCGCGACGGGGCGCGGAGTTCCGCCGGCCAGAGGCTCGATGTAGATGGTGGAGCGTCCCTTGGCGTCATCGTTGAAGGCCAACTGGGCGCCGTCGGGGGAAACGGCGTGGGTGCTGCCGGCGTGAGGAATCGCCCCGGTGTCCGCCATCTCCGGCGTACCGCCCGGCTCGGCGACGCGCTGGAGGCGGCCATTGTTCACGAAAATCAGGGTCTTGCCGTCCCTGGTCCAGGTGGGCGCTTCGAGGCGGGCAGGGGCCGTCATGGTTACGTGGCGGTCCGTGGATGACACAGTGATGGTTTCGATGGAGCTGAAGAGGTCCGGCTTGCGATTGCCGACCGGGCGCAAGGGAGACAGCTCCACGTTCGAGAACACGGCCTTTTCGGTGACGTCCTTATTGTGCGAGCAGACGCCGATGCCGACGTAGAACGGTTCGGCGAGAGGGACGCGCATCTCCGTGCCCGCGAATTGCAGGTCTCCGCCTGGTTCCATGGCCACGGACATGTAGAAGGTTGAGCCGCGCTTGACGAGCCGCAGGTGTTTGGGGCCGTTCTGGTTGGCCTGAACCTCATGGGTGGCGTCGCCCTGCGCGGCGCGGGCCTGGAGGGAGGTCAAGCCGACGCCGTGGGCGGCGATATCGGCGTAGGGGGAATCGGGATCGAGGCTCTGGCGAACCATGAGCATGGCCTTGCGGTGCTCTTCGACACCTTTGCCGAGGAAGGCGATATCGGCGGTGAGCGAGACGTCGCCGGAGACCTTCTTCCAGACGAATTGGAAATCGTCCTCCTTGGCCCAGACGTTGTCGCCGCTGCCGGAGACGGTGTAGGTCTTGGCAGAGGGGTCGTAATCGACGGAGCCGGGATGGAGGACGGTTCCAACGTCGCCGTGGCCGTCGAAGATGCCGACCGGGGCGGAGGGGGTCTGCGCCTGGGCGGGGTTCGGCACGGCCAAGGCCAAGAGAAATGCGCTGGCGAGCAGGGCCGGCAACGAGATATTCACGAGTCTCACGCGGTGCTCTCCTTCGGGAGCTGGTCTTGTGGCGGAGCCTCCATGATATCGCCTCACAACGGAGGGCGCCGGGGGTAGTAAGGCGGACTTTTAGCTTCGATTTCGGTCTTTTTCGGGGAAGCGCGCCGGATTGGCCAGGCACAAATCGCAGTTGCAGGCGTTGGAGTGGTGGGTGTTGTCGCCAGCGGGCTGGGACCAGGGGTTGCGGGTGGCTGCGGCCGGGGGATCGGTGGGTTCCGGGGTGGCTTCGGGGACGGGTTCGGATTGGGTAACTGGTTCGGTTTGTTGGGGTTCTGGGGGGATTGGGTTCGTTTGGTCAGGAGGCGCAAGAACCTGGGAGGGCGGGTCTGGAGGAAGGCAATCAGGAAGGCAGCCCAGGAGGGCCGCCCCACCGGGGTCTGCGCCACTGGTCAGATCTCTAATGCGTTCGAAATCCTGGACGGCGCGGCGGTAGAGGCGCTCGGCTTGAGCGTTGTAGCGCATGCAGAGGTGGATGACGTTGGAGGCGCCGACGCTGCGGCGGAATCCTTCGGCCAGGAGGTAGTTTTTGACCTGCTG
>CAYWHA010000043.1:0-45843 GCA_964457555.1 uncultured Solibacteraceae bacterium
CCTCCAGCCAGCGCGCCTGCACCATCGGCGGCAACGTGGCGGAGAACGCCGGCGGACCGCACACGCTGGCCTACGGCGTCACCACGAACCACATAGTCGGACTCGAACTGGTGCTGCCGGATGGCAGCCTGGTCGAAACCGGCGGCAAGGAGCCGGACCTCCCCGGCTACGATCTCACCGGTTTGCTTACCGGCTCGGAGGGCGTGATGGCGCTGGTCACCAAGGCAATTGTCCGGCTGATGCCCAAGGCCGAGGCCGTGAAGACCGCGCTGGCTATCTATGAATCGAACGAGGATGCCGGCCGCACGGTCACCGGCATCACCGAGCGCGGCATTACGCCTGTAGCGGTGGAGATGCTCGACGGCGTCATGTTGCGCATGGTGGAAGAGGCCACCCACGCGGGATACCCACTGGACGCCGCGGCGGTGCTGCTGATCGAACTGGAGGGCCTCACGGAGGCCGTGGAAGCGCAGGTTGAACAGGTCCGCGAAGCGTGCCTGGAGTGTGGAGCGCGCGAATTCCGCGTGGCCCGCTCGCCCCAGGAGCGCGAATTGCTTTGGCAGGGCAGGAAGAACGCGTTTGGCGCCGTGGGGCGCGTCAGCCCGACGTATTATGTGCAGGACGGCGTGGTGCCGCGTACCAAGATTGCGCCCACGCTGCACTTCATCGGGGAAGTGGCGCGCAAGTACGGCTTAACCATCAGCAACATCTTTCACGCCGGCGACGGCAACATGCACCCCATCATCCTTTTCGACGCGCGCAAGCCCGGCGAACTTGAAAAAGCCAGGGCGGCGGGGGCGGAGATCCTCACGTATTGCATCGACGTGGGCGGCTCCATCACCGGGGAGCACGGCGTCGGCATGGAGAAGAACGAGTTGATGCCCAGGCAATTCACCCCGGAGACGCTGGACACCATCCGCCGTTTGAAGCTGCTGTTCGATCCCGATGGCCGACTGAACCCCGGCAAGCTGCTGCCCACAGGCCGCGGCTGCATGGAAATTCGCCAGACGGCCAAGCTGAGCGGCATCGGTTCGTAAGAAAGCTCAAGAACCCCCACCGACATTTACCGAACTGAAACCAAACAGTCACGGACTTGCGATCTTCGGATGATAGGTTGACTGACGACCTACCTGTCGTGTACAGGTCTCAATTCCATCTGGAAACTTCTGAGGGGAGATTGAATTAATGACTGCGAAAATTGTAAGAAAACCAACGTCGATGAAAAAACGAAGTCGTTCCTTCGCGGCCGCAACGTTACTGGCCGCTGCTACGATCGTCACTTTGTCGGGCGCCGGGACCGCCCGTGCCGCCGATGACGATGACGGATTCACTCTTACGTTTCCCACCATCCCGTTCTTGCCTTTCAACCTGGCGGTCACTCGCAGCGTCTACCTGGACACGGGTAGCATTACAGCCGGGACGACGGTTCTGCCGCCGAACTGCTCGCTTGCCAACTGCCCGACGCCCGTAACCGCGGTGGCCAACAGCGCCTATCCGTATGTTTTTGACAACGACACCGTCGATGGCAGCTTCGGCATCACTTCCAGGATCTTTCTCGACCAGGTCACTCCGTTCGGCTGGGCTTTGTCGTCGCTCGAAGTGCCCAACAGCTCCCAGCGCGGGGTTGGAACTGACAGCGATCAAATGGTCACCAGCTTTTCCTCAAAATCGGAGTTGGCGGTGAACCTGTCGACCGATGGCAAGGCCCTGACCTTCATGGGATACTTTGCGCCGGTCGGCGCACTTGATGTCTCGAACTCCAACACGCCCGGAGAAATCGACCCGACGGTTGCGCCCGGAAACAACTACTACCGCTCCGTGGCGGAAGTGGATCAATTGGGCCGGTTTCACTTCACGAAAACCAACGCTTTTACAGGCGATAACGGCCGAGCCGCAATCCTCAACGATTCCCAGGGCGCGAACGTGGTCTACATGGCCGGCAACGCGGGCAACGGCACACAGACTCCCCAGCCGGTCGGCGTCATTATCGGCACTGGCGCGCAGATGCTCACGCCTACGACGGCGGCGGAGTCCACCCAGGATCCAGGAACTCCCACGGCCGTGGGAAGCTTCAACGTCACGCAGTTAAACGACAAGGTGGACAAGATCGGGAAGGACACCAACTTCCGCGGACTGACCATTTTCAATAACGTGGTCTATTACACAAAGGGCAGCGGCGGCAACGGCATCAACACGGTCTACTTTGTGGATACCACCGGTTCGGTGTGCAACGACGCCAACGGCGTGGGCCTCCCCGCCGCCGGCGCCAGCCTTCCAACGTCGCCGCTGGTCTATAACACCAGCGCAACCGCCATCCAAACCGCTGGCCTCACGCCCGACAATATGTGCGTGCTGAAGGGCCTGCCCACGGATCTCGCCAAAGCGAAGCCACCTGCCGTCATAAGCTATCCCTTCGGCATCTGGTTTGCGAATGCCACCACGCTCTACGTCGCCGATGAAGGCAGCGGCAGCGCCGGCACAACCGTCGCGGGCTTCTACACCCCCGCCACGCCGGCGCAAAACCCCACGGCCGGCCTCCAGAAATGGGTTTTTAACTCAAGCGCCGGAGAATGGCAGCTTGCATATACTTTGACCAACGGCTTGGACCTCGGCGTACCGTATACCGTTCCTGGTTATCCCACTGGCAACAACTCCGGACCAGGAGGGTCGAATCTTCCGTGGGCGCCGGCCACCGACGGCCTTCGCAACCTCACGGGCGTCGTGAATTGGGACGGCACCGCGACCATTTACGCCACCACCTCAACCATCAGCGGGAGCGGCGACCAGGGCGCGGATCCGAACAAATTGGTCGTGATCACGGATCGACTGAGCGCCACCACTCTTCCGGCTTCGGAGCAATTCTTCACGCTGAGAGCGGCCGGCTTCGGCGAGGTCCTGCGGGGCGTCGCCTGGACGCCGGGGACAGTCTGGCATTAGAGCCGCGGGCCGGGGGCGGGAGGGGCGACCAAGGTCTGCCTCTCCCGCCACCCGGCCCTACGAACTGAAGAAGCTCAACACGTTGTCTCCCTGCTTCACCGTGCGCGTTCGTGCGAGAGAACCGTACGCCTCAGCCAGCGCCAGCCTCACCGGGTGCTGCGCCACCACCAGCGCGGGCGGCTCTTCGGACAGCAGTTCGAGCGCGGCGATGTACTCGCGCACCTGGTCGTACGGCGGGTCAAGGAAGACGATGCCGGCGGCGGTGCGCGCCATCGTCACCAGAACCGGGCCGGGCACTACCGTCGCGCGACGCTCCAACCCAAGCGAGGCCAGATTCTCCCGGATGGCCTCCAGCGCCTGGCGATTGCGTTCCAAAAAGAACGCGTGGCGCGCGCCGCGGCTGAGCGCCTCAATGCCCACCGCACCGGTTCCGGCATAGGCGTCCAGAAAGGTCGCGCCCGCGATTCGCGGCGCCAGGATGTTGAAGAGCGTCTCCCGCAGCCGGTCCGGCGTGGGACGCGTGGCGTCGCCAGGAATGCTCTTCAGGCGGCGGGAGCGGAACTCTCCTGCGATCACCCGCATCAGCCCACCGTCACCAGGCCATAGCGGCGCTGCCAATGGTCGCGGATATACGTCACCGCGCGCCCAAGATCTTCCGGGTCCGGCGGATGCGCAATGAAATCCACCGCCTCGCGCCGCGCGATTTCAAGAATCTCGCCGTCGCGCAGGATGTTGGCTACCCTGAGCGAAGGCAGGCCCGATTGTTTGGTCCCGAAAAACTCGCCGGGACCTCGTAGCTTCAGATCCATTTCGGAAATGTAGAACCCATCCGTGGATTCCACCAGCGTGCGGATGCGGGCCCGCGCCGTGTCGTTCATTTTTTCGGTCACCAGCAGACAGTAGCTCTGCGCCGCGCCGCGGCCCACCCGCCCGCGAAGCTGGTGCAATTGGGCCAGTCCGAAGCGCTCGGCCTGCTCAATCACCATCACGCTGGCGTTGGGCACGTCCATTCCCACTTCGATTACGGTAGTCGAAACCAGGATCTTGATGCAGCCCTCCCGGAACCGCCGCATAACGTCCCCTTTATCATCGGCGCTCAAGCGTCCGTGCATTAGCCCCACCGGCACGTCCGGAAAGACCTCCTGCGACAGGTGCTCGTACATTTTGGTGGCGGCCTTCACGGCTTGCGTCTCGGATTCCTCGATCACCGGGTAGACCACGTACGCCTGGCGGCCCTCGTCGATCTGCCGCTTCATGAAGCTATATACTTGCTCCACCTGGTCCGCGTTGGCGTGTTTCGTCTGTATGGGCTTCCGCCCGGGGGGAAGCTCATCGATGACCGAGACGTCCAGGTCGCCGTAGAGGGTCATGGCCAGGGTGCGGGGAATGGGCGTCGCGGTCATCACCAGTACGTCCGGATGCACGCCCTTGCGCACCAGGCCCAGCCGCTGCATCACCCCGAAACGATGCTGCTCGTCGATAATGGCCAGGCCCAGCCGCTGGAATTCCACGTCCTTTTCGAGCAGCGCGTGCGTGCCGATCGCCACCTGCGCGAGCCCTTCCGCCACCAGTTTCTTGAGTTGCCCCTTCTCCCGGCTGGTAAACGATCCGGTGAGCAGAACCACCACGTAGCCCAGCTTTGAGAGAATCTGCTTGAAGTAAATTCCATGCTGCGCCGCCAGGATTTCGGTGGGCGCCAGCACGGCCACCTGGTAGCCGTTCTCAATGGCGATCACCGCCGCTTCCGCCGCCACGATGGTTTTTCCGCTCCCCACGTCGCCCTGCAACAGGCGGTTCATGGGCCGCGGCTCTTTCATATCGTCCACGATCTCCTTGATTACGCGCTTCTGCGCCCCGGTGGGCTTGAACGGAAGCATGGCCTTGACCCGCTCGCGCACGCGGTCGTCGATATCGAATGCGATGCCCGGCAGGGTGCGCGCCTTGGAACGCTTGAGCGCGATGCCGCACTCCAGCCAGAAGAACTCCTCGAAGATCAACCGGAACTGCGCGGGCGTGCGGAAGGCATTCAGCAGGCGGAGGTCGGAATCGGGTGGAGGAAAATGCGTCTGGCGGACGGCGGTCCAGAGGTCCGGCAGCTTCAAGCTATGGCGCAGGTACGGCGGCAGATTGTCTTCGAGCGGCGCCAGCGCTTCGAGCACGCGGTGGGTGATCACCCGCAACACCCGCGTGGTAAGCTTTTGGACGCCCTCGTAGATCGGAACGATGCGGCCGGTGTGGAGCGCGCCATCGCCCTCTTCGTCGTCGCCCGATAGGATTTCGAACTCCGGGTGCAGCATGGTAAGCTCGCCCGCGTAGGAATCGAACTCCACCTTGCCGAATAGCGCAACTTTCATTCCCTCGGCGAACACGTTGGCCAGGTAGCCGCCGTGGAACCACTTGCACGCCAGCGTAGCGCGCGAGGCATCCGAGAACCGCGCTTCGAACAGCCCCAGACTGCGCCGGTGGAAGCCGGAAACCTTGGCCGACCGCACGTCCGCGATCACCGTGGCCATTTCGCCCGGAGCAAGCTCGGCGACGGTCTTCACGTTACTGCGGTCCTCGTAGCGGAATGGCACATACGCCAGCAGGTCTTCCACAGCCACCAGCCCCTTGCTTTCCAGCATGGCCGCGCGGGCCGGGCCGATGCCTTTCACATAGGTGAGCGGGGTAGTAAGATCCATGGCGGGCCGGCGCGAATTGGTGTCAGAACCCAGTGTACAATGCGCGACGCGGGCCTCGATCCCTGCTGCGCCGGCGCCCGTGGCGGCGGCTTGCCCTCACCCTCCCGGCCAGCGTGCGCAGGCCAACTTGCGTTCAGCGGGGCTGGTGCGGAGCTACAATAGCTCCGGCGGTGACCACATGAAGAGGTTTGACCTCAATATCGAGAAGGTCCTGGAGGACTGGGGTGTCCGGCATGCGCTTCGCGAGGTCATCGCGAACGCGCTCGATGAGCAGGCGCTCACGAGGACTCGGGATGTAGATATCTTCAAGGACGAGCAGGGCCGATGGCATATCCGCGACTTTGGGCGTGGCCTTAAGTACGAGCACCTCACGCAGAATGAAGACCAGGAAAAACAGTCGCGCCCCGATCTCGTGGTTGGGAAGTTCGGCGTCGGACTCAAGGACGCGCTCGCGACCTTCGACCGCCGAAAGATCAAGGTGCTCATGAAGTCGAGGCATTGCGATATCACGACGGCGAAATCGAGCAAGCACGGCTTCGAGGATATCGCGACGCTGCATGCCGTCATAGACGATGCGTCTGAGCCGAACATCGTTGGCACCGATTGCGTCCTCGAGAGGGTCACGGATGCAGAAATGGCAGCGGCCAAGGACTTCTTCCTGCGATTCTCTGGGGACGATCCCATCGAGAACACCCAATACGGGCAAGTCCTCGACAAGGGCGGGCGCAAGGTTGCGCGCATCTACATCACGGGGCTACGAGTCGCAGAGGAAGAGAACTTCTTGTGCAGCTACAACATCACCAGCGTCAACGCTGCCATCAGGAAAGCCCTCAACCGCGAGCGCACGAACGTGGGGAGAACCGCCTACACGGAGCGTGTCAAGGCCATCCTCCTGGACTGCAAGGAGCAGCGTATCGCGCAGCTCCTGGTCGGCGACCTGAAAAATTACGAGATGGGAACATCGCACGACGAGCTCGCCTGGATCGACGTACAGGTGCACGCCTGCAAGCTCCTCAACGCGACTTCCAAGGTAATCTTCCTTACATCGGCAGATCTAATTACCGCCAAGGACATGGTCGACCGCGCAACGAAAGACGGCTACGCAGTCGTCACAATTCCGGCGAGCGTCAAATACAAAATTCACGGCCTCACGGACAGCCAAGGCGATCCGATGCGCGACCTAGAAGCCTATGCGACCGAGTGGAACGACAGCTTCCAGTTTCAGTTCGTCACGGAATCGGACCTCACGAAAAGCGAACGAGCAATCTTCAACCAGACCGACTCGATCTTCAAACTCATCGGGGGCAAGCCGAAGACGATCAAGCAGGTCCTCATTTCAAAGACGATGCGGACTGCGACCATCGGTTACCGTGAGGCAGACGGTGTCTGGGAACCAGGTACGCAACGGATCATTATAAAACGGGACCGGCTCACGGGAATCCATGCATACTCGAGCACCCTGCTACATGAAACCGCTCACGCCACCAGCGGCGCAGGCGATGTCAGCGAGGTATTCGAGCAAGAGCTCACCCGGCTCATCGGAGCCATAACGGAGGAATCTCTTTAGGTCCGAAGAAGCTAACGATCTCCGCAACCTGTGTACGTGGCACCGCCCAGTCGCCCCACACCAGATTTAATCTAAACAGGCCTGATGATCTTGTGGCAAATCACCAGATAGACTACAATGAGGCGGTGCGCGTAAGAGATTAGACGGGAGTATACCAATGGAACTCGCGGTCCTGTTCGCGGTGGCTCTTCTGGCCGCCGTCTTGGGCGTGGTGCTCGGACGGTTCGTCTGGCCCGTATCCAGCAGCGCTGATCCCGATGCATTGGCGAAGGCTCAAACACAAGTGGCCCGGCTCGACCAGGAATGCGGCACGCTCCGGAGTCGGGTGGAGCAACTTGATACCCAACTCAAAGGTGCCGCAGACGAGGCGAGAAGGGCAGGCGAGGACGTCGCGCGACTGGCCGAGCGCGCTGCATGCCTAGCGCGGCAGGTCGAGGAACAGGCGAGGGAGAACACTTCGCTCAGGTCCCAGCGCGACGCGGCCGACGGTGGGGCAAGAGCCTCGGCAGAAGAGCTTGCACGGCTGAAGGAGCGGGAAAGCGCGCTTACCCAAAGGATCGAGACAGAGGCCGCGCAGGCTGCCGTGCTCCAGCAGCAGCTCACCGTGGAGTTCGAGAATATTGCAAACCGCATCCTAAAGGCGAACGCCATTGAGCTCTCAGAGAACTCCCAAAAGGCGATTGCTGCCATTCTCGATCCCCTGAGGGAGCGGATCCAAGACTTCCAGACAAAGGTCGAAACGACATACGATACGGAGACCCGGGAAGTCCTTTCGCTCAAAGAACAGATCAAACTTGTCGTTGAAACCAGTAACGCGATTGGGAGCCAAGCCGACGGTCTCGCAAAGGCGCTGAGGGGTGATTCTCAGCTCCTTGGTCGATGGGGCGAGCTCGCCTTGGAGCGCATCCTGGAAGCGGCGGGCCTTACGGAAGGTAGGGAGTACGTCTCTCAGGGCCGCAGATTGGGCCTCAGGGACGAGGACGGCGGACTACAAAAACCGGATATCATTGTCATGCTTCCGGAGGGGCGGACAATGATCGTCGATTCGAAGGCCCCCCTTGCGTCCTACGAGCGGCTAATCGCTGCAAAGGAGGAAGCTGACCGGACACTATGCGCAAGTCAGTTTGTGCGGGACGTAAAGGGGCATATCGACGGGCTCGCCGGCAAACGCTACCAAGAGAACGAGAAGCTCCAAGCGCACGACTGCGTTCTCATGTTCGTTCCGATCGAAGGCGCGCTGGCTGCTGCGCTGACCAGTGAGCCCGATCTCTTCGTATATGCGTGGGAGCGGCACGTCGTACTTGTCGGTCCACCGACCCTTCTCATGACGCTCCGCACCGTTGCTTCTATCTGGCGCTACGAACTGCAGGGCCAAAACTCGCAGGAGATCGCGCATCTGGCCGGCGACCTGTGTGACAAAGTTAGCAGCAGCCTCGTCGATCTGAACGGCGTCTCCGAAAAGATCAGGGGTGCTTTGGACGCTCACAATGAAGCGGTGAAACGTCTCTCGACCGGCAAGGGCAACGCGCTGTCAATTGGCGGGCGCATTCGCAGCTTGGGAGTCAAAACGAAGAAGCCGCTGCCAGTCATGGTTGTAGATGGAGTCTCCGCTGCTGCGGGCGTCGAGGCACCCGAGGACGAGATAGCCGCAGTTGTCGGGGTCGGCTGACGGAAAGCCCCGGCCCGCCGGGCCAGCGCCCTGGACGGCGCTGGTGTCGCGACATTGCCGATGATATTGGCGTCGAGGAGGCTCCGGCTCAGAGGTCGACCTGGCGGCCCGACGTCGCTGGGCGGCTGAGATCCAAATTGGCGCCGACCAGAGGCGAGCGGCGGAGTGCTCTGAGAATTCCGCCCTTCTCCGGCTGGTCCCCCGCCATGGTGCGGCGGGCCGTGGCTCGTCGCGCCGAATCGGGGCTTCGCTTGGCCGGGCGTTTCCGGCCGTTGCTAATCGCCCGTCTTTTCGGCGTGGTGTTCATGGCGGATCCCTCCTGCGCCCTTCCCTCTGTCCTTCCCTCTCCGGTGGCCTCTGCAGCCAGTGTACAATGCGCTATAAGTAAGGCGAGCCGTCTTTCCATCATGCGTAATCTGCTGCCCATCCTCATGATTCTCCCCGCGCTCAGCGCACAGCCGTCCGCGTCGGCCAATCGCGAAACGCCGCCAGGCTTGCGCACCTATCCTTACGTCTGGCAGGGTATTGTGCAGGCCGGAGTCGCCGGATTCGCGGCAAATCTGCCGTCGTCTGGCGCGCCCACGCCAACCAATTCGGGCGGCGCGATGCCGGTCGCGGTCTTGGAGTGGCCCGTTGGCCAGACCACTTACTACGCCTGGTGGGCTTGGCTGCTCCCCGCCGGATACCCGCCCAATGCGCCCATCCAGTATTCGCTCGAGTCGCGCTGCAAGGCCGGCGCCTGCGATTCGGTGCACGCAAACATTGTGACGCTGGGATTGGGATGCGCCGGCGGCGCGGCTCTCGATTCGCCAGCCATCGCCAACTCCCCTCCCATCGATATCGTCAACGGCGCGGCGGCCATTCGCACAATTACCGCCGGCTCCCTGACGCCTGGCCGCGGAGGGTTGCCTGCGTGCGCCGCTGGGAATCGGGTTTGGGTGAAGATGACCGTCGATACCAAGACTAACCAACCGGCCGGCCCCTTCCATCTGGTTTCGGCGAGTTTCAGCGTGCCGGGTAGTATGTAGCGGCCCGGCGAGGAACGAATCAGTGGCCCGCCAAAGCGGCTTTCCTCTGCGCGAAGTACCCCTCGACAGCTTCCCGGAGCGGCGGCATCGGTTCCAGTCCCACCCGTTCCATCTTGCCATTGGATAGCGCCGAATACCTGGGGCGGCGCGCGGGTGTGCGGAATTCCCTCTCATTGGTAGCCCGTAGCGTGGGCCGCAGCCCCGCCGCCTCAAAGATGGAGCGCGCAAACTGAAACCACGAAACGGGAGTCCCGCCACCGATGTGGAACAAGCCCTTGTGCCCGCGCTCCGCCAGATCGACCGTGCGGCACGCCAGCAGCGGCCCGAACGTCGGAGACGCGACGTGATCCTCCACTACCCGTATGGGCTGACCGGTTTGAGCCAGGCGCAGCATCAGCTCGACGAAATTGGCGCGAGCGGTATTCAGCCCGCCAGTACCGAAAACGCCGGAGGTGCGCACCACCAGAAGCCGGTCCAGATAGGCCTGGGCATACAACTCGCCCGCCAGCTTGGACACGGCGTAAGCGCCGAGCGGGTGCGTCGCGTCATCCTCGGCGTATGGATGGCGGGCGAAACCGTCGAAGACGTAGTCGGTGGAGAAATGGACCAGGAGCGCATCCACTTGGCGGCATGCCAGCGCCAGATTGCGGACGGCCAGGGCGTTCACCAGAAACGCCGCTCGCGGCTCTTTCTCGGCCACGTCAACCTGGTTATAGGCCGCCGCGTTGTAGACCACCTCCGGATCGCAGCCCGCCAGCGCCTGTTCCACCGCCGCCGCATCGGTGATATCGACCTCGGCGCGGTCCCATCCCTCGACTGCGTAGCCCCGCTCCCGGAGCGTCCGCACCAACTCAGTCCCGAGCTGGCCGGCGGACCCGAATACCACAGCTTTTCGGCTCATCGGAATCCACAGGATAGCGCATCCAATCCGGCTTGCAAGAGGGATTTCGGGCTGCCCGGCAGGCGCGAGCGCCGCGCCAGGCTCACGGCGAATGCGCGATGCTCCCAGCCGGCTGCCGCGCCAGATCCTCCAGCGCCCCGGCCAGGTTGGAAACCGATTTCAGCGCTTGATCGAGTTTGACCCCGATGTAATACGATCCCGCGGCCTCGCGGCAGTGCACCACTTCCCCCAAAACGACGGCTTCCGCGAACTCGATCCGCACCAAAATGCCGGGCGCCACCGCGCATCTCATTTCGAGACCGATTCCCCAGGCCGAAGCGTTGGTTACCTGGGACCTGCGCCGGATCTCGCGCCCATCGAGCACCGTGACCACAACCGGCTGATCCATGGCGAACCGCGGCTCGCGTCTTTGCTCCATGCCTGGATATCGGCTGACGCGCCTGAAGACTTTACACGCGACTCCAACTACTTCCAGTGGTAGCTGAAAACCGCCACGATGAGCGTCAACGCCAGGCCAAACAGGGCGGCCACCACGGCTTTCCGCCGGCCCGGGCGGCGATTCAGCCAGTTCGGAGGACCGGCGGCCGTCTCGCCCACAATCGCACGCGCCAGCCGGCGTTGAGCAGCCTCCGGCGCGCCTCGCAGCGCCTTGGAGATCTCCGCGTGCCCGCGCCGGTCGGCGATCAGGATGGTCGCGGAGTTCTCACTGTTGGTGGATTGCCGAAGCCTGGTGCGCAGACGCGCCGGAATCTCCTCCACCGAGTGGAAAACCCGGTGAGGTCCCCGCTCGGCGATCATCACCGTGGACGTTTGAAAGAAGCCGGAAGCGGGATTCGGCGCGTCGCAATGCGGGCAGCGGCTCTCCGAGCGGCGGTAATCCCGATGGCAACGCCCGCACTTCATCGCGCAGCCACCTGGGGCGTCCGGCCGGCGGGAACCGGAGCGTCGTGTTCCACGTTATCGAGCACGGTCTGAATGAACCCCATGGCCGCCTTCGAAAGCGCCTTGTCCTTCCGGTAAATCAAGCCCAGGCGCCGGCTCATCGGCTCAGGGGCCAGGGAGATGGTGCACAGCTTGCCGGCCTTGGCTTCCTCGCGGCAGTTCGAAACCGCCAGAAACGCCACGCCCAGGCCGGCCATGACGAAGCGCTTCATCATCTCCGTGGAATCGAGCTCCATGGAGACGCGAACGTCGTCCTCCACCGGTTCCAGCCATTCGTCCAGGCGCGCGCGCGTCTTGCCCTGCTTGGGCAGCATCAGAAAATAATCCAGCAGATCGTGAGGCAGCACCGTCTTTCGGCCGGCCAGCGGATGCCGGGCGGGAACAATCGCGCGGATCTCATCGCGGTACACGTCGACCACCTGGAGGCGTTTTTCGTCCACCGGGAGTTGCACCAGCCCGAAATCCGCCGAGTTCTCCATCACCGCCTCCACCACGCGCGAGCCGTAGGAGCGCACCACTTGAAGCTGCACGGCGGGGAAGCGCTCGCGATATTGCGAGAAAACCTCGGGCAGAACGTAGATGCAGGTGGCTTCGTTGGCCGCGATCACAAGCTCTCCGCGCGGATCGTGCTCCAGCTCGGCGATGGCGTCCTGCGCCTGCTTCCGGATCTCCATCAATTGCTCCGCGTACTGCGCGAAGAGCCGGCCCGCCGTGGTCAGGGATATGCGGCTGCCAAAGCGTTCGAATAGTTCGGCCCGCAGCTCCTGTTCGAGTTGGCGGACCTGGGCGCTGATCGCGGGCTGCGTGCGGTAGCACGTCTGGGCGGCTTTGGAAAAACTCTTCAGCCGCACGATCTCCAGAAATGTATGGAGCTGGTCGAAGTCCATAGGGAGCCTGTGGGCTGGCGCAGCCGGCGCGCGCCCAGCCTCTACAGCGCTTGGTCTAAGTAATTGTATCAGACGCCATAACGGCGCGTTTCCTTCCCGGACCTCGTGGGTTAGAATTGGAGAGTCCCCATGGCCCCCGATTCGACTCAGGGTTCTCTCAAGCAGCGCGGCGTACGCCTGACGCGCCAGCGCCAAATCCTGCTCGAACTCATCGATAAGACAGGCGACCACCTGGATGCCGAGGGTCTCTATCGCCTGGCCAAGGAACGCGACCCCAAGATCAACCGGGTCACCGTCTACCGCACCCTCAAGATGCTCAAGACGGGCGGCCTGGTGGACGAATTGGACCTCATGCACTATGGGGGAGACCAGCACTTCTATGAGACGCGCCTCAAGCAGGAGCACGCCCACGCCATCTGCCTCCGCTGCGGCAAGGTCGAGGAATTCTTCGGCGAGCCGCTGCAACGCTTGCGGAAACAGGTGGAAACCCATTTAGGTTTTCAGGTGCTGCTGGCGCGCACGGAAGTCGGCGGCTATTGCGCCCACTGCCAGACGCTGCGCGCGCGCGAAGTGGAAGAGCTGCGCAGCCATCCCCCGGAGCTGCCGAAGGACGTTTCCGGGACCCGCGGGAGTGCTCCCCGGCGGCGCGCGTCCCGCCCGTCACGGCGCGACTGATGGAACCGGCGGTTGCGTCCCCGCGCCCGGAGCCGGCATCGCTGGTGGTCATCGATCCCAACGGCCAGCGTACGCGCGTGCCCATCGATCCGCTGCCTTTTTTCATCGGCCGGAATCCCGAGAATCACCTGATCCTCCGCGACAGCCGCGTTTCGCGCACGCACGCGAGCATCGTTCACGAAGGCGGCCAATACATGCTCCAGGATTGTGAGAGCCGCCACGGCCTTTACGTCAACGGGAATCGCGTCTCGCGCCACGCGCTCCGCAACTCCGACAAAATCGAATTCGGCGCGCAGGATTCCTACACCCTGGTTTTCGCGCTGGATGGCGCCGAGCTCAAGCGGCTCATCGACCAGATGGGCGCGGCCGGCGCCACCCCGCGCGGCGTTCCACCGCTCCCCGGCGTTGGCGGCAACCTGGCCAAACTGCGCGCCATCCTCGACCTGGCGCGCACCATGCAAAGCTCGCTCTCCATAGACGACGTGCTGGCCTCCGTGGTGGACGCCGCCCTGGCCGTCACCGGAGCCGAGCGCGGCTTCCTGCTGCTGCGCGCCGGGGACCGCCTAGAAACCCGCGTAGCGCGCCGCCGCGACGGCCGCCGTCTGGAAGACAGCGACCTGCAAGTCCCCCGCGACGTGCTCCGCCAGGCCCTGGAGCGCCGCCGCGAGTTGTTTCACATGAATTTCGACCCCTTCGGCAACGAGCAGACGAAAGCGTCCCGCAGCGTGGTGGACCTGGAACTGCGCAGCGTCATCTGCGTTCCGCTGGTGCGCATCCGCACCGGCCAGGGCGATGACACCAGCGTCCTTTCGGCCGGCAACGAAACCGTGGGCGTACTCTACCTGGATTCGCGCGTGACCGCGGCGGACCTGGCGGGCGGCAACCGCGAGTTGATCCAGACCCTCGCCATTGAAGCCTCCACCGTGCTCGAAAACGCGCGCCTGCTCGAGGAAGAGCGGGCCAGACACCGGCTGGACGAAGAACTTAGCCTCGCCCGCGCGATTCAACAGAGTCTCCTGCCCCGCGCCCTTCCTAAGGGGGGATGGCTGGGCGCCGCCGGCAGCAGCGTGGCCTCGCGCATGGTAGGCGGAGATTACTTCGACGTTGCCCAGGTGAACCTGAATTGCTGGTCGGCCGTGGTGGCCGACGTTTCCGGAAAGGGCGCGGCTTCGGCGCTATTGGCCGCGCTCCTGCAAGGCGCGTTGATCGCCTCCACCGAAAGCCCATCGGAGCTTGCCCGGCGCATGGAAGGCATCAACCGCTTCCTGATCGAGCGCACCGGCGGCGAGAAATATGCCACGGTCTTTTATTGCCTGCTCCACCGCGACGGTCTCCTCAGTTACGTGAATGCCGCGCACTGCCCGCCGTTAGTGGTGGGCCGCGGCGGCGCGCAGGTGGATCTCGACGCCACCGCCATGCCCGTCGGCCTGGTGGAGACCGCCGAATACGCTGTCGAAGAGGTCCGCCTCAACCCCGCCGACAAACTGGTGGTCTATACCGACGGCGTGACCGAGGCGCAAAACGCGGCCGGCGAGTTCTTCGGCAAGAAGCGCCTCCAGGAGATCGTGGCCGCCCGCTCCGCCGAACCCTGCCAGGCGGTCCACGATGCAATCCAGGAAGCCGTATCCGCATTTACCGAAGGCGCCGAGCAGTCCGACGATATCACGCTGCTAGTGCTGGAATACCGGGGATAAGGGGGAAGAGCGGATTCGCGGGAGGCCCCGCGGCCGCCTGGCGAGACAAAGCCGCCCCGCCAACCGCGAACGGCAGTTCACTTGGGGGCTGACGCGTTGTCGCCCCTCATGCGGTCGTGCAGGGTCTTCGACAGCTTGGCTACCTCTTCCAACCTCTTTAGGCTGGCAACCGCCAGTGTGGAATCGGCGCCAGTATCAAGATCTCGTCTGACTTCGGCGACCAATTGCGCCAGACGCGCCGCATCCTTGATGTTCTGCTCGTGGTCCAGCCTCGCCTTGACGGCCGGGTCGCTGGCCGGCGGCAGCGTTGGCGGCGTGGCGAGCCTGGACGCGGCCGTACTGCCGCCCCTCTGGCTCTGGGCGAAGGCGGAAAGCGTCAGAATAACCAAAAGGACCGCGCCGCCCACTGATGGCGCGATCAAGCCCTTGCACCCGCGATTATCGCCATTTGGCCCTCCATGAAACAATCCTGCCCCTGCGTCGGCCCCACCCCGCCCGCATTCCCCTGCGTCTTCACAGCGCCGTTTTCAGCCCCTCCCACTTCACGCTCCACTGCCCGTCGCTGGGGAAGCCGGGCGCCTCCTGTTGCGGCGCGCCATCCCAACCGGCGGCCATCATCGCCACCGCGTAGAGCAGGCCGCCATTGCCGGGAAGGTAGGGACACGGGCCGCCCAAGTTGATGCCCCGTTCGTCGAAGCGGTTGCGATCGCTTTCCTTCAGCAGCGCCTCTACCGCGATGCGCGGTTCGCCCACGCGCGCGGCCGCCATCGCCACCCACGGCATGTCCCAACCCCACGTGCGCTTCCAATCCCACGTCTCCCACACCTTCAACACCGTGCGATGCGCGGTCTCGGCGTCCACGCCATCAATCGGCGGCAACATGCCAAACACCCCCACCGGATCGGGATGTTCGTATGCGCGCTTGGTGTAAGTGTCGTGCCATTCGGCGGAGTGAACGAACACGCCGTCGCTCGCCGGCAATGGCGCCAGATGCCGCCGCACTTCATCCCACTGAGGCTCGCGAGCAAAACCCAGCCGTTCGCGCCAGCGCTGCGCCGCGTCGAGTCCCCAGCGCCAGTAGGCCAGGTCGAATACCGTATCGCGCGTGATGCCCTGTTCGCTCGGAGGCATCGCCGGCGTCAGCGAATACACGCCACTCGCCGCATCGCGCGTGGGGTAATCCGCCATGTGTTCCGCCGTGCCGAAAACCACCTCTCGCCATTTCTCCAGCGTCGCGCGCGACGGCCGCTGCCGGTACTCCAGCTCCGCGAAAAAAATCGGGTGCGGTTCTTTCCAAAGCAACACCTGGTTGCCGACCCATGGCGCGCTGCGGCCTTCCGGGCCAACCGATTTCGGCCACTTCAGCCCTCGATAACCCAACTGTTCGGCCAGCGCACGCGCCGCCGGCATGAATCGCCGGTAGCAGCCGAGCGCCTTATCGCTCCGGGCCAATCTGTTCCATAGCGCGAAGTGCGCCAGGTGCCACCACACCATTTCCATGTGAAACTGGCCCCGCCAGGAGTCTATGCCGAGCAGCCCGGTTTCCGCCGGCGGCCAGCTTCCCGAAGACTGGGCGGCGGTGTGGTATTGCGAGAGCACCACGCGCCGTTCCAATTCGCTCCAGCGTGGGTCCTTGCTGCCGGAGAGGTCGATGGCGCCGCCCGTGTTCCAAAAATGCTCCCAGCTCGCGGCGGCCGCGCGTTCCGTCTTCTCGAACGACGCCGAAATCGCCGGTGACGGTGCGCTGCCAAACAGGCAGAACAACTCGATTGAGTCGACGCCGTGCGAACCGAGGCGGAACAGGTGCGCATTTCCCGGGTCCTCGGACAATTCGCCGCCTGTCCCCCACGCCAGCGCTACGTGGTAGCGCGTATCGTCGACGGCCCGCGCGAAGTTAGCGCTGCTCGTGCCCGTCCGCGTAAGCGTCGTTCGATGCGCCTCGACGCGCTGGAAATCGCCCACCCATGGATCGCTTCGCACCGAGGGGTACGGGAAATCCAGCGCGATTTCCAGCTCGCCGCTCCGGAGCACCGCCGACTCCACTCGGATTGCCACCGCGTCCAGAGTCGGATGCGCGCACGTCTCGACGCGCACCTCTCGGCCGCCGATGGAAAACCGCGACGTCTGTTTGCCGCTCCACAAATCCAAATTCCGCGAGATCCCCGAGACTTCGTCCTTCCCTAACTCCCGTCCGTCGCCATGACGCAGCCGCAGACGGCCCAGGTTCATCCGGTGTGGATTGTCGAACATCCATGACCGAATCGGTTCGGCGTCCTTGGGAAAGACATCGCCGCCCGTGTTGCGCCCGCGCTGGAATGTGCCGGTTGGCGGCACTTTCTCGGGGGTCCAGCCCTGCGGCAGCGGGAACGAATGCCAGCCCCAGTGCGCCATCGAGTTTCCGGCGAACGTCTGCAGCCCGGTCGCATCGGCTGTGAAACAAAACTCGCCGTTGCCGAGCGGCAGCGTGGTAGCCAGGGTATTCAACTCAATATTGTGCCGCGTCACCAGCGCGTGCCGGTCGATCCGCGGTGTTGCAGGCTCGGCCAGCGGCGCCGCGAGCAACCCTGTCCCCGTAGCCAGAAAGTTTCTTCGCGTAAACTGCATCTGCTCCATGGTATCCCGCTGCCCGGTGCAGAGGCGGCAACACTGGGCTAAAGTATGACTATGACTAAGACCCAGCGTGTCCTGGTTGCCGCGTTCGTGGGTTGCGTCGCGGTGCTGCTGGCGGGTCTGCCGGCCGCAAATCTGCTCGGCCAGCAGGCAGCCCAGCCGGCGCCCGCCCCCTGCGTTGCTCAGCCTCCATCCATGTGTTGGACGGCCGCCCAAGACCACCAGAACATGATGGACCAGCTCGCCATTAAGGCCCTTCGCCCCGGCCCAAGCGGAAATGAAACCGCCCCGGATCACGCCAACTACGACGAATCCAAGGCCAACCCGTTCCCCAACCTGCCCGACGTCCTGACGCTGAAGAACGGCAAGAGGGTCACCACCGCGAAAATGTGGTGGAACGAGCGCCGGCCGGAGATCGTCGAGGATTTCGACCGCGAAGTGCTCGGCCGCGTTCCCGCCAGCGTGCCCAAGGTGACGTGGACCGTCACGAATACCATCACCGCAACAGTCGCGGGGCGCCAGGTGATCGGCAAGGCGCTGACCGGCCACGTCGATAACTCGTCGTTCCCGGCCATTAATGTCGATATTCAGATGACCCTGGTTGTGCCGGCCGATGCGAAAAAACCAGTCCCCGTGATGATGATGTTCGGCGGCCGCGGTCTGCCGGGCTTGACGCCTCCCGCGGCGGCCGGCCGCGCGGGCCCCGGCGTGTCTGGGACGCCTCCCGCGGGCGGACGCGCACCCGTCAACATGGCTGCCGCCATGGCCGCCATGAACGGCGGCGATCCGCCA
This sequence comes from uncultured Solibacteraceae bacterium, assembly GCA_964457555.1. GTDB lineage: Bacteria > Acidobacteriota > Terriglobia > Bryobacterales > Bryobacteraceae > BOG-224. The sequence goes on from CAYWHA010000043.1 coordinate 18,384, forward strand.
TCCACGGATCAGTTGATCGCCGATGGCTGGGGCTTCGCCGGCATCAATCCCGGCAGCATTCAGGCCGATAACGGCGCGGGTTTGACCAAGGGCATCGTCGGACTCGTCAACAAAGGCATGCCGCGCAAGCCGGACGATTGGGGAGCGTTGCGCGCCTGGGCATGGGGCGCCGCGCGCGGCCTGGATTATCTGGCCACCGACAAAGCCGTCGACGCGAAGAAGGTCGGCATTGAGGGAGTGTCGCGTTACGGGAAGGCCGCGCTCATTACCATGGCTTATGACACGCGCTTCGCCGTGGTGCTCATCGGCTCGTCCGGTGAGGGCGGCGCCAAGCTGCACCGGCGCAATTGGGGAGAGGCCGTCGAGAACCTCACGGGCACTGGCGAATACCATTGGATGGCCGGCAATTTTCTGAAATACGGCGCATCCGACGCCACGTTCGGCAGCAAGAACGCCGGAGATCTCCCGGTGGACGCGCATGAACTCATCGCTCTGTGCGCGCCGCGCCTGACCTTCGTCAGTTACGGCGTGCCGGAGAAAGGCGATGCCAAATGGCTCGATCACCAGGGCAGTTTCATGGCCGCCATCGCCGCCCAACCCGTATTCCGCCTCCTCGGCGCGAAGGACCTGGGCCGTTCCGACGACTACAAGACCGAGAAGATGCCGCCGGTTCTCCAAGGCCTCCTCAACGGCCAGTTAGCCTGGCGCCAGCATGACGGCGGCCACACTGACGGTCCGAACTGGAAGTACTTCATCCCCTGGGCCGATAAATTCTGGGGACGCACATACACGCCGGTTCCGGCTACGAAGTAGGCTCCAATTGACCATGCCGTCTGCCGTGCGAACCGCTGCGCTCCTTGGGGTGGCCGTTTGCCTGCCGCTGGCATTGATCGTTCAATCGCGCGGCCCCGGCCAAGGGCCGCCCCCAACCGCGGTCCCCGCCGACCAACCCGTGGCGCGCACTGACCAGAACTCGCTGACTGCCCACGCCCAGTTGATCGAGAAGGCCAGGAAGGGCGGCATCGACATCTATTTCGAGGGCGACTCTATTACCCGCCGCTGGGGCGCCACGGACTACCCGGACCTCCTCGCCAACTGGAACCGCAACTTCTTCGGATGGAACGCCGCCGATTTCGGCTGGGGCGCCGACACCATCCAGAACATCCTCTGGCGCCTCCAGAACGGGGAACTGGACGGCGTCAACCCCAAGGTCATCGTGCTGCTCGCCGGGACCAATAATGTGGGCCGTGGCGCGCCGGCCGGCCAGGAAGACGCCAAGGCCGCGGATATCGCCCGGGGCCTCCGGGCCGTTGTGAAGATCATGCAGGCCAAGGCCCCCGCCTCCACCATCGTTGTGACGGCCATTTTCCCGCGCAACGATAGCATGGCGGCCATGCTTGTAATCGACAAGGTCAACGCCAACCTGGCCCAACTCGCCGATGGCAAAAAGATCCGTTTCCTGAACGTGAACGCCCAACTAGCCGGCCCCGGCGGCGCCTTGTTCGACGGAATGATGAACGCCGCCGACAAGCTCCATCCCACGCTCAAGGGCTACCAGGTCTGGGCCGACGCGCTGAAGCCCATTTTCACCGAGTTGCTCGGGCCTCCAGCGAAAGAAGACCACGCGCCCGCGCCCACGGGAGACCCCAGTGCAGCCCGGCGTTGAACGAATCCGCGAGCTCGCTTCATGTACTTATCCACGCCAACTTGGATGAAATCCCGTTTACCGTGCCCGTTGTCGCGATAAGCAGTTAAGCTATTGAAATGATTTACTTTAGTTGCTGAGCATCGGAACTCCGCTCAGTCCGTCTGAAACCCAACAACTAACCAGCGGTCTCCCTGCTTCTCGACGTCAAACAGAAAAGTGGGTCCATCGCCGAGTTCCACCCTCTTGAGGACCTCACTGATCCGCTTGATTTCAAATCCGGCCACTCCCAACACAGATGGCGGCATCTCTCTCACAATCCGACTGGCCACATCGGGGGAACCACAGTAGGCGAGCACCGCCGGGTAATCATGTGCTGCAGCGTGTTCGATGGCCTTCGCGATTGGCAACAGATCCGGTCGGTTCCAAACACTACCGATGAACTTGGGTCGGTCGCCCGAGATATCGTAGGAGTAAACGGCACAGAGGCTTGGATTATCCCAGGTGTCCACTGCGGAGAACTGACAAAACGGAAGCGTGATTATCGGGCCTTCGGTCTGAAGCTTTCCAATTGGCGGGAACGACCCTTCCGCTGAACCTTGTAGCTTGTCGGCTGCGTCGAATTGGCTTTGCGCGCCCTCGAGTTTGACAAATTCATCTAGGATACCGGATTGAGGATCCCACCCGTACGCGTAGTAGCCGACGCCTACGCCGCTGCCGCAGCCCGCACTTCCGAACTTGGCAAGGAAGCGGGCTTTCTGAGACGGACCCCGTGCGAGCGGGAACAGGTCGAGCCAATCGTACCCTCCCTCAGGCTTCGCCAGATGATCGTCCATCGCGCCTATTGCAAGCCACTGCGTATTGGGCTTATAGGGATAACCGCGCGCCGGAACAGCGAAGAATGAGAACACCGCCCGGTTGCGGAGGGTCATCTTCACCGCAAGGGCTGATGGAAGATCGAGTATCTGAAAGTGGAACCTGTTCTCCGCCGGCCACCTCTTATTGATTTCCGCGCTCAGGCTCTCCATGCGCTTAAGTTCCAAGGTTACTCGGCCGACCGCCGAGCGGCCCGCTAGAGACGAATTGGTAGATCCACCAGTAGCGGGCGGTTCGATCTTGTTCAATTCCTGAGTTATCGATTTCTCGGCCGCTTGAAAAAGCCTGTATTCGATATCGCTGAAGTCCTTACTTAGCGGATGGCAGGCATCTGCTGGCGCGGACGAGAGTGTCCTCAATAGCCCGGCAAACTTGTTCGGGGTCGCTGAGGTCTGCTGGCAACGGCCTGGCTCTGCGGAGCAGAGAGCCACTGCCAGCACGAGAAAAGTGACTTTGCGCCAGTCGCCTCCGGTGGCTCCCGCGATCCTTAGCATGACCAAAATATACCAAAGGGCTTGCTCTGTTGCGCCGAACCGGCCAATCGGGCATGAAAAGTCCTAGGGCTCTATCGGAAACGCTCCGGCCCGCAAGACCCTCGGGTGCGCGCGCAATCCTTCGGGCCGGAGCGTTTTCGATAGAGCGACTTGAAGTGGGATTGTCAGAAACTCGCACCCTCCTACGGCAGCAATTCCCTCAATTGCTCCAGCAATTGCGACGGGAAGAACGGCTTGCGCAGGAACCGCACGCGCGCCGCATCGGCCACTGCCGGCGCCTCGGGCGGGCGGCCTGAAATCAGCAGCACGGATGCCTGGGGGTGCAGTTTGAGCACGCGTTCCGCCAGTTTCCTGCCGTCCATCTCGGGCATCCCCACGTCCGAGATCAGCAGATGCACCGCCTCGCGCTCTGAGATGAGCAGCGCTTCCGTCGCGCGCGCCGTGACGAAAACATTGACGCGCTGCGGCTTGAGCATGGTCTCGAGCAGCCTCAGGATCTGAGGATCGTCGTCCACCACCAGCACAGTCCGCGCGCCGTTAGTCGTAGAAGTTTCTGTCCCAGGCATGACGTTTGAGAACCGCCAACGTTTCCTCGGGCAGCGGACCTTGCGCCGACAGCGCCATGTTCGATTCCGCGTGCCGCACCGTACGCATGCCGGGTATCACCGACGAAACCGCGGGGTGCGAAATGCAGAATCGCAGCGCCGTCTCTGCCACGTCCGCGCCATCCTTCAAATCCCGCCGCAACGCTGCAACATGCTCCGCCACCTGCCCCTTGCGCCCGCCCTTGAAATAAAATTCGCGGAAATCCCCCGCCGGGAACTTCGTGTCCGCGTCGATCTTCCCCGTTAGCCCGCCTTCGTCCAGCGGCACCCGGGCCAGCACCCCGATATCCTTCTCGATGCACAGCGGAAACAGATTCTTCGCCGCGCTTTGATCGAAAACGTTGTAGATTACCTGCACGCTGTCGATAAGCCCCGTCCGAATGGCGTCCATGCCCGTATCCGGATCGTGGTCGTTCAGCGAAAGTCCGGCGGCGCGGATTTTGCCCCCGCGCTTCAGATCCTCGAACGCCCGCCGCCACTCCTCCCGGCCGATCCACTCCGGGTTCCAGACGTGCAATTGCAGCAGGTCGATGGCATCCAGCTTCAGGTTCCGTAGGCTTTCTTCCGCGCAGTGGACAATATAGTCGTACGGAAACACGCTCTCGATGCCAATGCCCTTGCGCGCGGGCCATAACTGGTTCTTCGGCGGCGCCTTCGTAGCGACGTAAATCCTGCGGCCCGCATCGCGGACCACCTGCCCTACCAGTCGCTCGCTGTGTCCGTCCCCGTAAGCCAGCGCCGTATCGATGAAATTCAAGCCCAATTCGATGGCGCGCCGCAGCGCCGTGAGCGACTCGTCGTCCGTCCCGCCGAGCCACTGTATGCCGCCGATGCCCCAGGCCCCGTAGCCGATCTCGGAAACCTGGAAGTTCGTTCTGCCTAGTTTGCGATAGTTCATCTGCCGGCTCCGACTGCCAGAGTAACGCCCGCCTGCGTTTGCGTGGTCCCCACCGTTACCACCACCGCCGCATTCCCAGGCGCAAGCCCGCTCGGAACCTTCGCGACGATCCGCATGATGCCAGCCACTTCGCCCGGTACCCCGCCGTAAGATACCACCGCGGCCGGCTGCCCGCCGATAGTCACGGTCACCGGCAGCACCGGCGCCGGCGGCGTGGCCGATCCCAGCAGCCCGTCCGTCCCCGCGGGGTTCGTCTGACCCTCGCCAGTCTCGTACAAAGTGACGTCGCTACCGGTCGGCGCCGCGTTCCCGGGCCCGTTCAGCGTACCGTCCTGGTTGAGCGCAACCGCTTCTCCCATCCCTGAGTAGTTATAGGTGAACACCGCCGGCGCCGCGGCCGCCACCGGGACCGATACCGGCGCCGTAGTCTGGCCCTGGTATTCGACCAACACCTGCACCGATGACCCGCTGACCTCATAAGGAACCACCGCCGCCACCTGCGTGTTCCATGCATAGATCATGGGCGCCGGCATTCCGTTGAACAGCACGCTGGTCCCCGCCAGGCTGTCACTCACCCGGTTGTACACCGGATCGATCTGCATCTGCGCCAGTTGGGCCGGTCCCAGGCCGGAACCGTAGATCGTCACTACTTCGCCCGGCGCGATGGACCCGATAAGATTACTGGCGCTGTTCGTTACGGCTGCAATGGAGAGAGTGGCGGTCAGAGGCGTCAACAGGCGGATGGCGTTGTTCGCGGAGTCCGTCACGTAGAGGCCGCCGGAGGAGTTCACCGCGATTCCGCTGGGACCGCTCAACTCGGCGCTCGTCGCAACGCCGCCGTCGCCCGAAAACCCCCGGCTGCCGTTGCCGGCGATGGTAACGATAATCCCGTCGGCGTACACCTTCCGCACGCGCGTGCTTCCGTCGGCGATGAAAAGGTCGCCCGCCGCGTCCAGCCCCAGGCCTGTCGGGTTGGTCAATTGCGCGGCCGTCGCCGGCCCCAGATCGCCCGTGAAACCAGCCGCGCCAGTGCCAACCGCGGTCGATATCTTGCCGGTGGCGGCCGTGACCAGGCGCACCGCGTTATTGGCCGCATCCGCGATGTAGATATCCCCCGCGGCATCCACGGCCACCGCTTTCGGGCCGTTCAACTCTGCGTTCACCGCCGGCGAACCGTCGTCGCTGTACCCCCCGATGCCGTTGCCCGCCACCGTGGAAATCGTGCTGCTTCCTGAGATCGCGCCATTGACGGCAGCAATCTTGCGGACCCGGTCGCCGCTGAACTCCGTGATATATAGATTCCCGGCCCCGTCCAGAGTCAGCCCAAACGGCGTGCTCAATGCCGCGCTGGAGGCCGGCCCGCCATCCCCCGAGGACCCCGCAGTACCGGTCCCGGCCAAGGTGGTGATCGTGCCCGTCGGCGTCACCTTCCGCACGCGGTTGTTGCCGCTATCGGCGATGTACACGTTCCCCTGCCCATCCGCCGCTACGCCCTCCGGCGTGCTCAGTTGCGCCGCCGGACCGCTGCCGCTGTCGCCGCTGAATCCCGCCGTACCGTTGCCGGCGATGGTGGAGATCGCTCCGCCTGGCGCCACCCGCCGCACCCGGTTGTTGGCCGAATCCGCGAAGTAAATGCTCCCGTCCACCCCCACTGCGACCCCTTCAGGAACGTTCATCAACGCGCCGTTCGCCGGCCCGCCGTCGCCCGAAAAACTGTACACGCCGTCGCCCGCCACCGTGTTGATTTGTGGACTGGCGCCGTTTACCGAGGGGATCTTCCGGACTCTCGCGTTAGCGGAATCCGCGATGTACAGGTTGCCGAATGCGTCCGCGGCAACGCCCGTGGCCATGTTCAGCGTCGAGGCCGCGGCTGGTCCGCCATCTCCGCCGTAGCCGTTCGGGCGGTTGCCGGCTATCGAGTTGATGCACGTACCCGTCGCAGGGCACAACAATTTGCCATCCAACGTCGTGCCGTTCGCCGAAACGGAGACCTCCCGGACGCGCGCGCCCAGCGGATCGGGTTCCACTTCATAGATGTTGCCGGCGGAATCCACCGTCACGCTGAACGGGTTGACCAGTCCCGCCTGGATCGCCAGGCCGCCGTCGCCATAGTACGGGCCGGTCGCGCTGCTCGGAGGATACGGGTTGCCCACTACATAATTGATGCTTCCGCCGGGCCACACCTCGCGGATTAAACTATTGCCCGTATCGGCGATATAAATGTGGAACGTCGAATCCACCGCAACGTCCTCGGGACCTCGGAACTCCGCCAGGATGGCTTGGGCATTGATAGGGTAAGGCGGCGCAACGCCTGGGTACCCGGGGTCGCCGGGGTACCCCACGTCGCCCCCGTAGCCCGCGTAGGAGTCGCCGGCGATGGTGGTAATGATCCCGCTCAATAATCCGGTCATGAATACTTCGCACACGCGGTTGTGACTGGTGTCCGCAATGTAGACGTCGCCCAATGTGTCCACCGCCACCCCAGAGGGTAAGTGCAGGTAGGCCTGCGTGGGCGGCCCGCCGTCACCGTAGATCGGCGAGGGAAGACTGGTCGGTTGTTCCGGCAGCGCGTCGCCGGTCTGGCCATTCCCGGCGAAGGTCTTGATGATGCCGGTACCCAAGGCAACCACCCGCACTCGGTTGTTTCCCGAGTCGGCGATGTAGAGATTGCCATTCGAATCCACGGCCAATCCCTGAGGCGAGTTCAATTGGGCGCTTACCGCCGGTCCGCCGTCGCCGGAAAAACCCGCGTGCGTGGTCCCCGCGATCAAGGTGAGCACGCCGGCCGCATTTACCTTGAACACCGCGTTCAAGCTGCTGAAATAGACGTTGCCGGCCGAGTCCGTGGTGACCCGCGCCGGTTGCCCGACCGAAACGCTCGTCGCCGGCGGCGTGTTGGGCGGCGAGAGCGGCGCGCCGCCCGCGATGGTGGAGATTACGTATTGCTGCGCCATGCCCGCCGCGCAACAGGCCAACAACGCCAGCCCGCTTCGGTATAGCCTTCCAACCGCCTGGTACATGTGTATAATTCCAATTCCCGGAAAGTGGATTCCCGCAAGCCAAACTCCGGCTTCCCGAAAGGTTCGCCGGACGCCTTCGTAATAGCGCAAAAATACGGGGTTTAAGCAGCTATGATACCACTCGACAGACCGTTGCCCTGGCTTCCGCCGCCTTACCGCCACCCGCTCGAATAACGCCCTTGTTTTCAATCCGCGCGCAGGAAAGCGGGGCGGCGGCGCGCCGCTTTTCGACCGCCGCCGGGGAGCGCCGCCGCGCCGGCCCTTCCGGGAACTGTTGCTCCAGGCATCCAGTTGTGGTCTTCCGGCCCCATCTGGACCGGTGGGGGCGGGCCATTCTATTGATATCGCAGGGCGGCCATCGGATCCACTTTCATGGCGCGGCGAGCCGGGATATAACAGGCAGCCGCGGCGACGCCCAACAGAACGATGGCGACGGCGGCGAACGTCAGCGGATCGGTCGCGGACACGCTGTAGAGCAGGCTCGCGAGGAAGCGCGTGAGCAGAATCGATAAGACGGCGCCAATGCCCAGGCCCAGCAGGGCAAGCTTCGCTCCTTGTCCCAGAATCAGATGCAACACGTCGCGCCGCTGCGCCCCGAGGGCCATGCGGATTCCGATCTCATGCGTGCGCTCGGAGGCCGAGTACGAAATCACGCCAAAGACCCCGACTGCCGCGAGCGCCAGAGCAATCGCGCTGAACGTCGCCAGAAGGAACGTGCGAAATCGTTCCCGCGAGGTGGATTGCCCAAGCGAGTCCCGGAACGGCGCAATGCCCGTCACCGGCAGGTCCTTGTCGATGGAGCGAACCGCCTGGCGAATGGCGGCGGCCACGCCCGATGCGCTCAGCGAATTTCTCACAACCACCTCTCCTCCATAGAGAGGCGCTTGCGCGAAGGGCACATACATCATGGGCCCTGGTTCTTTACTCAGCGCCGCGTCGCGCACGTCGCCCACGACGCCGACGATCTCGCGCGGCGTATCGCCGTTCGGCGGAAATCCAAATCGCATTTGCTTTCCGATGGGGTCCTGGTTCGGGAAATAACGGCGCGCCAGCGTCTCGCTGATAATCGCTACGTTGGGCTGTGACGGCGAATCCTGGTAGGAGAAAAAACGGCCTCGCAGCAGCGGAATTCGCATCGTGTGAAAATACCCCGGACTCACCGTGGCGTAATCGGCGGTCGTGGATTTGCCGGGAGGAAGCGGCGGATTTCCCACAATGGTGAAGGCGAAGGCGGGTTGGCCCTGGCGGTCCATGGGCAGCGGAACGGCCAGGGCGGAATCCTGCAAACCGGGCTGCGCATGGAGGCGCTCCAGCAATTCGTCCGCGAAAGCCCGCCATTGTTGTGGCGTCGAGTATTGAAATTGCGGAAGCGAAACCTCGGCTTCGGTGACGTTGTTCGGATCGAAGCCGGGGTTGACCGACGTGACCAGCGCAAAGCTGCGGATCAGCAGGCCGCCCGCAACCAGAAGCACCATGGCCAGCGATATTTCCGCAATCGCCAGGAAGCTTCGCACCCGCTGGCCGCCGCGCTGGCCCGTACGGTCGCCGCCCTCTTTGAGGTTCGACTGCAAATTCGACGGGGTTGCCAGGAGCGCCGGCGCCAGTCCAAACGCCAACGCGGCGGCAAGAGACAGCAGCAGCGCGAAGGCCGGGACCGGCCCTCCCACATGAATCGAACCGATCTGGACCACTTCGGCCGGCAGGAAAGGCCGCAGGCTCCGAACAGCCCACGCGGCAAGAAGCAGACCGGCAACTCCGCCGAGCAACCCCAGCAGAGCGCTCTCGGTCAGTAATTGGCGGACAATGCGGGCGCGCGACGCCCCAAGCGCAATGCGCACGGCAATCTCTCTCCCGCGAGAGGTGGCCTTCGATAGAAGCAGGTTTGCGATATTAGCGCAGGCGATCGATAGGAGCAGGCCAACCGCGCTCAGCAAAATAAGCAGCGCCGGTCTCAAGTTCCCAACCACCGCTTCCCGATAGGGCTGAACCTGGATGGTGAAGCCGGAATCTTCCGCGGGAAACTCCTTCGCGAACCGCGCGCCTAGCGTGTTCATCTCGGCCTGAGCCTTCGCTAGGGATACGCCCGGGTTGAGCCGGCCGATCAGGCCCATCACGCGCACGCCGGGTTTCGACGCCAAGGGTCCGAACAGCGGGTCCTGCATGATGGAAATCCACACGTCCTGATGGGGAGCGCCCTCGGGATAGCGAAAGCTTGCCGGCAGGATTCCGGCAACGGTAAACGAACGCATGTCCAGAGCGATCGATTGGCCAATAAGGCCCGGATTGGAGCCGAAGCGGCTGCGCCACAGATCCTCGCTCAGAACAGCCACGGCAGCCGCGCCCGGCTTGCCGTCCTCGGGCAACAGCGCGCGGCCGAGCAGAGGCTTTGCGTCGAGCAGAGGAAATATTTCCGGCGTCACGTCGGCGGTGTTCACAATGGCTGGTTCGCCGGCGCCGGTCAATGTGAGATCGTGAAATGCGTTTCCCGCTATCTGGCTAAACGCACCGTTCTGGGCGAGGCACTCGGTGAAGTCCCTGTAGGAAATGCCTGACAGCGCGTCCGGCCGGTTCAACGGGACATTGAACATCAGGACAAGTTGATTGGGATCCCGATAAGGAAGCGATCGCAGAAGCACTGCATCGACAATGCTGAAAATGGCGGTGTTGGCGCCGATGCCCAACGCGAGTGTGATTACGGCGATGGCGGTGAAGGCTGGCGACTGACGCAACATACGAACGCCATAGCGCAGGTCCTGGACGAAATCCTGAATCCGGCTCACGCGGCGAGTGTCGCGGCACTTCTCTTTGATTCGGTCTACCGGTCCAAACTCGCGCAATGCCATGGCGCGGGCTTCGGCCTCAGTCATACCCTCTGCTATCGCCTCGTTCGTGAGTTGCTGGATATGAATCTCAATCTCACGCTGAAGTTCCGCGTCGGCATGGGAACCATGGAACAGGCAATGAAGACGCCGTCTGAGGATTCGAATCGCCCGCATAAATGCTCCTCTTCCCCCTCTTTCCCTCTTTTCCCTCTCCGTCAGGCGTTTTGGATGAGAAGATGCACCGCGGAAGAGAGACGGTTCCAGCTCTTGAGTTCGCGCTCCAGTTGTTTCCGCCCCTGCGGCGTTACGGAATAGACCTTGGCGGGCCGTCCGAGGTCGGACTCCTCCCACTCCGAGCAAATCCAGCCTTGATTTTCAAGCCGGTGCAACGCCGGGTAGAGAGAGCCTTGGCCCACGGACAGCGTGTCGCCCGAGAGTGTCTGGATCCGCTTCGCGATGCCCCAACCATGAAGGGGCTTACGGACGATCGTCTTGAGAATCAGGAGATCGAGTGTCCCTTGCAACAAATCTGATGGTTTGGGCATATCCCAGATGCCTCGACTATCGACAATGATACATCGATTGTCAACAACTGGCAAGAGGCGAATCTGACGCGGAGACGCGGAGACGCGGAGAAACAGGCCGGGCAAGCGCCACCGGCGGGGCCGAACGCTGAGTTAGCGGAGATCGCAGAGACCGTACATGCCTATAGACTTCCCCGCGCCGGACTCTGCGTCTCCGCGTCTCCGCGTCGAATGGAAATCCCGGGCGAAAGGGAGCTAACGGGCTAGGGCGGCGATAATTTCCTGCGAACTGCGGACCAGGCCGATGCGGGGGAAAATGCGCTCGATGGCGTTGGCGTGGCTCTCCGCGCTCATGCCCGCCATGGCATCGGATGCGAAAACCTGCTGATAGCCGTGCTCGTAGGCGTCGCGCGCGGTGCTCTCGACTCCGAACTCAGTGGCGATGCCGCACAGGACAATGGCCGCAATCCCCCGCCGGCGCAGTTGCAGGTCGAGGTCCGTGCCGTAGAACGCGCCCCACTGGCGCTTGGTGATGGTGAAATCGCCGGGCTTCGGTCCCATCTCGGGAACGATTTCCGCCCAATCCGGCGGAGGAGTGTGGGCCGGCCACCCGGCGTCGGCAGTGGGACGGAGCACGTCTTTCCAGTCCGCAGACGGCTTCACCCGCACCAGGAATACCGGCATGGCGTTTTCGCGAAAGGCCGCGGCAAGCGCCGCTGCATTTGCGACCACTGCCCCGGTTGTATAGGGTACGGTTGGCCGTCCCACGATGCCTTTTTGAAGGTCGATCGCGACCAATGCCGTCTTCGATTTATCGATGAGTAAGTCACTCATAGCGGTTACAATACCACCTTAGGGTAAAACCACGCGCTGAGAACGGAAATCAGAAGCGCGGAGACAGCCAGCACGCCGATGTCGAAGCCGACTCTCTCGACGCTGCCGGAGAGCATGAGCGCCCTCAATCCATCGACCATATAACTTAAAGGATTCACGTTCGAGACTGACTGAAGCCATGCCGGCATGATCGCAATCGGGTAAATCGCGCTCGATGCGAAAAACAGCGGCAGGGTGATCACCTGGCCGATGCCCATGAACCGCTCCCTGGTTTTCACAATGGAAGCGACGATCATGGAAAGGCCGGAGAAGAAACTCGCGCCTAGCATGACAATGACGATCACTCCGAAAACAGACCAGAGAGTGATGTGCAATCGAATGCCGAGGACCATGGCGAAAAGGAAGACAATGAGCGCCTGGCTCAGGCCCCGGATGCCGGCGGCTGCCATCTTGCCCCAGACCAGGGCCAGGCGCGGCGTGGGAGTGACCAGCAATTTCTGCAACACGCCCGTGTCGCGGTCCATGATGACGTAGAGGCCGTAGAAGATGGCAACGAAGACCACGGATTGCGTGAGGATGCCCGGCGTAATGAACTGGAGATAGGTCAATCCCGGCGTGGTGATGGCGCGCACCTTGCTGAGCGCTTCGCCGAAAATGCCCAGCCACAGGATGGGCTGCACGGCGCGGGATATGAGTTCGGTGGGGTCGTGGAGGAGTTTGCGCGTTTCCATCTCCGCGAGCACGTATGATTTCGTGAACGTCTGTGAAAGGTAGTGCAGCATAAGCGCCGGCTATCCCAACCGCTGTTGGGTTTGTCTGGCCTTGCGAATTTCGCGAAAATTGCCGGTTTCCTGAAGCAGGTTGCCGGTGAAGAAGATGAACGCATCTTCTAGCGTGGCATCGGGCTTGCCCGTTTTCGCTTTCAGTTCTTCGGCCGTGCCCGTGGCGGCGATCTTTCCGCGGTTCATCACGGCCACGCGGTCGCTCACCTCGTCCGCCTCCTCCATGTTGTGCGTGGAGAAGAAGATGGTGGTGTTGAACCGGCCGCGCAGGTCGAAGAGATGTTCCCAAACATTCTGGCGCGCAACCGGATCGAGTCCGGTGGTCGGCTCGTCGAGCAGCAGCGCCTTGGGACGGTGCAACATGGCCTGTCCAACCTCCATCTTCCGAATCATGCCGCCGGAGAACGTGCGCACCAGCGCGTCCGAGTGCCCTTCGAGGTTGAGAAACAGGAGCATCTCACGGATGCGGTCCTTGCGTTCGGCCCTTGGGATATCGTAGAGCCGCGCCATGAGCATAAGGTTCTCGTAGGCGGTGAGCGTCCCGTCGACGGAAATAATCTGCGGCACGTAGCCGATGGCTCTTCGCACCTCGGCGGCCTGGCGTTTGATATCGTGCCCGTCGACGGTGGCCGTGCCGCTGGTGGGCGCGAGGAGGGTGATGAGCATCTTGATGGTGGTGGATTTCCCCGCGCCGTTGGGTCCCAGAAACGCGAAGATCTCTCCTGCCTCGACGGTGAACGATACATCGTCGACCGCGGCGAGATCCCCGAACTGCTTGACCAGACGATCAACTTGGATGATGGCGGATGTTTCGCGCATTCGGTGGAATAACGATTCTAAACCGCTTTCATCGCTCCTCGCTGTGGGGCTGCGCTCCGGTTCACCCGACCGCCGGCCCCGAACGTCGCGGGCATGCTATCCTGATGGTCGTCCGGGGAGTCCAATTCCCGAAGGTTTGCAATGACTGACCCCCGCCAGCAGGCTCACCAGTTGATTGACCAACTTCCGGAGACGCAGATCTCGGCGCTGGTCGGGCTGCTCGAAGCTATCGTCGATCCCGTAGCTGCGGCTCTGCGCAATGCGCCCGTGGACGACGAGCCGGAAACGGAGGACGAGAAGCAGGGCGCGGCCGAGGCGCGCGACTGGATTGCCCGGCGCGGTGGAAAAGGCATCCCGCATAGCGACGCGATGCGGAGCCTGGGACTAACGGAGCCGCTCTGACAGCGCCAAAACGCGCACCGTGCCTTGACGGTCATAAATCGCCAGCATCACGTTCTGATTGGAATCGTCCAGGGCGAGCGTCAGCGCAAGCGCACCCGTGTTCAGGGGCTGTATGGAGACAATAGACGCAGTCGCTGTTGAGATGACGATGGCCTGCGACTTCGCCGTCCTGTACTGATCGAAAACTGTCCTCTCGACGTATTCGCATCCCGCTACTGCGACCTGCTCGTGAGAACCTTCGAGAACGCCCGCAACATCGCACCCAAGCACCGTTTCCGAGCTTTGGACCTTCGCAGAATCCAGAGCAACGCGCAGCAGCCGAGACCACACCTTCGCCGCACTCGGCGGCTGAGAGATGTCAACCAACACGCCGCCGTCAACGGCGGTAAGGCCGGAGACGGGATCGTCGCCCGGGATTTCGTGGCTGCCGAGAGCGTGGCCCGTCCGCATATCGTACGCCTCAACCGCCTGTTTACCCGATGCGGGTCGATCCCCCTCTAGAATCCACAAAGCGTCTCCCAGCCCGACGGACAAATACATCCAAGCTGGGGAGCGGAATTGAATCGTCCGGTGCTCCTTTTCGGTGTCGAGATCGTGCGAATCCAAGTCGATGATGGTGACTCGGGCAAACTCCTTCCAGTCTGGCGTCGTGCTAACCCGGACCTCTCCCTCGCGCGTTATGCCCCAAAACTGGAGGTTTTCCTGGGCCAGCCCCGAGAGATTCCGGCGGCTGAGGACCTTCAGAGGTCGCGCACTCAGGGTCCAAAGTTGCGCGTATTCCTGTTTCTCCGCCGTAATCCCGCGAGCGACGCACAATAGAACGGAGTCGTTTTCCGAAATGAACACTCGAACGCGCCGCGAAGCTAAGTCTCCCATCCGGTCCTCAGTGAGCACGAGATGGTCCAGTGGTCTCCGCGTCGCCACATCAACGGCATACACAGCTAACTGCTTTGATTCGCGCGCTTTCGATCCCTCCCAATACGCTGCATAGATCGTTTTTTTGCCGACAATGGCCAGTCCGACCTGTGCATCTCGCGAGATTTCCCCTGGCAAGCGTATCGCTGCGATCTCCTTGGCGGCAGAGCACGAGCAGAGAAAGACCGCAACCGCGACAAGACGCGTCGGCGCGCCAACACGATCGATCATTTTGTACATTGCCGTTCTTTCTACAGCGCGAATCTGCGTTGGCGGCCCGTTCTACGGAGCCCCCCTACAGCTTCATCCGCTCCAACTTGCGGTACAGCGTCTTCCGCTCGATCCCCAGTAATTGCGCGGCTTTGCTCTTGTTGCCGCCGGTCGCCGCCAGCACGCGGCGGATCTGATCCTCTTCTGCGTCCGCCAGAGTGTCCACGGGCTTCTCGCGGGACTCCATGGCCGTAAGGGCGTTGTGGACGGCGTCGGCGTCGATCCGGGCGGCAAGCACCGTCAGCCGTTCGATGAGGTGCTGCAACTGGCGCACGTTGCCGGGCCAGGTGTACTCCTGCAACGCCTTGATCCCCGAATCCATCAGCTTCACGTTGCGGCTATACCGGCTGTTGTACTTGTTGGAGAAGAACCACGCCAGTTGCGGAATGTCCGTGCGGCGCTCGCGCAAGGGCGGCAACATGATGCGCACGGTATTCAGGCGGTACCACAGGTCCGACCGGAATTTCCCCTCGTCTACCAGGCGCTGCAGATCCTTATTGGTGGCGGCGATCACGCGCACGTCGACTTCCTTGGAGCGCGACGCCCCCAGCGGACGGATCTCGCGACTCTCCATGAAACGCAGCAGCGCCAACTGGAAGCTGTGCTCAATGTCGCCGATCTCGTCCAGGAAAACGGTGCCGCGGTTGGCGGCTTCGAACACGCCGATGCGGTCGCGGTCGGCGCCCGTGTAAGCTCCCCGCATCGCGCCGAACAACTCGCTTTCTAACAGCGAGGGCGCGATGGAACCGCAGTCCACTGGCACGAAGGGTTGGGCAGCGCGCCGGCTGAAGCGGTGAAGCATACGCGCCACCAATTCCTTGCCGGACCCGGTCTCGCCCTCCACCAACACGGTGGCTTCGGTGGGCGCTGCGCGGGCCACGGTCTTGTAAATCTCGACGATGGGCGCCGAGGCGCCGATCATCTCCGTCTCCGGCATCTCCTCTTCTTCGGCT
The DNA here is from genome assembly GCA_964457555.1 of uncultured Solibacteraceae bacterium. Taxonomy (GTDB): domain Bacteria; phylum Acidobacteriota; class Terriglobia; order Bryobacterales; family Bryobacteraceae; genus BOG-224. Next base: position 34,243 of record CAYWHA010000043.1, read on the forward strand.
TCATCCGGCCCCTCGGCGCGGGCGGCGACGGCGCGCTCCACCGCGTCGACCATCACATCCAGATCGAAAGGCTTGGCGATATAGTCGAAGGCTCCGCCGCGGGTGGCGGCCACGGTGGTTTCGATGGTGCCGCGCCCGGTCATCAGAATGACGGCGCAGAGTGGGTCCTTCCGCTTGGCTGCGTCCAGGATGTCCAGGCCGGTGCGTTCGTCGATGTAGATATCGGAGATCACCACGGGGTAGGCCTGCCCGCTCAGCCGGTCGATCGCTTCGCCGGTAGTGGAGGCTGCGTCCACCTGGTACCCGTTCGCCTCCAGGGCCGTTTGAATGGTGAACTGCAACGCCGGATCGTCTTCCACCAGGAGGAGCTTCGGCATTAGCGTCGTTCCGCGGCGGCGGATTGCGGCAGCGCCAGCGTGAAGCAGGAACCGGAGCCCGGCTGGCTGGACACCTCGATACGCCCGCCATGCTGGTCCACAATCTGCTGCACGATCGACAAACCGATCCCCGTGCCGGCCTCGCCGGATTCTTCCGCCTTCTTCGTGCGGTAGAACTTCTGAAAAATCCGTTTCACTTCCTTGCGATCCATCCCGATTCCCTGGTCCTTCACGGCGATACGCACCTCGCCCTCTTCCTTCCAGCCGGAGACCGCGATCTCAGTCTGTTGGGGGGAATACTTGACCGCGTTAGTAAGCAGATTGTAGCAAGCGTACTCCATCAGCTCGCGGTCGCCGGTCAGTTGCACGTCCTCGGCAATGGGATGCAAAACGATGCCAATGCGCTTGCGTTCCGCCAGCGGGGCCACGCGGCCAACGCAGATAGCCACCATCTCCTTAACTGAAATCGGCTCGTGCTTCAATTCCATCTCGCCCGCCGAGAGACGCTCCACGTTCAGAAACACCTCCACCATGCGGGCCAGGCGCTTCGATTCGGAATTGATCAGCAAAGCGATCTGCTGGCGCTTCTGCTCCGTGAGGGCATAGCGGGAGATCAGCTCGCTCGACCCTTGAATGGCCGAAAGCGGCGTACGCATTTCGTGGGTCACGAAGTGCATGGCCTGTTGATAGCGCTCGCGTGCGGCCTGCTCCACGCGCCAGTTCCTGCGGACCACCAGGTGGAAATGGGCGGCCGCCGTCACAAACCCGAGCCAGGCCACCGAAAACGGGGTGGCGAAGGAGAACACCCGTCCGTGCGCGAAAAACGCGTAGGGCACGACGTGCGCCGCGGCTAGCGCCAGCGCGCCTCCCGCATAGGCCTGCCAGCCGGCCAGATAGCGGAACGACAATCCGATGCCCGCCGCCACTCCAAGGCTGAAGAGCAAGACCCAGAGGTCCGCCACGTCCGTAAGGTAGAGGCCCTGCGCCATGGTTTCGAAGGCATTGGCATGCAATTCCACGCCGCTCATCAGCCGTCCGTTGGAGTAGGGCGTGGAGACGCGGTCGCGGACCTCGCCGGTGATGGCTGTCACACCGACAAACACGGTCTTGCCAGTGAACGCAGTCACTCGGGCGGGATCGTCGATCAATGCGGCGAGCGACACGCGCGGAATCTGCGGGGCCCCATCCGGGATGAAGCGCACGCGCATCGGCCGGCCGGGGCCGGATACGGGAATCGCGGCGTCGCCCACCATGAGCTTCTCGGGATACTCGACGATCATGGGGCCGCCGCGGCTCAGCCGAAAAGCCTCCAGGGACAGCGCCCAATGCCGTACCCTGCCGGAGTGCTTCTCCAACAGGATGGCGCGCGTTACGTTGTCGGCATCCGGCTGTGCGTGCACGTGACCGATGGCCGCCGCCCAGCGCGCGAAATCGGGGCGCGGATCCTCCCATCCGTCGTCAAGAAGCTCGGCGCCCAACACCAGGTTCGGCGTTCTGCGGAAGGCGTCCGCCAGATCGGCGTTGGCCTCCTCGGTGCCCCGCGGGTCGGCCAAAGTCACATCCACCGCTACGGCGTGGGGCGCGGCGCCGGCGATGATCTTGAGGGCGTCGGCCAGCGGCCTGCGGATGGAGTCCATGCCGCCGTACTTGCGCAGGGTAGCCTCGTCGATGGCCAGGACCACCGATTGCGGCAGCCAGGGCGCCGGGCGGTAGAGCCGGAACATGAAGTCGTAGGCGTAGTTGTCGAAATAGGGATTTACAAAGTAACTCCCCGCCACCGCGACCAGGAATGCGGCAACCAGCAGCACCGCATATCGCACCGTGCTTGCCCGGCTGCCCACCATATTACTTCCGCCGGACAGCCTTCCAGGAATGGCGCATTCCCCTTCAGTATAGTGAGTGGCGCGGCCCGCCGGTGTGCGACCCAAAAGTCGGAACCTGGCGGCGGGCTCTGTGTGGCGCCCTTCGCCCTCACCCCGCTCCTCCTACCGAGCCCCTATCGTCGTATCCGCCTGTAACTTCAGGTCGCGCGAAGAAGCGCCCACGTACACCGTCCGCACTCCCGTCGCCGTCTTCCATCGGCTGTCTGCCGTGGACCAGTACTCTAACCTCTTCGGCTCGACCTTCAGAGTGACGGCCTTCGATTGCCCCGCTGGAATCGTCACCCGGTCGAACTGCACAAGCTGCTTCAGCGCGAACTGCGCGCCCGCCGGAGCGGTCTTCGGCGCGCCGATATATACCTGCGGCACGTCGTCACCGGCCACCTTCCCCGTGTTCTGGATGGTGAAGCTCACGCTCAGCCCGCCGTCGCTCGTGCGGACCGCGCGCAGCCCTGAGTATTGGAACGTCGTGTAAGAAAGGCCGTGCCCGAATGGGAATAGCGGTTTAATCTCCTGCTTGTCGAACCACCGGTAGCCCATGAACAGGCCTTCGGTTTCATAGGTCTTGCCGTCCACTCCCTCGTTCGTGCGCTCCGGATGATTCGTGCGATCCTGCGCCACCATATCGGAAATCTTTGCCGGCCAGGTGACCGGCAAACGCCCCGCCGGGTTGGCTTTGCCCAACAGGACGTTCGCGATCGCCGGGCCGCCTTCGTCGCCGGGATACCACGTTTCCAGCACGCCCTTTACCCGGTCGATCCACGGCATGGCCACCGGCAGCGACGTGTTCAACACCACCACCGTATTCGGATTCGCCGCGGCCACGTCCGCGATCAGCTTATCCTGATTGCCGGGCAGCCCGAACAGCGGCGTCGACCGCGCCCATGCGAATACCACCGCCTTCTTCGCTTTCTTGGCGGCGGCGATGGCCGCGTCGTAGTTCGCCTTGTCCTGCTGCGGCGTCACCCACGCCAACCGCACCTGCACGGGGAAGCCGTACTGCTCGCCCGTTGTCGTAACCGTCAGCTCATGCGCGCCGGCCTTCAACTCCACCTTGTTGCGCGCGTTATTGAGATGGTCAACGGTAGGAGTGACGTTCCCGGAAATCGGATGCTGACCCTTCAAGCCGGGCAGGGAAGCCAGAGCGGGCCCGCCCTGTCCGCGTCCACCGGCGCCCGCCGCCGGCATGGCCGCGCCCGGAGCCGCTCCGCCCGGTAGGTTCGCGCCCGCCGCCGGAACTCCAACCGCGCCGCCCGGAGCCGCCCCGCCGAACCCGCGTCCACCGCCGCCGCCCGCCACCTGGTTGCCATCGATCGTCACCGACCCCGTCGTTCCCCTGCTCTGCAGCGCGATCATGTACGTGCCATCCGCCGGGACGGTAAGCGTTCCCTTCCACGTGTACGATGTCCCCGCCGGAAGCGCCCTGTTGTTCGAGCTGGTGAAATTGATGTCCGCATCGTTCTGCGTCTGGCTCGTCGCCGTGTTGGTGCGCACCAGGTTCGAGAGCGCCGCGGCCGGAACCGGCTTGCCTTCGAAGTCGTTGGCCGGCTCGTAGATCAATTTCTTCCCGCTGATCTTCTCCATCGCCGGAACTGGCCCCACCTGGTGGTCCGGCAGCCCCGATGCTTTCTCTCCAGACATGCCGATCGAAATCAAAACACCGCCGTTCGGCCCGATAAAGGCCGTTGACCCCAGATCGTCGGCGGTAATCGGCAACACGTTGTCCTGGTTCTTCAGCAGCGTGGCGGCGTCTTCCGCCGTCTTTTGAAGGATCGGAGCGTTGTATGCATAGTCGATTTCGGTAACGGTGTGCTTCGGCGCCTTGTCCAGGAATCCGAACCTGTCCATCACCGCCAGAACGCGGCCTACCGCCAGCGAGATCTGCTGCTCATGGATCAACCCATCCTGAACGGCCTTCAGCATCCCGTACGCCGGTGGATCGTTGCCGCGTCCGCCACCTCCACCCCCGCCGCCGCGGCCGGCCTCGCCCGCGGGCATGCGTTCTTCGGGCATTCCACCGCCGCCGCGCCCGCCCATGCCGCCGGGATTCGCTTGCGCCGCTCCACCCGGCAATCCCGCCGCGCCCTGCGCCCCGCGTCCAGCGGCCCCGGCTTGAGCCGCCGGAGTTGCGCCAGTCGCGCCCGCCGCCGCGCCGCGTCCGCCCCCGCCCATCATCCCACGGCCTCCCGGCTCCGCTGCCGAAAAGCTGCCGCCCGGCATCTCCATATCGAGCCCGTTGGCGATATTCATCGTCCCGTGCGTCGCGCCCCAGTCGGAGGTGTCGAATCCCCGGAAGCCTTCCTCGCCGCGGAAAATCACATTCTGAATCTCGTTGTTGTCGCACGCGGCCAAGCCGTTGATCTTGTTATACGAGCACATGATCGACGAAACGCCGGCCTCGGACGCGTCCACAAACGGCGCCATGTAAATTTCGCGCAGCGTCTGCGGATCCACCCACACGTCGTTGCCGCCGTCATACCCAATGAAGTGCTTCGCTTGCGACATCACGCCTTCGCCCTGCGTGCCCTTGATCTGCGCCGCGGCAATCTGCCCTGTCAGGAACGGGTCCTCACCGAACGTGTTATAGGCCCGTCCGAATGCGAAGTCGCGCACAATGTTGATGAACGGTTCGAGCACCACGTCCTGCCCCAGCGAGCGTGCGTCGCGGCCGATCGCCACGCCGTTTTTCCGCGCGTCCTCGCGGCTCCACGTGGCCGCCAGCCCCATGGTGGACGTCATCCCGGTCGACCAGATGCTAATCGACACGCCCGGAGGGCCATCGCTCAAACGCAGCGAGGGAATCCCCAGCCGCGGCAAGCCGGGCCATGTGCCCGCCTGGCCGACGCCGCTCGGCGATGCCTCCGTGCCTCCGTGCAGCAGGTTGATCTTCTCTTCCAGCGTCATCTGGCTGAGTAGCTTGTCTACCTTCGCGTTCCCGGTCACAACGGCCGGGTTCGCAGTGGACTGAGACAGAAGGACTGCGGCTGAAAGCGCCAATAGCGCCGCCGCCGCGATTGGTTTCATGAAGGACGCTCGCACACACACCTCCCGTACCGCGGTTCTTAAGGAAGAATGGTACTACCTTTCAGTCGTCCGGAAGGCGTTCGATTTTACCGACTACCAGGATGTAGGACAGAGCGCCCATTAAAGCCATCCCCGAGATAAAGACCAGGGCCAGAGAGAAATCGCTGCCTCGCACCAGCAACCCGATCGCGAGGGGCACCGTAGGGGCAGACATGTTCCCGATGAAGTTGAATACTCCGCCAGTCAGCCCGATCAGGCGCTTGGGAGCCATCGCGGATACCAGCGACCAGGTAATGGATGCCAGCCCGTTTCCGAAGAACGCCAAAGCCATCACGGCGATAATCGATCCCGGCCTGTGAACATAGTTGGCGCCGACGATGCTCGTCGAGAGCAGCAGACCCGTAATGATCGGTGTTTTGCGCGCCACCCCTAGCGAACAACCGCGGCGCACCAGAAAATCCGAAACCACGCCGGAGCAAAGAACCCCGCAGAACGCCGCCAGGAACGGTAACGATGCCAGGAAGCCGAATTGCTCGAAGTTCATCCCGCGGTACTTTACCAGGTAAGTCGGGAACCAGGTTAGGAAGAACCACAGCGTCGAAGTGAGCGCATACTGGCCGATGTAAAGCCCCCACAGCTTGGACTTGCTCAGCACCAGGCTAAGATCGCCGGCATTGAACTCCCCTTTGGCTCTGGGTGCGTCCTGCTCGCTGAGTTCCACCAGCCCGCCTCCATGGCGGATCAGTTCGATCTCGGCCGGGTTGGCGCCTCTATAGCTGAGCGGGCCGCGATAGACCGCGTACCAGACGGCGGCCCAGACTGTGCCCAGCAGCCCCACCGAAATGAACACGCTGCGCCAGCCAAAATGGAGTTGTAGGTAGACCAGAACGGGAGTCAGAAAGGCGAGGCCGACAAACTGTCCGGAGGTGTAAAACCCGATCGCCGTGGCGCGTTCGCGCTCCGGAAACCACGTGGTCACCACGCGATTATTGATCGGAAACGACGGCGCCTCCAGCGCGCCGATGGCCAACCGGAGCGCAAATAGCATTGCCAGGCCACTCGAAAATCCGAGCAGCGCCGTTGCCACCGACCACAGCGCAATGAGTATGGCGTACAGCGTGCGCGGATGCACCCGGTCCACCAGCCATCCGCCCGGGACCTGGCAGGCCACATAGCTCCAGCCGAATGCCGACAACACCAATGCCAGTTTGCCGGTATCGAGGGCCAGGTCCTTTGTCAGAAGCGGCGCGGCAATCGACAGGTTGGCGCGGTCCAGGTAGTTGATCACGACGGAGACAAACAGCAACGCCATGATCGTGAAGCGTGTCCGCGTCGGCTTTCCCGCGGCGACGGTTATGTTTTGCGGTGAGATGAGAGTGTTCCTTCCCTGGCTTGACGCCACGCCCGGACGCATCGAGTAGCGCAATCGGGAAACATGTGGCGAGTCTGAGGCCGTGCTTGAAACAGTAACGCACGGTGAACATCGAGTCAACATTCACATCCGCAGTCCCGGTCCGAAGTTGGCGCACTGAGCGCTCTTTGCCCGATTCACCGTCCGATCCCCTTCGCGGCAGCCTTCAATCCGACTATCTGGCAACAGTCCGGACCCTAACCAAAGGGGACATTGAACTGGAGCCGTACGCGGGTTACGTTACAGTATATAAGATTTTCAGGTCCTGTTTTAAGTTATTGCAAAAATGCGCCCGATGCGAATAACCGCGTCTCGCAGTCGGATGTGCGGTTCACCGAGGTTACGCTGGGGGGCCGAGCTTATCCCCAGCGACAGCAATGCCGGCGGCTTGCGGAAGCCGCTACGGCAATTCCGCGGTGCCGCCGCGGACATGCCGCGCCGTGCCCGCCCAGACCGGCGCAAACATTAGCAGAAATAGAAGGAAGCAAGATGCAGAGTAATAGCCGCCGTAACCTTTCATCTCTGATACGGATAAGTCTGATACCTTTTGTCATTGCCCCGGTGTTGATGGCGCAAGACTCGGTACAGGTCACATCCGGTGGTGTGACGCTGGTCACTGTCCCCAATGCTCTCGTGAATCTCGGTCCGGTGCGCCTGATGCAAGGCTACGGCACGAATGCCATCACAGCGGCCAGGGGGGAGACCGCCATGAGCCCGGTTGGCGTGCCGCCTATCGGTTCCCGAATCGGCCGACCTGCGGCTGTCGGCGACTTGGGTGACGTGGAGTTCGACGGGCATCTGCTGGATTCGAGCGTCCATGGGAACAATTTCAGCGGCGGTTCGTTGACCGATTCTGGCTTGGTGAACCTGCAAGAACTTTCGCTCTCGTCCCGGAAAAACCACCGCGACGGACCGAGGCGGCTCCTCTGGAAGGTGAGCCTCGTAGCGTTCGTCGCCGCGCAGATCATGGACATCGACAGTTCCTGGGGATACCGCGAGTCGAACCCGCTCCTTCGCTCGTCATCCGGCACATTCGGTGGGAGGGCTGTCGGGATTAAAGCTGCCATGACTGGAGCAGCCACCTTCGTCGAATGGAAGGCGGTTCACAAGTCTTGCGCATCGACGGCGCTCTATGTCGTTGCCAACTTCGCGGGCGCGGCTGTAACTGCGGGCATTGCCGGTCGTAACTATGCAGTTAGAGGCCCGCTCGCACATTGATCGTGGCTACGGAGACGCTTTCAACTCGTTAGCTACCTTCCGGCCGGTCTCTTCGCCACGCGATTCGGCCGTTCACAACCGTCGCCACGGGGCCGCCGTGGAAAGTGCGGCCGTCAAAGGGCGAATTGCGGCTGCGCGAGAACGACTGGTTCACATCGTAAGTCCACGCCAGATCCGCGCTGAAGACAGTCACGTCGCCGGGCGCGCCGTTGGCCAGCGTGCCCCTTCCTAAATGCATCACGGATTCCGGTCCGGTAGTGAACAACTCCACCATTCGGTTCAAACCGATCTTGCCGGGCCGCACCAGTTCTTCGAGCGCCAGCGCCACGCCCGTCTCCAGGCCGATGATGCCGAACGGACAGCGCTCGAACTCCTGCATCTTCTCGCTGCCGGGGTGCGGCGCGTGGTCCGTGGCAATGGCGTCGATGGCCCCCGATGCGATGCCCTCCACCACCGCCGCCCGGTCGTCCGGTTCGCGTAGCGGCGGCTTCATCTTGTAGTTGCTGTCGTAAGGCGCCATCTCGCGATCCGAAAGCGCGAAGTGGTGCGGCGTAGCTTCGCAGGTAACCGCCAGCCCGTGGCGCCGGGCGTAGTCCACCATGGCGACCGAGTTCCGCGTGGAGATGTGGGCAATGTGGCAGCGCGCCCCCGTCAACTGCGCTAGCAGCAGGTCGCGCGCCACCATCACGTCCTCCGCCGCGGCCGGAATGCCGCGCAGGCCCCAGCGTACCGATTGCGCGCCTTCGTGCATATCGCCGCCCGCGCTCAGAAGAAGATCCTCGCAATGGTCGATCACCGGCAGATCGTAAGAGCGCGCGAACTCCATCGCACGCCGCATCACCCGCGAGCTGGTCACCGGCTGGCCATCGTCGGAAATCGCGACCGCTCCGGCTGCCTTCATGCCGCCAATCGCCGCCAGTTCCTCGCCCGCACTGCCCTTGGTTACGGCGCCGATCGGGAATACGTTGACCACGGCCATGCTGCGCGCGCGCTCCACAATGTAACTCGTAACCGTGGCGTTGTCGTTCACCGGCTTGGTGTTTGGCATGCAGCAGATCGAAGTGAATCCCCCCGCCGCCGCCGCGCGCGAACCGCTCTCTATGGTCTCGGCGTGCTCGAAGCCCGGCTCCCGCAAGTGCACGTGCATGTCGATAAATCCCGGCGCCACGATCATGCCCATCGCGTCGATAGTCTCATCCGCGGTCAGCGGCAGGTCCGTGTCGATAGCGGCGATGCGCCCGCCCACAATCAGCACATCGGCCATCCGGTCCGTCTTGGACGATGGGTCAATCACGCGGCCGTTCTTAATAATCAGGATAGACATGCCTATCCAATCGTCCTCTCGAGCACCGCCATACGCACCGCGATGCCGTTCTCCACTTGATTCAGAATCACCGAACGCGTGAAGTCCGCCACCTCCGAGGAAAGCTCGCGCCCCCGGTTGATGGGGCCGGGGTGCATCACGATGGCGTCCGGTTTGGCCATGTCCAGGTGCTCCAGGCGCAGCCCGTAAAACCGGAAGTATTCGCTCGCTGGAAACGACGCTTCGTGCTGCCGTTCCAATTGCACGCGCAGCATCATGATCACGTCGCTATCGCGGATCGCCTCGCGGATATCCGTCGTCAATCGCACGCCCGGCGCCAGCTCCGCCAGTTCTCGCGGCAGCAGGGAGGCCGGACCGCACAGCACGATCTCTACCCCGAATTTCGCGAGCAAATGCACGTTTGAGCGCGCCACCCGGCTGTGCGCGATGTCGCCGATGATGGCCACCCTCAGCCCTTCGAGCGAATCCCGCCGGTCGAGTATCGTGCGCGCGTCGAGCAGCGCCTGCGTGGGGTGCTCGTGCGTGCCGTCGCCCGCATTGATGATGGGCGTCGCCAGGTAGCGCGCCAGGAAATGCGGCGCTCCCGACGCCGAGTGCCGCATCACGATGGCGTCCGGCCGCATCGCCGCCAGCGTGTTCAGCGTGTCCACCAGCGATTCGCCCTTGGAAACGCTCGAACCCGAGGCGGTGATCGAAACCGCGTCCGCGCCCATGCGCTTCGCGGCAATTTCGAAACTCGTCCGCGTGCGCGTCGATGCCTCGTAAAACAGGTTCACGATCATCTTCCCGCGCAGCGTATCCAACTTCTTGAGCGACTGGCTTTGCAGCGGCTGGAAATCCTTGGCGCGCGCCAGAATCGCCTCGATCTCGGCGCGGTCCAGCTCTTCGATTCCAAGCAGTCCGGCGGGCATGTCGTTTCCCTACCCCTCGGCGGCGTTGGTTCTCTCGCACAGGAGGACCTTTTCCATCCCGTCGATCTCGTTGAATTTCACTTCGATGATTTCTTCATCGGAGGTCTGCACCTTGCGCCCCACATAGCGCGCCTCAATGGGCAGCTCGCGATGCCCGCGGTCGATCAGCACCAGCAGCGAAACGCGCGATGGCCGCCCGTGGTCGAACAGCGCGTCGAGCGCCGCACGGATCGTGCGCCCGGTGTACAAAACATCGTCCATCAGGATAATGTCCTTGCCCTGCACGGAAAATGCGATCTCCGTGGCGCTGACCACCGGCTTGATATCCACCGTCGTGAGATCGTCCCTGTAAAGGTTAATGTCCAGGATGCCGACCGGCACTTTAAGCTTTTCGAGCGCCTCGATCTTGGCGGAAAGCCGCAGCGCCAGCGGAACCCCGCGGCGGCGAATGCCGATGAAGGCGAGCTGCGCCGGATCTTTCGTCTTTTCGAGAATTTCGTGCGCCAGGCGAACCAGCGTCCGGTCGATTTCGGACGCACTCATGAGCTGGGATTTTTCACGCGTAAGAGGCATAGGCTCTGAAAGTCAGAGTAACATGCGTACGGGCGGGAAACCGCCTCCGCGAAGGCTCACGCCGCCGGCAATTCCACGTACGCTGTAACCGTCGTGGGCTCGGGAATCGGAGACCCGTCTTCCCTCATGCCGTCCAGGTGGAATTCGATCGCTTCGCGGATGTTGCGTTCGGTTTCCTCGATGGTCCGGCCGGTAGAAACGCAACCCGGTAGATCCGGCACGTGAGCGCCGAACCCCGTCCCGGTCTTCTCGATCACCACGGCGTAGCGTCTCATTCCAAGTCCTTGCGGGTGAGCCCCGCTTGTTTCAGGATACTGCCGATCATGCCCGGCGAGAGATCCTCAAACGGATCCCTGGCACGGTCACCCGCCCCGGTTTGATCGAGTGCGTATACTGGCGATGGCTGCCGCGCGTGGCCCGAAGCGTCCAGCCGTCCCTTTCGATCCGCCGGATGATATCGCGTACCTTCATCTGTAGAATGTACCGGACTCTGTGCCCCCTCCCTCAAATCGACCAATCTTCCGTGAACACCCGCGCATCTCTCAGCCCCACGAACACATCGTCTCCCGGCGCAATCCCGCTCTCACGGAATTGCGCGTGCGGCATCTCCACCACCACCGCCTCGCCCGTTTCGGCCTGTAGCTCCACCCTCACTTGCGGGCCGGCCGCCTGAATCCGCAGCACCCGCGCGCGCAGGCTCGGGTTCCCGGTCTGCAGGCGGTCGATATGCAGGTCGTAAGGCCGCACGAACAACCGCGCCGTCTGCCCTTCCACCGCGCCCCTCGCCGAATGGTCCAGCACCAGCGGTCCGAACACTGCCTTGCCGCTCTCAATCCGCCCGTGAAACAGGTTCACGCTGCCCATAAAGTCCATCACGAATTCC
>CAYWHA010000044.1:0-44966 GCA_964457555.1 uncultured Solibacteraceae bacterium
CGGCGAAGCTGGTGCTGACGGCGGACCGCAAGGACTTGTCGGCGGATGGGGAAGACATCGCGATGTTCGCGGTGGAGGTGCAGGACGCGCAAGGGCGTACCATGCCGACGGCTGATAACCAGGTGAACTTCCGGGTGACGGGCCAGGCAGCGGTAAAGGGCACGGGCAACGGCGATCCGACCAATCACGAATCGGACCTTGGGAGCACGCGCAAGGCGTTCAACGGGTACTGCATGGCGCTGGTGCAAGCGACGAAGACGGCGGGGACGATCACGGTGGAGGCGAGTTCGCCGGGGTTGACGGCGTCGAGCGTGACGATTAGCTCGAATGCCGTAAAGCTGCGTCCGCAAGCACCGGTATGGGAGCGGGAAATTCCGACGGGTCCGGGCATCACGGGCCTGTGGAGGCCGGTGCCAGTGGTAGCGGCGGCCGGCCGCGGCGGTGGTGGCGGCATCTTCACGTTCAAGCAGAATGGGAACGCTCTCACCGGAACCATTGAAGGCGCGGACGATCCCAGGGCCGTTCTCTTAGCCCAATATCTCGGTGGCGGCGCCGAAACGGTCGCCATGCTAGCCCAGTTTTTGGGTGTCAGCGAAAAGCCGGTGGGCATCGAAGACGGGAAGGTAGAGGGCGACAGCTTCTCCTTCAAAGCCGGGACCGCGACCTATACCGGGACGGTAAAGGGCGACCAGATCGAGCTTCGACCCGGCGGCGGTCCTGGCGCGGACATGGGCCCCTTCGCCGACCTCATAAGACGACCGGCCCCAACGCCTGTTAGCGGACCGCAGCCTGCCATAGGCCCTCTGCCTAATGGGTCGGACCCGTCGTTGGGAGCGATGGCCGCCGGGGGCGGCGGCGGACAGGCGCGAACAATGCCCGCAACGGCACTGCGAAGGGTGCAGCGCTAAGGTCGCAAAAAGAGCGGGATAATACGGTTGAGGAGTTGGATGTATGAAAGTCGGATTTCTCATTGCCCTCTTCCTCATGATCTTGGCGGCTGCGCGTCTGCTGGGCGGCCAAGCCGCCGATTCCAAGATCGCATTCGAAGCCGCTTCGGTAAAGCTGGCTGGCCCCCTCGTTCCAGGAGTCCAACCGGGCATGCGCGGCGGCCCGGGAACCGACGACCCTGGACGGCTTGCATGGCCGCGAGCAACGCTACCCATGCTGCTGATGCAGGCTTACGGCGTCGGGATCGACCAGATTACGGGCCCCGCGTGGCTCAATGACGGCACGACCTACTCGTACGCTATTGACGCGACCATCCGTCCAGGCACAACGAAGGACCAGTTCCGGCTGATGCTGCAAAACCTGCTTGCGGAGCGGTTCCACTTGAGACTCCGTCATGAAGCCCAGACGCGCCCCGGCTACGAACTGTCGGTGGCCGCCGGGGGGCCGAAACTGAAGAAGTGGACGCCCGCTACGGATGCCGCGCCGGGCAAACCCGGAGTTGACGGGAATGGGTTTCTAAGACTGCCTCCAGGCGCGACTGTGGGGTTTCGCATGAACACATCAGGGCGGCCGGCGCCGATTCAGACGACTTTTAGAGAGTCTATGGCCGACTTTTGCCGGGGGTTGGGAGCCAACATCAACATGTCAAATGGGGCGCCTATTGGCAGCCCGCAGCCTCGAGTAATCGACAAGACCGGACTAACAGGGGTTTACGAGTTCACGCTGGAATTTGCAGGTACGATGGCGATGCCCGGAATGTCCCCGCCGGCGCCGCCAGCCGACGACTCGGGGTTGCCTGTCGCAAGCGATCCAACCGAAGGTCTCCCGAATATCTTTACGGCGGTTGAGAAGCAGCTCGGCCTCAAGCTGGTGAAGGTCAAGGACGTGCCGGTCGATGTGCTGATCGTGGATAGCGCGGACAAGGTTCCCACTGAGAACTGAGATGCGGCAGGAAGACATTCGGCGTCTGCGCGCGGCCTGGGACACGGGTAAGGCCAGCGGGCCTGCAACGCCCCTCGATTTCGCCGGGCTGCGCAAGGAAGCTCGGAAGCGCCTGAAGAGGGCCTCGGAGATTGCAGGCCGGTGAGCCGGGCAGGTTCGTGCGGTTGCCTTCAGGGAAGCGAGGCGCCTAAAGAAGGCAGGCCATAAAGAAGGCAGGCCAGGAGGCCCGCCCCACCGGCATGTTACATTCGAGGCAAGGGTCAGCTCGCGCCGTGGCGCCTTCAACCGAGACGGTCAATAGCGCAACCAGCACCGCGCAGGCAGCGCGGCATCCCGCCGTGTCCGTGGTGGCTTTGGGGGTGGTGATTGCCATTCTCTACTACGGCCGCCCGCTCTTCATCACGGCGGTGGTGGCGGTGATCCTCGCGTTTATCCTGGAACCGTTCGTCGAGCTGCTGATGCGGCTGCGGCTGCCGCGCGCGTTTGCCAGCCTGATGGTAATCCTGTTTGCGCTGGCCTTGCTGTGGGTGATCGCCCTGGGCGCGTACACCCAGGTATCCGGTCTCTCCGCCGATCTGCCGGTCTACGGCCAACGGATCGGCGACATCGTGGACGGCGTGCGCCAGAAGATCCAAAGCGCCGAAGAAAACGTCTACAGTTCGGTTGCGCACCGGCGCGCCGAGGAAGAGATCGCGCAGCAAGCCGCCGCCAAAAAGAAAGGTAGGAAGGGCGAGGCCCCAGCGCCGGCGCCGCCTCCGCCGCCCTCGCAGCCCCAAGGCACTCCCATCGGGGACTACATTTACGCGCGCCTGGGTTCGTTCTCCGAGATGCTCTTGATGGCCTCCTTCGTGCCGTTTCTGGTGTACTTCATGCTGAGCTGGCAAGAGCACCTGAACCGCAGCTTCCTCCAATTTTTCCAGGGTGAGGACAGGCTGGCCGCCGCCGGCAGCCTGGAGGGAATCGCCAGAATCGTGCGCGCGTTCGTGGTGGGAAACTTTCTCCTGGGCCTGGTTCTGGCAACCGTCAGTTGGATCGCATTCTGGCTGATTCATCTGCCTTACCCGGGGTTGGTCGGACCCCTGAGCGGTTTTCTGAGCCTTCTGCCCTACGTCGGACTTCCTATGGCCTTGTTGCCGCCGCTGCTGGCGGCGCTGACGTTGAATCAGGCGCCGGTTTACATTCTGGCGGTGGCCATCACCTCCGTGCTGCACCTATTTGCGCTGAACCTGCTGTACCCCAAGATTGTGGGCTCGCGGGTCCACTTGAACCCCCTGGTGGTCACGTTTTCCCTGATGCTATGGGGCTTCCTATGGGGCGCTTCCGGCCTGCTGCTGGCCATTCCGCTCACCGCCGGCATCAAGGCGGTATGCGATAACGTGAAGGACTTGCGCCCTTACGGCAAGTTCCTGGGGGATTGATGGCGCGGAAGGCCGGGATATAGCGACATGCTTCCGTTCCGGCTGGTCTATCACGACGAATACGATCTCAATCTTGGCAACCACGTATTCCCATCGCAAAAGTACAAATGGCTGCACGACCGGCTGATCCGGACGCGCTTCGCCACCGCCGAGGATTTCGTTTCCCCCCAACCCGCGTCGGCGGAGGACCTTCTGCTGGCTCACGACGCCGAGTGGGTGGTGAAACTCAAGAGCGGCGTGCTTTCCTACCAGGACATTCTGCGGTTGGAGATTCCCTACTCCCGCCAGATGGCGCAGGCGTTCTGCCTGGCGGTGGGCGGCACCATTCTGGCCGCGCAACTGGCGTTGCGGTCGGGCGTGGGATTCAACGCGGGCGGCGGATTCCATCACGCGTTTCCGGACCACGGGGAAGGCTTCTGCGCCCTCAACGATATTGCGGTCGGCATCCGGCGCGCGCAACGGGACGGCGCCATCCACCGGGCCATGGTTGTCGATTGCGATGTCCATCAGGGCAACGGCACGGCCGCCATCTTCGCGGGCGATTTTTCGGTATTCACCCTTTCCATCCACCAGTTCAACAACTACCCGAGCGAGAAGCCGCCCTCGAGCCTCGACATCAACCTTGCCGACGGCGTCGGCGATTCCGAGTACATTCACCGGTTGGAGAACGGCTATCATGCCGCGCTGGCGATGTTCAAGCCCGACCTGGTGGTGTACGTAGCCGGCGCGGACCCGTACTACGAGGACCAGTTGGGCGGGCTTACGATGTCGTTCGAGGGTCTCATGGAGCGGGACCGCCTGGTTCTTTGGGAAGCGCTGCACCGCGGGATTCCGGTGGCGATCGTGCTGGCCGGCGGTTACGCGCAGAGTCCCGAAGATACGATCACGATCCACGCCAATACGGCGGCGGTGGCCAAGGACGTGATCGAGAAGGTGGGCTGGACGGCTCGCTGACGGTGTGCAGTTCGGAATCCGTCACAAAACCGGCATGGGCGGCGTCATAGAGGGTGTGCAGCCCGCGGAAGAGTTCGCTTGCTACGGAGCGCCGGACATGGCCCGCGCCGATCCGGCGTTAGAGGAAATCTTGCGCGAGCATCATCCACGCATCGTGGTCATGCTGGCGCGGCTGATGGGCGACCGCCAGGAAGCCGAGGATATCGCGGGAGATGTCTTCAGTAAGCTGGCGCGGAGCCCCGCGGCCATACGCCGCAGCGACGATTTGACGGCCTGGGTTTACCGCGTCGCTACCAATGCGGGTTTCGATGCGCTGCGCAGGCGCTCGCGCCGCCGGCGCCGCGAAGAAGCCGCCGGCGTGGAGACGTTGCGGCTGGCTGCGCCTTCCGACGCCCTACAGGGCATGTTGCGTGAGGAGCGCGCTGGGTGCGTGCGCGCTGTACTCGCGGATCTGAAACCCAGGGACGCACAGATCCTGCTGCTGCGGTCAAGCGGCCTGGCCTATCGCGAGATCGCGCAGGCGTTGGGCGTGGCGGCGGGCTCGGTGGGGACGCTGTTGGCGCGCGCCGAAGCGGAGTTCGAACGCCGGTTTCGCGCCCGGTATGGAGATGGGATATGAAGCAATGCCGGTCCGAGGGAGAACTGAGGTCGTATCTGGATGGCGAACTGCCGGCGGAGGAAATCGCAAGCGTAGGGGTGCATGTGGCGGAGTGCGCGGTGTGCGCGGCGGCCGTCGAAGCGCTGGCGGCGCGGGCGCAGCGGGTATCGGCGCTGCTCGGCGAGTTGAGTGGGGCAGGCGCTTCCGCCTGCCTTCCGGTTCAGCGTTCACGGCGCTGGATAGCGACAGCCGCGGCCCTGGCCGCATGCCTCGCCCTGGCTTTTGTACTGCTTCCCAAGCGAACGGCCCAGCCCGTACGCCCCGCTCCCGTGGCGGCCGGTCCGCCTGCCGTCGCAGCCATTCCGGTTCCTGCAGTGGTACAGCCCTCCCATCCTGCGCGGCCCCGTAAACGGCCCCAGTCGCGGAAACCGGAGGTCCAGTATTTCCTGGCGTTGGATGACGAGCCGTTTGAGATGGGCGTGGTCAGGCGGGTGGCGCTGGGACCCGAGGAAGTGCTGGCAGACGTGGTATTTAGCCCGGATGGGCGCGCCCGCGCCATCCGGCTGGTCAACGATTCAGGCAATTAAGGAGAACGACGATGAAACGAATTTGCTGGATGGCTATCACAGGGCTGCTGATTTCGCTCGGTGCGGCGGCTCAGGATAACGCCGCGATGGAGCAGGCCAAGCAACGGCTGCTCAAGCTGGCGGCTGAAGCGGCGGCCAGTGGACCCGACCGGGCGGTGGTGATGGCGCCGGTGACGGGGGCCCCGTATTCGGCGGACGAAGTGACCACCTTCACCCAGACACTCGGCGATGGCACTCATATTCAGCGTGAAGACAAGGTGACGGTCTATCGCGACAGCCAGGGCCGGACCCGCCGCGAGACTCCCACCGAAATCAACATTACGGACCCGTCGGCCGGCGTGGCTTACGCTCTCGATCCGGCCAAGCTCACGGCACGAAAGATGATGGTCATGACGAAGAACGTTCAGTTTGCCTATGCCGACGCGGCAAAGCGGGAGGCAGAAGGTGCAGCGATGTATCAGGGAATGATCTTACTCGGCCCCGCTGGCCGCGGCGCCGTCGTGGGAGGGGTGGAATCGAAACCCGCCGGCAACAGTCAATCGCTTGGTACACAGAGCATCGAAGGCGTGCTCAGCGCAGGCACAAGCACCACGGAAACAATCGCGGCCGGGTCCATCGGCAACGACCGGGACATTCAGGTAGTGAATGAACGCTGGTATTCCCCGGAGCTAAAGACCGTGACGATGACCAAGCGCAGCGACCCGCGCACCGGTGAAGAGGTCTTCCGCCTGACCAATATCCGCCGCGGCGAACCCAGCCCGGACCTGTTCCAACTGCCGGCGGGATATCGGGTGACGGACGCCGATGGTCCTCAGTTTCGCCCGGCGAAACAGGACTGAGGCGCCGCTACCAGCCTTCCCACACGAAAGCGGAGAATCGCTTGACGGTACGGAAGCCCACGCGTTCGTAAAGCCCGATCGCATCCTGGTTGGAGGTCGTGACGGTGAGGGTGATGGCGCGGCAGCCCATTCCGGTGAGCGCGAGCAGGGATTGGCGCAGAAGTTCGTGCCCGATGCCCGTTCCGCGCGCCGCGGGGGAGACGCAGATTTGCGTGATGTGCCCGCACTCCGGGGAGACCATGCTCGCGAGCGAGATGCCGCACAGCCTTCCGCCGACAGCGTCAAACGCGGCATAGGAGGCCAAGGGGCAGAACACGCCGCAACCGGGATAATGCACGATGTTGTGCAGGAAGCGGCGCGCGCCGGCCGGGCTGCGGTATTGGTCGTTGATGCCGCTATCCACGTGGCCGGCGTAGGCGGCGGCAATCAGGTGCGCCGCGGCCTCCTGGTACAGGCCGGACCACTTCTCGATGTAGCAGAGACGCCGCACGCGCCCCTCCGCCAGATTGGCGAAAGCCGTTTCCAAGCGCATGAAGTTGCGGTCGAAGGCGGTGGCATGGCCGCGGCCTGGAATCGGGCGGTTGGGGTCGCGGTGCAGCATCATGATCTGCGATTCCACCCGGGTGACGGCGGAATTCGCGGCAATGCCTTCAAACGCCGATTCCAGCAGGGCATTCTCCCGCTCCGCCGTGCGCAGGGGGATTCGCACGTAGAGGTCGCCGATCAGCGCCTTGTTCTCCTCCAGGACGTAATAGACGTAGCCGATGGCCTCGCCGTCCTCCAGCAGGGCGGCGCCGTTCAAGGCCCGCAGGTCGACGAAGCGGCGCACCAGTTCAGCCGACTTGCCGAAGTCCCAATCGAGGTCGTCGCGCCACGCGGCAACCTCTTCGTCGAGCAGGGGTTCCAGGTCCCGAGCCTGCAGACGGCGCAGGTCGACGATCTCGGGGGGGACTTGCAAAGCGGGATAAAGCCGGGCCGCCATGGAACGTTAGCTATTGTAACGCGGGTGCGGCCGGCGCTCTCCAACGGCCCACGCGCACGTTCGGGCCGCGCGGCGCCCAGACGGCCGGGTCGGTGGGGCCGAATAATGCCAGTACCGGCGTCCCGACCGCCGCGGCCAGGTGCGTAATGCCGGAATCGTTGCCGATGTAGAGGCGCGCGGACGCCAACCAGCAGGCCAACTCGTAAAGATCGGCGATGTGGACGCAATCGGCGGGGGGCAGGGCATTGAGGGGCGGATCTTCGGGGCCGGCGCACCAGCGCACGGGCATCGCGCGCTCTAATTTCCGTGCCATTGCCTGGAATTTTTCGAGCGGCCAGTTCTTTCCGGGGCTGCCGGAAAACGGGTGGATGGCGGCGAAGTTTCCGTGCGGAACGTCGCAGGGAATGCGTGGGACGCCGTCGCTCGGGCAATCGGCGAGGCCGCGCACCTGGTCCAGGTAGAAATCGGTGGCGTGGACGGCCGCATCGCCGGGCGGAAGCGCGGAGAAGAAGGTGAAAGGCAGTCCCAAGCCGGCGGTCAACCGGCGAAACTCCGGGCGATTGGCGCCGTA
The DNA here is from genome assembly GCA_964457555.1 of uncultured Solibacteraceae bacterium. Classification (GTDB taxonomy): domain Bacteria; phylum Acidobacteriota; class Terriglobia; order Bryobacterales; family Bryobacteraceae; genus BOG-224. The sequence continues at coordinate 7,840 of CAYWHA010000044.1, forward strand.
CCAGGAAACGATCGAATCGAAGCTGCGAAGCCCGTCGATCAGCCCGCGGGGCGCGTCGGCGATGCCGAGCAGATCCAGGCCAGTGGAGGCAATCGACCGGGAACGGTGCGCAAAACGAGCCAGCGGGACATTGGGCGACGCCGTCCAGACCTCCAGGTAGTCCGTTTTCAGGCACTCCAGGGCGGGCAGGGAAACAATGAAGTCCCCGATGGCGCCTGGACGGATGAGGAGCCTTCGCATTCCGCCTCCAGTATCCCAAAACACAAACGCATCGCTACGGTTTATGCACAGAATATTCACTGTTACGCGTTTGTAACTTATTGAAAAATCAGTGCAGAAAACCTTGAGGAAAACGGTGCTTGAGCGTCCTAAAAGGAGTTGACTGCGGGGCGATCTCGGCGCATATTGATGAAGGTTCCAAGAGGTTTGAGGAACAGCAAGCCTCCGAAACGTAGCGGACCGGGAACGATGATCCGTAGCCAAAACTAGAAATAGAAAGGGCTGCGGGGAGCGAACGGAGATCGGGCGGATTGGAAGGCGGGTCGGCGGGCGGCAAGTTCCGCGGAACGCTTTGATCCGGAGGGACGTAAGAATCCCGAAGGGGAGCGGAAGCGGGAGGCGCAGTCAGGCGCGCGAGTCGCAGGCAGCGCAACGGGCGTGGGCCGTTGAAGCAGCCGGGACCGGGGCAAACCGGGGTCGGTTGTGGAGGTTCAGGCCGAACGGGCGCGGGAAGCGGCGAGCGAGGAAGCGAAGTAGCAGGCCGGGACCTTTGACCCCGGAATGGAGCTCGTGAAAGCGAGAGCCGTTGCGGGTGAGGGAAAGGCCGTTACGAGCGACCGGCCCCGAGTGGAAGATGGGCTGCGGCGCGCTTTGAGGCTTTGAGACGGTCGTCGGAGAAACCGGCGGCTGGGGAGCCGAGAGGCGAAGCGTCCGGCGCTTCCAGTTGAGGTGTTCAACGCCGTGTATGCCGGCGGTGGGCAAGGCTGGGAATCGGGTCACTTGGAACCATTTTTTTGCTCTTTCGCCGGATTGAGCGCGCAGTGAGTAGTCCCACCGCCAATCCTCCAGGCCCACCGCCGGCAGAGACCGGCGGCGGTACTTACGCATGCAATCCGGAGAACCTAGCCGGACCGCCCGCGCGGCGGCTTTTCACCGTGCGGCCCATCAGGTATTGGAAGGCGGGAGCATCTTCGCCGATCCGCTGGCTCTGCGCATCCTGGGAATCGACGCTGAAACCGTAGCGCGCGAGGCCCAGCAGCGTGGAAGCCGGATGCGGATCTTCATCGCAGTGAGGACGCGCTTTGCGGAGGCTGCGCTGGCCGCCGCCGTGGAGCGCGGTGTCCGTCAACTGGTGGCGCTCGGCGCCGGCCTCGACACCTATGCGTACCGCGGAGCCTTGCGCGAGCGTTTGCGCATCTTCGAAGTGGATCATCCGGCTACCCAGGTTTGGAAACGCCAGCGCCTGGCCGACGCCGGCATTCCGCTGCCTCCCTGGGTGACCTTCGCTCCGATCGATTTAGAACGGATGACTCTGGAGGCGGGCTTAGCGGCGGCCGGTTTCGACCCCGCGCAGCCGACCTTCTTCACCTGGCTGGGCGTCGTGCCGTACCTGACCGAAGAAGCCGTGTGGCGGACCCTCGGCTTTATCGCGAGCCTTCCCCATGGCGCGCACGTGGTCTTCGACTACAGCGATCCTCCGGCTTCCTTTTCACCGGAAATGCGCGCGGGTTACGACCGCCGCGCCTCGCGTGTGGCCGGGTTGGGCGAACCCTGGATCAACCACTTTGAACCGGACCCGCTCCGCGCCAGGCTTGTGGGTCTGGGGTTTTCCGAGGTGGAAGATCTGGGACCTTCTCAAATTGCTTCGCGCTATCTTCCAATGCTTGTCGCGCAGGTTCCCGAAAAGGGCGGACACATCCTGCGCGCGGCGACGGTCTGAGGACGCCCCGTCAAGCCGCCGCGTGCTCGATGGGCGGAACTCCAAGGCCGCCGCGATCCACGGCGGGCGGTGAGGCCGCTTTGGAGCGCGAAAGCAACCGCGCGGAATTCAAGATGAACACCAATTCGGAGCTGACATGGATCAAGGCTGCCAGCACGGGATTCAGGTATCCCATGGCCGCCAAGGCCACGCCTGCCGTATCCACGGCCAGAGTGCCTGCGAAGTTCGTCATGACGATGCGGTAGCAGCGGCGGGCAATCTTGACGACCTCGACAACCTTCAATAAGTCGTTTCCGAGCAGAAGGACATTGGCGCTTTCGCGCGCGACCTCGGTTCCGGACCCCATCGCGATTCCCACATTGGCTTCGACCAGTGCGGGAGCGTCGTTGACGCCGTCGCCCACCATCGCGACGGTCTTCCCGGCGCCGCGAAGTTCCCGAACCCGATCCAGCTTCTGCCAGGGCAGAAGTTCCGCCTCGATTTCGTCCACTTGAAGCCGATTGCCGACCGCCCGGCCGATCCCCACCGCATCCCCCGTGAGAAGCACGGTTCGGATGGACATCTCCCGCAGCGCTCGAACGGCTTCCACCGCTTCGGGCCTCAAAATATCGGCAATGCTGAGGCTCCCCAGGGGAACGCCGCCATGGGCCACCGATATTTCGGTGCGGGAATCGTCGTCCGCGGGAGGGGTGGCGACCGCGACGCCGCGCTCCCTCAAGAACGCTCTGGTTCCGACGATGGCCTCCTCTCCGTCGACGCGGCATGAAATCCCTTTGCCGGGCGTGTAGGAAAACGTGTTGGGGTCCACACGTCCGAGACCCGACGTACTGGCGGCTTTCAAAATAGCGCGCCCCAAAGGATGCTCGGAAAATCGCTCGGCGCTCGCGGCCACGCGCAGCAGCCGTTCGCGTTCGATGCCGGGGGATGGATCGATAGACACCACTTCGGGATTGCCGAGTGTGAGGGTTCCGGTCTTGTCCAGCACTACCGTATCCACCTTACTGAGGATTTCCATGTACAAGCCGCCCTTCACGATGGCCCCTTGCTGGGCCGCGCGCCCGATCGCTCCCAGGATTGCCAGCGGCGTGCCGGCCGCGATGCCGCACGCGCCCGCGACAATCACTACCGAGATGGTGGATCGGGCATTGTGCGTGATGAGGAAAGTGAAAAGGGCGCAGGTCAGGGCAAAATAGACCAGGTAACCGGCCAGGCGGTCGGCAGTTTTCTGAACAGGGGCGCGCGAGTGTTCGGCCTGCTCCACCGCTTCGACGATCTTTCCGAACGCGGTGTCGCGGCCGACGGTCTCCGTCTGAATCTCCAATATTCCGGATTGATTCACGGTTCCCGCGTAAACGCGAGCGCCTGGTATCTTCTCGACCGGCATGGACTCGCCGGTGATGGCCGCTTGATCGATAAACGAGTGGCCACCCACAACTCTGCCGTCAACCGGCACTCGGCCGCCGGGGCGGACCAGCACCACATCGCCGGCGCGCAAGTCGGATAAGTTCGTGGTTTGCGGGCCGCCGGCGCCGAGAAGTTCAACCAGTTGCGGGAGGAGGTTCAGCAAGTCCTGAATCGCGCGGCGCCCGCGGCCAACGGTCAGTTCCTCAAGGACCTCGGCGATCAGGACGAAAAAGACAATTACCAGGGCAGTGAAAACCTCTTGAATCGCAAGCGCCGCGACAAGCGCGATGGTCATGGAGAGTTCCATGGTCATGCGGCGGGATATGAGATCCACCGCGGCTTCCCGGAATATCGGGTAGCCGCCGATCGAGACCGCGGCGAATCCGGCGACGTCGAAGTGCGGCAACGGCTCCCATAGCCGCAGCCAGGTTACAACGATCGCCAGGCCGGTAAAGCCGATGCGTCCCAATTCAACCGGGTCCAGGCGCACGCCGCCCCGGTGTCCGTTCCCCTGCTCGTGCGGGTGAGAGCCCGGCATGTTTCCCCTCCCAGCGCGCCTATTGCATGGGCGTCCCGTTGTCGGCCTTAGAAATGGAAGCCAAGGGTTGCGGTCATCGTGCGCGGAGTGACGTAGTGCGTCCCGCTAAAGGTGGAAAGGAAGTTGTAGAGCGCCTCTTTATTGGTGATGTTGACCGCAGTCAGGCGCAGGCTCCACCTGTGTTTGTCGCTGTTGAAAAGGTTGTCGTCTCCCACGCCCACGTCGAACAGGCTGCGCGGCGCGATGCGGGGTGGGTTGTGGTCGTCGTTCTCGGTTCCGGCGGCTGGAATCTTGACAAGGCTGGACCCATACTGCGATGCGGGGCACAACCCGCTCGCGCTGATCGGAGTGGTGGGAGTCGCAAGTACGTTGCCGCAATAGAGTCCCGCCTGGAACTGTTGATCGGGCGTAATTCCAGACACGTCCACGATGCTATCCGTCCCGTTGGGACCATTGGCGCAATTACCTCCCGCGCATGGCACCGGACCCGCCACCAGGCCGCTATCGTAGCGCCAGTTGAAGCTGATCCACGGGAGCTTCCTCGACGGCTGGTATTGCAGGTGAGTGGTCGCGTTGAAGTTCTCGTCGTGGTCGATGCGAAATACCTGAGATCCACCCGGTACGGCGCCGATTCCGCTGACCTGCGGCGTGAAAAAGCGCGCCTCCACGTGGGACATTACGATGAACGCCGAGAGACCGTGGAAATTCGGCATACTGCCGCGGATGGCATACCCGGGAATCTTGGAGCGGTCCCACTCGATGGGGAAGGTGATGGGCGTATTACCCAGCACGCTGAAGTCGTAGGCTTGGTGCGTGTATTTCCAGATATACTCGCCGTCCACGACGAAGTACCGCCCGAAAGCCTGCTGGAGGCCGGCGTGGAACTCGTTGCGCCAGCCGGGCGAAAGCGGCGCCGTCGACACGCACGGGCTAATCGTGCTCGCCATGATCGCGGCGATCACTGGGTCGTTGCATCCCTCGCTCGATAGAATTAGGTTCTCGTTGAAGGGCGTCTCCAGCTCACGGGCATAGGAAATGCGCAACACAGTGTTGGTGGGTTTAATGTTGTAAGCGATTCCCAACCTTGGCTCGGGCTGGTTGGCGGAGGTGATGCCGCGGTAGACGTCGTAGCGAAAGCCGAGGCTGAAATTCCACGGCCCCTTGGTGATGCTGTCCTGGGCGAAGAAGGCCAGCTCCCGGATATCGGCGTGGCCGTAGTAGTTGTAGGCTCCGCTGGTGGAATTGGGGCAGCCGTCGGAGGCGGGCAGCTTGGCGGTCCGCGTCAAGTCGTAGCAGCCGAGCAAGGGCACAAAGCCGGGATTCGGTTGGAGCAGCCCGGTGCATCCCGCCGGATTGGTGAGCGACGCCGCCGTAAATGGACTTCCGTCGGGGTTCAGGCAGGGAGCATTGAGGGTTGGATCGACGATACCGATGTTGTCGTTTTCCGTGAGGATCGTGTCCATGTAGTTGACGCCAATCTTGATGTCGTGCGGGCCATTGGAGTACGACACGTTGGCGCGAAGACCCAGGTTGGTCAGCTTGCGGCTCTGGCCCACGGTCTGGAGCTGAAGATCGGGCGTCAAGTCGGAGAACGGGTCGCGGCTCGGATAGTAGTTATATTGATCCTGCCGCAAGTAGCCGCCGACGGTGAGCACGGTGTGAACGTTCATTAGGCGCGTCCAGGTGGGCGCGAAGTTGATTGTTCTGATCTTGGAACGCTGGTCCTGGGCGCCGACCACTTGGCCATTGGGTCCGATGCCGCTGTTGTCCACCACCAACCCGCTCCAGGCAGTAGCGTCCTGGGCGTCGTACGAGTTGGGCGTCTGGAACCAGGAGCGAGTGAATCCCAAATTCACGTTGACCGAGTCGGCTGAGGAAGGTTTGAAGTCGACGCGGTCGAAGGCATTCTCCTCGTTGCCGTGGTCATGCATAACTGCGTGTTCGGGGCCGTCCAGGAACCGGCCGGTGTTCATGCCATTGGCCGAAATAAAGTTGCCCCAGGTCTTGCCGCCGTTCAGGAGGTCGAATCCGTCGTTGGTGGTGCCGAAAGACCCGTAGGAAGTCGTGACATCGCCTTGCGGCGCAGTCGCGCCCAGGCCGGACCGCGTGGTTACGTTGATGACGACGCTAGTCTTATCGCCATATTCGGCGGGCGGGGCGCCTTCGATCACTTCCATGGACTGTACGGCGTCCAGCGGAATCTGGTTTGAGAAGACCTTGCTTTGCTGATCGGTGATGGGCTGGCCGTCCAGCGAGAACGAGTTTTCCGCGTGATCGCCCAGCCCATGGAAAAGGCCGTTGGAATCGGCCGCGATTCCCGGAGTAGACAGCGTCACCAGCGAACTAAGCTCCGAGGATTGGCTCTCCAGGGGCAGCGTGTCGAACAGGGCCCGGTCGATATCGGTGTGAGTAGAGGGCACGGTTTCGAGCAGGTCGCCGGCGGCCTCCACATTCACGGTGGTCGACGTCGCGCCCAACTGTAGGCTGGCGTTCACGTCAAGAGGCACCGAAGCTCTTACGGAAACATCCTGCATATTCACTTGAAATCCGGGCGCCGTGACGGACAAATGGTAGTTGTTGAACGGAACGTTATCCAACTCGAATTTGCCTTGGCCGTCGGTGGCCGCTTTCTGATCGTAGTGGGACACCGGGTTCGCGATCTCGACCGACGCGCCCACGACGGCGGCGCCAGAGGGGTCCAAGACCGACCCTCGGACGGTTCCCGAGTTGCCACTGGTGGATTGTGCGAAACATGACGCCGCGGTCAAGGAAACGAATATCGCTGAAGCAATCTTCATCATTTCTCGATTGTGCGGAAACGCGGCGGCTGGACCTAAAACAATTCGACAAGCGGCTGATTCTTGCCGCGACTGAACTGGATTTGTCGATAAACGGGCCGAACGCAAATCACTCAATTCGGCCGAGTGACAGAGTTACCGTTGGAGGATTTGTCTGATGTTATACGCTTGACGCTTACTGACCGTAAGTTGCAGCGAGTTACTCAGTGTGACCAGCCATCGCCGGCTGCTGAGGGCGCTCATCTTGCGCACGTGGTCCACATTGACGATGGCGTTGCGGTGCACTCGTTGAAACCGGCCTCCGCCGAGGCGCTGCTGGATGGCCCGCAGCGACTGCGTGGCCAGGAGACGCTGCTTCAATGTAACGATCCACACCAATGCCCGCTCGGCTTGGAATGCCAGGATCTCATCCGCGTCCACCAGAAAGTAGTCGCTGCCGCTCCGCCCCACTACCTTGCGCCGCTGTTCCGGCTGGGCCGCGCCGCCGGCCGCCGCGATGCGCGCCACCTGGTTGGCGATGTCCACAGGATGGCCGAGCATGTTCCTGGCCCGCTCCACCGCTCTGCGCAGCCGCGATTCGTCGACCGGTTTGAGCAGATAATCCACCGCGCCGGCCTCAAACGCCTGGATGGCGTGCTCATCGAACGCCGTGACGATCACCACCACGGGCGCGGGTTTTCCCGCGAGGCTGCGCACCACCTCGAAGCCGCTCATGACCGGCATCTGCAGGTCGAGAAGGACCAGGTCCGGCTTCAGCTTCTCGATCCGCAGCAAAGCGTCTTTGCCGTTCTCCGCCTCGCCCACGACTTCGACGCCGGGCAACAGTTCCAAATCCTCGCGCAGCACCCGGCGAGCGATGGGCTCATCGTCCACAATCAGAGTTTTCAGGACGGGAGTAGCCATCTCATGTCAGATCTACAATGAGATGCCTGCGCGGCGTCAGGGAAAAGTCACGAACGGCGAGCGGCGCCGGTAAGCGGACTGTCTTCGGGGGCCGGCGGGCGGACGATAGCCGGTCGGCGAAAGCGCCTGCCCCACCCGCTGCCGGCCGGCGCATTTTGGGCATTTTGCCCAAAATCGAATGGCCCAGGCCTAGAATCAAGACGTTACAGACTCGGTTTGGGCGTTTTGCCCAAATCTTGTCCGAAGAAGCCGTCTTGGCAGACTGTCAGAAATGCAGCCCGATCATCGCCGTGATGGTCCGCGGAGTCACATAATGGGTTCCGCTGAACGTCGAAAGGAAGTTGTAGAGCGCTTCCTTGTTGGTCAAATTGACTACCGTCACTCGGGCGCTCCACTTGTACTTATCCCCGTTAAAGAGATTGTCATGCCCCACCGCGAGGTCGAAGAGATTTCTCTGCGCGACGCGCGGAGGGTTGTGGTCTGCGTTCTCCGTTCCGGCCGCCGGAATCGAAAGGTAGGTGGATCCGTACTGGGACGCCGGACAGAGGCCGTTCGCGCTGATGGGGCTGGTCACGGTCGCGTGTACCGTCCCGCAGTAGAGTCCGGCTTCGTACTGCTGGTCCGGCGTCAACCCGGAAACATCCACGATGCTATCGGTCCCATTCGGACCGTTGACGCAATCGCCACCCGCGCACGGCACCTGACCAGCCACCATGCCGCTATCGTAGCGCCAGTTGACGCTGATCCACGGCGCCTTCTTCCAGGGCTGGTACTGCACGTGCGTGGTCTGGTTGAAATTCTCGTCGTGGTCGATGCGGAACACCGAGGCGCCGCCCGGCGTGGCTCCGATTCCACTGACCTGCGGCTCGAAAAAGCGCGCCGACACATGGGAGAAAACCATGAAAGCGGAGAGACCGTGGTAGTTCGGAACGCTTACGCGCACCGCATAGCCGGGGATCTTGGACTTACTCCATTCGATTGGGAAAGTGATCGGCGTGTTGCCCAAAACGCTGAAGTCGAAGGCCGCCCCGTCGGTATATTTCCAGATGTATTCGCCATCCACCACCAGATACTTTCCGAAGGCCTGCTGGAGGCCGGCGTGGAACTCATTGCGCGTGCCGGGCTTTAAGGGGGCCGTCAGGCAAGGATAACCCTGAGTAATCGACATGATCGCATCGATCACGGCGTCGCTGCACCCGGTACTCGAGAGAACCAGGTTTTCGTTGAACGGCGTCTCCATGGTGCGGGCGTAGGAAATCCGCAGCACGCTATTGGTTGGTTTGATGTTGTAGGCGATCCCCAGGCGAGGCTGCACCGAACTGGCCTTGGTAATGCCGTTATACGTTTCACCTCGGAGGCCCAGGTTGAAGGTCCAGTTCTTCCTGGTGTACGTGTCCTGGGCAAACAGGGCCATCTGTTTGATGTCGGTGTGGCCATAGAAGGTGTATAAGCCGCTGGTTGAATTGGAGCACCCATCGGAGGCAGGCAGCGGCGCGGTCCTGGTCAAGTCATAGCAGCCGAGCAGCGGCACAAAGCCGGGGTTCGGCTGTAGCATCCCGGTGCATTGCCTCGGATTGGTCAGGGAGGGAGACAGGTCGAAGCTTCCATTCGCATTCAAACAGACGGAATTGAACGTCGGATCGACAATCCCGAGGCTGTCACTCTCCGTCAGAAAGGTCTGTCCGTAGTGGATTCCCACCTTCACATCGTGATGGCCCTTGGCGTATGCCACGTCCGCGTGGGCGGCCGCATTCATCAGACTGCGGTCCTGACCGATAGTCTGGCGCTGGAGATCGGGCGTGAAATCGGCAAAAGGATTCCTGCTCGGGTCATAGTTATACTGATCCCGTCGCATGGACACGCCGAAAGTCAGGGCGGTGCTCGTATTGAGCAGACGCATCCAGGTTGGCGCGATGTTGTAGGTCCCGATTTTGGAACGCTGATCCTCGGAACCGACCGGCAGGCCGTTGGGACCGAGGCCCCCGTTGTTCGCCACCAGCCCGGACCACCCGGTTGCGTTTTCAGCATCGTACGAATTGGGCGTCTGGAACCAGGAGCGCGTAAAGCCGAGGTTCAAGTTGATGGTGTCCTTCTGGGAGAGCTTCAGATCGACGCGGTCGAATAGATTCTGCTGATTGCCCCGATCGTGCATCACCTGGAACTCCGGCCCGTCCAGAAATCGGCCGGTGTTCATTCCGTTCAGCGAGATGAAGTTGCCCCATGACCCGCCGCCATAAGCCAGGTCAAATCCCGCGTTCGTCGAGCCGAAGCTGCCGTAGCTGGTTGTCACGTCGCCATGGGGTTGGGTGACGCCAAGGCCCGATCGCGTGGTCACCACAATCACCACGCTAGTCTTGTCGCCGTATTCGGCGGGCGGGGCGCCTTCGATCACCTCCATGGACTGCACAGACTCGGTGGGAATCTGATTCGAGAAAACCTTGCTCTGCTGGTCGGTAATCTGCTCGCCGTCAACCGAGAAAGAGTTCGACGCATGGTCTCCAAGTCCGTGAAAGAGGCCGTTCGAATCGGCGGTGATTCCCGGCGTGGCCAGCGTGACCAGCGAGCTGAGCGATGAGGATTCGCTCTCGAGAGGGAGTTTGTCGAAGAGGTCCCGATCCACGTCCGTGTGGGTCGAAGAAGTTGTCTCGACCAGGTCGGCGGCGTCACTCACAGTCACCTGGGTGGTGGCCTCGCCGAGTTTCAAGGTGAACTTCACCTCCAGCGGCACCGCCGAGCGCACGTTCAGGTCTTGCTCGTCGGCCTGAAATCCAGGCGCCTTGGCGGTGGCGTGGTAGTTGTTCAAAGGAAGATTGTCGAACTCGAAATTTCCACCGGCATCGGTCTTAGCGCTGCGGCTGTATTGTGACACCGGATTCCCAATGGTCACGTCGGCTTGCGCGATGGCCGCCCCCGATGGGTCGAGCACCGTTCCCTTTACCGATCCTCCGGCGCCCGATTGCGCCGCCACCCGGCCCGCAAGGCCCGCCCACAGCAGGCACACAACACCCAGCGCGAGAGATTTCCTCATAACCTTGAGTATCCGGTGGGCGGCTGCGGAAACCGTATGTCATTCTCACCAGCGGGCCATGAACTGGCGGGAGCGGGCTAAAAATTAACATGAGCGGACCGGCAGATCTATCCCCCGTTGCGGTGGGCGATAATCGAAACTAAGGCCGGAGAGCGCGAAAGCGGCATCCGCCCGCGGCGACTTATCGCCCGCTCGCGACTGGATCTAGCCCGTTAGTGACTTTTTCATACGGCGGACCCGGTTTTCAAGCTAACTCCATTGATGATGCCTTCCCCGGCAATTCGGACGCTGATCGTCGATGACGAACCCATCGCCCGGCAGATTCTCCACGAGGAACTCGGCCGCTTCAGCGACATCGCCATCGTGGGGGAAGCGGAGAACGGCGAGCAGGCTCTGGCGAAGATCGGACAACTCGCGCCGGACCTGGTGCTGCTCGATCTTCAGATGCCGGGACTGGGAGGCTTCGACGTGATCCACCGGATGCCCGAAGGCGCGCTGCCCATCGTGATCATCGTCACGGCCTATGACGAACACGCGATCCGCGCTTTCGAAGCGGGCGCCCTGGATTATTTGCTGAAGCCCATCAGCCAGGAACGGCTCACAAAGGCTCTCGACCGCGTTCGGACGCTGCATGGCAGGCCGCGGGATGTGGCAGAATCCCTGGGGCGGCTGAGCGAGGCCGCGGAACCGCCAGGCGCCAGAGCGCGCAAGGTGGTTGGCCGGGCGGGCGAGGAGTACTTCCTGCTGAATCTCGACGACGTCCTGGCGTTTCAGGCCGAGCGGGAACTGGTCTGGATTGTCACCGCGAGGCAGCGGTACCTGGCCACACAGGCGCTCAGCCATATTGACAGCCGCCTACAGGGGACGGTCTTCCAGCGCATCCATAGAAACGCGCTGGTCAACGTGAACCATGTTCGGAGAATGTCGCCGCTGAGCAGCCAGCGATGGCTGCTTACGCTGAGCAACGGCCAGGAGTTCACCGTGAGCAAACGGCAGGCCCACAATGTGCGGCGCATGTTGCAATGGTGAGATCGCCGGCGATTTCAGTGCTCCCTTGCGGCCGCCACCGCCTCCCGTGCGGCGGTGAGGCTGTTGGTGCAGGAGCGGTGGTTGTTCCGGCAGCTAGCCACGCTGCGCCCGCAATCGCACGTGCAACGCTGCACGTTCAGCCGCTTGAGCAGGGCCTGCAGTTTCGCGGGAGGGATGCCGCTCAGATCCACGTCCGGCAATATGGCGTAGAATGGTTCGGTTTCGGGAGAGCGCAGTTGCTTCCAGGCGGTACCTTCAAGCAGCGCGAAACACACCACCAGGACAAACGCGGCGCACAGGCAAACCTTCACCGCCGCGTCCCGGCTCAGCCGGTCCAAACCCGCGTTCCTCCTGGCCATCGTAGACAAGTATGGGCGGAGACTCAGAGCCGCCTCACGGTTTTCTCACGAGCGGCTTCGATTGCGGCGCGAGCGGGCGTTCTTCCGGCGCCGGAGGCTGGAGACGTGCTTTGCAATCGGACCCCGAATGACAAGACAATGATCTGAGGACTCCTTCAGCCGTCCAAAGCCATGGCAGAATCCGGCGCACCGTTATTGATCAACGTCCTTGGGCACGCGGGCGGCACGCTGATCTTCGCCATTTTTCTGGTGCTCTTATTCAGCGGACGCGGATGGAGCGGCGCTCGCGGGCGGTATCTGCCCGCCCTGGCGGCCATTCTGGCGCTGGTCTGGAATCTGGGGTCGCTGCTGGTGCTCTCCTGGCCCGCGATGCCTGCCACGGCCAGCGGCCTCGTGATTGCGGTGAGCTTTTCGGTGTTGAGCCTGCTCCCGGCCGTGCTGCTTCACTTGTCGCTCAAAGACAGCCAGCCCAAGCTTGTGGCGTCCGGCTACTTGCTCGGCGCGGTTGCCGTTGGAATGCACTTCTGGGAAGTGCGTGGCAGCGGCGCCGCGCTGCACCGCAATGCGCTCCTGCTGATCACCGTGGGATTCCTGGCGCTGACGGCCGCAGCGGTGGCGCATACCGCCTTTCGGGGCCGCGCCCGGCGCGATTCGGGCCGCATTGCCGCCTCCATGTGCCTGGCGCTGTTCGCCATGTCGTTCCTTCATTTTGGAGCGGGACACGCCAACCAGGCGTGGTCCAGCGAGCTATTCGTACACCACGCCGGCATCCCGCTTGCCTTGTTCGTCCTATTGCAGGACTATCGTTTCATTTTGCTGGACGCGTTCGTGCGTTTTCTGGCAAACGCGCTGCTGGCGGGCGTGCTGACCTGGTTCGTCATTGCCGCGGCCTTCCGCCTGGTGCTGGTGGAACGCGCCGCGCCCGCCCCGTTGCAGGAAGCCCTGTTGCTGATCAGCGTCTGCCTGTTCCTGGTGTTTTTCGCCTGGCTGCGCAACTGGGTGCAAGCCTGGCTTACGCATGCCGTTTTCCGGCAGGGGAGCGTCTCCGAGGCCGCGGACCGGGTGAAGGGCGGCCCGGCATTCGACGGCGAAGCGCGGTATCTGGATTGGGCCGCCTCGGTCCTGGCCGCCGCTGTGAGGACAGACGACTACGCGGTAATCGCCCACAGCGAGTTGCCGGCAGCCGGCAGTCTCCACGCTCCGGTTCTGGCCACCATGATCCCCGCGATTGGCTTCTCGAAACGCTGGGATTGGGCGGAGGCCGTGGTTCCCATACGGCTCGGGCAGGAACACTCGAAGTTAATCGCTCTGGGGCGCCGGCAGGGCGGACAGCGTTACCTGGGCGAAGACCTGGACGCGCTGGGCAGAGCGGCCGCGGAAATCGCCGCCAAGGTGGAGTCCTTACGGCAGCAGGAAATGGACCGTCTGGTGAACCAGGCCGAATTGCGCGCTTTGCAATCGCAGATCAACCCTCACTTTCTCTTCAACGCCTTAAATACGCTCTACGGTTCCATTCCGCGCGGTGCATCTCAGGCGCGCCGCATGGTGATCAACCTCGCCGAAATCTTCCGCTACTTTCTGCAAACCGACAAGACCTTCGTTCCGCTGGCGGAGGAGATGCAGATTGTCCGCGCGTACCTGGAAGTGGAGCAGAACCGTCTTGGCGACCGCCTGCGGGTTGAAATTCAAGTGGATGAGGACATCGAGCAGGTTTCGATCCCAGTGCTTTCGATACAACCCCTGGTGGAGAATGCGATCAAGCACGGGATTGCGGCGCGGACGGAGCCTGGAAGCGTGCGCATCACAGCCGGACGGCACGGAGAAGAGCTGCGCATTTCCGTCGAGAACAGCGGCAGCGGAAAACCCGCCGGGAGCGCGGGCGCCGGCGTAGGACTCGAGAACGTGAAGCGGCGTCTGGAAATCTGCTACGGGCCATCCTCACGGCTGGCGCTCTCGCTCGCTCCGGATAATGCCACGGTGGAGCTTCGGATTCCGCTGGCGAAGGCCATCCCGGTTTCATAAGGAGAACCGTCGCCCGCGCATTCGCCGCAATTCGCCGTAAGATTCGCTACAATGAGCTTGATTTGACACGAGGCATGGCACTCCGGACGCGGTTCGCAGTGGTGCTGCTCATGCTGTGCGTCATGGTCGCCGGGCAATCTCAGGCCTTGGCTGCCGCGCACCAGGCTCACGAGGCTACCCAGCATTGCTGCCTGCTGTGTCACTTTGGACCGCTGCCTTTGGTGCAGGCTGCCGCGCCGGCGCGACCCTCTCCGCTTCTCTCGGTCGCGTGGCTGGAACCCGCTCCGGGGTTTGCATCCCTCCACGACGTATTCCTCGCCACCAGTTCGTCTCGAGGCCCTCCAGCTTAATTCCCAAATCGCGGTTTTGAGGGTCCGGCGCCGGATTCGGGGCCGGATGATATTTTCCCAATTCAAGACAGGGAATTAAAAATAAGGGGCATTTCCGATATGCCGACTCAATCGTCGTGCTTTCGAGGCTGGCCATCCAGGCCAGACTTGTACCTTCCGGCCGCTCTTGTAATCGCCTTGGGGATCACACAGTTAGCTTGTGGAAACTTGAAAAACGCGACGACCGCCGCTCCCGACGAGGCCAAGCCTCCCGAGCCGGCCCTGTTCTCCGTCCCGCAAGAACAGATGGCTCGTTTGCAAGTGGTGCCGGTTGGCGCCAGGACCTGGACCGCGGCCATACAGACCACGGGTACGGTGGATTGGGACGCGGACCACACCACGCAGGCGATCACCCAGGTGAACGGCCCCATCTCGCGGATTCTGGTGGATCTAGGCACGCCGGTGAAAGCCGGGGATCCCCTGCTGTTCGTGGCCAGTCCCGATATGGCCAACGCGATTTCCGCCTACCGGAAGGCCCGCAACCGGGAGGTGTTGACGAAGCGCATTGTCGACCGCATGAAGGAACTGCTGGACCACGGGTCGGTTGCCCTCAAGGACGTGGAAAACAGTGAAGCCGACTACAACGACGCCATGACGGACGTCCAGAACAGTCTTCAGGCGCTCAACATTTTCGGCATCGACAAAGCGGACATCGATCGCGCCGAGCAGCAGGGGACGGCGATCAGCACGGAACTGGCGGTACGCGCGCCCATCGCCGGCGTAGTGGTGCAGAAGCTGGTTTCGCCGGGCCAATTGATTCAGGCCGGGACCACGGTCTGTTTCATGCTGAGCGACGTTTCGACGGTCTGGGTGCAGGGTCATATCTTCGACCCGGATTTGTCCGAGCTTCATGTGGGGGCCGCGGTCGACGAAACCAATCCCGCTTCCGGCAAGGTCTTCCACGGCACGCTGGGTTACGTGGGGGCTTTTGTCGATCCGGCCACGCGCACCACCCCGGTCCGGATCGTCACGCAGAATCCCGAAGGGCTGCTGAAGAAGGACATGTTCGTCGAAGTCACCGTCCATGCCGGCGGAACCAGGCGGCTGTTGGCCGTCCCGGTCTCGGCAGTGCTGCGCGACGACAAGAACGAGCCGATCGTCTACGTGCAGGCGCAGCCGGGCAAGTTCGCGGAGCGTTCCGTGACCATCGGCCAGCAACAGGATGGCATGATCGCGATCCTGAGCGGGCTGCGGGAAGGGGAGAACGTACTGGCCGACGGCAGCCTCTTTCTCCAATTCGCAAACAGCATTCAATAAGGAGCAAACCGAATGATTGCCCGCCTTGTCTCCTTCGCGCTCAAGCAGCCCTTCCTGATCGTCATCGCGGCGCTGGCCCTGATGGTGTGGGGCGCCTGGTCTTTCCAGAATCTGCCCATCGACGCGTATCCCGACCTGTCGCCGCCGCACGTGGAGCTCATCACGCAATGGCCCGGCCATGCGGCCGAGGAGGTGGAGCGCCTGGTCACCATCCCGGTCGAGATCGAATTGAACGGCATTCCACGCCTGGATTCCCTTCGGTCGATTTCCCTCTATGGCCTCTCTTACATCAACATGAACTTCGAGTACGGGGCCGACCCGTACTTCTGCCGCGAACAGACCTTCGAACGGATGGCCAACGCGCAGTTGCCCGCGGGACTGACGCCGAACCTTTCGCCTTTGTACAGCCCCAGCGGACTCATCTACCGTTATGTCCTGCAGAGCACCGACCGGTCGCCGCAGGAACTGAAGGTCATTGAGGACTGGGTCCTGGAGCGGCATTACCGGTCGATCCAGGGCGTGGCGGACGATTCCGGGTTTGGAGGCACCGACATGCAGTACCAGGTGCTTCTCGACCCCAACAAGCTGTTCAAGTACGGGATTACCGTTCCGCAGATCTCACAGCAGCTCTCCATCAACAATGCGAACGCCGGCGGCGGCTTCTACTCACAGGGCGGGCAGTTCTATTACATCCGCGGGCTGGGCCTGGTACGTAACATGGCGGACATCGGCAACATCATCGTGTCCGAAAAGAGCGGCATTCCCGTGAAGGTGAGCGACCTGGCCCAGGTGCAGATCGGGTATGCCCCCAGGCTCGGTCAATTCGGATACAAGAAGCAGGATGAAGCCGTGGAGGGCGTCATCCTGATGCGCGTCGGCGAACAGGCGCAGGTGATCCTGAGGCGCGTCGAAGAGATGACTAGGGATCTCAACGACCACGTACTCCCGCCGGATGTGAAGGTCGTCCCGTATTACGATCGCCAGGGCTTGATTGAAGAGACTACGCAGACCGTGGAGCATAACCTGCTTCGCGGCATGTTACTGGTGCTGGTAATCCTTGGCTTGTTCCTCTTCAGCGTGCGGACAGCGTTGATAGTCGCCGTAACCATACCGTTCGCGCTGCTGTTTTCCTTCATCTGCCTGGACTGGCGGCACATTCCGGCGAACTTGCTTTCCATCGGCGCCATCGATTTCGGAATCATTGTGGATGGCTCGGTGGTCATGGTGGAAAACATCTTCCGTGAGCTGGCGGAACGGTACGGCCAGAGCTACAACCTGCTGGACGTGATCCGCAACGCCGCACGCGACGTGGAGCGGCCGATTTTCTACGCAATCGCGGTGATTATCGCCGGATACCTGCCGATCTACGTTCTGACCGGCCCCTCCGGACGCCTTTTCTCGCCGATGGCGGATACCATGTCGTTCGCGCTGCTCGGCGCGCTGATTTGCGCTTTGACCGTGCTGCCGGTGTTGTGCGCCTTCTTCCTAAGAAGGCACGTTCACGAGCCCAAGAACGCGGTGTTCGAATGGATCCGCGACCGCTATGCCTCCATGCTCGGCTGGTGTTTACGCAACCGGCTGGTCACGGTCGCGATGGTTGTGGCGGTCTTCGGCAGCTCTTTGCTGCTGATTCCTTTCATCGGCGGGGAGTTCATGCCGCATCTGGACGAAGGCGCTCTGTGGGTGCGCGCCACCACGCCGTACACTATCTCATTCGAGGAAGCTTCCAGGCTCTCGCCGCAGATCCGCGATATCCTGGCGAGCTTTCCGCAAGTGACCACGGTGGCCAACGAGCTCGGGCGCCCGGACGATGGCACGGACCCGACCGGGTTCTTCAATAACGAGTTCTACGTGGGTCTCAAGCCTTATAGCGATTCGGCCTGGAGCGGCGCAATTCACACGAAGCCGCAATTGACCGAGGCAATCCAGAAGAAGCTGTCCTCGTATCCCGGAATCATCTTCAATTACACGCAGCCCGCCGAGGACGCCGTCGACGAAGCGGAAACCGGGTTGAAGAGCGCCCTGGCCGTCAAGATCTTCGGACCCGATCTCAACGTGCTGGAACAGAAGGCCGGGCAGATTCGAGAAATCCTCCTGAAGACCCCTGGCATCGCCGAAATCACGGTGGTGCGGGAATTGGGCCAGCCCAGCCTCACCATCACTCCGGATCGCGAAAAGCTGGCCCGTTACGGATTGAACGTGGGCGATATCAACACGCTCATCGGAACGGCGCTGGGAGGCCAGGCTGCCACCCAGGTGATTCAGGGCGAACGCCAGTTCGACATGGTGGTGCGCATGCAGGAGCCGTTCCGAAGCGATGAAAACGCCATCAAAAACCTGCTGATCGCCACGCCCGACGGCCAGTATCTTCCATTGAGCCAGTTCTGCCAAATCAAGGTGGATAGCGGCGCATCCTTCATCTACCGCGAATCGAACTCGCGTTACATCGGCGTACAGTTCAGCGTGGAAGGGCGCGACCTGGCAGGCGCGGTCGGCGAAGCCCGCCAGAAGGTTGCCCGCGCCGTCCAAATGCCCATCGGCTACAAGCTGGACTGGGGCGGCGAGTACAAGGAATACCTGGCGTCGCGGGAGCAGATGAAAGTGATCCTGCCGCTGACGGTGATTCTGATTTTGATGATTCTGTTTGCGCTCTATGGAAACTTCAAGTTCCCGGTGATCATTTTCCTGAGCGTGCTGGTGACCGAACCGGTGGGAGGGCTGCTGGCGCTGCGGCTCACGCATACCAATTTCAGCGTTTCGTCCATGCTCGGGTTTGTAGCGTTGATGGGCGTGGCTGTCCAGACCAGCGTCATTCTATATTCCTTCATCAACAAACTGCGTCTGGAAGGAAAAGACATTCCCACGGCGACGCTCGAAGCGTCGTTGCTGCGGCTTCGTCCCATCATGATGACGGCGCTGGTGGCCTGTTTCGGGTTGTTGCCGGCGGCCATGTCCACGGGAATCGGCAGCGATTCGCAGAAGCCGTTCGCCATCGTGATTGTGGGCGGCCTGGCTTCACGGCTGCTCCTGTCGGTCTTCCTCGCGCCGGTGCTTTACGCGCTGGTGGCGAGGGATAGCGACACGTTGAAGGTGTAGTAAGTGCTTTGACGCGGAGACGGGCCCGCAAAGGCGGCGGGCGCCCCGACGCAGAGAAGAGGCTGAGAAGAGGCCCTTTTGACGGAGGTAAACATGCATTCTTTCGACCATATAGCGCTAACGAACGCGAGTGGACGACCGCTCTTACTGAAACGTATTTCTCTGCGTCTCTGCGTCTCCGCGTCAAGCCTTTTTCTCTGTTTGCTCGCGGCCTCGCCTGCCACCGCGCAGACGGCGCTCACATGGCAGCAGGTGCGCGACAAGTTCCAGGCGGCCAATCCCACGCTGCAAGCTGGCCAACTCGGCCTGCAGGAATCCAAGGCCCAGGAGATCACGGCGTACCTGCGCCCGAACCCAAATCTGTCGATCGCCGCCGATCAGTTCGATCCGTTTCCAGCGACGCCATACCGCCCGCTGCAATACTTTTTTCCGGTGACGGCGCTCGACTACCTCCACGAGCGGGAGAACAAGCGCGAATTGCGCCTGGAGAGCGCCCGGAAGGGAACCGACATCGCCGAATCGCAGCAGACGGACCTGGAACGGACCCTGATCTTCAGTCTGCGCCAGGCGTTCGTACAGACGCTCCAAGCCAAGTCCGTGCTGGCGCTGGCTACCGAAAACCTGGCGTATTTCGACCGCGAGATCGTCATCAGCCGCAACCAGTATCAGGCCGGCGATATCGCCCGCGTGGATCTGGACCGCCTGGAACTGCAGCGCGTGCAGTACGAATCGGATTTCCAGACTGCGCAGGTGAATGTAAGGTCGGCCAAGATCGCGATTCTCGCGCTGCTGAACGACCGGACGCCAATCGATTCCTTCGATGTGACCGGCCCGTTCGAATTCTCCGACCGCATCCTGCCCCTCGAAGAGCTGCACAACGCCGCTCTCGAAGCGCGGCCGGACCTCAAGGCCGCCGTCGAAGCCATCTCCAAGGCCCAGACCGACCACCAACTCGCGGTCGCGAATGGCTCGACCGACCCCACATTCGGCGTGGACTTCGGACGCAATCCCCCCATCTCCGTTTATTTCGGCTTGAGCGTCAACGTGCCGCTGCGCATCTTCGACAGGAACCAGGGCGAAAAGGCGCGCACGGAAATCGATATCAAACACGCCGAAACCGTGCGCGAGGCCACGCAGGCCCAGGTTTTCAACGACGTGGATTCCGCCTACGTCATGCTGGTCAGCAGCGTGAACCTGTTGAGGCCTTACCAGGGCGCCGAAGGTTATCTGCAAAGGTCCACCCGTGTGCGCGACGACATCGCCTTCGCGTACCAGCGCGGCCAGGCCTCTCTGGTGGACTTCCTGGACTCCCAGCGCGACTACCGGGCCGTTCAGGTGGCCTACATCAACCTGGTGGGAGCTTACCTGGCAGCCGCAAGCCAGCTCAACCTGGCGGTCGGCCGCGAAGTGGCGCAGTAGCGGCTCAGAATTCCAACCTGGCCTGAAATGCGATCATCCGCGGCGAGCTATCGCCGCCCAGCCCGACGCCCAATAGCCCTGTTGGCGGCGAAGTCGGGTAGCTGAGCGCTCCGAATCCGGTCTGGGTCGAGGGCTTTCCCGGAATCCCCGCGTTC
This sequence comes from uncultured Solibacteraceae bacterium, assembly GCA_964457555.1. Classification (GTDB taxonomy): domain Bacteria; phylum Acidobacteriota; class Terriglobia; order Bryobacterales; family Bryobacteraceae; genus BOG-224. Next base: position 28,176 of record CAYWHA010000044.1, read on the forward strand.
ACCACCACGGGAAGGCCGAAGTTCGGGTGATTCAAGACGTTGAAGAACTGGGCGTCGATTCGCAGCTTCATGTGTTCCTTTAGCGGAAACCACTTGGTTAGATACATGTCGCTCCAGAAGAAATCGGGTCCGCGCAAGGCGTTCCGGCCGAGATTGCCGAACTGGCAATTGGCTGCGCCGTCACCGCCGTTACAGGCGCCCGTGCTGGGATCGACTGAAGAAACGAATGCGTCGGGATTGAGCCACTGAACGGTTCCCGCCTCGGTGACGCCGGGGACGGAGTTGTGCTCGTATAGCGGGACGCCCGGAACCACGCTGGCGTACTGCGGACCACTGCCCTGAACAATGCCGTCTCCATTGGCGGAGTAGGGCGCGCTCAGGACCGAAAACGGCAGGCCGCTGTGCCAAAACGCTGTGCCGGAGATCTGCCATCCGTTGAGCGCCCCGGCCAGGATGCGGTTGCGGAACTTGACCGGCAGCTCATAAACGTACTGGGCGGCGAGGTTCTGCCGCACGTCGTAATCGCAAGGGCCGTATTGGCGGCCCAACTCACCGGGCAGCGGCGACAGAATGGCGCCGGCGGCGAAGGGCAGGAATCCACCGTTCGAGACCGTGTCCATGCAGCGGCTCCAGGTGTAGTTGACCTGGACTTCCAAGCCGTGCGCCATCCGCTTTTCGGCCGTCAACTGGAGGCCGTTGTAATGGCTGTTCGCGCCCGTGCTGAGTTGCGTCACCGCCCCGAAACGCGGATCGGCCGGCTGCCCGTAGGGGAACGGTGCGAAGCAGCCCTCGCAGACCGTCTGATACCCGTTGACCTGCGTCTCATAGGGCTGGTTGACCGCGCGCGTGCCCACGTACTGCGCCCGCAAATGGAGCGCACTGCCGACCTGGTGTTCCAGGGCGAAGCTCCACTGCATGAAATAAGGCGCACGGAGCTTGCCATCCGGAACAGCGGTGATGGAAATCGGCGGAAGGCAGGCATTTCGGTTCGCCAGGGGCGAGGCGCAGGAGAGTTCGCCCTGCGTAAAGCCCTGTACGAACTGTTGGTTCGCTGCGGCCGTGGCATCGATTGCGCTGTTCGGCACGCCCGGCGCAATGGCCGTCCCACCGACAGTGCCCAGCAACCCGCCCTGAAAGGTATTCGAGTAGGGAGGGTTGGTTCCCACCAGATCGGCCACGCTGCCCGGCAGGATGTCGCTGAACAGGCCGAAGCCCGTGCGCAGCGTCGTGTGCGGGGCGATCTGCCACGCGAGGGCGGTTCTCGGCTGCAGGATGGCGGCGGGCGTGGCGGCGAATACCGTCGCCTGCCCCGTTTGAATCGCCTGGTCGAGCGGCTGATTCACGTCGTGGGATATGGAAGCGAACGAACCGGTGAGCCGCGCCACGGCGTCATGCGGATTCATTGGATTGGAATTGTACGTATCGCGGATGCCGAAGGTCCAGGTGAGAGTCCGCGCGACCCTCCAGGTGTCCTGCGCATAAAAGTCCAGATTGAGGAAGCTGAAGGGCTGCGAATTAGCCAGCGGGAAGGTCTCCGAAGCGGTCGATGCGACGCCGTAGATGTATTGCGGCAGGGTCGTGTAGGTGACCGTGGGGACCGTGCCTTCGCCGAAATCGTAATCGTTGAGACGGAAGATGCGGCTGTTCGTTCCGAAGCGGAGCTCGTGCGCGCCGGCCATCCACGCGAGATTGTCATTGATGAAAAAGCGGCTGGCGCGCCGCCCCTGCACCCATGTATTGTCGAGCCCTCCCAACGGGGTGAACGGAGCATTGGCGCCGCTGCCTTGCAAGACGATGGGCAACGCCGCTAACGTTTTTTGCAAATCGGCTGGGCCGAAAAGGCTTTCGTACCACGAGAACGCGGGGTTGAAATAGTTCACCAGATGCCCGGAGAACACATGCGTGTAGCCCGACGCGAATGAGTACAGCGGCTGCGGAGAGATGGCGTTGAACAGCGGATTGATCGGATCGGTGTAGGCGGCCTGCAGTCCGGTGTCGGCCTGAAACCGGTACCAGGTGATGTCGTTAGCGCCGATGTTGTAGTCGATGCGGGCGGTTTGCACCTGCTCGTGGTCGTCGCTCGAATGCGAAACGCTCTGCCGGTTCGCGCAGCCGTTGCCATTGGGCGGACTTCCGCCGGCGGCGCTCCCGTCTCTGTTGAACGGACAGCCGAGAACCGCGAGCGGCATCCCGGCCGTGTTGCCATACAGCGAGAACATCTTCTGGTAAAAAGGCACAAGCTGCGGCGCGGGCCTATAAACCGACCCGGTGATGGAATCCACGCCGCCGAGCGGCAATTGTTGCAGGACGTAGTTCTGGAACGCCGGCGTCGGCACGGTGGTGGCGGTGACGATGGGGAGCGCAATCCGAACCCATTCGGAATCGAAGAAGAAAAACAGCTTGTTGTGGACGATCGGGCCTCCCAGACTGCCTCCGAAATGATTCACCGTGGCGCGCGGCTTGTGGTTCCCGGGTGTGGCGTTGGTAAAGAAATCCGCGGCGCTGAACTTCGATCCGTTCCACAGCTCGTACAGGTTTCCGTGAAACTGGTTGCCGCCGGATTTCGTGACGTAGTTCACTTGCGAAGCGCCGTACCTGCCCTGATCGACCGCATAGGAGACGGTGTTGACGGTCACTTCCGCAATGGAATTCAATCCCAATACCAGATTGGTCGAAAGGCCGCTGTTCAGGTTGGTCAGCGGATCGTTGGTTTCCAGGCCGTCGACAATGTAGCCGTTTGAGAGAGAGGGCAGGCCGTTGAATTGCACGTTGCCATAACCATTCGTGCCGCCAACGAAATCGTTGCCGCTGCCGGCGGTGTTCATGAGAGCGCCTGAAGCAAACTGCAGCGGATAGGTCATGTCGCCTCCCGGATTTGGGAGGTCCTCAATGGCTTGGGCGGTCAGGGTGGTCGAGGTGTTGGGATTCTCCGGGTTGATCAGCGGCGCCTGCTCGGTCACCACGACGCTTTCGTTAACCGACTGCAGGCTGAGTTTGAAATCGACCGTTTGCTTTTGGCCAAGACCCGCGGCGACGGAGTTATTCCGTTGCGCTTCGAAGCCGCCCGCCTCGGCTTTCACCGAGTAGGCCCCGGGCTTGAGCTGCGGAAAACTGAATCGCCCGGACTCGTCCGTCTTAACAGATCGCTGGAGACCATCCTCGCTGTTCGTGGCGGTTACGGTGGAGCCGGGAATTGCGGCCCCGCTGGGATCGGTGACGGAGCCGACGATGGCGCTGGTCGTCTCGCCTTGAGCCATTGCCGGAGTGTGCGCCAGGAACGCGGTGAGCGCGACCGCCAGAAGGAGGCGCGCCGTCGCCTTGCTCACCGGAACCAATTTAGTCATGCCTAAATATTACCGGCTTGAATTCCGTTCTGTCAAGCGCGAAATGCTTGCGCGGCTCCCGGTGCTAGGGGTAATGTATGATTTAGTGCAACCAAGAAATCGCACGCCTGCCAACACGGAATCGGTCGACGATTATTTGAAAGCCATCCTGGAGCTGGGCGGTCCCGAAGAGGCGCGCGTGACCAGCAACGCCCTCGCCCAGCATCTTGGCGTCCGCGCCGCTTCGGTCACGGGGATGCTCCAGAAGTTGGCGCTTCAGAAGCCGTCCTATGTGAAGTATGAGAAGCACCACGGCGTGCGTCTGGCGCCCGCTGGAAAGATGCGCGCCCTGGAAGTTCTGCGCCATCACCGGTTGCTCGAGCGTTTCCTGCATGATTTCCTGGATTATTCCTGGGATGAGGTTCACGACGACGCCGAACGGTTGGAGCATTTCATATCCGAACGCCTGGAAGACCGCATCGCGGCGAAACTGGGCGATCCGGACACCGACCCGCACGGGCATCCCATCCCGGAACGAAACGGCGCGCTTCCGCTGCGGCAGGAAGTCCTGCTCTCTAAGTGGGCCTGCGGCGTGCCGGCAGTCATCAGCAGCGTTTCGGATCGAGATCCCTCCGCCTTGCGCGAAATGGAACGTTTGGGCTTGCGGCCCGGCGTGGGGATCAGGGTCGAGGACGGAACTCGCGGCGCTACCTTGCTCGTCCGCATCGGGAGTGGCGTGGATCCCGTGCGGTTGAGCCAGCGACTGGCGGCCGGCATCTCCGTGGTCGCTGGCCCTGCGCCGGCGCGATAAACCGCGACGGCGCATTTCAATCTGTGCTACACGTCAATTCAAATGGACGCTACCAACGACAGGCTTCGGGAGTTGCAGCAACTGCCGCAGTTTCCGGCCATCGCAACCAAGGTGTTGCGCGTTCTCTCGCACGACGACGCCAGCGTCGGCGAAATCTCCGATTTCATCCGCGCGGACGCCGCGCTGGCCGCCGGTTTGCTGCGCACATCCAACTCCGCTTTATACGCGTTTCCTTCTCCCATCACCAGCATCCAGAAGGCGTTGATGATGCTCGGGTTCGACGAAGTGAAGCGCTTCATACTGACTTTCTCCACGCAGAACTTCTTCCAGACGTCGCTGCGGCTCGACCTGCTGCGCGGCATGTGGCGCCACAGCCTGGCCTGCGCGTGGATCTCAGAGGAGCTGTCGACGGCGTGTTCGCTGTCCCAAGGGCGCGGCGACCCCGCCTACACCGCGGGGTTGCTGCACGACATCGGCAGGTTAGGGCTGTTCGTGCTGCATCCGCGGGAGTACGCCGCGCTGCTTTCGGGACCGGGCGATGGCAAGAGTCTGCCGGAGCGCGAACGGGAAGCCCTGGGAATTGACCACTGCGAGGCCGGCGGCTGGCTGGCCCGGCACTGGGACCTTCCCGCGGAAGTGCAAACCGTCGCCGAGGGTCACCACGGCCAGCCCACCGCCGGAACCTTCGACTTACTGGACCTCGTGCGTGTGGCCGTCCTCATGACCGACAGTCTCGGGTTCGACGTCGCGCCGCCAACCCACCCGTACACGCTGCCGGAGATCCGGGCATTCCTGCCCCTCTCCGCCCAGTACCGGTTCGATCCGGACCCGGCCACCATGCGGGCTCGCATCGCGGATAAGCTTGACGCTTTCGACTAGCCGGTGTACGGACCAAGCTAAAAGCCTCTGAAACACCCGCCCTTGACATGAATTTGTCACCGAGCGTACCATCCAAGAAACGGGTACTGGGTACGCGTTTTTGCACCAAATCGCGGAGGTTGAGGGGGCCTCGTATGACCTTTCAGATCGGCGACCAGGTAGTCTACCCTAATCAGGGGGTCGGGACTATCGAGAACATCAGCAGCCGCTCCTTTGGTTCCGCTTTCGAGAAGTACTACCTTCTTCGCTTCGGATACAGCAGCATGACAGTGCTGGTGCCGTTTTCCAACGTCGCCAACATCGGGCTCCGAAGCATTACGAAAAACCACGAGATATCCCGCATTCTCTCCTTCCTGGCTCATGGCCGTTGCCGGATCACCCCCGATTGGAAGGTGCGTTTTAAGGAGAACTCGGAGAAGATGCAGAGCGGCGATCTGCTGAAAGCCGCCGAGATATTCAAGAGCCTCCTGTACCTGCACGCCGGCAAGCCGCTCTCCTTCCGGGAGAAGAAGATGCTGGAACGAGCGCGGCACATGCTGGTGTCTGAGATATCGAGCGCGCGGCGCGTACCGGACCTCCACGCCTCGGCCCTGCTGCAGCGCGCCTTGGCGAAAGCCGGTCTCACTTTGCCGGCGTTCTCTTAGCGGGGCGCCGTCCAAAGAAGGCAGACCAGGGAAAGGCGAGCAAAGAAGGCAGCCCGGGAGGTCCGCCCCACTTGGTGCTATGATTCCCGCTGAGGTGACCTCATGTTCTGTCACAGTTGCGGCTCCCAGGTTAGCTCCGCGGATAGCTTCTGTCCAAGGTGCGGCGCGTCGTTGAGCGCTGCCGCCCAGCCCACGGCCGGCCCGGTGTGGACGCCGCGGCCCGGCATCACGGCGCAGACGGGCCGGTGGATCGGCGATGGATGGGCGATGGTGAAAGACGATCTCGGCATTTACGCCGGTCTGACCCTGGTCACCTTCGTCCTGGGATCGATGGTCCCGTTCGTCATTCAGGGCCCGCTGACCGCCGGCTTCTTCATCTACTGCATGAAGAGGACCCTCAACCGGCGCGCGGAATTCGGCGACCTGTTCACCGGGTTCAATTTTTTCATCCCCGCCCTGGTGGCATCGCTGGTGATTGCGGTACTCGTCGGGATCGGAACGCTGCTCTGTATCATCCCCGGAATTGTGGCGGCGGCCGCGTGCAAATTCACCTACCTGTTCATCGTCGATAAGCGGATGGATTTCTGGCAGGCCATCCAGGCCAGCCACGCCGTAGTGAAGAACGACTACTTCGGCTTCACGATGTTCCTGGTGGCCATGACGCTGGTCAACGTCCTGGGGTTCCTCTGCTGCATCGTGGGGTTGCTGGTCACCATCCCCATCTCGGTGGCCGCGATTACCGTGGCTTACCGGGACGTCGTCGGTTTCGACCCGCGAAGCGTAGAAACCCTTTGACCCTTTGGACCAGGCGGTTGGCGATGCGCGCTTCAGCGGTGGCGCTGCTTTTCGTGGCGCTTCGGCGGTTCACTCCGCCCGTTCAGCCGGCATTTCGCCTCTGCGCGTTTCACTGGCTCACCGGCCGTCCGTGTCCTTTATGCGGGCTGACGCGCGCGATGTTTGAGCTGGCCAAAGGGCACTGGAGCGCGGCGGTTGGATTCAACGCGCTCAGTCCCCTCGCAGCGGCGATGCTCCTGGCCGTCTTCTGGAACGTGCCCGGCCGATCGCGTTTATGGACCGCCGGCCTGGCCGCTTTTGCCGTCTACGGCGTCTGGCGCGTCGCGTAGCCGTGGCGCTACCGGAAAAGCGCCTCCGCGCCTCGCTGGATGAAGGCGCCGCACACTGCCCCGGCGCCGGCTGAGAGGAATGCCGGGGCCGCGCCGCGCCGCTTCCATTCCTCGTGCACGGCGTGGTAGCCCAAATAGAACAGCCAGCCTGCCGTGAGACCCACCGGGTAGGCCGTCCACTGGCTTCCCAGGCGGGGCGCCATCCACAATCCGGCCGCGCCGCCCAGAAGCGTGGACCCTTCGGCGGCCACGCACCAGCCGAGCGCCCCGATGCGCGACTTGACCGACGCCCGCAGAATTCCGCCCAGCGCGACGCCTTCCGGAATCTTGTGCAGCGCCACGGCCAAGGGTACCGCCACGCGTAAGCCCAGCGGGGCGGCCAGTTGGGTGGTTGCCACGCTCCAGCCGTCCAAGGCGCTGTGCAGCGCGGCGGCCGCGATCAGCGGAAGCGCGAAGCCGTGCAGTTCCGTGGCGCAAGCGCTGTGATCGTGGTCGTGCGCGCAAGTCGGGCAAACCGGGTAGGCGTACCGGTTGACCGCGAACAACAGCAGGTAGCCCGCCGCGAAAAGTACGCTGGTGGCCATCCAGCCGGATTCGAGCGCCAACTCCGGCGCCAACCCGAACAGCGCCACGGCCAGCAGCACTCCCGCGCTGAACGGCACCACCACGCGTGCGCGCCGGTGTGCGCCGGTGAGCCACACGCCCATCGCCGCGCCAACCACCCCAACCGCCGTCGCCAGCGCGGGCGCGGCCATTCCGGAAGATGCAGGCAGAGTCAATTCTCTACTGTAGCAGCGGCGGCGACGCCCGCCTTCGTCTTGATTCCCATGGCGGCGCTGGTGCAGAATGATTACGGAAGGTGGAGGGTCCGATGCGCAAGTTCAGCCTAACTTCGGGTGTCCTCTTGTTTGCCGCCTTGTTCGGCGCCCATGCCGATGAGGGGATGTGGTTGTTCAACGATCCCCCGGTCAAGGTTCTCAAGGACAAGTACCACTTCGACGTAACGCCGGCGTGGATGGAACATATTCAGAAGTCTTCGGTGCGGTTCGATAACGGCGGCTCCGGCGAGTTCGTTTCCGCCAACGGGCTGGTCATGACCAACCACCATGTGGCATCCGACTGTATCGAGAAGCTCGGGGGCCCCGGTCACGACTACATCCAGACCGGCTTTATGGCGGCGTCCCACGCGGAAGAAAAGGCGTGTCCGGACCTGGAGTTGAACGTACTTGAGAGCATCGAGGACGTGACCGCACGCGTAAACGGCGCCGTCACGAAGAACATGGACGCGGCCGAGGCGCAGAAGGCGCGCCGCGCCATCATGAACACCATCGAGAAGGAGTCGCTGGACAAGACCGGGCTGCGCAGCGATGTGATCGCCCTGTACAGCGGCGGCGAGTATCATCTCTACCGGTACAAGAAGTACACCGACGTGCGGCTGGTATTCGCGCCGGAGAAGGATATAGCCGCTTTCGGCGGCGATCCCGACAACTTCGAGTATCCGCGCTTCTGTCTGGATATCGCGTTTTTCCGCGTTTACGAGAACGGCGCGCCTGCGAAGATCGAGCATTACCTGAAATGGAGCGCGCAGGGCGCCAAGGAGGGCGACCTGGTGTTTGTCTCCGGCAATCCCGGATCGACTTCGCGGATGGATACGGTGCAGCATCTGGAAGATATCCGCGACAAATCCAATCCTCTTACGATGGACTATCTGTTCCGCCGCGAGGTCCTGCTGAGGACCTTCAGCGAGCGAAGCGCGGAAAACGCGCGCCGGGCGCAGGAAGATCTGCTGATGTATGAGAACAGCCGGAAGGCGTATATCGGGATGCAGGATGGTTTGCAGGACCCGGCGCTGATGGATAAGATCCGGGCGGAGGAAAAGAGTCTCCGCGACGCCGTGACGAAAGACCCGAAGTTGCGCGAGGAGGACGGCGGCGCCTGGGACCAGGTGGCGGCTGCGGTGGAGACATACGAGGGCATCCGGGACCGGTTCAGTCTGCTCGAGCGCCGTAGCCGCGGCCAACTGTTCGACATTGCGCGCACGCTGGTTCGCCTGGCCGAGGAAACGCGCAAGCCGAACGCCCAGCGGCTCCGCGAGTATTCCGATTCGCAACTGGATTCGCTGAAGCAGGAGCTGTTCTCGGACGCACCGGTCTACAAGGACTTGGAGACGGCGACCCTGGCCGATTGGCTAAGCGTCTTTGCGAGCACGACAGACGAAGATAACGAACTGGTGGGCAAGGCGCTCGACGGGAAGTCTCCGGCGAATCGAGCGGCGGAATTGGTTGCCGGCACGCATCTGGATCAGGCGGCAGTACGAAAACAGCTCGCCGAGGGCGGAACGGCTGCGATCGAGGCATCGAAGGATCCGATGATTCTCCTGGCGCGGCTGCTCGATGCGCCCTCGCGCGCGGTTCGCGCAATCTACGAGGAAAAGGTGCAAGAGCCGGAGCGGCAGGCTTACGCTAAGATCGCGAATGCGCGCTTCGCGCTTTACGGGACGAACACCTATCCGGATGCGACGTTTACGCTGCGGCTGGCTTTCGGCGAGGTGAAGGGTTATGAGGAGAACGGCAAGCAGATTCCCTGGACCTCGACGTTCTCCGGCGCTTTCGAACGAGCGGCGGAGCACCAATCGGCGCCGCCCTACAATCTGCCCAAGAGCTGGATTGAGCACAAGAGCGATTTGAAGCTGTCGACGCCTTTTGACTTTTTGAACACCGCGGACATCATCGGCGGCAATTCGGGGAGCCCGGTGGTTGACCGGAACGGGGAGCTGGTCGGGATCATCTTCGACGGCAATCTGCAATCGCTGGTGCTGGACTACGCCTACACGGACAAACAGGCGCGCGCGATCGCCGTACATTCGGCCGGCATTTTGGAGGCGCTGCGCGGCGTCTATGGCGCCAAGGCGCTGCTGGCTGAGCTGCAACACTGAAGATTGGAGGCTCGTCATGAAGTCCCGATTGCTGTGGTTTGCGTTAACCGTTCCCGGCCTCTCGTTGGCCGCCGGACCTTCCGCTGAGGAGATCCTCGCGCGCACCGCCGCCACCTATAAGAACCTGAAAAGCTACCAGTTCCGCGTGACCGTTCAGACCATTCAAGGCGCCGACGTAGCGGAGGAATTGGTCACCGAGAGCGGAGGGGGTACCGGAAAATACCGGGTTCAGTGGGACGATCCGCACCGGGACCTGTTAGTCGGCGACGGGCAGACCGGGTGGATATTCCGGCGGTCGTTGAGCGAATACGCTAAGGAGCCTCTTAGGGCTGGGGCAACCGGATTCGAAGAGATCGACCAGCATGTGACCAGCGCCAGCGTCTCTCGCGAGGAGCTGTTCGTGGTGGATGGTAAGCCCACACCCATTTACGTGGTGCGCGTCGAGCGAGACCAATGGCCTAAGGACACTTATGCCATGTACCGCATCGACCAGAAGACCTTCGCGGTGTATAAGGCGATCGTCTACAGCCCGAAGACCACGCAGATCTCGCTCTATGCCACTGTCAGATGGGACCAGCCCGTGCCGGATTCGCTGTTCACTTTCACGCCGCCCTCGTCCGCGCGCCAGGCGGCCCCGACCCCTGAAGTGGAAGCTACGGGATCTCCCATCGTCGGCACGGCGGCGCCCGATTTCACGCTGCCGGACGCCAACGGCCATCCGGTCAATCTGCACGACCTGCGCGGCAAGGTGGTGGTGGTGGATTTCTGGGCGACCTGGTGCCCGCCGTGCCGCGCCGAGATGCCCCTGCTCCAGCAGATGCAGAACGAGTTGGCGGACAAGGGCCTGGTAGTGCTGGGATTGGATGTGGGCGAGGATGCCGGGACGGTGACTGCCTTCGCCAAACAGCAGTCCTACACCTTTGCCTTGCTGTTGGGCGCGGAGCCCAATGTTTCAGCCAGGTACTTCGTGGAAGCCTATCCGACGACCTTCGTGGTGGACCGCCGCGGACGCATCGCCTTCCGCGACCTGGGAGGGGACTCGGCCGCCAAGCTGCGGTCCGCCGTCCAAGCCGCCCTCGGGCGCGGCAACTGAGCGGCTAGCCTGCCTACTTGCCCACGCTGGTGAACGAACGCGGCCGCTCTTCGGACTGAGTCAGCGCTGTCACGTCCAGCACCCCAGTCTTGTTCCTGTCCAGACGCGCGAACTCCGCGTCCATGAACCCCATGAACTGTTGTTTGGAGACCTTGCCGCTCTCGTTATCGTCCATCAGAACCAGCAGTTGTTTCACCCGGTCCTCACCCATCGTCAAGCTATCCTGCCGATTCACGACCGACGACTGCCGCGCGGCCGCGGTCCGCACCGTGGCAAAGACCGCGATCAACGCAACGGCGGCCACCAGCGCCAAAATAAGATTCGTTCGTTTACGCATATCCGATACCTCTAACTTCCTATACCAATTGGGGTTCTGCCTCACGGCTCTCGCGCGCGCGGCGGGCTTGCGCGGTCAACTCCTTCAACTCCGGCTGCTCCTCGAACGGCACGGAAAACTCCCTCTCAATTTTCTCACGGTAAACAGGGCCGGAGTTGTAGGCGCAGAAGGGGTAAATCAGGCCATTCGGGGCGGCATAGTGGATCACGCACCGTTGCACGCGCTCCACGTCGTAGTTGTAGGAATCCATGAAGTGCATCCCGGCCACCATCAGGGTCCTGTACGTGAAGCCCTTCTTCTCGCTTTCGCCGCGTCCGTACTTCTTGTCGGTCATGCCTTGGAGGGTCTGCAGGAACTTGTTGAACGTCAGGCCCTCGGGCGCTTTGTCTTCGTGGAAGAACTTGCGCAGGCTGTTCCAGGCTTCGAACTTGGTGTAGAACTTGTAGCGGCGCTTGCCGGCCTTGCGCGACAGCATATCCATTTCCTGGAGCATGGGGCCGACGTCGATGAACTGGGTTACGGGCATGGCCTTGCGGTGCTGGTCCACAAAAAGGTACGTGCCCAGCGAACAGTGCGGGTGGCAGCTCAGGGTGGTGGTCTCCTCCCCTCGAAGCGCGCTAATCAGCTTGGAGAATGGGGTCACGCAGGAGAGCGGAAACCAGTCCTCATGGGCCTTGGCGATGCCGGTCTGTTCCTCCACCGCGTGCGCGAAATCGGAGAGCGTGAAGCGCTTGGATTCGAGCTCGTGCCGCGCGATGCGTCCGGTGAAAGACACGGGCTGGAAGCTGATGCCGCTGGTGCAATCGATATTCTCGATAGCCAGCCGCAGGATGCCGCCGATCTGGTCTTCGTTCAGGCCCTTAACGATGGTGGGCACGAAGACAATTTTCAGCCCGGCCGCTCTGACGTTTTCGATGCACTTCAGCTTCTTTTCCCACAGCGATTCGCCGCGCGTGCGCCGGTAGACATCGTCGCAAACGCCGTCGAACTGGAGGTAAAGCGTGTGCAGACCGGCTTCCTTGCACTGCTGAGCGAACTCCAGATCGGTGAACTTAATCCCGTTGGTGGCGACCTGCGTGTGCGAGAAGCCCATCTCCTTCGCCAGTCGGAGCACGTCCAGAAAGCGAGGGTAGATGGTCGGCTCGCCGCCCGAAAACTGCACGATGCGGTTCGGCGACGGCTTCTGGTTGCGCAGCGTTTGGAGCATCTTGCGAACGGTCTCGAAATCCGGCTCGTAGAGATAGCCCGCGGCGTTGGCGTTGGCAAAGCAGACCGGGCAGGTCAAATTACACCGGTTGGTCAAATCGACATTGGAGAGTGCGGTGTGGCTGGTGTGCATGTTGCACAGACCGCAATCGTCCGGACAGGTGGTGGCGGTGGTGACGGCGGGGTTTTGCAGGCCCCGGTTGTCGCCAAAGCTCCACTCCTCCATCTTCAGGTACAATTTGACGTCGGAATAGATGGTGTCCCGAAACTCGCCGTGTTCCGGGCAACGCTTCTCCATCACCACTTTGCCGGCGTCTTCAAAGATCGTGGCATCAATCAGTTGCGTGCATTCTGGGCAGAGCGAGCGCGTGGATTTTGGGAGACCCCTTTTCAAGGCCGGAATGGTGGAACCCGTATAGGTAGTCTCGGGCTGGAGGATTTGGAATTGCGCCATGTTTGCATTCTAGGGCACAGGATCTGCCAAAACCATAATCGGGCGCTAAAGTGCGAATTTGGAAGGCCGTTCGGCGATTTCCGGCGCCGAACGGGGCCTGTCTTCGCGATATCCTGACAACTTGAGCGCTCCATTGGACTTCCCTCATGCCGCCGTGGCCTTTGCCGCCGCGTTCCTGGCCGGCGCCATCAATTCGGTGGCGGGCGGAGGGACGCTGGTTTCGTTCCCCACGCTGATCTGGCTCGGTCTCGGCTCCGTGACCGCGAATGCCACCAGCACGGTGGCTATCTGGCCGGGGACGGTGGGTAGCGCGTGGGGCTACCGCCGCGAGCTGCGTGCGGCCGAACCGCGCTTCCTGGCGCTCATCGTACCGAGCCTGGTGGGCGGCTTTCTGGGCGCGTGGCTGCTGCGGAACACTCCCAGCTCCACGTTCGACCGTCTAGTTCCCTACCTGATTCTGTTCGCGACCCTGCTGTTCATGGCGCAGGAACCCATCCAACGGCAGTTGGGAACCGCCGGCGAGGCCCGGCACAAATCCACCACGTGGTTCGTTGGCGTCATGCTGTTCCAGTTAGCGGTGGGTTTGTACGGCGGCTATTTCGGGGCGGGCATCGGCATCCTGATGCTGGCCGCGCTGAGCATTATGGGCCTGCGCGATATCCACGAGATGAATTCGCTGAAGGTGGTCTTCGGCGGGACTGTGAACGGCATCGCCGCGGCCTACTTCATTTGGGCCCGCATGGTCGACTGGCATTACGTGGTTCTGATGGCCGTGGCCGCCATCGCCGGCGGATACGGTGGGGCCGGCGTTGCGCGCAAGTTGGGGCGCACGGCCGTGCGGCGCATTGTGATTGCCATTGGCTTCGGGATGGCGGTATCGCTGTTCGTCAAGAAATGAGCTGGCAGGGGACCGAGGTTAAGCCCCTCAGGCGAAGCCGCGCAATTTCTTGTAATTCGCCAGGCAGCGCTGGGCGGTTTCCAGTTCCGAGAACTTGCCGCCCATGCCTTCCTGCTCAATCAGGTAATACTCGACGCCCCCGATCTTCTCGCCGGCAGCCAAGATCTTGAGCCAGGGAACATCGCCATCCCCAAAAAGGACCTGAAAGCCGCGGCCCGCGCCGGCGCCCCACTCCTTGAGATGCATGGAATCGATGCGGCCGGGGTTGGATTCGACCCAGGCTACAGGGTCGTGGCCAACCTCGACGCACGTGCCGACATCGAATTGCAGCATCACATCCTTGGGCGTGTTGGCGGCCAGAACGGCCATGGGAAATGTGTCCTGCATCGGCTGGAACTCGGTTTCATGATTGTGGTAGCCGACGCGTAGGCCGGCCGCTTTGGCTTTCTCGGAGGCTGCGGTCAGGGTGGCCGCGATGGTCTTCCAGCCGTCCACGCCGGTGACCCGGGGGGAACTGGCCATTACGATGTACCTGGTCCCAAGAATGTGGTTCAGTTCGATGGCCTTCGGCAATCCGGCGTTGAGGTTGCCGTAATCGTTGTGCGTGGAATTGCAGCGGATGCCGAGGTCGTCCATGAGCTTGCGCACGTCTTTGGCTTGATCGGCCGTCCACTGATAGTACGGAGAGAAGAACTCGACCACCTCGTAGCCCATCTTGGCGACGGCCGTCACGGTACCCGTGAGATCCTTCGCCATCGTGTCGCGGACCGAGTACAGCTCCAGGCCGATGGGGATGCGCTTCGCCTGCGACTGGGCGCGGGCGAGCGGCGCGGCGGCTGCCAGCGCAAGGAACGACCGCCGGGAAAGGTGAGATCTCATGGGACAAACGATAACACATTGAGGCGGATGTTATTCTGGTTTTACCGCTGTGTTTGGGCCAAACCAGATCCGCCGGGCCGGGATGGCCTCCCTGGGCTGCCTTGTATTTCTGGGCGCATTGTACGCCGCACAAAAGCCGTGGCGGGAATACCCGGGCCTGGAGTACTCGAATTACCCCATTCCTCCGGACTTCCGGGAACAGACCGAATGGGCGTTCGCGCGGCTGATGTATCCGCCGGTCAGCGCCTGGCGCGGCGGCTTCAATTTCGAAGGCGACTGGCGCGAGGGCGGCACGAATTGGACCATGGATTACCCCCGCTCCGACCGCCATCTCTCGGCCGCGTTGCGCCGGCTCACGCGCATTCACGTACGCTCCGTGGAACAGCCCCTCAACCTGGACGATGGCGACGTGTACGATTGGCCGTGGCTTTACGGCGTGGAGGTGGGCCACTGGAATCTGACCGACGACCAGGCCAGGACCATGCGCGAGTATCTGCTGCGCGGCGGGTTTTTTATGTGCGACGATTTCCACGGCACGGACGAGTGGGAGGTCTTCGTCGCCAGTATGGAGAAGATTTTTCCGGACCGGCCCATCGTGGAGATTCCCAATGGCGATGCGATCTTCCACACTGTCTACGACTTGGACGACCGGTACCAGGTGCCCGGCGCGCAGTACATGGATACGGGCAAGACGTTCGAGAAGGATGGCCGCGTGCCGCATTGGCGCGCCATCTACGACGACTACGGCCGCATTATGGTCGCCATGTGCTTCAACATGGACTTGGGCGATTCCTGGGAGCACGCCGACAATCCGCAATATCCGCAGAGGTTTTCCGCCCTGGGCATACGCATTGGCGTAGACTATTTGGTCTACGCGTTTACGCACTGAGGCGAACCACATGAACTGGAGCGCGGCTAGCGCGGTGGCGCTGGCGTTGGGGGTGATGCTGGGAGCATTCGGCGCCCACGCGCTGCGCGGCCGGCTGGACGCCTACCTGATGAGCGTGTATGAGAAAGCGGTGCTGTATCACTTCATTCACGCGATGGGCGCGCTGGTGGTTTCGCTGATGCCCAAGACGGGCGCCATTACCGAGTCCGCGGCCGGATGGGTCTGCGGCCTGCTGCTGGCGGGAGTCGCGATTTTTTGCGGCAGCCTTTATGCGCTCGCGGTTACGGGCTATCTGGGGTTGGGCGCGATTACGCCGATCGGCGGGATCTCATTCATCGCCGGATGGGCGGTGCTGGCGTGGACGCTGGCGAGGAAATAGGAGGCAAAGCGAATGTCACTGGAGCGGGAAGGGAAGACGGAAATGCTGCGGCATGCCCTGGCTACGCTGGCGTACCGCGGAAAGCGCGCGATGGATGGCGCGCCGGCGGAGTTCGCGACTTTCCCCGGGGCGGTGCGAACCCCCGGCGAGATTCTGGCGCATCTGGGCGATTTGCTGGACTGGGCGCTGCAGCTTGCGAACGGAACGCGGGAGTGGCGGCCATCGGAGGCCATCGCGTGGGGGCAGGGAACGGCGCGATTCTTCGCAGCGCTGGAAACGCTGGACAGGCGTTTAGCATCTGGCGAGCCGTTGCGAGCGCCGGCGGAGAGGATGTTTCAGGGGCCCATCGCGGATGCGCTGACGCATGTGGGACAGATCGCGATGCTCAGGAGGCTGGCGGGATGTCCACAGCAGGGCGAGAACTATTACCAGGCGGACATTGCCGTGGGGAGAGTGGGTTGGGAACAGGCGCCGGCGAAGGTGGCGTTCTAGGCAATGAAAAAGGCCCACCGGGAACGGGGGCCTTTGAATTTAATCCGGGCAGCTTCCTACTCTCCCACACACTTGCGCGCGCAGTACCATCGGGGCTGAGAGGCTTAACTGCCGTGTTCGGGATGGGAACGGGTGGGTCCCTCTCGCTAAGGTCACCCAGAAGCGGATGACAACCGGCGCCGCAGGCCGGAGGTCCGGCCTACAAGGCGCTGAATATTGACGGGCTAGCGGAAAAAGCAGCGCTAACGGGAACAAGTCTTTGAAGCTTGCTGCCGTGTGTGCGCAGTAAATTTTATGGTCAAGCCGAACGGGCGATTAGTAACGGTAAGCTCAACGCATTACTGCGCTTCCACATCCGTCCTATCAAACTGGTAGTCTTCCAGTGCCCTTCTTAGCTTTCGCTTGGGAGATCTCATCTTGGGGAAGGTTTCACGCTTATATGCATTCA
>CAYWHA010000045.1:0-44916 GCA_964457555.1 uncultured Solibacteraceae bacterium
ATATCACATTAGATGCCGCCACCATGCTAATAGTTTCTCAGAGACAGGCCACTAGGGCCTGTGCGACATTCTAGAAAGTCCGGGGATCGTTGCCCCCATGTCGCAACGGTCGGCGGGTGCCACTGGCATTCCAGGAGGGGAAATACCGAGAATTGTCGCCCCCCGCTTCTGGATTGTGCACCAAGTTGTCACTGAAAATACCGATACCTGGAATGGACCGATGCTCGTCTGGGGAGAATTTGTACCTGCACTCTGGGTGACCGTCGCCCAAATGCACAAGCGCTTCAAGAGGCTGCCTAGCCAATAAGAAACCGAGTTTACCTTCGACCTGTCGTCGCGTCTTTGGAGTGCCACACCGTTCTTGATTATCGGATGGGGCTACACAATAAGCATGAACGGCCGAGCCGTAACGGTAGTGCCTCGACGGAAGCCCAAACTGTGCAGAGGGGGCGCGAGCCGATACCTGCCGCGGCGACTGCTTTCGGCATGATCGCCAGTGGTCGGAAGCCGGGCCGAGTTCTTGGCGATATGGCGTGGTCGCTGCACAATACCGATGTGGCTTCAGACCGGAAGAGGTGTGTCCAATCCCGTCAAAGGGTCGCGGTGTCTCAAGATGCGAACCGAGTCGAAATCGGCGTCCTGTCCAGGAACGCTTGCAAACGACCATCGACCGGCCACAATTCGTTGACTGAAGCTCGTTGTCCGCCAAAAGGAGCGATTGCGCGGAAGTTATTAGAGGAATTGGAGGTATCGGAGAATGGTTTTATTAAGGTATGCAGGTATGAAAATCTGTGTGCAGTGGGCGTGCACTAAATGTATCGTTTTGGGGCGTTTTATGGCGATCCGTGTCGGACCATGACGCCTCCAAGCTACTGAAAGCAAACGTAAATCATTGATTTGACAGGCCCAGGCGGCAAACCTGTCACGTCGGAGGTCGCGGGTTCGAGCCCCGTCGTCCCCGCCATTCCTTTTCAATCGCCTGCGCTGCCGCTCGCGGCCGATCCACCTTCAGATCGTTTTGGTAGCGCCCCCGTCCAAATCGAGGATCGCGCCGTGCAGCAAGCTCCCCTCCGGGCCGAGCACGAACGCCGCCACCGCCGCCACATCCTCGGGTTCGCCAATGCGAGTCACTTTCGCGTCACGCGCGCGCCCTCGCTCGCCAACCGCACGGCAATGGCGCGCCCGATACCCCGGCTGGCGCCGGTCACGATAGCTGTCTTGCCTGTCAGCGTCTTTGCTTGGTCCATGGAATCCGATTATAGGTGGACGGCGCGCTTGCTTGCACCTTGCGAGTTGTTACTGAAATGCACTTCTTGCCGTCATCAGGCAAGAATTGCCTTCACGTCGGGTCTCAGTCGGCGATCCGGCCGCGACAGCGCAGACTCCGATCTATAAGAGGATGGCACGCCCCGTGCACAGGATCATCGATTAGAGGAGAAATCATGCGTAATCACTTACTTCAATCGCTGTTATTGGCAGGAGGAGCGCTAATCCTGTCGACGTTGTCTTTCGCGCAAGTTGCGCCCCCTACGGACGCGCCCAACATGGCGCCGCCTCCGCTGCCCGCCTACGAGCAGCCTATGTGCCCCGGCGACGGTTATATCTGGACGCCCGGCTATTGGGCGTGGGATGGCGCCTACTACTGGGTGCCGGGCACATGGGTGCTGGCCCCTCAAATCGGATACCTATGGACTCCCGGCTATTGGGGTTGGGGCGGTGGCGGATTCATGTTCAATGAAGGCTACTGGGGCATGTCGGTAGGTTTCTATGGCGGCATCGATTACGGCTTTGGTTACTTCGGTCATGGCTATGAAGGCGGACACTGGGACAACGGTCGTTTCTTCTACAACACCGCGGTCAATCGCGTAGACGGCAACGCCATCCATAACGTTTACAACACACGAGTGAACGACCCGGCCAACCGCGTGAGCTACAACGGCGGTAACGGCGGAATCGAGGCGCGCGCTAGCTCGCAGGAAGAGGCTGCCAGGAATGGCGCCCACATCGGGCCGGCGTCCGCTCAAACTCAACATGCCTGGGCGGCTAAGAACAACCCCCAGCAACGGCTAGCCACGAACCACGGCGCGCCGCCGGTTGCCGCCACTGCTCGCCCCAACACCGCGGTCCATCCTAAGGAACTGCCGCCCGTCGAACAACCCGGTCCTTCTAAGACAGGGAACGCCAAACTGGACCAGCAGAACCAGAAGCAGCAGGACAAGCTGGTCGCACAGCAAAACCAGGACCGGCAGAAACTCCAGCAGAAGCAGGACCAGGAACACCAGCAACTGGCGAGACAGAATGCCGCTCCGGCCAGAATGCAGCAGGTAGAACAGCAGCACCAGCAACAGACGCAGCAAATGCAACAAGGCCACCAGCAGCAGATGCAGCAGATGCAGCAGAGACAGTCGGTTGGCGGCGCATCTCGTGGCGGTGGCGGCGGACGGCGGTAATCGTCTTAAGACGCTTAGCATCGGGATGTGTGCTTCCCGAATGATCACGGGTCTTATCCCGCGATGAACATGGCCGCGGCGGCAACCGTCCGTCATCGCCGCCGCGGCCGTCCAGCCGAGCCGGCGCAGCATCGCTTCGCCCATGTCATAGGCGCTCGCGCCAGCCAGCGCCGGAACGCCCGGCATGACGGTTCCAATCAGTCCCATGGTGAACGATGCCGTGCGCGTGCAGCGTTGGCGCGTCCCGCGCGCGCCGCGCTTCCTCGCAGCGTCCAGTGATCTCCGGCACGAACGTGGCGCGCAGAACTCCGCCATCCCGCCCAGTGCCCTGGCGTAACAAATCCTGCACGATTTAGGCAGATCCTGCATGTGGTTCTCGCGGCGGACGTCATGCGCCACGTCGCAAAGCGGCGCTTTGGGCAACGCCGAAGCTGGTGGTTCTAAGTGTTGCTTCAGTTCACCCGCCTCCCGGAACATTGGAAGGCGCCGTGCTCTTGTTTGAGGTCGAAGAGGAGACAATTTGAATGCACAAGACACTCGCAACAATATTCGCAATTGCCGGCACAATTAGTACTGTCGCTTACGCGGCGGACAGAGCCATCAAGGTCGATGACAGGCTCGACGCTTCGGCCGACGCCCTGACCGACATGATGAGGGCTTTCGATAGAGGCATCCCCCAGGACCTGCTCGATAAGGCGCGCTGCGTCGTCATCGTGCCGGGCATGAAAAAGGCCGGATTCATCTTCGGCGCGGATTATGGCCGCGGGTTTGAAGTATGCCGCCAGTCCGGTGGCTCGGGCTGGAGCGCTCCGGCCGCGATGCGGTCTGAAGGTGGAAGCATCGGGTTTCAGATTGGCGCTTCGGAAACCGACGTTGTACTGCTCGTGATGAACGATGGCGGCATGAAACACCTCTTGGCCGACAGGTTTACTATCGGCGGAGACGCCTCCGCGGCGGCGGGCCCGGTTGGCCGCGACGCGAGCGCTCGAACGGACGCCATGATGAACGCGGAGATCCTGTCGTACTCGCGGTCGCGTGGTCTATTCGCGGGCATCGCTCTCGACGGCGTGACGGTTCGCCCGGATGGGCCGACCAACAGGGAACTCTACGGCCACGATACAACCAATCGTGAGATCCTTACCGGCGACTTCAGAACTCCTGCGTCCGCGGCAAAGTTCGAAGCGGCGTTGAATCGGCACTCCGCCCAGCGCAACCCGTAGGCGGCGCTTGCGGATCCGGAACTTGTAACTCGGCGCCGGCATACCGGCGCCGCCCCGCGATGGATGCTGCGCCGGCGCGGCGTCAACCCTCCCCAACATTCCCGCCGCGTTGAGACCCCACCGTCTTCGCGTATACCTTGGTGAACTCGGCGCCCCAAAACACCAGTTGCGCCGAGTAGTATACCCAGAGCAACACTACCATCGGCGCGCCGGCGGCGCTGTACATAGAACCGAAGCTGGCCTGCGCGAAGTACAGCCCCATAAGCGCCTTGCCGGTCATGAAGAGCAAGGCGGTGATGATAGCCGCGAGTGCGACGTCCTTCCATTCCAGTTCAACGTCCGGAACGATTCTGTATAGGGCTGCAAACAGCGCCGCCACCAGCAGATACAGAATGATCGATGTAGCGGCCGGCGGCACGGAGATCCGCATCGCCGCCGTCCAGGCCTGCAACACCAAAGAAACCAGCAGTACGAGACCTGTGCCCAGCACCGTCGCGAACGAATAGAAGCGAACCCTGATCAGCCGAAAGACACTCGCGGCATTGTTCCGGTAGGGGGGAAGCGACACATGCCAGATTGTGTTCATCGCATCCCGCAACTCCACAAAGACGGAAGAGGCCCCGAAGGCCAGCGTCGCCAGTCCGAACAAGGTTGCGATCGCGCCGATCCCAGGCTGATGACCGCCCTTGACGATTTCCTGAATGGTCCGTGCCAGCTCCGGACCGCCGGCTCCACGGATCTCCGCCGCCAGCCTTCCTTCGGCAGCCTCTTGCCCATAGAAGACGGAGGCCAGGGCGACCGTGATCACAACGACGGGAGCGAGCGACAGGAGCGTATAGAATGCGACGGCGGCGCCAAGGCGCGGAATGTCGTCGCTAATCCAATCGCTCGACGCCTGCCGGCAAATGCGCGGCAGCGCCCTTAGCGGAAACCACGAGGGTCTGTTGGCGTCGCGGGACGCGCCCGCTTCCGGTAGCATTGGCTCCCCGCCCCATTTTAAGCTTTATGACTGCTATGAAGCCCGGATTACAACGGCGCAGGAGCCTTGATGAGCTTCGGTTCCTCCGCATTGCGCGGATTCATCCACGCCGCGGGACTGTCGATAAGCGACAACACCAGGCTCGTTCCAACCAGCGTTCCCAAACACCACAAGACCCACATAATCGTCCTCCGATTCGCTAGCCGGTAAGACTCACTGCACTTCCATCGCCAGTGACGCGCGGCAGTCAGTTTATCCCAATGTAACTACTCCATCGCAGCCAACACTTGTTCCAACGGAAGCGTGGCGAACGTCGTGGCATAGTCGGAAATGCCATATGGAATCACGAGCTGTCCGTTGTGGACCAGGCTCCCGCACGAGTAGACCACGTTAGGTACATAGCCATCGCGCTCCTTCGCATTAGGCTTGATCAGTGGCTCCGGCAGGCGGCCGATGACCTTAGTCGGGTCGTTCAGATCGAGCAGGAAGGCGCCGATGCAGTACTTGCGCATCGGCCCTACCCCGTGGCTGATGACCAACCAGCCGGCTTCCGTCTCGATCGGCGAGCCGCAGTTGCCTAACTGGATGAATTCCCAAGGGAACCGGGGCTCCAGAATGAGTTGCATGCTATCCCAGAAATGCAGATGATCGGAAAACATCACATAGATGTTTTCGGCGTCCTGCCGGCCAAGCATCGCGTACAGGCCGTTGACCTTGCGGGGAAATAGCGCCATGCCTTTGTTCTCAACCGCCGGACCGTTCAGCGTGATGAATTTGAAACGAAGAAAATCGAGCGTCTTGAGAAACTGCGGCAGGATCATCCTACCGTCATAGGCTGTGTAAGTCGCATAATAGGCCTGCGTTCCGTCGTCCTGATGGAAGAGGACGAAGCGAGCGTCTTCGATCCCGTTGCTCTGCGAAGGAGTGACTGGAAACAACACTCTTTCGGATAGTGTCGACTCTGGCGCGAACTGTACCTCGTAGTTGGACCGGGCGAGCATCAACGTCTCCCTCGCCGTAGCCTTGCTGGTCTCCCGTTCCGGCCCGGGGAGCTGTGTTGTGACCCGGCTGACGCTCGCGGTCAGCTCCGCCATGGTGAACGCGTCCGCCAACCCATTGAGAACAGCTTGGTTGAAATCGCCCATGAGGCGGAGTTCCTTAAGCTTCCGTTCGAACAACGGCTTTTCGAACGTCGCGTTGGGCACTTGCATCGGCTCCAGGCTGTAGCGGGACGGCACGTCCATGGTGACGTTGCTGCCGCCGTCCAATACTCCGCTGCGAAAAGCGATGGAAGACACGTGTCCCTCGGCCGTGGCCCGCAGGCTCAGGATAAAGCGCAGGGATCCCGGCGCCACGCCCGACTGATCCGGGTGCGGGACCATCGAGGGGTTGAACAAAGCCGCCGCTTCGAGCGAATACTCGTGAGTGAAATACCCGCCCAACAACAGCTTCCGGTCTTCCGACATTCGCTGCCCATTGAGCAGATAGGGGCTAACCTCGTTGTACCGCCGGAGCAGGAAGTCGTCGATCTTCAACTGGCGTTCGCCGAATTCGCCTCGCACTTTCTCCAGAAGGCGATGAACCTCGTCTTCGGGCAGAGCCATCACCCGGGCAGTGACCTTGACCGAGCGCTGGTCGCCCATGAGGCTGAATGGCCGGGCCAGGACATGCGTGCGGTCCGGGTCCAGCGTCACGGTGCTGCGTTTGACGTCGATTTGTTTCATTGAGTGATCGAGGCTGTCTGACGGTCTCTTCGAATGCCGGGCGCCGCGCTTTGGACCAGTTTCAGTTCCGCGAGTGACAGAAGAAATGCCAGTGTGGATTCCGCCCCTTGGTTTTCGTTGCTCCGGTCCACGTGCAGTCCATCGCAGCAGCCGCCGGTCTGGGGGCAGTAGAGTTCCTGCCCCAGGTCGTTCCACCCGAGGAACCAGTCGAAGGCTAGCTGTGCCTGGTCGTACCACCATAGGTCGGATGTAGCGTGGAACGCCGCCAGACAAGCCGAGACCGTGCTCTGCGCCTCGATGGGTTGTTGGTCGAAGTCCGCGCGCGGCCCGTTGCGCCGGTAGAATCCGTTGCTGCCGATAGGCCGCAGCCGGCCCTGCCGCGAGGTCTGTACGCCGACAAGCCAGCGCAACGCCCGCATGCCTCGCTCGAACACGGCGCTCTGCCCGGTGGCGCGTCCGCTCACAATCAGGGCGTGAGGCAGCTTCGCGTTGTCATAAGTCAGCCCCTCTTCAAACCAGACCCAGCCCGGCTCGGCCACCTTGTCGAAGATTGTAACCAGCTTCTCAGTAAGATCTGCGCGGACATCGCTCGCCGGGCAATTGCCCTTCAGGTGGCGCAGGTATTCGTCAATGCCAATCAAGCTGAATGCCCAGGCCCGCGGCGAGGTGAAGTTCATCACGGCCGGCAGGGCCTGCGCGAAGACGCGCTTGGCCATGATCCGCGAGCTCCAATGCGGCGAGCGCTCCATCGCCGCGCCTAAAGCCCAGATGGCCCGGCCATGGCAATCTTCCGACCCCTGTGTGTCGAGCCAGCGCCGGTCGGCGTCAAGAAAATTATGGAAGCGCGCGGTCTTTGGATTGAAGGCATAGTCCAGGAACGCGGCATAGGTTGTGGTCAGCGCCCGAACGCCTTTTGGGGATTCCTCCAACTGGCCAAGCAGACTCGCAAGAACCAGCGCGCGGGCGTTGTCATCCGTGCAGTAACCTTCGGCTAAGTTCGGCGCAGCGAGGTTTGCGTGCTGGAAGATGCCCGTGACATCGGTCATGTGGTACAGGTGTTCCAAATTCAGCTCGGGCGATTCATGCGGCCGGTGGCCGGCCGGTGCGGCGGCCGCCGATTCGTGGGCCTTCGCTTTCTGCCGCCTTGCCAGCTCGAAGGAGTCGAAGTAGAGTCCCGCTGTGTTGCTCCATATCATGGCGCGGCCCAACTTGTAGGCGTTCGCGCTCATGGCGTCGCGGCGCGCGCCGTCGCCGAGCAACCCGCGCACCTCGCGCGCAATTGCCTGCGGATCCGCGAATGGCACCAGCACGCCGCGCCGGTCTCTCAACAACTCGGTGGCGTGCCAATACGGCGTCGAGATCACCGGTTTGCCCGCGCCAAACGCGTACGCCAGCGTTCCCGACGTGCTTTGGGCTTCCCCCAGATACGGGGTCACATAAAGATCCGCCGCCCCGATGAACTCGGTCAGTTCCTTCAAATCCACAAAGCGATTGTGGAAGATGACATTGTCCTCAACTCCATTGTTCCTGACAATGGCCTCCAGACCGTGACGGTAGCTTTCTCCTCGCGTGCGCAACTCGTTGGGGTGTGTGGCGCCCAGCACGATGTAGACGACGTCGGGAAACTTCGCCACAATGCTCGGAAGCGCGTTGAGCACGTGTTCAATCCCCTTGTTCGGCGATAGCAGTCCGAAAGTCAGTAGCACCTTCTTTCCAGCCACGCCGAACCGTTCCTTGTAACAATCCGGAGCCACAAACGGTACGTCGGGAATGCCATGCGGAATAAGGTCGATCTTAGCCGCCGGGGCTTGATAGACTTCCTGCAAGATGTTGCGCCCCCGCTCCGTCATCACCACCAACCTGGTGGAATGCGCAATGAGTTGCCTCATCACCCGGAGTTGGTCGGCGTTGGGTGTGCGGAGAACAGTGTGAAGCGTGGTGACCACTGGAACCGTCAGTTCACGTAACAGAGTCAATAAGTGGCTGCCGGCCGGCCCTCCGTAGATTCCGAACTCATGCTGGATCGAAACAACGTCCACATCGCTCGAGTTCAGGAAGTCCGCGGCGCGCAGGTAAGAATCCAAATCCTGCTCTTCGATTTCGAAGCGCACCACCTCCGGATACCGGTAATACCCCTCGACGTCATTGACCGGCGTTGCGAAGCACTTGCATTGGGGATGCCGCGCGGCTACCGCTTCAAGCAGGTCCGATGTGAACGTGGCGATGCCGCACTTGCGCGGCAGATAGTCGCCGAGAAACGCGATGTTTTGAATTCTGGATTTCGTTTTCACAACTTGGACCCATCCTGTCTATTCTCTTTGCCGCCTTGCCTGCCGCCGGCCGAACCCTCATGCGGCTTTGATGAACGTCTCGCCGAGTTCCGGCGTCTCGATTCCACTTCCGTCGGCGGCCTCCTGGCACTGGATGCAACGCGGCGCCCACGGTACGGCCGCGAGGCGTCTCGCGCCGATCGGCGATTCGCAGTCCACGCAGGTTCCAAAGTTGCCGCCCTGAACTCGCCGCAATGCGGCCTTTACCTGACGCAGCAGGACGGTTTCGCGGTCCACGTTTTGAATCGCCAGATCCCGCTCCGATGCGTACTGAATCTCGTCCATTTGGTCCGCGCTCTTCTCGATGGCGATGCCGTCCCGCCTTCGCAGCGCCTGGGTCAGTTCCGCTTCCTTTCCTTCGAGGATCTCCTTGACCGTCATTGTGGCTCCCCTTCGCGCCGCCCAACTGCCCTAACCCTTCCTAGCAAGAGACGGTCCATAGCGAAACCTGCATGATTTGCGCGAGGCGGCAGCGCCGGTGCGAGCCGCGAACGCAAGCAGAGCCGCGAACGTAAGAGAGCGGTTACTGGCGCGAGATCCCTGCCCCCCCGCAACATAGTGCAACATCTGCACCGCGAAGTGCGGAATTTGCCGCCAGCTATCCCGCCCGCGCGCTTGCGCCCGTCCAGGACCTTAGCTGGGAGGTGGACCCCAACGTGCCCTCACCTATGCCTTGGAGGCACTCCATGACATCACATCCACGGCCAATGCGCCGGCTCCGAAAGCTTTGGCGCCCGTCCGCGCTCGGGATGCTATTCCTATTCGCGGCTCCATCGGCTTTTTCATACTCCGTCCTTACGCACGAAGCCATTATCGATTCCGCCTGGGACGCCGCAATCAAGCCCGTGCTGCTTCTCCGATTTCCGGCCGCCACGGAGGACGACTTGCTGCAGGCGCACGCATTCGCCTACGGCGGATGCATCATCCAGGATTTGGGCTACTATCCGTTTGGCAGCAAGTTATTCAGCGACCTGACTCATTACGTACGCACCGGCGATTTTGTGATCAACCTCATCGCCGACTCTCAAGACCTTGACGAGTACGCTTTCGCCCTGGGTGCTTTGTCGCATTATGCCGCCGATAATAACGGCCATCCCATGGCCGTTAACCAGGTCGTTCCTATGTTCTACCCCGACCTTGGATTGAAATTCGGAAAGGTGGTGACCTATGCCGACGATCCGGCCACCCACGCCAAGACGGAGTTCGCTTTCGACGTCTTTCAGGCAGCCAAGGGCCGCTACGCTTCTGCCGCGTACAAAAAGTTCATCGGCTTTCAAGTCCCCAAGCTTCTGCTCGATCGGGCGTTTCAGGATACTTATGGAATGCGCCTGGAAGCGGTGTTCATGAATGTCGATCTCGCTATCGGCTCCTATCGTCACGCGGTTGGGACCATTCTCCCGGCCATGACGCGTGTCGCCTGGCAGATCAGGAAGCAGGATATCACTGCGGAGGCCCCTAGCATCACTCGCAAGACCTTCCTCTTCAACCTATCCCGTTCCGACTACGAGAAGAACTGGGGCGCGACGTACAAGCAGCCGGGGTTCCGTTCGAAAG
Organism: uncultured Solibacteraceae bacterium; assembly: GCA_964457555.1. GTDB lineage: Bacteria > Acidobacteriota > Terriglobia > Bryobacterales > Bryobacteraceae > BOG-224. The sequence continues at coordinate 10,258 of CAYWHA010000045.1, forward strand.
CCCTGGCGTTTGTCTTCCGCGTCGTGCCCAAGGTGGGCCCGTGGAAACCGCTGGCGTTCAAGCGATTGACGCCCGAAATGGAGAAGATGTACATGGCCAGCTTCAATGCGACCATCGACCGTTACCGCGAGCTTCTAGCGGAACAGGGCGCCGGCCGTCTGAAGCTGGCGAATGTCAACTTCGATGTCGGGGCCTACACCGCGGCGGGAAAGTATACCCTCGCGGATGCCGCGTACGCGGAACTGCTCAACAAGACACAGGGACACTACCCGGAACTGTCGCCGGCGCTCCGAAGCGATATCCTCGCTTTCTACGGCGATCTTAGCGGTCCCAATTCGACCAAAGCCAACGCCAAAGACTGGGCCAGGGTACTCAAAAATCTCGATGGATTGCGGTCCGCCGACAACGACCTGCGGCATCCCGCGGTTGCCGCGGCGGCCCCGCCTTCGTCCAATTGACTCTATGCGATCTTCAGCCGGCTGAGCACCGGGACCTTGGCAAAGTCCAGGATGACTGCAAAAGCCAATGCCGCCCCGAAGATTCCTCCCACAACCGCCACGGGCAAGGGACTCATGGCGATTCCGGAAAGCGCCAGTGTGGAAGCGATCGCCACATCCGCTACCGACGATCCAACCAGCAACCCGCTCGGACGGCAGGCGCCCATTCGCTGGCGTTCGCGGTTGGTATAGGTGGTCGCTTGATTGCCGGATACAACCGCCAGGAAGGCCACAGTCCTCAGCGTTTCGATGCCGAAGCCCAGGCGGAACTTGGCGGCGGCCAGAACGGTGGCGCAGAAGACCAGTTCGCAGACGCCCATGAATACGCCCGCTATGGTCAATCGGCCGATGCGCCACACATTGGGCATCGGGGAAGGCCGCACGTTATCGGTCGCCAGCGACATGCCGAGCAGGTCGCCGGTGAGCATGATAATCACCATCAACATGGGAGTCAGGATCGCGTGTCCGGTCATGACCAGACCCACGGCGAGAAAAAGCACCTGCACAATTTTCTTGGTGACTGAGTTCAGCGTGTAAGTCAGGATTCGCTGGAAAGTCACGCGGCCTTCTCTTACCGAGGCGACAATGCCGCCGAGTCCCGGTTTGGTCAGCACGATGCCGGCGGCCGACTTGGCGACATCGGTCGCGGTGGATACCGCGATTCCCATCTGCGCCTGACGAAGCGCCGGCGCGTCGTTGGCGCCGTCGCCGCACATGCCGGCGGTGTGCCCGCTCTTCTGAAACGCCTTGACCAGGTCGTACTTTCCCTCGGGAAGGACGCCAGCGAAAACGGCGAAAGTCTCGAGGCTTGCGTCGGCCGGGATTGGTCCGGGCGGCGCGACGGCTCCATCGAGACCGACCGCGTGAGCCACAATCGCCGCCGTCGCGGGGGCATCGCCCGTCACCATTACGGTTCGGACCCCCAGCGTCCGCAGCTCCGCAATGAGCGCCGCCGAATCCGCTCGAGGCGGATCGCTGAGTGCGACGATCCCCGCAAGCTTCAAGGCGTCCGCGGGGCCCACGGCGACGGCGAGAACGCGGAAGCCTTGCGCCTCCAGTTCGTCCGCCGCCTTGGACGCCTCGGGAGAAGCTTGCGCGATGCCGGCGACTGCCGAGAAGGCCCCCTTCACGATACGCATCGCGGCCCCGCCCGCATCCACGGCCGTCGCCTCGGACATCTTCGTGGCGGAATCGAAAGGCGTGAACTTATCGAGCTTCGGCGGATCGGGCGCAACGGCCTTCGAGGCGGCTAGGCGAATGGCTGCGTCTACGGGATCCTGGCCGCCCTCCGAGCTGGCGAGCGCGGCGAATCCCAGAACGTGCGCTTCGTCAAAACCGGGCATCGGGCGCACGGCCGTCACTTCCAGTTCGTTGCGCGTCAACGTGCCCGTCTTGTCCGCGCACAGCACATCGATGCTCGCCGCTTCGTCCACGGCGGAAAGGCGTGTGGGAAGGACGTCCAGCCGCGCCAACGACCGCGCGCCGATCGCCGCCGCAAGGGTAAAGGTCGCCGGCAACGCCACCGGGATGGATGCCAGAACCGCCGTGAGCACCAGGGGAACAATCTCATCCAGCGGCAGCTTGAGAACGTCCGCGTACCCGACCAGCAGCACGATGAGGACGCCATTGAACATGGCCAGATTTCGCACCACGCGCAAAACGGCCTTCTGCTGGGAGCTTTCGACGTGCGCTGTGCGAACCAATTCCGCCGTGCGCCCGAACTTCGTTCGCGTTCCGGTCGCGGTAACTTCGGCGACCGCCTCGCCGCGCCGCACCAGCGCTCCCGCATACGTTTCAACGCCTGGCCCGGCTTCGATGGGCACGGATTCGCCCGTAAGCATGGACTGGTCAAGCAAGATCCCGCCTTCGGTCAACCGCACGTCGGCGGCAACCACGGCGCCCACCGATAGCTTCACCAGGTCGCCAGGCACAAGCCCCGCGGCGGGCACGACGGCCCAAACGCCATCGCGACGGACCGATGCGTTCAGCGCAAGGCGCGACTTCAGTGCGGCGAGAGTCGCCTGAGCGCGCCCTTCCTGGAGGAACCCGAGAGCGGCGTTGAAGGCCAGGAGGGCCATGATGATGGCAGCCTCGACCCACTTGCCAAGGACGGCCTCCAGCACGATGGCCGCCTCGAGCATCCACGGAACCGGCGCCCAGAACTTGGTCAGCGCCCTGCGCAAAGGATCGAGAGCCGCGTCGGGCACCGTGTTTGGGCCAAACTTCTCAAGCCGGCGTTGGGCCTCATCGCCCGTGAGTCCGGTTGAGGGCGTATCGTCCTTAGCGGAAGGCGATGGCGTCATTGCTTGCTTCTATCATCGCGCCGCTGGGGGATCCTGGTCCGTGGGAATTCCGGCCAGAACGCGATAGAACGCGACGGCCCGGTTGATGGAGGACGATTCATGCTCCGTGGCCAGCCGGCTCGCATTCCGTCCGGTGCGCACAATGCCGTAGTAACGCCAGACGTCCTCCGATTCGCGATCCAGAAAGTAAATCCACTGCATCTCACCCGGATCGAAGAGCGTCAAGAACAGATAGCGGATGGGGGCGACATTCTCGACTTCGAAGACCAGCCGGTCCTCGGTTGCTTCCGCAATGCGCATTCGGTAGGTGGACGCGCCTGAGAGATTATCGGTTTGTTCCAGGTAGAGTAACTTGCCCTGCGTCATCTCACTGGGCGTGAAATCCTGGCGGCGGTGATCTGGCTGCGGGTCAGTCAATGCATAGGCGCTCACGATCAATGTCTGCCACTGTTTGTGTGTCACCGACCAATAGCGCATGCCCGCTAGACCTGAAATGGACCCGACGCGGCGCAGCAAGCCATCGGCTCCCCCGGTATAGCGAAATCGCGCGGCGGTGGTGATCAGCGAAGAGAAGCCGGGAGCGGCCCAACCGGTGCACGCCGGTGGTTTCCAGTCGCGCCCGACCTCCGACTCGCTCCAGGACTTCACTACAGGGGAACTGTCCAGATTGGGATAAGCTGGAACGGGTTCCATTCCGCATGGCGGTTGCGGCCGCGGTTGCGCATAAGCGGCCGCCTGACAGAGCAGCATTACCGAAAATGCAGTCCTGATCATCGTTACAGCAACGCGGGCCTACCGCCAGTGCCCCTCGACCATCACCCAGCCGTCCCTTTGGTGGACCCAGCGATGCGCGACCCAGCGCTGTCCCGGCCGTGGAGGCTGTTCCCACCGTCCCGCGCTCCAGACGTAAGCATTGCCGTCCCAGCGCTGATAGCCGGAAATCCAGACATGGTTACGGCTGGGCGGCGGTGGGCGCCTCTCGACTAAGACACGCGGCGGCGCAATGCGCACCACGACATCGGCAGCCGCGCAACTGAAGGCCAGCGCGCCCGCAAAAATCAGCCCGATCAAACGTTTCGAAACCATCGCACACTCTCCTATTCAATGTACAAGACGCGAACGACTTTCGCAGTGCACGCGGGTGGCCGCGGAGATGGGACAAGAGCTTACGCGGCGTTCCGGCGCGGCAGGCTTCCGGACGCGCAGAACTTGCGGGTCCAACGGCAAGACCTGCACTTCCATGCAGGGTAACGAGCCGGCGCCTCTGCCATGGCGCACTGCGGCGGCGCGGCCCCCAACGTGCCTTTGTGACGCTGAACCGAGGTACAACCATTTTGAATACAACTACGATTACCAAGTTCCCGGCGTTGCTGGCCATAGTCGCCGCCGGACTTTTGGCGGGGTGTTCGCACACCGTAAAGACGCCCGACGTCTCTGGCGATGTCCGCAAGGCGCTCGATCAGGCCGGCCTGAAGAATGTCTCCGTCCATCAGGATCGTGACAAGGGCGTTGTGACTCTGGACGGACACGTCGCAGCCGACGCCGACAAGACGCAAGCGGAGAATATCGCAAGATCCGCCGCGGGCGCGCAAGTTGTGTCGGATCAGATTGCGGTCATCCCGGTGGGAGACGAAAGCGACGCCAGGACGATGAATTCGGACCTGGACAAAGGCATCGAGCAGAACCTGGATGCTGCGCTCATCCAAAGCAAGCTGCGCGATGGCGTGGAGTTCGCGGTCAAGAACCACGTCGTGACGCTGACCGGCCAAGTCGACTCGCAATCCAAGCGCCAAGCGGCCGAGGGCGTCGCGGCTGCGGTTCCCAACGTTCAGCAGGTTGTGAACGAGTTGCAAGTCAAGAACCAGAAGGCGACCTCGTCTGAGTGACGGCACTTAACAACAAGGAGAAAGCGAAAATGACGAACCCCAGTACGAACGATCGGATCAATGGCGCCATTCACCAGGTGAAGGGCGCGGTCAAGGAAGCGGCGGGCCGAGCCGTCAATAACCCGGACCTTGAGGCTGAAGGCACAGCCGAAAAGCTCGGCGGCAAGATCCAAAAGAAGTTAGGCCAGATTGAAAGAGTCTTCGAGAAATAGAGGAAAGGCGGATCGACGATGCTGATACTACTGATACTCCTGTTGTTGCTTTTGGGCGCCGGCGGCGGATACTACGGCCACAGCCGTTGGGGCTATGGCGGAGGCGCGGGCGTGGGGATAGGAACCATCTTGGTGGTGGTGCTCCTGGTCTACACGCTTGGCATGTTCCGTTAGCGGCCGGGAAGGGGAATTTTGTGTCATTTGGAATTTACATTCTCGGCTTCTTGATCGTGATTGGCGGCCTGATCTATGGCGCTGTGATCCTGCATGTCGCCGGGCATTGGATCGCGGTGGGCGCGATTGTGCTCTTAGGCCTGGCGCTTCTGAAGGGGGTCCAGGCTACGCGCGGAAAAGATCCGTCATAATGCGTGGCGGGTGTTCCGTTCGGCGCGGCGAATGCACATGCACCTGAAACACGATCTGCCGGCAGCAGAGATCGCCGCGCATTCCAGGCTCCGGGGCGGCGCAGGGGCCATTGTCCTGTTCGGGACCGTCGCCGCCCTATATTTTGCGCGCGAGATTCTAATCCCCTTCGCATTCGCTCTCACCGTGACGTTCATCTTGACTCCGGTGGTAGCCCGGATCGAGAAGCTGCGCATCGGGCGGATCGCTTCCGTTTTCGTTACGGTTCTGTTCTCAATCGCGCTGGCTGGCGGCATCGGCTGGGTCATTGCGGACCAGTTGGTGGATGTCGCCAATCAGCTCCCCTTGTATAGCGAGAACATCCAGGCCAAGATTGCGGCGTTTCACATGCCCGTGACAGGGCAACTTGGCCACGCCTCCAAGAGTGTGCAGGATGTCGTGCGGGAACTCACGGCCGCGCCGGCCGTCCCAGCCTCCTCTCAACGCGGGCAGAGCCGGAAGCTGCCGAATGCGCCCGCAACTCCAATCCCAGTCAGTGTGGCGCCGCCACCGGCGAGCGGTTGGGCGGAACTTCGCGATCTGGGCCCGCCCATTCTGGCGCCTCTCGGACAGGCGGGAATTGTCGTCATTTTTACAGTCTTCATGCTGTTGAAGCGAGAAGACCTCAGAAATCGTCTTCTGCTGCTGGCCGGGGTCGGCCGGTTGAACCGTTCGACTCAGGCGCTGGACGACGCGTCGGGCCGCGTCAGCCGCTACATGCTGGCGCAGTTCCTGGTCAACGCGGGTTTCGGAGCGCTGTTTGGATTCGGTCTCTACTGGATTGGCGTACCCAATCCAGCGCTGTGGGGAGCGGTCGCCGGAATCCTGAGGATTGTGCCGTACGTGGGAACGTCCGTTGCGGCGATTCTGCCGATTGCGCTTTCCTTGGCCGCTTTCGATGGGTGGCTACGGCCTCTGCTGGTGCTCCTGCTGGTTGCGGGCCTCGAACTGATCGTCGCCAACTTCTTGGAACCCTGGCTCTATGGCGCGCATGTGGGAATCTCCGCTCTGGCGCTGCTGGTAAGCGCCGTGTTTTGGACGGTGCTATGGGGACCGGCGGGACTGATCCTGGCTACGCCGCTGACGGTCTGCGTGGTGGTTCTGGGGAGCCACGTCCCTCAACTTTCCTTTCTGCACATCCTCCTGGGAGACGAACCTGTTCTGGCGGCCGAAGCCCAGATCTACCAGCGGTTGCTGGCGATGGATCAACTGGAGGCGCAGAACATCGTCGGCCAAATCCTGAAAGGCAAGTCCCTGATGGAGCTGTACGACTCGGTGCTGATCCCGGCGCTTAGCATGGCCGAGCAGGACCGGCACAAAGGGGCAATCGATTCCGCGAGGGAGGAGTTTCTCTTTCTCAGCATCAACGAAATGATCGTCGAGTTCTCCGAGTATCCGATGGCGGACATTTCCCCGGAAGACCCGCCGCCGGACGCCGCGGAGCGCCCCAACGCCAGGATCCTCTGTCTTCCGGCGCACGATCGGGCCGATGAAGTCACGGCCGCAATGCTGGCTCAGATCCTGGAGCGCAAGGGGTTCGCGACTCTGTCCTTCCCGGTCGACGCGTCTTCTCCAAACGAGTGGCTCGCGCTGATTGAAGCCGGGCGGACCGACGTAGTCTGCATCTCGGCGCTACCTCCTTACGCGTTCGCTCCGGCGCGCGCCATGTGCAAGCAGATCCGGGATCGGTTTCCAAAACTCAAGATCGCAGTTTGCATCTGGGGATTCAGCGGCGACACGACGAAGGCCAAGGCGCGCTTCGAACGTACCCAGCCCGATCGCTTGTCCACCAGCCTGGCGGAGGCCGTCGGGCACGTCCAGGAGCTCACGTGTCCCGTGCCGGAGCCGGAGCCGTCGGTCGCGTGACCGTTCCACGATCAATCGGCGGCCGGCAGGCTGAAATAGAATGTCGATCCCGCTCCGGGGGCCGATTCCAGGGACATTCGGCCGCCATGCCATTCGATGGCTCTCTCGCAGAATGCGAGTCCCAGTCCGTTCCCGGGATGTTCCCTTCCGTGCAGGCGCTTAAATGGCCCGAAGACCCGTTCCTGGAAAGCAGGGTCAATGCCGGGGCCGTTGTCTTGCACGGAGAATACCCAATCGGATTCCACCTGCCTGCATGAGACGTCAACATGCGGAGAAGGCGCATCGCAGTATTCGATGGCATTTCGAATCAGATGGCGCAAGACCTTGGTCAGTATTTCGAAATCTCCCATGACGGATGGCAAAGGACCATGAGTGACCGTGGCGCTGCGTTCCACGATCTGCTTGTCCGCACTAAGAAGCGCCTGGCAGAGGACCGCCTCCATGTTCGTCCGGGAGAACCGCGGCTCGCCGGCGCCCGTGGCCCAATAGTCCACCACATCGGCGAGCAGTGACTGCATTCGAGCTGCCCCCTCCCGGATGCGTTCGAGGAACTCGCCGGCCTCAGGGTCCAGGCGGCCGGCGTAAGTCTCGGCCAATAGTTGACTGAAGGAGGCGACGTCACGCAGAGGCTCACGGAGGTTGTGAGCCACCATCGAGATGAACTCTTCGAACTCCTCGCGGTCTTGCTCCAGCGGCGTCATTTAGGCCCTGGCGCGGGAATCGTGAACTTGAACGTAGCGCCGGCTCCCGGTTCCGATTCTACCCAGATCCGTCCACCCTTGCGCTCGACAATCTTCTTGCAAAGCGCGAGACCGATGCCGGTGCCGGGAATTTCATTCCCATGCAAGCGCCGGAACATGCCGAAGACCCGTTCGGCGTCCCGCGGATCGATGCCCATTCCGTTATCCCGCACGGCAAACAGCCACCCTCCCGCGCTTCTCTCCGCCGACACATGAATCTTCGGCGCTTCGTCGCCCTTGTACTTGATGGAATTGGAAATGAGGTTTTGGAAAAGCTGCGTCATGATCACCTCTTCGGCCATGACCGCCGGCAACGGATCGGAAGTAACGGTAGCGCCGCTCTCCGCGATGGCGGACTCCAGATTCAACAGCGCTTTGGCGAGAACGGCGCCGCAATCGACCGAGGCGGAGCGGTCGTGTTCCCGGCCGTTGACCTCCCAATAGGCAAGGAGGGCTTTCAGCAGGGCCTGTATCCGCAAGGCCCCCTCGACGGAATAGGAGATGAACTGGTCGGCTTCTTCGCCCAATTGCCCCGCATACTGACGCCCCAGAAGCTCGGTAAAGTTCACGACCATCCGCAGAGGCTCCTGCAAATCGTGGGTAAGAGCGTAGGCGAAATTCTGCAGCTCGGCATTGGTTGTCTGGAGCGCTTCCTCAGCCTGCCTTCGCTCCGTAACATCCTCAATGGCCAGGAGGATGGTCCGCGCCTGGGCATTCGGATTGAAGACCTCGCTGGCGTTGAGCAGCATCACCTTTCGTCCGACGTGCTCAAATTCGTGGGTCACCTCAAAGTCGCGGAAAGTGGCGTGCGCGGGGAGAATGTTTTCGAGCAACTCGCGAAGGCGCGGAATATTCCATTGTTCGTTTCCGAGGTCGTAGATCAGCCGGCCTTCCGTCTCCGCCGGTGAGGCGCGAAACGTTTCGTAAAACGTCTTGTTGGCTTGGAGGACCTGGAGGTTCTGATCCAAAATCACGAGGGGCTCGCGCACGGTTTCCACGATGGCCTCGGCGAAGTCGAGACCGCGTTTCGCGGCATCGATATCGATCAACATGAGCACGGCGCCGTCGTTCTTGCCATCCGGGCCCGCGGTCGGCAGGACGCGCAGCGAATACCAGCGGCCGTGGGAATCGCGGACATCGCGCGGAAGCCGGTTGCCGCCCTCCATCGCATCGAGCAGCAACTGCCGCAGTCCGGGCAGTTCCATTTGAGGCCGCAGGTCGGTGATGGACCGTCCGACATCGGAGGCGATCAGGTTCAACATGGGCTCCATGGCGCGCGTAAAGCGGCGGATGCGGAGATCGCGGCCAACCATGACAAGGGGAATGCTGAGGCTCTCCAGGAGATTGGCCAGGTCCCGGTTGACCTTGATGAATTCCACGTTGCTGGTTTTCAGCTCTTCGTTCAGCGTGTTCAATTCTTCGTTGGCCGATTCCAGCTCTTCCTGCGCGGTCTCCAACTCCTCATTGCCCGCCTGCGCCTCTTCGTTGGACGCCCTAAGCTCTTCCAGGGTGGCCGCATGATCCTCGACGATGGATTGCAGATACTCCTTAGTCGCCACCAACTCGCGCCGCAGCCGGGCGCTTCCCGCGTTGTCCCGGTCGGCGGGTTTGCGCCTCGCCTTCGGGGCGGAATCCGGTTCGGCATCCTCGAAGAGGACCAGGAAATAGCGCTCCCTGGAAGAGGACGTTTCCCGGAATGGAGTTACTTTGATTGTGACGTTTGTCAGCCGGCCCCCATCATCGATCCGGAAGCCGTCCGCGTTGGCCGCGGCGTTGGTTTGGCGGGCGGTTTGCAACGCCTTACCCAGGCCCGCGATCAAGCCTTCGCGCGCCATTCTGAGAAGATTCCGGGTCGGCTCGCCCGGCGAGATCTCCAGGTACGGAGCGGTGCGGCCCCGGACCTGGACGATGTTCATGTCACTGTCGACGATGGCGCCGGGGGGACCATGTTCGGCCAACACCAGCCGGTCGGCTTCCCGAAGCACGTCCGTCTCCGCACGGCTGCCGGCGATTCTCCGCGGGAGATCCACATGCCCTCCGGCGTGCCGGCCCTCGCTCAGGCGCGGCGGGGGCGTGCCGGTGGCCGGCTGCATGCGGTAGATCTTGTGAATACTATCCACTTGATGGAACCATTCGGAAAGCGGGCCGACGCCCTCGGACGGACCGAGTACCAGAAAGCCGGTGGGCTTCAGGGCGTAGCGGAGGATCGACAATACCTTGTGTTGCAACACAGCTCCAAGGTAGATGAGCACGTTACAGCAACTGATGAGGTCGAGCTTGGAGAAAGGCGGGTCCTGACCGACATTGTGCCGTGCGAAAACGCATACGTCGCGAATGCTCTTGGCGACCCGATACCCGCGTTCGGACCGGGTGAAGAAGCGCTCCATGCGCTGGGTCGAGACATGCGCCAATACGGAGGGCGCGTAGATGCCGGCGCGGGCCTTTTCAATCGCAGCTTCGCTGATATCGGTGGCGAAAATCTCGAACGGAACGCTGACTTTGGCGTCTTCGAGGAATTCCGTCAAGCAGATGGCGATGGAATAAGCCTCCTCGCCGGTGGCGCACCCAGGCGCCCAGACGCGGATGGCGTCTTCGCGACCTCTGTTCTCAAGCAGAGTGGGGAACACCTTCCTCTTTAGCTCCTCAAAGACCTCCGGCTCCCGGAAAAACGACGTGACGGTGATCAGACAGCTCTCGCACAACACGGCCGATTCCTGGCGGTTGCGCTCGAGTTCCCGGCTGTAGTCTTCGAGGGTTGCGAATCCGCGGAGGACCATGCGCCGCTTGATGCGCCGCGCAAGGGTGCTGTGTTTGTAGTAGGTAAAGTCCACCCCGGTGGCGCTCTGCACCTGCCGGAGTATCTTGGCCAATTCCGGATCGCCCGGATGGTCCACGGCGTCCGGAAGCTCGGCCGCGACCCGGGACCTCCGCCCGATGGCCGCCAAATGGCGCGCGATTGCGGCCGGCGGGAGGACAAAATCCACGACGCCCGCGGCCATGGCGCTGGCCGGCATACTGGCGAACTTCGCGGTCGCCACCTCCTGAGCGAAGGTGGCGCCACCGGCGGCCTTGATCGCCTGGAGGCCCAACGTCCCATCCGATGCGGTTCCCGATAGAACGACGCCGAGGGCCTGGCTGCCTCGGTCCACCGCCAAGGAGCGGAGAAAGGCGTCGACCGGCATGTTGCGGCCGCCTTCCGGACGTGCCGGGACATGAAGGACCCCATCGACAATGGTCAAATTGCGCCGGGGCGAAATCACGTAGACATGGTTGGGATCGACGTGCGTTTCGCCGTTCACTTCGGAAACCGGCATTCGGCTGACGCTGGAAAGCAACTCCGTCAGATGGCTCTCGTGCTTGGGATCGAGGTGCTGAATGAGCACGAATGCCATGCCGGTATCGCCCGGCAAATGGCTGAGCAGGTCGGTGAATGCCTCTAACCCGCCGGCGGAGGCTCCTACGCCAACGACAAGGGGGCGGAAACCAACTTCGTCGCGCTCCCCGGCCGCCGGCGAACCGACAGCCGGCGCGGAAGCGGGATCGATGGGGGCCGTGGAGGCCTTCACCCGCGGGGCTGTTCGGCGCCTCAGGTTGGGCGACCCAGGCGCACGCGGCGAGCGCGCAACTCCGCCTGGCCGACGACTACCGATCTTCTCTGCCACACACCACCATTAACTTTCTCGCCGGGATGAAAGGGGCGTCAACGCTGAAATGGAATCGAAAAGAAGCACGCCAAGCGCCACTCTGCCGCTACCCGCCATCTGCTTTCAGCTTACAGCTTACGGCCATCGCTCATGGCAAGAATGACGGAACGAACCCAATTCCGAGCGGCGAGGCGCATCAGACGTCACGCCCGGGTGCTTCACCGAACGAACCCAATTTCACACTATGAACCACAAAACACGGGGCTTGTGGAGCTTGTACAAGAAAAACCAAACGAACCCATTTGTGCGGCGGCCCGCGAAAGGCTATCCGTCGCGGCGCCGGCGGAAGAACCAAACCGGAAGGCAGACGGGCCCACAAACGCGGTGGGCGCCCCGGCCCGCCCCACCTACCGAACGAACCCAATAGGAGCGGCGAGGCGCATAAGACGTCACGCCCGGATGCTTCACCGAACGAACCCAATTTCCCGCTAAGAGCCACAAAACACATGGCTTGTTTAGCTTGTACAAAAAAACCAAACGAACCCATTTGTGCGGCAGCCCGCGAAAGGCTATCCGTCGCGGCGCCGGCGGAAGAACCAAACCGGAAGGCAGACGGGCCCACAAACGCGGTGGGCGCCCCGGCCCGCCCCACCTACCGAACGAACCCAATAGGAGCGGCGAGGCGCATAAGACGTCACGCCCGGATGCTTCACCGAACGAACCCAATTTCCCGCTAAGAGCCACAAAACACATGGCTTGTTGAGCTTGTACAAGAAAACCAAACGAACCCATTTGTGCGGCGGCCGCGAAAAACCATGAACCAAGCGGGAACGCAGACAGGCCCCACAAACGCGGTGGGCGCCCCGGTCCGCCCACCGACCGGAGTTGAGGGGTTCATCATGCGATTATCCTACCGCTTTCAGAATTGCACGAACGGAAGATCGAGTCCGGAGCGCGCCTGGGGCAGGTGATGGGAAGGAAAGGGGTTGGCTGATTAAGAATTGCTGTGACCCGAAACGCGTCAGGCGGGTCCGTGGTCCGGCAGCAAGTCCTTAATCGCCTTGCCGATCTCCATGAATTGATCGAGACCGGAGGGTTTGGTGATGAATTGGGAGACTCCGAGGTCCTTGAGCAGAGCTTCGTCCCGACGGGACTGGGATGAACTCCAGACGCACACGGGAACACCGGCGAGGTAGCCGGCGCTTCGGATCTCGCGCAAGATGTCTTCGCCGCTATACCGGGACAGATGCAAGTCCACCAAGATCAGGTCGGGAACGGCCGCGTCCGTGTAGACCCCCTGCCGGCGGATGAATGCGAGGGCCTGGCCTCCGGTGGGCAGGTGGACCAGTTCAAACAGGAGATTCTGCTTCCTCAGCGCCAGATTAAGAAGGAAGACATCGGAGCGGTTGTCTTCGATGACAAGGATTCGGGCTGTGGATCCCATCGTGCCAGGTTTCAGAGCCAACTCCACATCGCTCTTCATCATTCCACACTTGACCTCGTCAACGTTGGCGGTGACTCGCACTTTGCAGACGGCGACCGTCCTCAAGAAGCGCCCTCTACCGCAAGGGTTAGTTGCAGTAGAGGGCAGAGCTACAAGGGTATTTCGCCAATCGACTAATGCTTAGCAAGCCGGCGGCCTTTTGGCGAGGCAGCCGCTGAGGGATTGAAGAGCGGCGCCGCCAAGCCCTGTACCACCCTCAAACGTGGGGTTGCAGGCCCGTTGAACGCCTGGAATCGCTGCGAAATGTGCACCTCGCTCAGCAAGTTTTGCACCTCCGCATGGCGTACCGCGTCGCCTGCCCGCTACGCCGGCTTCGCGGCTCATGGCCGTCCGCGTGCACATCCAATAGCGACATTACGGAGATCATCTAAGATGCAATACGTTCGAGCCACCCTTACCGGCGCCCTGTTCCTGGCGTTCGGAACGGTTGCGCCTGCCTACGCGCAACGGGGAGATGCCAAACAAGAGCAGTCCAAGGCGCCTGAGAAGCAGCAGAGCAAACCACAGCAAGCAGCGCCGCGAGCGGCACAACAACAGCGGCCTCAAGCTAAGGCGTCACAACCGCAGGCGCGGGCGCCGCAACAACAGAAACAACCGCAGGAACAGCACCGCGCGGAGCCCGCTGCCAGACCGCAGCAGCGAGCCCAGGAACAGCCGAAGCAGCAGGCGCGGCCGCCGCAGCAAGCTCAGAAACAGGGGGCGCGCCCGGAGCAGGCCCGGCAGCAGCCGGCGCAACGCAGCGAACAGGCTCACCAACAGCCGGCGCAACGCAGCGAACAGGCTCACCAACAACAGCAACCGCAGCGGACGCAGGGGCAGGCAATTGCGTGGCAGAAACAGCGGGGATGGGCCACGCAGGGCGCGTGGCAGAGGCACACCACCTGGCAACAGGGCGGCGACAGGAACTGGGACAGCGACCATCGCACCTGGGCGGAACGTGGCGGCTACGGCGGTTACTACATTCCCCAAGCCCGTTTCAACCTCAGTTTTGGGAGCCGGCACTGGTTCCGGATGCACAGCCGCCCCGCGATGTACATGGGGTATCCGCGCTTCTCATACAGCGGGTTGTCTTTCATGCTTGTGGATCCCTGGCCAGGGGCGTGGGCGGATAACTGGTACGCCACGGACGACGTATACATCGATTACAACAACGGTTATTACCTCTACAACCGCAGGCACCCTGGCATAGGGCTGGCGATTACTGTCGCCCTGTAGTCAGAGCGGAACCGGGGCGCGGCGGGGCCGCGGCGGTTGCCGGCGGCGGCAACTTCCGCAGGTTCCAGTGCAGCTTCTGCATTCGCCCTTGTCCACTTACTCCGGCATTCGTTAGTTGGGCGCGCTTTGGCCCCGCACTTGCAGTTATCTATTGCGAAAGGAACAAAACGATGCTTTGGACAATTTGTATCATTCTGTTGGTTTTGTGGGCGTTGGGAATGGCAACCGCATACACAGCCGGCGGGTTAATTCACCTTCTGTTGGTGATCGCGGTGGTCGTCATGGTAATCCGTCTATTTCAAGGACGGAGGGTTGTTTGAGCCGGTGGGATTGGCAGGAGAGTTAAAGATATGCCCTTGATTAACATCGTCGTCGTGCTGGTGGTGGTTGGCTTCGTGCTGTGGCTGATCAACGCGTACATCCCTATGGCGGGCAGCATCAAATCGATTCTGAATATTGTGGTTGTGATTGCGGTTGGCGTTTGGGTACTGAAGGCAGTAGGAATGTGGGGCAGCATCACCAGTTATAGGTTCACCCAGTGAGTCAGCGCGGCTTGTGCACGCGCTCGATACCCCTCATCGCCATAGCTCTTGCGATTCCCATGACCGGACTCGCTCAGCCATTCATGGCGATGGGGGTGGACGACAAACTCAACTACGAGATCAAGCAATCGCTTGGCCCGATGTCACTGCTCGGGGATGCGGCCTACGCGGGAATTCTTCAGGAGACCAATACTCCGGCGGGATGGGGACAGGGCGGTTCCGCGTACGGAAAGCGGTTCGGGGTTACAGCCGCGTGCTCCGGCATCCATAGCAGTATCGCTTTCGGTCTGGATTCCAGCCTGCATGAAGACCCGCGTTATTTCCGGTCCGGCGCCGGCGGGTTCTGGAGACGCACGGGACATGCGGTCCGGGGCACGATTCTCACGCGCACGGACAAGGGAGATGAGACGCTGTCGGTTTGGCGTCTCGGCAGCGCTTACGGCGCGGCTTATGTCGCGGACCTGTGGTATCCAGGCCGGGTGGACACGGCGCGCCTCGGATTCACGGAAGGGTCACTCCAGCTCGGGTTCGATCTGGCCAGCAACCTGGCAGCGGAATTCTGGCCGGACCTGAAACGGAAGATGCCACGCTTCAGACTGTGATGGGACCTCGCCGCGAGCGTGTCCGTGCCGAAGCCGCTTGCTAGAATAGGGGGCGATGCCCAGACTAACGCCAGTTTCGGGCCGGATCCTTATCGTCGACGACGATGAGCGCCAGCGTACCGCTCTGGCCGGCATGCTTCCCGAAGGTGACTTCGACACGCGGATCGCGGCTGACGGGCAGGAAGCGCTGGAATGTCTCGCCAACTTCAAGGCGGACGTCGTGGTTACGGACTTGATCATGCCGCGCATGGACGGCTTCGAGCTGCTGCGGCGCCTGCAGGAACGCGGCGACCTCACTCCGGCAATCGCGCTGACTGGTTTTGGCAGTATGGAAAAGGCGCTGTCCGCCGTCCATGACCTCAAGGCGTTCTGGTTTCTGGAGAAGCCGGTGGAACCACGCGCCTTCAGGATTCTGGTGGAGCGCGCGATTCTCCACAACAGAAGTCTGCGGAAAACCGATGAGCTGCGGCGCGACCTGAGCATTCGCGGCGTGCTGGGAAACCTGGTGGGAACCTCGGCGGCGATGCAGCAGATCTTCTCGCTGATCCGGCAGGTGGCGCCCACGTCGGCGCCGGTGCTGATCCGTGGAGAGAGTGGCACGGGGAAGGAGTTAGTCGCACGGGAGATCCATAGGTGCAGCCCCCGCGCAGATGCCCCTTTCGTTGCGATCAATGCCGCCGCCTTGCCCGAGACTCTGGTTGAGAGCGAGTTATTCGGCCATGAGAAAGGCGCGTTCACGGGAGCCATGGAGCGCTCGGCCGGCTGTTTCGAGCAGGCTGAGGGGGGCACTCTATTCCTGGACGAGATCGGCGAGATGCCGGCATCCACACAGCCAAAGCTGCTGCGCGTACTTGAGGATTTGCGAGTGCGGCGGCTGGGCGGAAAAAGGGAGATCCCGGTGGACGCGCGCGTGCTTGCAGCGACCAGTCAGGACCTGGCGACGCATCTGCGCGAAGAGCTTTACTACCGGTTGAGCGTCTTCCAGATCATGCTGCCACCGCTGCGGGAACACAAGGAAGACATCCCCGCGATCGCCGAGGTCATGCTGCAGAACATGAACAGGAAGCACGGCACGCGGGTTACGGGTGTCGATTCAGACGTGCAGGAGGTTCTGCACCGGTATGACTGGCCCGGCAATGTGCGGGAGTTGCGCAACGTTCTGGAGCGAGCGGCCATTGTAGCGGGCGAGGGCGCGATCCGGTTGGCGAACCTTCCTTCGCCTGGGATCGGCGCAAGCCCGGGGCCATACGCACGGCCGTCATCCGGCTATGAAGGTCCTGTAATCCTCCAGCCTGGTCAGCCGCTGATGCAACTCGAGGAGGCTTACATCAAACTCACTCTCGAACACGTGAGGGGTAATCGGAAACAGGCTGCCGAGATGTTGGGGATCAGCCTGCGGACGCTGCAGAACCGGATCGCCGCGCAGCGCGAAGAAGAGAAGGCTACGGCTTCGGATTCGTGAACGGCGAGGCGCGCTCAAAGTATGCGTTCGGCCCGGACAATGAACCTGCCGGGCGCGGGACCGATATAGTAAAACGGATAACAGGTGACTAGAGTCAGGACCTCACTTACACTGGGATCCAACACTGCTACGCCGGAAGGACTCACAATCCTGGTCGACACGACGCGATAGCGGTACTCACCGAGCGGCGTGGTGAGCGAAATGACGTCGTCGCGCCGGATGTTTCGCAAGGGCCTGAAATACGTGTCGCGATGCCCGGCGAGGCCAACGTTGCCCGGCTGTCCTGGCATCGCAGAACCGGGAATATGACCGACCGCGCGTCGCAATGTGAGCGCGTCCACGCCTTCGGCGACGATCACCGAGAGACCGAGACGGGGAATCTCAATGCGGCCGACCAACGCGCCGGCCGCGACAGTTGGCGGGTGATTCGAAGCCGGAGGCGATATGCGACTCGCCTGTTCGAGCTGGCGGCGCTCCCTTTGCTGGAAGAGCCAGCCGTCAGCCAGGACCAATCCGCAATATCCCAGCATGAGTGCGGCGGCTGCTGCAAGCGCCCATTGGCCCCAGCGAAGAGCGGACTGCAAGGCGGCTTTCCGAATCGCAATGCTCACTTGGCGGTCTCGCGCGGGGCCGAACGCCGGTCCCCGCCGGCGATGTAGCCGGAGCGCGCGCGCACAGCGAGCTTGCCATAGGCCTTCCCGCCGGCTACCACTCGAATGGCGCGGTAGACGCCCGGCTTCGCGGCGCTTGCGGGGGTGTATCCGATGGTGTACCGATTGCGAATATCGCGCGCGATGCGCTGGCAAATCGACACAACCTCATTGAGATGGCCGGGGAAGTAGGCTTCGCCCCCAGTGGCGCGGGCAAGACGGCCGAGCACGTCCGGGTTCTGGTCCGCATCCTCCTGCTCGAAGATGCCAATGGCGTATATGACGGCGCTCGATTCTTCGGCGATCTTCAAAACCTCGGACAGGCTGTGCGCGCTGGCGTTGTCGCCGCCATCGCTGATCACGATCAGTACTTTCTTTTCCTGCGCGCTTGTCCGCAGTTGCACCAGCGCCGCCGCGACGGCGTCGTAGAGCGCGGTCTGGCCGGTGGCGGGCGCCCGCAAGATGGCGGATTCGAGTTCATCGGGACGATTGGTGAAGCCCTGTCCGCCGGGCAGGCCGATCGTCACATACTCATTGAAGTTGACGACGAACATCCTGTCTTCCAGGTTGCTCGACCGTACAAACGTTCGGGCGGCAGTGACCACCTCGGTGAGCTTGGGTAACATGCTTCCACTGTGATCGACAACCAGTCCGACAGTCACTGGGATGTCTTCGTGCTGGAAGAGCCTGATGGATTGCCGGACGCCGTCTTCGTAGACCGCAAAATCGCCCTCGCCCAAGTCGGAGACAAAGCGGCCCTGACGGTCGAGAACCGTGGCATTCAGCACCACCAGGTTAACGTCCACTGAGATCTTGTATGACTCCGGGTCCTGGCCCTTGCCTGCCGCAGCAGGTTGTGCGGCGGGCGCGAAGCGGGTCAGGAGCAGAAGCGAAATGACGATCCGCCACATGCCGTTACCTTCTCTTCTCCCGGCTCCGTCTGGCGCGGCGCGCTTGGGAGCTGCGCGCCGCGTGACGCATCGAGAGACCCTTACGACATGCGCTTTTCAGCCACGCGGAGGGCCAATAAGCCGCCCAGCGCCAGAAGCCCGAACAGCGCAAACAGCGGCAGCGGACTCGCCGTGGTTGGGAGCGTCTCCGCCACCGCGGCCATCGCTACTTCAGTCTCCGCCGGCGGCGGCGTAACCACCTCGGCGAGCTGCACCTCTTCGCCGGTCGGCTGAACGGCCATGATGGGAGCCTGCTTGAGCGCGACGACCTCAGGCGAGTCCGCCGATACGATCGGCTCGGAGACCTCGAGAGGAACGTCGACCGCTACAAATAGGATGGGTGTGTTGACTTCCTTGGCGAGAGCGACCGCTTTCGCCCGAGGATAAACGAACTCCTCGCCCCAATTCTTGCCGGGATAGAACCACGCGCGCAAAGCCTCGGGCTGGCCGGCGGGTCTCTCTCTGAAAGTGATCGCGGTCTTGTTAGTGGCCTTCAGCCGGAAGTTCGGAATGGCCAGAATCGTGGCGTAAATGGTCTTTTCGTCCTGGCTGAAGATCTGGACGATGTGGCGGTCGCTCTGCGAATCCAGAATTCTAAAGACGTAGGTACCGGCGGGCAATACGCCCCAACCCTTGAGGTGAACCCCTGGAATCTCCACGGGACCGCTGAACGTGACTACCGTCTTCTTATTCCAATCGTCCGCCTTGGCTCCCGGCACGAGGGCCGCGCCCACGAGGGACATACAGAATACCGTCATGGCTGCTTTGAGTAGCTTCATTTCTTTGGTTTTATCCTTTGGTCTAAGTTGTTATCGTCTGCGGCGCTTCGTTTCGGCGCGATGCAGGCCTCGGCGGGAACGTCCCGCGCTCACGAACAGGCACTCCAGTGGCCGTAGGCGGAGCCGGCCGATGGCCACAGCCGTGCAGTGGCCAAGCAGCTAAGTCATCTGTCAAGAAGAAAGAAGGGACAAAGGATGCTACAAGCGGTTGCGAGAGTCAGCAAGTGGGCTTTACTTCCGATCCTGCCGACCGCCGCGGTCTTTTCGTATCTAACTGCGAGTTATGGACCGCTTGCGGGGTTCGTGATTTGTATGGCGGCGATCATCTTCGTGCAACGCGCGGTTTGGTCGAAGGAATACTACTGGGCGGCTGGTTTTGCCGCGACATTCGTAATGTTCAGCCCACTGTTTCTGATCGTGAAAGTCTTTGTCTTGATGGGCTTCGCCTGCACCGTAGTCTTCATGACCCTGCTAGCGGCGTTCCGAACTCAACCAGTACCGACGGAGATGCCATGAACAAGCTGCCGGACGCGCCTACTTCGATTCCAGGTTCCACAACGGCGAACCCTGCGCCTGGAACTGGGACCGCATTCCGCGAAGGCGACGAAGTTGTGCTGGCCGAGGGCACATATCAGGGCACCCCCGGCGTGTTTCTCAAGCTTACAGCGGACCCCAACTGGGCGGACATTACAGAACGCAATGGCGACGTCCGCAGCCATCCTGTGGCGTGGCTCGCTCACAACGGGGCGGGGCTTCCGTCCTTTCCAGCGCATCTTACGAACTGAGGCGGTGCAGAAGCTGCACGTCGGGGTGCGAGCTTTGCCGTCGCTCCGTGGTTCAGAGGCTGCACGCCGCGTGTCGTCGTTTGGCCCTGCTCGTGCAAACACGGACACTATGAAGAAGCAGCGGAACAGGCGGGTAATCGACGACAAGCCTTGCAGCGATGAGAACCCTTCATCGTTTTCGTTGGAAACCCTGATCGAACACCGCCTGCACAAGATATCCAGTTGGAAGCATCTCCGAAGTACCCGGTTGCTGGTCATCTTGTCGTCGCCGCTGATTTACGCGTGCGCGGTTCCCTTCGTCCTGCTGGATCTTTCGGTGGCCCTATATCAGTTTGTATGTTTTCCTATCTACGGGATTCCTAAGGTTCGGAGGAAAGACTACCTGATCTTCGACCGGGGGAAACTGGCGTATCTGAACACCATCGAGAAGGTCGGTTGTATCTATTGTTCCTATGCCAACGGATTGCTCGCGATGATCACGGAAGTGGCGGCTCGAACCGAGCAGCACTTTTGTCCGATCAAGCACGCCCATACGCTCGCTAAGACACATTCCCGATATGCGAAGTTCCTGCCGTACGGAAAGGCAAGAGTTTACAGAGAGCAAGCAGACGCCGTATCCCACGCTTATGAGGACTTAGACGGCAAGAGCTAAGGCAAGACGATAGGGAGCGTAACGGAGGGGTGGCTTAGTGCCGTTGCGCACAAAGCGGGCGCGGATTGGCGCGCATTCCGGTGGGCCGCGGCGGTACAGTGGATGTGTCCATGTCGCTCGTCGATTTGCTGCTCGGCCGGCCGCTCGCCACGGAAGAAGAGAAGGCCGAGCGGATTGGTCCGGTCAAGGGCATCCCGATCTTCGGATTGGATGCGCTGAGTTCGGCCGCATACGGCCCTGAAGCCGCTCTGACACTCCTTATACCGCTCGGCTTGGCCGGGGTGGCCTACATTGTCCCGATCAGCGTCAGCATCATCATTCTGCTCAGCATCGTTTATTTCTCCTACCGGCAGACCATAACGGCGTACCCGCAGGGCGGAGGCTCGTACACGGTGGCGAGCGAGAACCTGGGGGTCTGGGCGGGATTGCTGGCGGCGGCATCGCTGATGGTGGACTACGTGCTCACCGCGGCGGTCGGAATATCGGCGGGTGTCGGAGCGCTGATCTCGGCAGTACCGTCGTTGGAGCACTACACTCTGTCGATGTGTTTGGGGATTCTGCTTCTGGTAACCGGCGTCAACTTGAGAGGCGTGCGGGAGACGGGCGGAGTGTTCCTGATCCCGACGTATCTTTTCATTGTCTGTCTGCTGGGCGCCATTGCCGTTGGATTGGCAAAGACACTGGCCGCGGGTGGACATCCGGTGGCGGTCATCCCACCGCCCCAGCCGCTCCATGGCACGGAGGCGATCGGCATCTGGCTGCTGCTACGCGCTTTCGCCAGCGGTTGCACGGCTATGACTGGGGTGGAGGCAGTGAGCAATGGGGTGATGGCTTTCAAGGAACCGCCGGACAAGTACGCGCGCCTGACCTTGACGATTGTAATCGGGATTCTGATCCTGATGCTGGCCGGCATCGCGATTCTGGCAAAGGCCTACGGAATCGCAGCGACTGCGCCGGGACAAGCCGGGTATCAGAGCGTGCTCTCGCAGTTACTCGGGGCGGTGGCCGGCAGGGGTCTTTTTTACTGGGTGAGTATTGCATCGATCCTGGTTGTGCTGTCGCTCTCGGCGAATACGGCATTTGCGGATTTTCCCAGGTTATCGAGGGCCATCGCGCAGAACGGCTTCCTGCCACATGGCCTAGCATTGCGTGGCCGGCGGCTGGTATTCGTGGAAGGGATTTATGCGTTAGCCGTGCTGGCCGGCGCGCTGCTGATTGTATTCGGCGGCGTGACTGACCGGTTAATTCCGCTGTATGCGGTGGGCGCCTTTCTGGCCTTCACACTGTCGCAGGCTGGGATGGTGATGCATTGGAAGAAGGCCGGCGCAGCGGGATCAGGGAAGAGCATGGCGCTGAATGCGCTGGGGGCGGTTGCCACGGGACTCACCGTGCTTGTGGTGCTGGTCGCGAAATTCACGGAGGGCGCATGGCTCACCCTGCTATTGATTCCGGGATTGATGCTGACGATGCGGATCGTCAAGAGGCATTACGATCGGGTGACCGAAGAGACGAAAGACGATACGCCCGCGAATGCAAGAAATCTCAAACCACTCCTGGTGATGCTGCCCATCGAACGATGGAGCAAGGTCTCGAACAAAGCGCTGCGGTTTGCCTGGACGCTCTCACCGGAAATCAAGGTGGTACACGTGGATTGCGAGGAAGACACGGATGGTTTTGCCGGCCGGTGGCATGAGCTTGTGGAGACTCCGGCGCGAGAGGCTGGAGCGCCGGCGCCGGAACTGGTAATCCTGAGATCCCGATTCCGCTTTGTGATCGGACCGATTGTCGATTACGCGCTTGAGCTTGAGAAGGCCAACCCTGACAGGCAAATCGCCGTGTTACTAGCCGAGTTAGTCGAGAGCAGGTGGTACTACGCTCTGTTGCATAATAACCGGGCTGAGGTATTGCGGGCGCTAATCCTATCCAAGAGCGAACGGCGGATTACGGTGGTCAATATCCCGTGGTATTTGAGCGGCTAGCCGTTATCGCTCCTTCATCAACAGCTTGCGGATGGATTTCAATTCCAGCCGGCGTTTCGCAGTGGTCTTGGGATAGGCCATCTTCAGTTCCCTAAGCGCATCGAGAACAATTTGAGAAACAACCAGGCGGGCGTTCTCCTTATCGTCGGCGGAAACGACATACCAGGGCGCATGATGCGTGCCGGTCGCCTTCAGGCATGCCTCATATGCCTCCATATACTGCTTCCAGTATTTCCTCTCGTGAATGTCCGCAAGACTGAACTTCCAGTTCTTGTCCGGCTCGTCAATGCGCTCGAGAAATCGCTTGCGCTGTTCTTCCTTTGAGAGGTGAAGGAATATCTTGACGATTCGCGTTCCGTTGCGATAAAGGTGGCTTTCCAGGTCACGGATGGAGTGGTACCGGTCCTCCCACAGGGTTCTCTCGTCGCGTAAGTCTTCCGAAAGCCCCTGGCTGCGGAGGATCTTCGGGTGTACCCGAACAACCAGCACCTCTTCGTAATAGGAACGATTGAATATGCCGATCTGACCGCGCTCGGGCAGCCGGCGCGTCGTGCGCCAGAGAAAGTCATGTTCCAACTCTTCGGCGCTCGGCTGCTTGAAACTGGAGACTTGGCACCCTTGTGGGTTGACTCCGGACATTACGTGCCGAATGGCGCCGTCCTTGCCGCCGGCGTCCATCCCCTGAAAGACCAGCAACAACGCATAACGGTTGGATGCGTAGTGAAGGCGTTGCAACGAGCTCAACTCGGCGACGTGTTCGGACAGGAGTGTTCGATAGTCCTTCTTTGACTCGAAAAAGGGCTTCACACTCGTCGGCCACGCTCTGAGTTGGACCTTTTCTCCGGGCCGCACCCGGAAATCCTTTGAATTGATTTTCATTTCGATCTATCTCCCGAGCTTACACCCCATAGGCGCAAGATCCGGCAAGGCGAGACGCGCCATGCCAATTCTGCCGGCCATCCCGTTCGAGTTCGACGCCATCGCCAACGACGCGCTGAATCATCCGCACTTCGGTCTTCCATCCTCGAATATCAGTTCGCCCGGCGCCGTCGGTCAGATTATCAGCACTCTCGGCGGCAACTATGTGCGCGGCTCGGCGGACGAGCGGGAAATCAACCTGATGCTGCGGTTCGCATTTTAAGCGGCCGCAGGGCCGGTTCAACGGCCGGTCATCCTCTCCAGGTTCTCCGGGTACCGGGCCCCTTGCACCGCGATTGTGGAGGCGGCGCTATCGATCTCCCGAAGGTCATTCGCGTTGAGTTCGATTGCCGCCGCTCCGATGTTCTCCTCCAGGCGCGCTAACTTCGTGGTGCCTGGGATTGGAACGATCCACGGCTTCCGCGCGAGCAGCCAGGCGAGCGCGATCTGAGCGGGCGTTGCGGCCTTTCGCTCTCCGATTTTCCCGAGCAGATTGACCAGGGCCTGATTCGCCTTTCGCGCCTCCGGCGTAAAACGAGGAAGGATGTTGCGGAAATCCGAACCGCCGAAGGTAGTGTTTTCGTCGATCTTTCCCGTCAGGAACCCCCTGCCCAGGGGGCTGTACGGGACAAAGCCGATTCCGAGTTCCTCCAGAGTTGGCATCACTTCCTTCTCCGGGGTCCTGGTCCACAACGAGTATTCGCTCTGGACCGCGGTGACGCACTGGACCGCGTGGGCGCGCCGAATCGTCCCCGCCGCCGCTTCGGAAAGGCCGAAGTGCTTGACCTTGCCCTCCCGAATCAGGTCCTTCACCGCTCCCGCCACGTCTTCGATCGGCACGTCCGGGTCAACCCGGTGCTGATAGAACAGATCGATGGCATCGATTCGGAGCCGCTTCAGCGATCCCTCGGCCACCTGCTTGATATGGTCCGGCCGGCTGTCCAGCCCGCCTTGTTGGCCTGTGTTCGGATCGAGTTTGAACCCGAACTTGGTGGCGATCGCCACCTGCCGGCGGAAGGGAGCGAGGGCTTCGCCCACGAGTTCCTCGTTGATGAACGGGCCGTACACCTCGGCTGTATCGAAGAAGGTGACGCCACGTTCGACGGCTGCCCGGAGAAGAGCGATCATCTCCTTCGTGTCCTTGGGCGGACCGTAAGAGAAGCTCATTCCCATGCAGCCGAGCCCGATGGCCGATACTTCCAGGTCGCTGCTTCCCAGTTTGCGTTTCTGCATTTTGACTCCTATAACTATTGGGACCGGCGCATGGCGTCGATCTTCGCCTGCGATTCGGCCGCGGCCTTCTCGATTTCCACCACCGAATCGGATTTCACCGTTCGGTCGCGCGTGTAGCCGACGAATTGCAGCCATCCGGCGGAGCGCTTCTCACGGCGCTCGCGGACCAGCGCAAACAAGGGATCGGCTTGCATGCGGGCCAATTCCGCTTCCAGATCGTTACCGCCGGTTTCGATTCCGATTGACCGGAGGATGGTCTGCGCCATGAGCAAATGTCCGGCGGCGGATGGATGGATGCCATCGGTAACGAAACTGAAATTCGGCTGGGCCCCCCGCTTTTGGGCGACGTACCGGGAGAGAGCCGTGTGCAGATCGACAACCATGAGCGCGTCGCCCACCGGCAAGCTCTGTTCCCAACGGCTGCAATCCTCAAGCACCGAATCGTAATTGGCAAACGGGGCCAGATAACTGAAGTCCGGCGCGTCCGCGGGCACCAGAGTTTTCACCGGCAACGGATCGAAGGGCGGCGGCGTCAGCAGGATGAGCTGCGCCTGCGCGGATTTCGCCGCATCGATCAGCCGGTGGATGCCGTCCTGAAAAGCGCGCAGGCGTTCCGGACTTTGCGGGTGATAGATGCCGTCGTTCATGCCATAGCAGGCCACCACCGTGGCCGGTTTCACGCGGTCGAGGGCGCGCGCGAGGCGCTCGGACAGGCAGGGACGCGGGAACGGATGGGCCTTCTCCGAAAGGCAAGCGACCGTCTCGCTTGACAGCCCGATGCTGACGAAATCGAAATTGTCGCCAGGGAAACGCTTGTCGAGATAATATTCCACGAACGAGACGTACGCGCCATCCTGCGTGATGCTGTCACCGAGCCACAGCACGCGCCGGTTGGTCAGCGGAAGGGCCTTGGACTGCGCGAGCGCTTGGGGTTCACTGCCCGCAACCAGGAGGGTCATTCCTGCCAGCACCGCCCGGCGGAACACGGATTGATTACGAGGGCTCATGGGGTCACTCGTTAATCGTATCGCTCTCACTCACCCGGCGGCACAGTACCATATACCTGATGTCCACCAAGCGCCGCACGTTCCTTCAGCAGGTGGCCCTCGCCGGCGTCGCCGCTCAAACCGAAGCCAGTGCCCAGACCTCCGCCGCCGGACCTCCGCCGCCGCCGGCCACGCCCGAGATCCCCTACCCGCGCGTCTTCACCGGACGGCATCTCACCGCCATTGCCTTCCCGCTGGGAGGCGTCGCCGCCGGAGCCGTCTCGCTCGGCGGGCGCGGACAGCTACGCGATTGGGAAATCTTCAACCGCGCCGACAAAGGCAACGCGCCGGAATACGCCTTCCCGGCCATCTGGGTGCAGTCCGGAAATCACAAGCCCGTTGCCCGCGTGCTGGAATCCCGTATCCAGCCGCCTTACGAAGGCGCTACCGGGCTCGGTTCCAAGAACGCGCCGGGCCTTGTCCGACTGGCGTCGGCGACCTTCACGGGCCAGTTCCCCCTCGCCCGCGTCGATTTCGCCGACTCCGCTCTCCCCGTACGCGTCTCGCTCGAAGCATTCACCCCGTTCATCCCCCACGAACCCGATGAATCCGGCCTCCCCGTCGCCATCCTGCGCTATCGCGTGACCAACCCCGGCGCCGCGGCTGCCAGCGTCTCCATCGCCTGGTCCATCGAAAATCCGACCGGACGCCCGCAACGCGCCGACACGCGGACCGCCGAATACCGCGCCGCCGATCTTCTGGACGGCCTTTTCATGACCAGCACCGATCTCCCCGCGGCCGATCCCCTCAAGGGCAGTTTCGCGCTCACCGCGCTCCATCCCGCCGATGTCCGCATCACCTACCTCCGCGGATGGGAACGGGGCCGCTGGTGGAATTCGCCCATGCTTTTCTGGGACGATTTCACGAGCGATGGCAAACTCGGTCCGGAGGCGGCTCAAATCGGGCCCGTCGGCGCGCTCTGCCTCAACCGCACAGTGGCCGCGGGCGCGGCCGCGGATTTCACCTTCCTCTTCGCCTGGCACTTTCCCAACCGCACGCCCCGCCGCTGCGGATGGTCGGCGCCCAGGGGCCAGGAGGACGCCCTCATCGGTAATCACTACGCCACCCGATTCCCTGACGCCTGGGCCGCGGCCGAATACGCCGCCGCGCAGCTGGACCCGCTCGAAAAGAAGACCCGCCGCTTCGCCGCCGCGCTGCGCGATTCCACGCTCCCTTCCGTCATCAAAGAGGCCGCCAGCGCCAACCTCTCCACGCTTGTCGCCACCACCTGTTTTCGAACCGCCGATGGCGAGTTCCACGGCTTCGAAGGCGTCAACGACCATTCCGGCTGCTGCCACGGCAATTGCACGCACGTCTGGAATTACGAGACCGTGACGGCCCACCTCTTTCCCACCTTCGCCCGCTCCCTGCGCGGCGTCAGCTTCGGTTTCGACCTGGACGACGCCGGCGGCATACGCTTCCGCGAGGTCCTGCCGCACGACTCCGCGCAGCGCTTTGGCTGGGCCGCCGCCGATGGCCAGATGGGCCAGATTATGCACGCGTACCTTGACTGGCTGCTCTCCGGCGATATGGACTGGCTCCGCGCCATGTGGCCCAAGATCAAGAAGGCCATCGAGTTCGCGTGGATTCACGGCGGATGGGATGCCAACCGCGATGGCGTCATGGAAGGCGTACAGCACAATACCTACGACGTGGAGTTCTACGGTCCCAACCCCATGTGCGGCATCTATTATCTGGGCGCGCTGCGGGCCGGCGAGGAGATGGCCGGCGCCGTGGGCGATTCCGCCAGCGCCGCCGAATACCGCCGCCTTTTCGAAAGCGGGCGCCAGTGGACGGACGCCCATCTCTTCAACGGCGAATTCTACATCCAGGAAATCCGCGGAGTCTCCAAGGACAAGGTGGCGCCCGGCATCACCGGCAACATGGGCAGCGAAGACACGGAGAACCCGCAATATCAAGTGGGCGCCGGTTGCCTGGTGGATCAACTGGTGGGCCAGTACATGGCCGAAGTGGTGGGGCTGGGCCCGCTTGTTTCGCCGGATCACATACGCAAGACGCTGGCTTCCATCTACCGCTATAACTACAAGCGCACGCTCGCCAACCACGACACCGTGCAACGCACTTTCGCCCTCAATGACGAAGCCGCCATGGTAATCTGCGACTACGCAAAGGCCGAGCGGCCGCGCATTCCCTTCCCTTACTATGCCGAGGTGATGACCGGCTTCGAGTACACCGCCGCCACCCACATGCTGTTTGCCGGCATGACGCGCGAAGGCATCGAGTGCATCCGCAATATCCGCGCCCGCTACGATGGCGAGAAGCGCAACCCGTGGGACGAAGCCGAATGCGGCCACCACTACGCCCGCGCCATGGCCGCCTGGAGCGGCGTTCTGGCGCTCAGCGGCTTCCGCTACCACGGCGGCGAGCGGGCCATCACCATCAACGCCGCGCCGGATTTCCGCTGCTTCTGGAGCACCGCCACCGCCTGGGGCGTCTTCCACGTCACTGCCACGGGCTTCACCCTGCACGTGGATCACGGCGCGCTCGAATGCCGCACGCTGACCCTCAACGGCAAGCGTCACGCGCTCAACGCCACCTTGAAGGAAGGAGAAGACTACAGCGTGTGAGGACCGCGGCGAGTTGGCGCGGCGGCGCGCCCGGCGAGTGCCCCGGCTGAAAACAACTACTTCATCTATAAAGTTCAGGCGGGCCGGCCGCCGATAGAACAACTGGGAGCCGAGCTTCGAATTCGTATTTCTCTCAGGCGGCGTCCCGCGAGGCATTGCGCGATGGAAGTCCGAAAGGCCATTGACGATCTGCGGTCTTCGCTGGAGAACGTCACTTCGGAGGCGGAGTTGGATCGCGTGATCACCAATAGGTTGGCGGCCCTGAGGCATTGCTTTCCGTCCCAGAGGCTCCTTTTTGCACCAACCGATATCGACTTTTTGAAGAGCCTGACCCCGGTATCGGGTCAGCTCCGGGCGTTCATTGAGGTGAAGGAGGAGTTGGCAATCGTGGATTCCCTCCGGGAATATAGGGAAATTGTGAACCGGCTCACCGAAATCAAAGACGCGGTTGGCGCTTACGCTGTGGCCAAACGAGTTCGGAAAGAGATTAGAGAGTTAAACGAAAGGCTGCCCGCCATTCGTCAGAGCGATGAATTGCAGCGGAAGTGCCGCATCAATGCGCGGATACAGAACTTGGAGCAGACTAACCGCTACTGCCGGCGCCATCACCCCATGGCGATCAGGGAGGGTCGAGATGGCTACTTTTGGGGATGTGGCCGATACCCGTTCTGTCACGCAACCGTTCCACTCACCGCCGAAGAGAGCGATCTATTGAGTTGTTGAGGCGGCGCCGCAACGCCGGCGCGATACGATATGATCTTGTCTTGAGCAAAAAACCCCTGTTTCTCTTCGGCCTTACGCTGGCCTTGTTGCAGGCGCAGACGTCCAGCCGGTTCGCCCTGACCATCGACAACATCATGCGCGGACCCGCTCTGGTAGGGTACGAACCGGCGCAGGTGCGCTGGTCCGGCGACAGCCAGCGCATCTATTTCCAGTGGAAGCAAGCTTCCGACAAACAGGACGCGCCACTTGACGCCTACGTCGTGAACCGCGATGGCTCAGGCTTGCGCAAGCTCTCCGACGAGGAAGCCAAGGCCGCGCCGCCATTGACCGGCGATTCGACCGAGGACAAGCGCTTGACGGTTTATGCCCGCGACGGCGATATTTTCCTGTACGACAACTCCACCGGCCAAACGCGGCAGATCACGAAGACGGCCGACGCCGAATCGAACCCCCACTTCCTGCGCGACGGCAAGCGCATCTACTTTACCCGCGCCAATAACCTTTACGTGATGTCGCTCGACGCTGGCGGGCTGGTGCAGATTACCGATATCGCCGCCCCGGCAGCCGCTGGTGCCGCGGCGACTCCGGCCGCGACCGGCGGGCGTGGCGGCCGGGGCGGCAGAGGCGGAGCGGCCCCGGTTGCGGACGAGGGCGAGCCCAAAGGCACCGACAGCCAGGAATATCTCAAGAAAGAGCAGAAGGACCTGCTTGAAACGGTGCGCGAGCGCGCCGCGCGGCGGCAGGAGGATGAAGACAAGCGCAAACGCGACAATCCGCGTAAGGCCTTCACGCTTCAGGCGCGCCAGTCGGTGGCGTCCCTGCAGCTTTCGCCCGATGAAAAGACGGTCACCGCGGAGATCATGGAGAACGGCAACGCCAAGGCCACCATCGTTCCAAGCTACGTCACGGAATCCGCCTACACGGAAGATCTACGAGGGCGCTCGGATGTGGGCGATACGCCTTCCACGACGCGGTTAGCGTTGATCGCGGCCGATACGGGAGTGGTCACGTGGGTGGACGCGGGGATTGCGGCAACGCCTGGGAAGCCCGCGCGGCAAATTGAGCTTGGGCAGCCGGTCTGGTCGGCGGACGGCGGGAAGGCGTTCGTGGTGGGCCGCGCCGAGGATAACAAGGACCGCTGGATCCTGGCGCTCGACCCGGCTACCGGAAAGGCGCGCACGCTGGCGGATATCCACGACGATGCCTGGGTGAACGACGGGCAAGGGGTCTCCGCCGCCGGCTGGATGAAGAACGATCGCGAAGTCTACTTCGAATCCGAACGCACCGGTTACTCCCAACTCTACGCAGTCCCGTTCAGTGGCGGGGATCCGCGCGCGCTCACCTCCGGCAATTGGGAGGTGCTTGGCGTACGGCAATCCAGGGACAAATCGAAGTTCTACCTGACCGCCAATCTCGATGGGCCATTTGAAAATCATCTGTACGTCATGGATGCCGAAGGCGGCCCGCTGACGCGCCTCACCAAGGCCCCCGGCAAGCACACCACGACGGTCTCTCCCGACGACCGCTGGATCGCCGACCTATACTCCTTCACCAATAAGCCGCCGGAGCTGTACGTTCAGGAGAACCGGCCGTTGGCGGATGGCCGGAAGCTCACCGCGTCGCCCGCCGCGGATTTCTCGCAGTACGCCTGGCAGGACGCCCCCATCGTGATGTTCACCGCGCGCGACGGCGTCAAGGTTCCGGCGCGCCTGTTCAAGCCTGCCAACTTCCGCCGAGGCGGGCCGGCGGTGGTCTTCATTCACGGCTCCGGCTACTTGCAGAACGTGGACCGCTGGTGGTCTACGAATTACTTCCGGGAGTACATGTTTAACCACATCCTGATGGAGCGCGGGTTTTTGGTGATCGACGTGGATTACCGCGGGTCGGCCGGTTATGGCCGCGACTGGCGCACCGCCGTTTACGAGCACATGGGCGGCAAGGATCTGGACGATATCGTGGACGCCGCCAAATACGTAGTATCCGAGCACGGCGTAGATCCGAAGAAGATCGGTCTCTACGGCGGCAGCTACGGAGGGTTTCTGACGCTCATGGGGATGTTTACGCAGCCGGACGTGTTCGCCGCCGGGGCCGCGCTCCGGCCCGTCAGCGACTGGGCTTACTACAATCAGGGCTACACCGCGGACATTTTGAACCTGCCGCAGACCGATTCCGAGGCCTATCGCAAATCGTCGCCTATCTACTTCGCGCAAGGGCTGAAGGGCGCGCTGCTGATCTGCCACGGCATGGTGGACACCAACGTGGAGTTTCAGGACACCGTGCGCCTGACGCAAAAGCTCATCGAATTGCACAAGGAAAACTGGCAGGTGGCCATGTACCCGATGGAAAACCACGGCTTCGTGGAACCCTCCAGTTGGGCCGACGAGTACAAGCGCATTCTAAAGCTGTTCGAAGAGAACCTGAAATAACGGGTCAGCCCTTCCGGGCGGCCGCAGGCCTTTCGGTTGGCGCTTCCCGCGGCCAGTGGATCACAGGCCGCCGCTTCTCGATGGCGCAGTCCCTCAGAAACAGATTGATGCGGTTCTGATACGGAATGCCCAACTCGGCCGCCATTTCCTTGAAATAGTCGACTGCCGCGGCATCAAGGCGAATGGTGATCTGGCGCTTTAGTTGACTGGCGTAAGGGTTCTTGCGGGACTGGGAAAAATCGCACTCGCTTCTCATCGGAATCTCCAATATTCTTTCTCTTCCCGTGCGGTTGGGCGCCTTGCGGAGATCAGCCGAATATCGAGGCGTCTTCCCGGCTACCCTCAGCACGGGGCCTCGACCCGACTTGACACGTCTTCCGTGCGCACGTAATATGTGTGTATGAATGTCACGCTCTCGGTCGACGACGAAGTGGTGCTCCGTGCGCGCCGCCGAGCCGAAGCTCTTGGAACGAGTGTGAATCAACTCGTTCGGGAATATCTCGAGCGACTGGCGGGAAAGTCGGATCCAAACGAAGACGCCGCCGAATTCGAGCGCCTCTCAAAGCTCACTCATGGCGATTCGCACGGATGGAAGTTCGATCGAGAAGAACTTCACAAGCGGGCATGAACCGGGCGGCATTTTTCGATACCAATATTCTTATCTACGCCGATGACGCATCGGCGCCAGTCAAGCAGGCGCGCGCAATTCAGCTCATCACGGATTACCAGCGCTCCGGTCTGCTGGTTGTTTCGATTCAGGTCTTGCAAGAGTACTTTGCCGCGGCAACCAGGAAACTGGGCGTTGACCCCGAAACGGCGCAGCGGAAGGTTCAGTTGCTTACGCGCGCCCGAGTCGTTCGCTTCGTGGAGGACGACGTCATCGCGGCTATCGAATTCCACCGATTGAATCGAATTTCCTTCTGGGATGCGGTGATCGTTCATGCGGCGCGTCTGGCGGGCACGGACCTTCTCTACAGCGAAGACCTCCAGCACGGCGCAATACTGGGCGGTGTCCGCGTCCATAATCCGTTCTTGCCGGGGTGAAGACTCGAAACCCGGCTTCCGAGTCTGGTTTCTCGCCATCCCATTTGCGCCCATGCCATCCCATGCCCTACAATCTCTACTGGGTTGATGGTGATTGGTTTTCAGGACCTCCATGTATATCTCAGTGAAAAGTGACTACGCGCTGCTGGCTATCTTCGACCTGGCTGCGCAGCGACCCGGCGAGCCGATCCGAATCGCCGACATCGCGCGCCGGCAGAAAATCCCGCAGAAGTTCCTCGAACTCATTTTGGCCGGCCTGAAGCAGGCGGGCTTCGTCGAATCGCGCCGCGGCGCCGAAGGCGGCTACCTTCTGGCGCGGCCTCCCGAGTCGCTGACGCCGGGAGAGGTGCTTCGTTCCGTGGAGGGTCTGCGGACCGCCAAGGGCCACGACCGCCGCCAGGCCGAGACGCCCTTCACCGCGATGTGGGAGAAGGTGGACAAAGCGGTCTCCGGAGTGGTGGATCAAGCCACGTTCGCCGATCTGCTTCGCGAATGGAAAGAAAAGCAGAACCGCTATGTCCTCAACTGGGAGATCTGAATTGCGAGTATACGACGACAATTCGCTTAGCATCGGGCGCACCCCGCTGGTGCGTCTGAACCGCCTGACCGATGGCGGGAAAGCCGTGATCTTCGTCAAGATCGAAGGCCGCAATCCGGCCTACTCGGTGAAGTGCCGCATCGGCGCGGCCATGGTGTGGGACGCGGAAAAGCGCGCCGTGCTTAAGCCGGGCAAGGCGCTCATCGAACCCACCAGCGGCAACACCGGGATCGCGCTGGCATTTGTCGCGGCAGCGCGAGGATACCCGATTACCCTGACTATGCCCGAAACCATGTCCATCGAGCGCCGCAAGGTGCTCAAAGCTCTGGGGGCCGACCTGGTTCTCACAGCGGGGCCGGACGGCATGGCCGGGTCCATCTCCAAGGCCGAGGAAATCGTAGCTTCCGATCCGCACCGCTGGGTGATGCTCCAGCAGTTCAAGAACCCCGCGAATCCCGAAGTTCACTTCCAAACCACCGGCCCGGAGATTTGGGAAGACACCGGCGGCGCGATCGACGTATTCGTCTCCGCGATCGGCACCGGAGGAACCATTACCGGCGTGTCGCGGTACATCAAGGGGAAGCAGGGGAAGAAGATCTTGTCGGTGGGCATCGAACCTACCGGTAGTCAGGTGATCACCGAAAGCCTGGCCGGCCGGCCGCTGAAGCCGGGACCTCATAAGATCCAGGGCATCGGGGCCGGTTTCATCCCCGAGACGCTCGATTTGTCGGTGGTGGATCGCGTGGAACTCGTCACCAACGAAGAGGCTATCGATGTTGCGCGGCGTCTGGCGAAAGAGGAAGGCATTCTCGCGGGAATCTCCAGCGGGGCTGCCGTGGCCGTCGCCGTGCGGCTCGGCAAAATGCCCGAGTTCGCTGGGAAGACGATTGTCACTGTCCTGCCGGATGCGGCCGAGCGCTATCTCAGCACCGTGCTTTTTGAGGGGATTTCCGACGAGTAGGAACAGATAAAGCGGACGCATTCGGGCTGCGGATGAGTGCGTCCGCTTTCGTAACGGGGATTCTCTTGTTAGTTGAGACGAGGAATGCGGCGGACGGCGTTACGGGAAATCGGGCAATTTAGCGTACAAAATGGGGCCAGTGCTGCGTGGCTCTTTAGGGCTAGGGCGGCGCGCAGTTGCGGGAGGCCCCGCATTCCTTGTATGCTTATGGTTTCCCCGCTTTGCGATCTCGCTTGAGGTGGGAGCATTGCGGGCAGTGGCCGGACGGGTGGCCGAGCGGTTAATGGCAACAGGCTGTAAACCTGTCGCTCCTTGGAGCTACGGAGGTTCGAATCCTCCCCCGTCCACCAGAAATTTCCGTAAACTGAAGATAAGCCGTTGTAGCTTCAGTTGGTAGAGCGTCCGTGATCGGAAGGTCACCGGTTCGGCTCCCCTGGCAGCCGCTGGCGCAGTTTTTTTTGCCGTTGTAGCTCAGTTGGTAGAGCGCGTCCTTGGTAAGGACGAGGTCACCA
>CAYWHA010000046.1:0-43760 GCA_964457555.1 uncultured Solibacteraceae bacterium
CGTCGCCCGGGCCAATCGCCAGCGCCAGGAACGAGAGCCACAGCGCATCGGTGCCGTTGCCGACGCCGATGGCGTACTTGGTTCCGTGATAGGCGGCCAACTCCTGCTCGAACCGTTTGAGCATGGGCCCCATGACAAAATTGCCAGACTCCAGGACCTCCTGGATGTTGGCGTCTATTTCAGACTTGTAGTTGTGGTACTGGCGGACATGGCCGTAAAAACCGACTTTCATGTAATGTCTCCTCGAAAATGAATGCTGGCGAGAGCGGGCAACCCGAAGAAAAACGCCAGTGCGCGGGATCTTCGCCGCGACGGGTTTCACCCCGTATTTTCGCACAATCGAACGGTATTCGAGATATTATGTCCCTGAATGCGGCATATCGGAATCGCGGCGCTGGCGTGTTGCCTTGGGGTTGCGTGGGGTCAACCGGCGCCCGGCGCGCGGATCGATCTGAAGACAGGATGGTTCATTCAATCGTCCGCGAAGGCGGCGCAGACAGGCGGCGAAATCTCGACCGGCGCGTTCCAACCGGGCGGCTGGACCGCGGCCAGCGTCCCGACCACCGTGGTTGCGGCCCTAGTGAAGAGTGGACTTTATGCCGATCCTTATTTCGGAGAGAACCTGCAATTGATTCCCGGCGCGCCCACCGGCCGCGGGTTAGACGCCCCTACGCCGGCCGACAGCCCGTTCGCCGCGCCGTGGTGGTACCGCACCACCTTCAGCCTGCCGGCCGCGGACAAAGGAAAGCGGCTGTGGCTCAATTTCGACGGCATTAATTACAAGGCCGATATCTGGCTGAACGGCCGCCGGATCGCGCAGGCCGACGACGTTATCGGCATGTACCGCATGTTCGAGTTCGACATTACCGATGTGGCCGTAACGGGCGCGAATACGCTGGCCGTTGAGGTGACCCCGCCGACGCAGAACGATTTCACGATTACCTTTGTCGACTGGAACCCCATGCCACCCGACCACGATATGGGCCTGGTGCGCGACGTCTACATTCGGACCAGCGGCCCGGTTTCGCTGCGCAATACGCAAGTGGTGACCAAAGTGGACAATCCGCCGGCCAAGGCTCACCTGACGCTGTACGCGGATTTGAAGAACGCCACGGATAAGGCGGTCGAAGGCACACTGAAGGGATCCATCGGGACCATCGCGGTTTCGAGGCCGGTGAAATTGGCGGCTCACGAATCCATCCAGGTGACGTTTTCTCCCGAAGACTACCCCGCGCTGAACATCGCTAATCCCAAGCTGTGGTGGCCTTATGGTTTGGGTCCGCAGACCCTGAACCTGCTGCACATGGAATTCACGGCCGGAGGAGCGGTTTCCGATCGGGAGGACGTCCAATTCGGCATCCGCCAGGTTACGGGCGTCAACGACGCGCAGGGCCACCGGCTGTTCACCATCAACGGCAAGAAGATTTTGATTCGCGGCGGCGGCTGGTCTCCCGACCTGATGCTGCGTCCCGACAACGAGCGCGAGGAGAACGAGATCCTGCTGGCGCGCGACATGAACCTGAACACCATCCGCCTGGAGGGCAAGCTGGAAAACGACCATTTTTTCAGCGCCAACGACCGGTTGGGAATGCTGGTCATGCCGGGGTGGTGCTGCTGCTCATATTGGGAGCGCTGGCGGAACTGGAAGCCGAAGGACTATACGATCGCGGCGGAGTCCTTGCGGGACCAGATCCGCCGTCTGCGGAACCATCCGAGCGTTTACGTTTGGCTGTATGGCAGCGACGAATCCCCCACCGCGCAGGCCGAGCAGGCTTACCTGAAGGTGCTGGAAGAAGAGCATTGGCCGAACCCGACGATTTCGTCCGCCGCGGACCGGACCACTACGGTGGGCAGGACCGGCGTGAAGATGACGGGGCCATACGAATACGTCCTGCCGAATTATTGGCTG
Organism: uncultured Solibacteraceae bacterium; assembly: GCA_964457555.1. GTDB lineage: Bacteria > Acidobacteriota > Terriglobia > Bryobacterales > Bryobacteraceae > BOG-224. The sequence continues at coordinate 1,910 of CAYWHA010000046.1, forward strand.
CTCGATACGAACCGCGGCGGCGCATTCGGGTACAACACCGAGACCAGCCCCGGGCCGGCCGTGCCGGTGCTCGAGAGCATCGAGGATATGCTGCCGAAGGAACACTGGTGGCCCATCGACGACTGGTGGAATTTTCACGCCGGGCTCGCCAGCTATGCGAACCTCAACGTCTTTACGGCGGCGCTCGAAGCGCGGTACGGCAAGGCTAAGGATCTGAAGGATTTCGTCGCGAAAAGCCAGTTGATGACTTACGAAGGCGAGCGCGCCATGTTCGAGGCGTTCGGCAGGAACAAATATACTTCCACCGGCGTGATTCAGTGGATGTTGAACAATGCCTGGCCGTCCACCATCTGGCACCTCTACGACTGGTACCTGCGGCCCGGCGGCGGCTATTTCGGAAGCAAGCTCGCGAACGAGAGGCTGCATGCGCAGTATTCCTACGACGACCGGTCGGTGGCGGTGGTGAACTCGTATTACAAGGCTTTCGCCGGGTGCAAGGTGACGGCGAAGGTCTATAACCTGGACCTGAACGAGAAATTCTCAGAGACGGCGCCTGTGGAAATCGGAGAGGACAGTTCGACCAGGGTGTTCGTCATTCCCCAGATCGAAGGGTTATCGAAAACCTATTTTGTGAAGCTGACGCTGCAGGATGCCGCGGGCAAGGTTGTAAGCTCGAATTTCTATTGGCTCTCCACTCAGCCGGACGTGTCCAATTTCGCGCGCGGAAACGGCCGCTACACGCCGGCTTTGCAATTTGCGGACTATACGGCCTTGCAGAACCTGCCGCCGGCGAAGGTGACCGCCGCGCTCCACACGGGGGTGAAAGGGGCCGACCGGGTGGACCGCATTACCGTGCGGAATACTTCGTCCAACCTCGCCTTTTTCATACACTTGACCATACGGAAGGGCCAGGGCGGCGGAGACGTGAAGCCCATATTCTGGGAAGACAATTACATCTCGCTAATGCCCGGCGAGAAGCGCGAAATCGCGGCCAGGTATGGGGCTAAGCTGCTTGGCGGAGCGCAGCCAGTCATCCGAGTAGAGGGGATCAATCTGCCGGATTCCACCACACCGTAGTGGTTTGCCTGCCGACCTGGGACCGCGGATGGGTCCGGGCAGGGGAATTTCACCCAGGATGCGTGGCCCTTTCACCCAACAAGAGGCGGTGTGGGGAAATCAGATGGGCCGGTGGGTTTTCCGACACGCTGATAATAAAAGAGTTCAGCACCCGATTCCGCAGGGGGGACTTTGGCGGGGCGTGTGCTCTGGAAGTTTGGCCCGATAAGCTTGTGCGCGGTGGGGTTGCTTCCCGACCGTCCATTTTTAATCGATAGGTTTTCTAAAGGATTGGAGATTTAGAGTATGCGGATTCCTTCTTCGGTTTTCGCGGTACGCCGTTACGCCCTGGTGCTTCTGGTGGCGGCTGTGTCGGCTTTTATGCTGAGCGGACAAGACAAGGTCGCACGGGGCCTTCAGAGTAGGTTCGACGCTCACGACTTGGCCGCCTACGCGACCCAGGCTACGATTGAATATGTCAATCCCGGCTTGGTTTTTAGCGTCGTCTCGGCGAACATCTCGAGCGCCGGCGTCATCAGCGTCAACTACAAGGTGACAGACCCCACCGGACTGCCTTTGGATACGGCGGGCATTCAGACCCCCGGCGCCATCTCGCTTAGCTTTTTGGCGGCGTATGTCCCCAAAGGTTCGCCCTCCTATGTGAACCCCGAATTCACGTCTTATATTACTCGCGTGACCGCGGCGGTCACGGGGAGCGCCACGGGGATTCAGGCCACGTCGGACTCGGGTGGAACCACCACAACCACCGCGGTTGGCCAGTATACCTACACGTTCAAGACCCAGGCGCCGTCGGGCTTCGACCCGACCGCTTCCACGCGTATCGGCATCTACGGTTCGCGGAATCTGACGACGTGGGATCTGGGCACCAACTACGCCTCCGTGACGTATGATTTTGTGCCGGCTGGCGGCACGCCGACGCCGCGAGACGTAGTCCGGACGCCGGACTGCAACACCTGCCACTACCAACTGGCATTCCATGGCGGGACGCGCCGCGGCGTGGATCTTTGCGTCATGTGCCACACGGCGCAGACCGTCGACCCCAACACGGGCAACACGCTCGAAATGTCGGTGATGGCTCACCAGATCCACATCGGTTCCTCATTCCCCACCATCGAGTCCACCACACCGTATACGATTGAAGGCCATGGAAACGTGCTCGAGAGCTGGGCGACGGTGGTAGATCCCGCCGACGTCCGCAATTGCGCCAAGACCTGCCACAATCCGAATAACGGCGCGGCTCAGACCAAGAGCTGGATGACGATGCCCAACCGCGCTGCTTGCGGCGGCTGCCACTCCAACATCAACTTCGTGACGGGCCTGAACCACGGCACTTCGCCTGGCGTTGGCCTGCCGGAACTGGACGACAGCCAGTGCGCCGGATGCCATATTCCGCAAGGCGAGCTGGATTTCGACGCTTCCGTCGTGGGCGCGCACGTGATCCCCGAATACTCGACTTCCGTTCCCGGCATCAACATCGTGCTGACAAAGGTGACGAATGGCGCCGCCGGGCAAAAACCGACGATAGCCTACACCTTGAAGAACAACGCGGGCGCCGCAATACCGCTGAGCTACCTCTCCGCAAATGGCGGCTCGTTGTCCTTCACCATGACGGGCCCGGCAGCTAACAACGGCGGTACCAGTTTCGGTACTGCCTCGGCGACCACCCCCGGGTACGTCACCGAGAGCGCCCTCACAACCTCGACCTGCGATGGCAGCGGCAACTGCCAGTACACCTTTACCAACGCCGTACCGTCCACCGCCACGGGCACGTACATGATCGGCGTCGAATGCCGGGCGAGCATTACCCTGCTGGCTGGCACCACGGAATCGACCTCCGCCAGCTACAGCGCCCACAATTCCGTCATCAGCTTCTCTGTGGATGGATCGCCCGTGACGCCGCGGCGCACGGTGGTTGCCGAGGCCAATTGCAACCATTGCCACGTCGACCTGGAGTTGCACGGCGCGCTGCGCAACGATGTGACCTATTGCCCGGTTTGCCACAACCCCAACAACACTGACTTCACCACGCGTCCGACGGCTACTGTCCCGGCCGACAAGGCTCTTCCGCCGCAAGCCATCAACTTCGCCCTGATGGTTCACAAGATCCATTCCGGCGTGAATATGGCTGCGTACAATGCGACCTACATCGTGGTTGGGCATGGAGGGAGCCATAACGACTTCTCCGGGACCCTGTATCCGGCCATGTCTCCGACCGGGTCGGTTTCGGACACTACCATTTGCGGCATGTGCCACGCTTCCGGCACGGAAAACAACGACCCCATCGGCCTGCTCCCGGTGGTCGATCCGCAAGGGCTGGAGAGCCCGACGCCGGCCACCACTTCGGCCTGCACGGCTTGCCACCTCGACACGGCTTCCTATGCGCACGCGGATTCCAACACCGATGCTAAGTTCGGTGAAGCTTGCAGCGTGTGCCATGGCGCATCCGGCGCGTTCAGCGCGTCCTCGGTTCACGCTGGCCTGTAATGGCTTTGCGCTAAAGTGAGGAGGAGGAACTCACGTGCATTGGCCATTGCCCAGCGGCAGCGTTTTGACCGTCCCGCGCTCCTTCCAGGCGCGCGGGGCGGTGGTTGTGGCAGCGGCCACACTGTTCACCGCTACTCTATGGGGCGCCCAGGATAAAGCGGGCGCCCCAACTCCAGCCCCCAAAGACAATAAGCCGGCGGAATACGTCGGCTCCGACGTCTGCCAGGGATGCCACGAAGACATCTTCACGGCCTTTCAGAAGAATCCCCACCACGAGGTGGAAACCAACAAAAAGTACAAGTACGACGGCAAGGCTTGCGAGTCGTGTCACGGTCCGGGAAGCAAACATGCCGAGTCGGCCGACGCGGCGGATATACGGAACCCGGCCAAGCTCAAGCCGTCGGACGCGGACCGCGACTGCCTGGTCTGCCATCTGAACAAGCCTACCCAAGTGGGACGCATCAACGGCAGCCATGCGAAGAACGAAGTCGCCTGCGTGGCATGCCACTCGGTACACAAGAATGGGCCGAATGGCCTGGTGGCGCGTAAGACGGCGGAAGTGAACCAGCTCTGCGCCGGGTGCCACAGCGATGTTTGGGCCAGCTTCCAGCAGCCATACCGGCACCGCCTGCCGGAAGGCGCCATGTCGTGCGTGGATTGCCACAATCCGCATGGCAGTTTCCTGGCGCATAATTTGCAGACCATGGATGCCAATGAGCCGGGCTGCTTCAAGTGCCACGGCGATTTGGCCGGTCCGTTCGCCTTCGAGCACGCTCCCGTGAAGCTCGACGGCTGCATGGCTTGCCACATGCCGCACGGTTCCGCGAACGTAAAGATGCTGACCCGCAATCAAGTGCGATTCGTGTGCCTGGAATGCCACTCGAATCTGCCAACACCCACGGCAGCGTCCAGTCCGACGATCGGCAGCATTCCGCCCGCGTTTCACAATTTGTTTGCTCCGCAGTTCCAAAACTGCACTGTCTGTCATCAGAAGGTGCACGGTTCCTACGTGGATCGGGGGCTGCTCCGATGAAAATCCTGATCGCTCTTTTAGCGCTGGCCCCGGCGTTCGCCCAGACCCTGGTAGACCAGGCGAAGCCGGCGGATTCGACCACCGATGCGGCCCAGGCGCCCGCGGCCGGCGACAACCCGGTCCCGGTAGCCGAACCGTGGATCACCGGCAGCATCGACTTCGGGTACCGCTTTAGGACGAACCTCAATGGGAGCTCGGCGGCGTACCAGAGCATTGTGGACCTGAGCGCCGGCCCACGGCTCCTCGGAGTCGATTTTACGATCGTGGACCCGAAGCATCGCCTGTTCGACTCGCTTAGCGTGCGCGGTTCCAATTGGGGGGGCGACCCCTACAACACGGCGCACGTGGACGCCAAGAAGAAGGGCATCTACGATTTCCGCTTCAATTACAGCAACATCCTTTATTACAACGCGCTGCCATCGTACGCCAATCCATTTGCGCCGGGCGGCTTCAACCAGCAGTGGTTCGACCAGTACCGCAAGAACATCAGCGCGGATTTGACCTTGCGGCCGAACAAGCGCATCGTGCCCTATTTTTCGTTCAGCCGGAACGCGGGATCGGGCACGGGCATCTCGAACTATGCGCAGGACGCGACCGATACCTTCCCCGTCGCGACCAGGCTCGTGGACAGCACCAATAACTACCGGGCCGGCGTGCGGTTCGAATTCAACCGGCTCCACATCACCCTGGAGCAGGGCGGCACAACCTTCGAGGACAACGACTCGGCCTACGACGCCACGCCGAACACTGGCGACAGCACCGGCGCGATCCTGGGGCAGACGCTGGTATTGAACAACCTGGTGCAGGCATACCGAATCCGGGCCCACAGCGTCTACTCGAAGGGGCTGCTGTCGGCAAGCCCGTTCTCGTGGCTCAATGTATTCGGACAGTTCCTGTACAGCGAGCCGAAGACCGATATCAATTACCAGGACGCGGCGACGGGGAACTTCGTGCTGTTGAACTCGCTGCTGTTCTACAACGGCCAGACGGATCTTGCGACCGGATCGGCCGTTGGACCGCACGTGTCCGGGACTGCCGGCGTAGAGGTCCGGCCGTTCCGGCGGCTCCGCATCACGGGAACCTGGAGCACTGACGGCTTCCACGAATTGGCCTATTCCAGCCTGGCCGCCGCGTTCCTGGCGCAGCCCTCCAGTGCGAGCGTCAATACGACGACCGTTCTGTCGCCTCTCTTGTGGGTGAACGACAGCCGCGGCGAGGCCATGTTGTTCTGGGACCCCCTGAAGATGCTCACGCTGCGGGGCGGTTATCGCTACGAATGGGGCAACGCCACGGTTCCGGCCAGCGAGCAAAGCCAGACCGGACTGGTCGAATCGGGCAAGCTGAGCCGGCAGGTGGCTTTGGCGGGGGTCAACTTCCACCCGGCTCCGAAATTCTATGCCAATGTGGACTACGAAGGCGCAACGACGGCGCGCGCCTATTTCACCACCAGCCTCTACAACTACACGCGGCTGCGCGCGCGGGCCCGCTATCAGGTGGCGCCGGCGCTCTCGTTGCAGGCGAACTTCGCGGTGCTCGACAACCAGGACCCGATTACCGGTTCGCAATACGATTTCCTCAGCCGCGACAATTCGCTCTCGGTGAACTGGACGCCCAAGGGCGGAAAGGTGTTCGGCCTGTTGGCGGAGTACGACCGCGCCACCATCTCGTCGTCCATCGATTACATCCTGCCGCAGTTCCTGAGCCCGGATGTTTCGACGTACCACGCCAATGCGCACATCGCCACCTCGGCCGTCCAGGTGAATATCCCGCCGGTTAAAGGCGTTGCCGCCAAGCTGACGCTGGGCGGTTCGCTGGCGATTGTTAACGGGACGGAAGCCTCGCGCTACTACGAACCGCTGGCACGGCTTTCCATTCCGGCCGGGAAGCACGTATACTGGAACACCGAGTGGCGTTGGTACGGGTATAGCGACCAGCTATTCCTTTACCAGGGCTTCCAGACGCACCTGTTTCAGACAGGCCTTAAACTGTCCAGATAGGAGACACCGATGTTCAAGCTTGGCGTGATGGCCGTTGCCCTGGTTGCCGGAAGCGTGTTTGCGGCAGGCATTCCATCCGGCGACGCGGCTCGTGGCGAGCAGTTGTTTCAAAGCCAGCAGTGCGTCGCGTGCCACAGTGTAAACGGCAAGGGCGGGACGGCGGCGCCCGACCTGGGCAAACGCCTCGACCGCGATTATACGCCCGCCGCCATGGCGAGCGTGATGTGGAATCACGCGCCGGATATGTGGTCGGCGATGCTGAAGCAGGGCATCGTACGCCCGGCGCTGACGCCGGAGCAGTCGGCCGACCTGTTTGCTTACTTCGTCTCGGCGCACTATTTCGAAAAACCGGGCGACGCGGCGCGCGGCAAGCGGGATTTCTCGGCCAGACATTGCGACGAGTGCCACGGCATCACCACTTCGAGTTTCGCCGGCGCGCCGCCAGTGGCCAAGTGGGATTCGCTGGCCGACCCCAGCCTGCTGGCCCAGCAGATGTGGAACCATGGGGGCCAGATGCGCCAGGCCTTCGCCCAGAAGAAGCTGGCGTGGTCGCAGCTTACGGGCCAGGAACTCTCCGACATGCTGGTGTATCTCCAGAACCTGCCGGAAACCAAGGGAGTCGCCCGGACTTTTCGGTTCGCCGCCACGGATTCGGGCGATGCTCTGTTCGCTTCGAAAGGCTGCGCCGGGTGTCATACCGGCGCCAACGCGCTGGAGGACAAGGTGCGCGGCCAGAGCCTCACGGATATCGCCGCGGATATGTGGAACCACGAGCCGGCCATGAAGACCCCGCCGGCGGCGCTCTCGCCGGATGAGATGCGCCGGATTCTCGGCTACGTTTGGGAGCGGCAGTACTTCGAGGGCAACGGCAATGCGGAGCGCGGCAAGAAGGTGTTCGCGGGCAAGAGTTGCGCCTCGTGCCATAACCAGCCGTCCAGCGGAGCGCCCAGTCTGGCCAAAGGCAAGGACGCCTATTCGGTGGTTTCGATGGTTTCCGCGCTGTGGCAGCACGGGCCGCGCATGCTCACCAGCATGCAGGAGAAGAAGGTCGCCTGGCCGCGTTTCGAAACCCAGCAGATGGCGGACCTGATCGCATATCTCAACTCGCTATAGTTTTCCTGTGCTAGACTTCTCTCCAAGGGTATGTCTAGCTTGGAGGGACGGCGCTGGCGGGAATTGCGGAATTGTCTGTGGCCGGTTGCCATTGTTCTCCTTCTGTTCCCGTATGCTTCCGGCTCGTTCCTGCTTGCCGAACGCGCGGGTCCCGGTTGTGGCATGCCTTGCTGCAAGGGGTCGAAGGTCTGCTCCTGCCGAAGGTTGGCCGGAAACACACGCCAGGACGGCCCGGGCTGGGTTTCCTCGTCAAAGTGCCCGGAAGCTTGCGGACAACTTCCCGCGGCCTTCAGGTCGGCGGGGAAGAGTCTGGTCGCGGCCGGAGTCGGGGTCGTGCCGCTCCTCCCCGCGCACCCTATGCGAATCGCGGCCGCCCCGACGCGCGGATACTCCGAGACTCGCTACGCTCTCTTTGAACGTCCCCCTCCTTACATCTAGACCCGCGGCCGTCTAACTCGTTTCCTGGTCCTTATGCCCGATACGGTAGGGGAGGCATTGCCTCGCCCTAAGTCCGAGTAAGGAGAGCTAACATGCCAAGCATTGCTACTAAGCGCGGCGTTTTGTGGTTGCTTGCCGCAGCCGTCACGATTGCCGCCATCTTTGGAAGAATACAAGGAGTCGTGCACGACCCGCAGCATCGGCCTATTGCCGGGGCGTCGGTAACGGTGCGGGCCGTAACTTCGGACTGGTCTCGAACCGTGCAAGCGGACGATAACGGCGAGTTTTCGTTCACCAGCGTACCGGTCGGCGACTACAGAATCACCGTCACTCAACCTGCATTCGAGACTTCCGTGCAGACCGTCACAGTCGCTTCCGGCTCTTCACCAGTTCTTCACTTTCAACTGGCCATCGCGGCCTTGAATCAGACTGCCGTAGTCGCCGGCCAGGCGGAAACGGTCAATATGGATTCGGTAACGCCCACCACACTGGTCGATCGCGAAGACATCGCCCAAACTCCCGGAGCCGATCGCACCAACAGTATGGCTATGATCGCCGACTACACTCCCGGCGCGTACGTGACTCACGACATGCTGCACATGCGCGGAGGCCATCAAGTGGATTGGCTGATTGACGGCGTGCCGATACCCAACACCAATATCGCCACCAATCTTGGCCCGCAGATCGATCCCAAGGACATTGATTACCTGGAAGTTCAGCGCGGCAGTTACGATGCCGAATACGGAGACCGCACCTACGGCGTCTTCAATATCGTGCCCCGAACCGGCTTCGAGCGCGACAATGAGGCGGAGATCGTCACCTCCTTCGGCAATTGGAACCAAACCAACGATCAAATCGATTTCGCGGGACATGCCCAGCGCTTCGCCTATTACGCGAGCCTCAGCGGCAATCGGAGCGACTACGGTTTGCAGCCCCCAATCGGACAAGTGATCCACGACGCGGAAAACGGTTATAGCGGATTCGCGTCCTTCATATTCAACGCCAGCCCATCGAACCAACTGAGGATGGTGGCCTCGCTGCGGCAGGACAATTATCAGATTCCCATCGACCCGAATCCCAATTCATCCGGGAATCAGGTGTATCCCAGTTACGGCCTTCACGACAGCGAACGCGAGCCCGATGGTTATGTCGCCGTCTCCTGGATTCACACATTCAATCCGAACCTGATGATGACGGTATCGCCCTTCTATCACTACAATGAGGCTAGCTATAGCCCTTCGCCGAACGACACGCCAGTGATCTCGACCGTGGACCAGACCGCCAACTATGCCGGCTTACAAGCGAGCCTGAAGGCTACCGTCTTGAAGAACAACGACGTTCAAGTGGGAGTGTATGGGTTCGCCCAGCATCAAAGTAACTTCTTTGACAACGTCTTTACGGGCTGCGGTACGAGTTGTCAGAACTTCGGGCCGTCTTCCGCCGCGGTAACCGGCGGCCTCGGTGAAGCGTTCCTCAGCGACCGGTTCAAGGCGACCTCGTGGTTGACTCTGATCGCCGGCTTGCGTTACTCGCATTTCGATTCCGGATCGGTGGGCGGAGGAAGTCAGCCGGCCGTCGTTGAGAACGCGACCGACCCGCGCCTTGGCATAGCCATCAGAGTCCCGCGCCTGAACTGGGTGTTTCACGGCTTTTACGGCCAGTTCTATCAGGCGCCTCCGCTCCTGACTGCTACCGGTCCACTGCTCGCGTTGGCCTCCAGCCAGACTTTGACGTTCGGCGCGCTGCGTGGAGAGCGCGATCGTGAATACCAGTATGGCGTCTCGATTCCCTTTGGCGGCTGGGTGCTGGAGGAAGATGCCTTTCAAACCCGCGCGGCGAATTGGCTGGACCATAGCAACATAGGCGAATCGAATATCTTCTGGCCGCTCACCTGGTCTTCCGCCTTGATTCAAGGGTGGGAGACAACGCTCCGGTCCCCGCGCATCTGGCGCCGTGCTCAGGTCCACGTGGCCTATTCGAATCAGATTGCAAAGGCCGCGGCGCCTTTCACGGGAGGTTTGATCTGCCCCGTTCCGGCGCCGGTTGGATGCGAGCCGCCCCCAGGACTGGCGCCCGTGGATCACGATCAGAGAAACACGTTGAACGTGGGCGCCGATTCGAGTCTTCCCTGGCATGCGTTCGCTTCGATGAATGCATATTACGGTTCGGGATTCACGAACGGATCGCCGGATGCCCAATATCCGGGGAGCTATCTGCCCCAGCACACTACCGTCGATATCTCACTGGGAAAGAGCTTTGGCGAGAGATACAGACTCTCACTTACCGCGCTGAATGTCGCGAATCGCCGCGTCTTACTCGATAACAGCCTGACCTTTGGAGGATTCCACTTTAACGACCCGCGGCAAGTCTATCTCGAATTCCGTTACCGATTTCATTACTGAGGGGCGCGCGGCTACGGGTTTTTGGGAATTGTGAGAACCTGGCTGGAACAGCCTTGCGCATCCATATGGAATCGCTTGGGTCCGGACAACATTTCCACGCGGTCGGGAAACCCGGGTGCGTAGCCCGAAAGCAGATAGTCGCCGGCTTCCAATCCGTCGAATAGAAACTTTCCGTCGGGATCGGATCGGGCGTAGCGCGCCCCGTCCGGAGACTTCAGTTCCACCGTAAGGCCGGGGGCTGGTTGGTCGATCTTGTCCGCGTCGTGTGGCTTGGCCGCATAGAGCGCGTCGAACGTGGTGAAGCCTTCCAGGCGCCCCGATGCCGCCTTGCGCTGCTTGTAGAAATAGAGGTATGCCAGGTCGGGGCCGGCGTCCGACAGCCTGCGCGTGCGCGTGCAGCGGTCGGTTTCTATCACGCTTGTGTCTTCGTCGCTGTCGGCGTAAACCAGGTACGTCTCGCCGATTTGGAAATCGTAACCGCAATCGCCAAAGGGCGTCCAAATGTCGAGCACCTGGTCTTTGTCGTCATCGTCGTCCTTGGCTTTCTGGGGGGCAGGTTTATCTTTGACTGAGGCCTTGCCCTTGGCTTTCTGATCGTCATCGTCGTCGCCGCTGCGGAAGACGGCTCCCGCGCCCACGTGGAATCGGACGCGCTTCTCATGGCCGAGCACGGCGTAAAAGAGATCCACCAGGGACTTTTGGGAATCGGCCTTGTCGAGACGGTCGCGCTGGTCGGCCTGCAAATCGGGGAAAGTCTGGCGGAAGACGTCCTTCAATCGAGCCAGGTTTTGCGGCGAGCGGTCGGCCAGGTATTGCTCATTGGCCTGGTTAAGTTGCTGAAGCTCCGGGCGCCGCGAAAGATTCCAGTCGCTCAGGAAGATCGGCGAAATCGATTCCACCGTGCCGATGAACACCACGTTACTGTAGGCCACCGCATTGCAAACCGGCGCGGTTAACGGGCAGTTGCAGGGGAAGGCCGGGCGACCCAGAAGAACCAGCGACCACAGCCAAGCGCGCCTCATCTGCTCCCATGCTATCACCGGCGCGCAGTGCCCGCCGGGCCGGCCGCCGATTCCCTAATCCGGAGATCCCGCCTGGCTCGTAATAAATATGGTGGCCCAAAGTGTCCTCTGCGGCTATAATTCTTGGAGCGGCGCAAGTTTCCGGTGACTGTATGTTTCCCCTGATCCTCGCGGTTGTGACAAAGGGCGACGGCGACCTCATGGGGCGCCTGCAGCGGCGCGATCCACAGGCCCTGGCGGAGCTGTACGACCGCTATGGTCAAGTGGTATTCCGGCTGATTCTGCGCATGGTGCGGGACAACGGCGTAGCCGAGGATTTGGTGCAGGAGACCTTCTTGCGCGTATGGAATCGCGTCGGCGGCTTCGATTCCGATCGCGGCGCCGTGGGCCCGTGGCTGCTCGCGGTGGCGCGCAACCGCGCCATCGATTACCTTCGCAGCCAGAGCCGCCGGGCGGAAAGCGCGATCGATCTCAACGAAACCGAGCATCCCGAGTTGTTTGCGGACCTTTCTACCGCCGCGCTTGATTTCGATCTCGTCCGGCAAGTCAAACGCGCGCTCGATCAGCTCGACTCTCAATCGCGCCAGGCCATCGAGCTGGCCTATTTCGAGGGAATGTCTCAAACCGAAATCGCCGAACGCATGGGCCAGCCCCTGGGCACCATCAAGACGTGGACGCGCCGGGCCATTCAGCAGATGCGCGCGGCATTGGGAGGCGCCGTACCCGCATGACTTGCGACGAATTGCGCCTCGATTATCTGCTCTATGCCTTGGGTGTCCTGGAGGATCCTGAGAGAAGTGAGGTGCGGGCCCACGTTGGGCGGGGCTGCGAAGCCTGCCTGGCTGGTTTGCGCGATGCGCGCGTGCTGGCGTTCGCCATGGGAAGCGCTGTTGTCGGCCCCAACCCGTCGCCTCAGTTGCGCAACCGGATTCTAGCGGCCGCCAATGGAATTTCCGAACGCCGTTGGAACTGGTTCACCGCATTGGTAGCCGCCGGCGCCACGGCGCTATTGGCCGCCGGTTTGATGTTCTACCAGGCCGGCAGTTCTCGCGCGGAACTGGCGGAAGCGCGGGTCGCGGCCCAGCGCAGCGGCGCGGAGGCTGCCGTCATGCGCCAGGCTCTGGAACTGATCCAGGCTCCCGAAACCCGCGAGGTTACCTTCGGCCAGGACCAGCCGGCGCCCCCGCGTGGACGAGTATTCTTCCGTACGTCGGACGTGCTGCTCATCGCTTCACGTCTGCCACCGCCGCCGCCCGGCAAGACATACGAAATGTGGATTATCAGCGGCGGAAAGCCGGCGCCCGCCGGTCTGTTTAGTTCCAGCCAGACGGGCAACGCCATCCACCTCTTCAGTCCGACTGCGCCTCCAACCCAGAGCGATGTCGTTGCCGTTACGCTCGAAGCCGCTGGCGGCGTTGCCGCGCCCACCTCCAAGCCCATTATTGTCGCCCCGCTGTAATTCTTGTCCGGCTCGAATCCGAATCTATCTCCGCCTCGTACTTAAGCCAGAAGCACGCTGCGCTGGGGAAGACAATCAATGATTGTGCGAAGCTGGTTGGATCGGTATCCTGACTGTTCGAAAACACACATCGCGGCAAGGTTGCTATTATTCCTTCCGATCCTCTGCGCCGCATCGGCGTGGTCTCAGGCCGCACTCTCCTCGGAGACTGACAAGCGGATTCAGGATCTCGAAGCCCGCGTGAAGGCAGCGCCAGGCGATTACGCCGGGTTTGACGCGTTGGGGTCCGCCTTCTTCCAGAAAGCCAGAGAAACCGGCGACATCGCTTACTACGACCTGGCCGAGCGGGCGCTTAACAGGGCGCTAGCTCTTGCGCCGCAAGACTTCCGAGCCGCCGACCCTCTGGTTCATATGGCTTCGGTGTATATGGGCGAACATCGCTTCACGGACGCCCTGGCCTTTGCCCAGCAGGCGATTGGCGCCGGGTCTGGAAATCTGGCGGCATTCGCCATCGAAGGCGACGCTTACACCGATATGGGCGATTACGAAGAGGCAGCTACGGCCTATAACGCCTTGCAGTCTCTCGGGCGGGCTGTCTCATCTCCCTTGACCCTGGCATATATGAGTGACAGCCGCAGGGCGTATCTGTGTTACCTGCACGGAGACTCCGCCGAAGCCATCCGGCTTATGAAGAGCGCCATCGCGGCCGCGCTTCAAATCAATATTCCCCGAGAAAACCTCGCGTGGCTCTACTTCGAGCTGGGCGAACGCTACTTTCAGGCAGGCGACCTGACAAACGCCGCATTGTCCTATCAGTCCGGCGTAACATCCGCCCCCAATCACTACCGCTCCCTGGCTGGTCTGGCGAAGGTTCGGGCCGCTCAAGGCAAGCTACAAGAGTCCATCGATCTCTACCGGCGTTCCGTCGCCATCGTTCCGTTTCCCGTGTATGTGGCTGAGTTGGGAGACGTCTATCAGAAGACGGGAAAGGTGCGCGAAGCTCAGCAACAGTACGACATGGTCGAATACATCGGGCATCTTGGCAAGCTCAATCAAGTGCTGGCCAATCGGGAATTGGCAATGTTCTATGCGGATCGTGGGATCAAGCTGCCGGAGGCCTTGGAGCTTGCGCGCAAGGAGCTTGAGATCCGTCACGATATCTACACCTGGGACGCCCTGGCGTGGGTTCTATACAGAAATGGCCGGTTCCATGAGGCGAGCGACGCGATAAGCAAAGCGCTTGGCCTGCACACCCAGGACTCGCTGATCCTGTATCATGCCGGCATGATCTATCACAGCCTGGCCGAGGACGCCGAGGCGCGGGACTTTCTGAGGTTTGCGTTAGAGAACAACCCGCATTTCGATCTTAATCAAGGCGAAGTGGCGAGCCGAATGTTAGAAGCGATCTCCCAGTCGCGGGAGCGGGACTTAAGGTCAAGCAATGCGCAACCATAAGAGCAATCGTGGCCCGCTGCGAACCGCATGGTCGCCGATTGGCCTGGTTCTGATCACCGCCGCTGCCTTCGCCCATCCCATGGGTAACTTCAGCGTCAACCATTATTCGAAAATCACAATCGGCGGGCGCTCGATTGAGATCCGGTATCTGATCGATATGGCCGAGATTCCCACTTTCCAGGAAACCCGGCAGTTCGGCATCTCTCCCACGGCTGACGATCCCGGCGCCTCAAAATACCTAGACAGAGAGCAGAGTCTTTTGAGGGCAGGCCTCTCGTTGGAGAGCGATGGCCGCGCGGTCAACCTGGATACAGTGTCCCGCCAAGTCGAATTTGCCGACGGCGCCGGCGGTCTGCCTACGATGAAACTCGGGTTTGTGTTTCGGGGCGAGCTCGACGTCCACGCCGGCGTTCACAGACTTTCCTATTCTGACAACAACTTTCCAGGCCGGGCGGGTTGGAAGGAAATCGTGGTGCAGGGAGACGGAGTTGCGATCCTGGATAGCTCCGTGCCCGGTGCCGATCGCAGTCAGGAACTTACCAACTATTCGAGCGACATCTCGAACAGCCCTCCCCAGCAGCTATCGGCTATAGTGGGCTACCGGGCATCCTCCCTTGAGGCGGAGACGCGCGAGTCAGTCGCCGCGGCGGGGAGTGCTTCAGTTCATCGGGCGGGCGTTCCCCGAAGACAGTCTCCAGACGCCGCTGGTGTTTCCGGCGCCAAGAGTGCGCAATCCTCGCCTGTGAGCGTCACACCAGCCGTCCGTCCGCTGTCCGTTTCGTCGGGACAGCGGAACACGCCGCGCAGCCGCTTTACCGAGCTGATCTCAACGCAAGGCGAGTTGAGCTTCTGGATGTTACTCTCGGCCGCTCTGATTGCCGCAGGTCTAGGCGCGCTTCATGCGCTGGAGCCGGGACACGGCAAGACCATTGTGGCCGCATACCTCGTAGGCTCGCACGGCACGGCCAGGCACGCGGTATTGTTGGGAATCGTCGTTACGGCCGCGCACACTGCGGGCGTGTACCTGTTAGGCGCCGCGACGCTCTACGCGTCACGATACATCGTTCCGGAACAACTCTACCCATGGCTCGGCGGGATCTCCGGTCTGAGCGTCGCCGGACTTGGCATGTTCATGTTCCTCAGGCACTGGACCGGCGAAACCGGAGAGCATTCACATACCCCGGGCGAGCGCCATTCGCACTGGCTTCTATCCATGTTCAAACAGCCTGTGTCCGACCGGATCCCGTCCGATTCGAACTTATCCGGCCGAGCCATGTCGTTGCGCGATCTCTGCCTGCTGGGCATTACGGGAGGAATCGTGCCGTGTCCGGCGGCCCTTGTGGTGCTCCTCAGTGCGTTCTCGCTTCACCGGATTGGCTTCGGGTTGTTCTTAATCACCGCGTTCAGTCTCGGGTTGGCGGCGGTCCTGGTGATTGTCGGTTTGACCATGGTCTATGCCAGGCGCGCCATGTCTTCTCGCGTCAGGGCCGGCAGCGCCGCGCTCCGCTATCTTCCCTATTTGTCGTCCGCGTTCATGATAGCGCTGGGATTGGGGATTACGGCCTCGGCTGTCGCGCCGCTTCACATTTGGCAAGGGCTTCGCTCCACTCGGGACATGGTTCCGTTTGTGAGCGTGATTCTTTTGGGAGTGTTTCTGGGGGTGCGCCACTCCACCGATGCCGACCACGTGGTTGCGGTCTCCACCATTGTGAGCCGCCAGGGATCTATCCGAGGCTCGGTGACGATTGGGCTGCTATGGGGACTGGGGCATACTCTCACCATCTTCTTTGTCGGATCCGCCATCATCGTCTTCGGCGTTGTGATTCCGCCCCGAATCGGGCTGAGCATGGAGTTTTGCGTAGCTCTAATGCTCATTCTTCTGGGCGCGCTGAATTTGACCGGCGTCATGCGTTGGATTACGGAGAGGCTGACTCCGCTAGACGGGATTCCCCCAAGCAGGCGCGAGGTGCTGGGCCGCACGGAGCGGTTCTTCGAGAGTACGGCCGGAAGGTTGGGCCTCTATCAGACCATACGGCCGCTCGTGGTCGGCGTGGTGCACGGTTTGGCGGGTTCGGCCGCGGTGGCTCTATTGGTTCTCTCCACTATCAAGAGTCCACTCTGGTCGACTGTTTACCTGCTTGTGTTTGGTTTCGGCGCCATGGTGGGAATGATGCTCATGACCGCGGCAATCTCCATACCTATGGTCTACACGGGCCGGAAAGCGTTTAAGCTCAATCGGCATTTGGCCGTGATTTCCGGCTGCGCCAGCGTGGCGTTCGGCATCTTTCTCGTCTATCACATCGGCTTTGTCGACGGGCTGTTTACTTCACAGGCGCATTGGATCCCGCAGTGAGCCTGCGGCGGTGGCCAAATCCGTTTGGCGCGGTGACAACGTAACTTAAATACGCGGGCTAGCCGGAATCTACGGCTATGCCAACGAAACCTACTAGAGGGGAGTTTCAATGAAGAAGCTGAAGTCAATCATGGCCCCCGCCATGTCGCTGCTCCTGCTAACGCCTCCGAGCGTGTTGGCATCGAGCCATCGCGAGGCGCCCATCACGGCATTGGACCGTAGCGCGGATGTTACCGACTGGTACGCCTTTGTCAGCTACGACAATCCCAACAACGTTACCTTCATCTTGAACGTTGACCCGCTCCTTGAGCCGGCCAACGGTCCCAACTACTTTCCTTTCGACCCCAACGTGCTTTACCAGATGCACGTTGACAACGACCAGGACGCGGAGGATGACATCACCTTTCAATTCCGCTTCACCACTCAGATCCGCCAGCCCAATCTGTTTACGGGGTTCGTTGGCGGTATTGCCGGGATCCCGCAGATCACATCGTTGAGCGGCGCCGGCTCCGAAGGACTGAGTCTAAGCCAGACTTACACAGTAACCATGGTCAAGAATGGACGCTCAACGTCGCTCGACGGCGGCCAAACGCTCTACGCGGTACCCTCCAACGTCGGTCCGGAGACCATGCCGAGTTACTCATCGCTTTTCAGCCAGGGCATTTATAGCCTGGCCGGCGGAGTCAAGGTCTGGGCCGGAACGGCGGACGACCCATTCTTTATCGACCTGGGCGGCGCCCTTGACTCATTGAACTTCCGCAGCGGAGTCGGCCCGGTGTTGTCGCCCTCGATCGACGCGGACAATACCCATAATTACGCTCCCGACGCCGTGGGCGGCTACAACGTGAACTCCATTGTGCTGGAAGTCCCCATCTCCATGCTCACTGTGGACGGTAAGATGCATCCGGCCACTGACAAGCAGGCTGTCATCGGGACTTATGGGAGCACGTCGCGCCAACAGATTACGGTTCTGGGACTGCCCGGGCCCTTTTCTGCGTTCCCGGCCTTGCCATTCCTGCCGGGTTTGGACGGGTATCAGCAAGTGAACCGCGAGGGCAATCCCTTGATCAACGAGGTGGTCATTGGCACCGGTTTCAAGGATACCTTCAGCATGGACACTCCGAACCACGACTCGCAGTTTTCGAACTTCGTTCTCAACCCGGTACTGGCTTCGGTGTTCGGCTCATTGGGCGTTCCCGTTCCCCCGACGCCGCGCAACGACTTACTGCTGCTGGTGCAGTACGAGGCTCCCATCTGCCCCGGCTGCGGACCCAAAGACATGGGACCCATAGCCGACCTCCTGCGCCTGAACACCGGCATTCCCCCGACGGCGGTCGGCAGTCAGAAACGGCTTGGGTTCCTCGCCGGTGACACCGCCGGCTTCCCCAATGGGCGGAGGCCCGTCGATGACGTGTTTGACATAGCCGCTCGAGCCGTTGCCGGTATCCTGGTGAACTCCACCACTTACGGAACGCCGCTCGGAGATGGCGTGCAAACCAAGACCGAAGGCTTCAACAACTCGTTCCCTTACGTGATGCCGGCCAACAATGGACGCGACAGCGCGCATACTGGACCCGGGCAGGCAGGCTGCACCGGGCAACCCGGCGGCATCTGCCCTGTGAAGTAGCGTACGCTTGTGGCCGCCGCGTTGAAAACGGCGGCCACAGTTTTCCTTCCACGTGAGGAATGCCATGATTAGAACGATTCCAGCGTTGTGCATGATGGTCGTTGCGTCCGCCGCTCAAAGTGTATCCGGCGCGGGGCCTGCGGATCTCTCACCCGCGGCTCGGGGCATCGCGGAAGCCGCCAAAGCGATCGCTGACAATCCGGCGCAATCTGCCGGATACAACCTTCTTGCCGCGGCGCTGGTTCGCCGCGCGCAGGAGACCTCCGATGTTGCCTTTTACGGGCAAGCCGGTGACGCGGTGAAGAAGTCACTGGCGATAGCGCCGGATAACTTCGACGCCGCGAAGATACAGGTGTCGATCCTGCTAGGTCAACATGAGTATCGTGCCGCGTTGGAAGCTGCCGGGACGCTGCACAAGAGAGTCGCCGACGATGTCATGGTCCACGGCTTTCTGGCCGACGCCGATGTAGAGCTTGGGAATTACAAGGATGCGGTAATTGAGGCGCAGTGGATGCTCAATCTTCGCCCCGGCAATCTGCCGGCGCTGACTCGGGCCGCGCATCTGCGCGAGCTATTCGGACAGACGGAGGGCGCCTATGAACTGCTGGACATGGCGTACCAATCGACGCCCCCGGCCGCGGCCGGAGAAC
The DNA here is from genome assembly GCA_964457555.1 of uncultured Solibacteraceae bacterium. Classification (GTDB taxonomy): domain Bacteria; phylum Acidobacteriota; class Terriglobia; order Bryobacterales; family Bryobacteraceae; genus BOG-224. The sequence goes on from CAYWHA010000046.1 coordinate 21,020, forward strand.
GCGCGTCGATCCTGACCGATATGGGCCATCTTCGGCTGGCGTCCGGCGACGCCGGCGCGGCCGAGACTCTCATCGAGCGGGCGTTGAGTGCTTTTCCAGGGTATCCCTCCGCGCTGGCGAACCTCGCTCAGATTCGCATCGCGCAGAAACGATACGCGGACGCCGTGGAGCTGCTGCAACAATTCTATCGAAGGGTACCCCGCGCCGCGAATCTCTATTGCCTTGCCGAAGCGCTCGGGCTCGCGGGACGTGAAGGGGAGGCCCGGCGGGCATTTGACGGCTTTGAAGCCCAATCGCTCAAGGAATCGAGCGCAAGAGACAACTCCAATCGCGAACTCGTGTTTTACTATGCCGACCATGCGCAACGGCCGGCCGAAGCTCTGAAAGTGGCCCGACAGGAATACGCGTGGCGTCATGACATTTACACGCTCGACGCTTATGCCTGGGCGCTGCACGTCAACGGCCGGGATGCGGATGCACGCAAGCAGATGGAAGCCGCCCTGGCAACCGGCGCGCGTGACGCAAGACTGCTTCACCATGCCGGGGAGATCGCGTTGGCGGCCGGAGACCGTGCGGCCGCGGCGCGTTACCTGGAAGAGTCTGCCGGGCTGAACACCGTGGATTCGGAGCCGGCGCGGATCGCGTTGGCCGCCCTGTCCCAGGCGGCGTCCAAGTAGTATTACGAAACAACGCATCGTGCTACCATCGAACCGAAGCCCGCATTATGACGACACGGAATTGGAAATCGACTGCGCTCGTTGCGCTTGTCCTCCTTTCCGCGTCGTGCGTCCCGGCCTTCGCCGCGGGCAACCTCCGCGGCCAACTCAAAGATCCTCAAGGAAGGCCGGTTGCCGATGCCAAGGTAAGCCTGTTGCATACGCCCGATTCCCGCATTCAGGAAACCCGTACCAGCTCGGACGGGGGGTTTGGCTTCGAGGAATTGCCCGAAGGCGCCTACAAGGTGGTCGCATCGGCTTCCGGTTTTGTCGATGCCAGCCAGTCGGTCGAGATCGGCGGCGGCGGAACGCTCACGCTAGACTTGCAGTTTAGCCGCCTCGGTCCTGTCTCTGAGTCCGTTACAGTCACTGCGGACGTGAAGCAGGTCGATGTCCTGTCACCGGACCCCGCCGAGAAGGTGTTCGTCAGCGAGGACCTGCTGGATGCCAATCCCGGGCGTCCAGGCGCTCCGGTTTCGATTCCCGGCTACCCGATTGAGACGGCGTCGAGCGGGATCAAGGCGCCGCAGTATTTTGCGCCGGGCGTAGCGGGCGACCACGGCGAGCCTATTGCGCAGTATGTCCAAGTTGGTTCCTATCTCTTGCCCAATAACCTGTCGGCAAACGCGCACGGCAATGGCTACTCCGATCCGAACATCTATATTGCGAATGCGATCGAGAACGTTCAGGTGGATGGCGGCGCTTTCAACGTGCGCGAGGGCAACCACGCGCTGAACCTTGCTTCCATCTATGGGCTGCGCTCCTATCTCGATCCGTTCTTCACCGTTCAAGGCGACGAACGGGATATTACGGGCACTGCGGGGATGAGTCCTTCGAAAGATTCGTGGATCGCGATGGAGGGATCTTATGGCAATGGATTCCTGGACCGGCTGGAGCACCGCAAGCAGATCAAGATCAATGGCGGGCGAGTCTTCCGCACGGGAAATCACACGCTGACGTTGTTCGGAATCGGGTACTACGGCTTCTCTTATGTGGCCGGACTGCGCCCCCTCTATGGCTTCAATTCCGTCGATGCCGCCAACGGCTGGAAGCAGTACCCGGATACGATTGACCCGAGGCAAAAGGACCAGACCCACACCGCGCTGATCGCGTTGAACGATGTGTGGAACCTGGGCAACGGCCAGGAGCTTCAACTCTCCGGGTTCTTCCGCACTTACAACCTCTCTCTCTTCTCCGACTTTGGTCTCGGGCTGATCCGGCAGAGCGAGTTCCGCACCGTAGCCGGCGGCAGCGCGGCTTATAAGAAGAAACTCTCGAAGAACTTTACCCTGCTGGCCGGGACGGACTACCAGCGCGAAGCGCCGCGTCGCGACGACTTGGACCATTACAACTTCTACAATCCCGCCGATCCCAGTTACTACGGACCCTTCGTCAAGGTGGACGGAAACAACGTCACCATCGCTCCGGTATCGCCCTACATCGCCGGGGAGGGTGAGCTGAGTAAGTATGTGCGCTACTACCTGGGCTGGAGACGCGATGAGATTAGCATCGGCAACCAGGATCTGGTGACTCCCGCGAATTCCTGGAACAAGCTGGTAGGTCTGAATTCGCCGAAGGCGACAGTCACGTTCTTTCCGAAGCAATCCTGGTACGTTCCTGAATTGGCGCTGAGCTTCGGGAAGTCGTTCTTCACGGAAGATCCCAGAACGGGATCGGCCATTGGACAGCCGACCGCAAGCGGAACCCCGGCGACCGTCGATCCGGTGGAGACCGCGCGCTCGTATCAGTTGGTCGCGGGCAAGAGTTTCCACAAGACGGACCTGAAGCTGACCTTAGGGCACGAAACGCAAAGCGCCGAGTACGGCAAGATCGATCCTGACACCGGGTTGCAGTTCGACCTTGGACCGGGCCGCATTCGCTATATGGCGGCTACGCTGCGCCAGGGCTTCAGCTTTGGATCGCTGCAAGCAACCTTTGAACAGGCCGATGCGCGCGATCTGGACACCGGACAAGTGACGCCGGAGGCGCCCAGGTCGATCGGCGATCTTTCCTGGACATATCAAAAGCTGCCCTTCCATTTGTTGGCGAAAGGCGAGTTCGAGTACGTGGGCAGGAAAGTGGTTGGGAACGGATGCGATGAGAGCGACCCCAACGACCTGACTTCATACTGTCTCGGCGTGCCGAACAAGGAGTTCCGGCTGGCAGTGATGCGGCCATTTCTCGAGGGCAAGATCAACGTTGGCGTGAACATGATGATTGCCGCCGGATACACGGGGCAGACCACCGAGAATTTCGCCGCCAACTTTGCGCCGGGGCAAGTGGGACTTGTCAATGGGGCGGTTCCCGAGAATCCGGTTGCGGAGGTAGTCGGAGTGCGCATCCCGTCGTACGCAAGCGTCAAGTTTACTTACAAGTTTGGCCGATAGATCGATCTGGTGGCCAAACGGGCGTACAATCAAGACACCCCCGTGCGCAACCGTTGGCGGCAGTTTCGAAGCTTTTTCACACGCCGTGTTCGTTACAAGGTCACGCGCGGCGGACTGCTGTTCGTGTTTGCCATCTTGCTGATCGGCCTCGCCGCGGCCGCATCGGCTAATAATCTGCTCTTCCTGATCGTGGCCGCCATGCTCGCCACGCTGATTGTCTCGGGTTTCGTGAGCCGCATGTGCCTGGCCGGACTCGAACTCGATTTCCTGGTTCCCGAACACATTCCCGCCGGCCGCCACGTCCCCGCCAAGCTCTTTGTGCGCAATCAGAAGTGGCTGATGCCGTCTTTCTCCATTCGCGTGGAAGCCATTCACAACCCGGACAGCCCAGTTCTCAAATCCGGAGTCTATTTTCCGCTGATCGCCAGCCGCGCCACGCTGCAAGAGACCGTCGAGGTCCGCTTCCCCAGGCGTGGCGCCTATCGCCAGAACGGCTTCGCTTTCTCCACCTCATTTCCTTTCGGGTTCCTGGAAAAATCCGCGCAAGTCACGCTGCGCCGCGAGACCCTGGTCTATCCATCCCTTGACCCGCATCCCGGCTTCGAGGATCTCCTGTTCGGGATCGATGGCGAGATTGAAACTCATTACCGCGGCTTGGGTAGGGACTTCTATCGTATCCGGCCCTACGAAGTCCTGGAGAGCGCCCATCACATCGATTGGAAAGCCTCCGCCCACGTAGGCGCCGTTCAAGTCCGCGAATTCGCGCGCGAGCAGGAGGCGACCGTCGAAATGTTTCTCGACCGCGACATCCCGTTTACGCTCGACGCCTGGTTCGAGCGCGCGGTCGATTGCTGCGCGTTTCTCGCGTGGCGCCTCTCCGGGCGCGGCGTCTCCGTTCACTTCCGCTCGCAGGGCTTCGACTTCCGGCAGCCCGAAGACGGCGATATCTACGCGATTCTGAAGTACCTGGCCCTGGTCTATCCCCTCCGGTCGCAAGCCACCGCGCCGCCGCTTGAGGATAGCAGCTACAAAATCGTCGTTACCCCGTCTCCGCGCCGCTTCACGGATGCCGGCTGGATGGGCGCGCGCATCCTGTCTCCCGATATGCTTCCGCTTTCCGATAACCGCTAATTGCGCCGGGTTGCGAACCCAAGGCCTGCCTCGCCGGGCGCGCTGATGCACGTCCCGAAGCGTAGTCTCATAGCCGGCGCCGGTCGCCATGCAGCTCGTAGGTGAGGATGGCGGTGGCGCCACGCGGCGGGCGCGCAGTTCGCTATCCTGAAGGCGTGATTACCAGACGCGGTTTCCTATCGGCGCTGCCTGTTTCGGCGGCTTTAGCGGCTGGGGGCGACGTTGCTCCTCCCGCCCCTTTCGGAGCAATCCCATCGGAACGCCAGCTCAAGTGGCACCGGCTCGAAACCACCGCTTTCCTCCACTTCGGCGTTAACACGTTCACGGGCCAGGAATGGGGCAATGGAAACGAGGATGAGAACCTGTTCCAGCCCACCGCGTTCGATCCCGACGCCATCGTCGCGGCGCTGGTCGACGCCGGAATGGGCGGCGTGATCCTCACCTGCAAGCACCATGATGGATTCTGCCTATGGCCCACCGCCGCCACCGAGCATTCCATCCGCAAGAGCTCCTGGCAATCCGGCAAGGGCGACGTGGTCCGGGACATCGCCGCCGCCGCCAAGCGCCACGGCTTGGGATTCGGCGTCTATCTCTCTCCCTGGGACCGCAACAACGCGCAGTACGGCAAGCCCGGCTACATCGCCATCTACCGGCAGCAGCTCACCGAACTGCTCACCAATTACGGGCCGATTTTCGAGGTTTGGCACGACGGCGCCAATGGCGGCACCGGCTACTACGGCGGGGCCAACGAACGGCGTACCATCGACAAGCACACCTACTACGATTGGCCTGGAACCTGGAACCTGATCCGCTCGCTGCAGCCCGACGCCGTCGTTTTCAGCGACGTGGGTCCCGACATTCGCTGGGTGGGCAACGAACAAGGCATCGCGGGCGACCCCTGTTGGGCGGCTTACGATCCGGTGGGCGCGGATGGCGGTCCGGCATCGCCCGGCGACGTCCGCCAGCGCGACTCTCCGGGCGGGACCCGCGAGGGATCGAAATGGATGCCCGCCGAATGCGACGTCTCCATCCGGCCGGGGTGGTTCTGGCGCGAAACCGAGAATGCCAGGGTCAAGACGCTGGCGCAGTTGACCGCGCTGTACTACCAGTCGGAAGGCCGTGGCGCGAACTTCCTGCTGAACGTGCCGCCGACTCGCGCCGGCGTGCTCGGAGAGCCGGATGTCGCCTCGTTGAAGGCCTTCGGAGAGTACCGTCGCGCCACCTTCTCGAAGAATCTGGCGGCGGGAGCCAAAGCCATCGCCTCCAACACGCGCGGCAACCGCCGCATGTACGGCCCGGCGAACCTGGTGGATGGCCAGGAGGATACCGTCTGGGCCACCGACGACGGGGTCAATACGCCGCAGGTCACCTTCGATCTCGCCCATCGGGTCACCTTCAGCGTGATCCGCCTCCGCGAAGCCATCCGCTTCGGCCAGCGCATCGACGCCGTGGAGGTGGACCGTTGGGATAAAGGAGAGTGGCAGGCGGTGGCTTCCGCCACCAGCATCGGACCTCGCCGCATGATCCGTCTGACCCAACCAGTCACCGCCTCGCGTCTGAGGCTGCGCGTGACCAACGCGTTGGCCAGCCCGGTCTTGACCGAGTTCGGCGTCTTCGCCGAGCCGGCCTAACCTAAGTAGCGCCGGCGGCCCGCTTCAGGAACGTGCCTAGCTCCAGTTCCCGGTACGCCTCGCGGAGTTGCTCCTGCGTGTTCATCACGATCGGACCATACCACGCCACCGGCTCCTGGAGCGGCTGTCCCGAGCACAGCAGGAACCGGATTCCCTGCTCCCCGGCCTGCACCGTGACTTCGTCGCCGCGGTCGAAGAGCACCAGCGAACGGTTGTCCGCTTCGGTGGAAAGCGTCGTGTCTGCCCATCCCACTCCTTCGGTTGGCACGGCGAGGGGTCCGGAGGCGTTGCAAAACTTGCCGCTTCCCGCGAACACGTAGGCGAAAGCGTGGCGCGTGGTTTCTACGGGCAAAGTCTTCCTGCGGCCGGGAGGCACCGACACGTCCAGGTACATCGGGTCGGCGGCGATGCCGTCCACCGGGCCGGCGATTCCCCAGAAGTGTCCGCAGACGACGCGCACATGGACTCCGTCGTCATCCGTGATCTGCGGGATGTCGGCGGCCTTCACCTCCTGGTAGCGCGGCGGCGTCATCTTGAGCGCGGCGGGAAGGTTGGCCCACAACTGGAACCCGTGCATTTCGCCCGCCGCGTTACCCTTGGGCATCTCCTGGTGGACAATCCCGCTCCCCGCCGTCATCCACTGGACGTCGCCGGCGGCAATGGCGCCGCGGTTGCCCATGCTGTCGCCGTGCTCCACGGTTCCGGCGAGTACATAGGTGACGGTTTCGATTCCGCGGTGCGGGTGCCACGGGAAGCCCGCCAGGTAGTCCTCGGGCACGTCGTTGCGGAAATCGTCGAGCAGCAGAAACGGGTCGAAATCGTGCGTATTACCGAAGCCGAACGCGCGCCGCAGGTGTACGCCCGCGCCTTCCAGAGTCGGCTTGGATTTGATGAGCCGCTTAACCGGCCGAAGAGACATAAATTCCCCCCTGCCAAATTATATGACGGATGGGGCGCTACACGATTTCCGCGACGCTCGCCAGCCTGGCGCCGCCGGCTTGCATTTCCGCCATCGCCCGCGCGGAATCTTCGGCCTTGAGCGTTTCCACGGCGTCGGTCACCACGGTCACCGGTTTGCCGGTTTGCAGCAGGCCGCGCACCGCTGCCAGCACGCAGATCTCGGTCACCACGCCGTAGACCACGTAGCTCGCGGCGTTCAGGCGCTCGATCAGGCGGCCTATGTTGCGGCACTGAAACACGTCCACGGTCTGCTTCTCCAGGACAATCTGGCGCGCGCCGTCAAGGTTAAGCTCGCATTCGCGATTGGGGATACTCACACGGCAGTCGAGCAAGGTGGCTTCGGGCTTGCGCTGTCCGAGCGTGCCTGCGACGCAGTGCGGCGGCCACGCGGCGAACTCCGGATCGTCCTCGGTATGCGCGTCGGTGGTGGAGACCACGGGAAAGCCGTTCGCGGCGGCGAAGCGGTTGAGGCGCGCAATGGCGGGCACAATGCGCTCGGCCTTCGGAACGTAGAGCGCACCGGCGGGACAAAGGAAATCGAGCTGCGTGTCGATATCGAAGAAGACGGTTCTCATGCCAGCAGGTTGCGGCGGGTCTGCTCGATCAGCGCTTTCAATTCGCGGCTGTAGATCACCGGCCAGGGATCCGCCACCTCCAATTCTCGCAAAGCAGGCGTAAGCTTGGCGATGGATTCGGCCGCGCGCTGCCGCGCTTGTTCGAGCGAGGGCAGCGGCTCAACCAACTTGCCGCCCAGAATCACAGGGCGGAGCAGGGCCTCTCCCCGGCCGCATTCGCCCGAACGCGCCACCACGTCGCGAGCCACGTCGCGGAAAACCTGCTTGGCGCCGGGGAAGGAAACCTTGTCATCGCTGAACTTGGCGGTGAAGCGCTTGATGCCCTGAATGTCCAGCTCAACCATCTTGTAGGTGGCGGCCATCGCGGGAGCGTCGGCTGAGGTGGCCAGCTCGGTTCCCACCCCGAAGACGTCGATGGGGGCGCCGGCGCGCACCAGATCGCGGATGCTGAATTCGTTCAGGTCGCCGCTCGCCATGATCTTGGCATCCACCAGTCCGGCCTGGTCGAGGATGGCGCGGACCTGGCGCGAAAGCCCAAGGATGTCGCCGCTATCGAGCCGCACGCCCCACAGCGGCCGGCCGGTTTGCGCCGCCCGGCGCGCGCCTTCGAGCGTGTCGTAGGTATCGATGAGCTGGACGGTGGATTCGCCCAGCACGCGCTGGAGCTGGCGGAACGCTTCGGTCTCCCCCGCGAACGCCATCACCCAGGAGTGCGCCGCCGTGCCCATCACCGGAATGCCGTAGCGGAAACCGGCCAGCGTGTTGCTGGTCCCGGCGCAGCCGCCGATGTACGCGGCGCGCGCTCCGAGCACGCCCGCTTCCGGAGTGTGCGCGCGGCGCGTACCGAATTCCACCACCGCGGGGCCACAACTCGCCTCCACCAGGCGCGCCGCCTTGGAGGCGATCAGGGTGGGGAAGGTAACGGCGGAAAGCACGTAGGTTTCCGGAATCTGCGCTTCGACGATGGGCGCGCGGATGGTCAGGAGCGGCTCGCCCGCGAACAGGAGCGCGCCTTCGGGGACCGTGAAAAGATCGCCCGTGAAGCGCAGCCGCCGCAGGTAGTCGAAGAACGCCGGGGAAGCGTTGCGAAACTGCGCGAGGCCGCGCACGTACTCGACTTCCTCGGCGGTGAAACTGAGGTTGAGCAGGTAATCCACCACCTGGGGGATGCCGGCGGCGAGGACGTAATTGCGGTTGGCCGGGAGCCTGCGCAAGGCCACCTCGAAGGTGGCGACCTCTTCGGCTTTGCCGGCGTCGAAGAAGCCGGCCGCCATGGTGAGTTCGTAGAGGTCGGTGAGAAGACCGTTCATGGGGATCGGTGTCGGGTCGGGTTACCGCTCTCTTACGTTCGCGGCTCGGTCACGGTCATTTTTCGGCTCGATATGGAGCCGGGCCCGTCATGCCCGGCCCTACTTCTTCTTGGCCGGCTCCGGGGCGGCTTCTTTCACGTCCGCCGCGGCTTTTTGCAGGTCGTCCACGGCGGAGCCATCCAGTTCATAGATGCTGGGCTCGCCGCCGCGCGTCGCAAAATATTGGGCGCCTTGCTTGGCGATGCTCACCTTCTCGACGCGCTTGCCGTCGTTAGAGGTTACGGTGACTTCAAAAACCGGCGCGCCGCCGCCCTTATCGGAGAACTTGGTCGCGCTGAGGTCGCGCAGCTTGTCGATCAGAGTCTGGACCGTGGCGTTATCCATGGTCTTCGCGCCGTTCATCCACTTGTCAGCGGTCTTCGTGTATGTCGCGTTCTTCAGCTCGATCTTGTTGGGATCGTTGAAGCCGAAGTCGAAGAGCTTCTTGTTGCGATAATCGTCCAGGCCCTTGGCGAGCGCGTCTCCCACGTCGGGGGTGGTCTTCCAGGCTCCCTCCACCACGGAACTCTTGGCGAAATAATTCTTGTCCTTATCCTGGCGGATCTCAAGGGTCTGGCTGCCGGCGGCGTCGGTGACGGTCACGGTGTCCACCTTCGCGGCAGTGGCGAACTTCTTCACGGCATCCTCCGCCGTCTCGGTGTTATCGAACTTGGCGTCGTGCAGCTTATCCACCAGGCTCTGCACCGCGGAACTATCGGCGCGCAGCGGACGCGGCTTCACGATCTGCCACTCGTTCTGCCCGTTCTTGCCGAACTCAATGGTCTGACCCTTGACGTCAAGATCCACGCGGGTCAGCTTATCCGGATCGAAGGTGAGCAGGCGCTTGTCGCGCAGAGCGTCGGGCAGCTTATCGAGGTTGGTTTTGGCGAAACTGGCAATGGTGAACACGCGCGGATCGCCGGCCAGCTTGGCGTAATAGCCGCTGTTGTCGAGCGTGGCGTCGCCGACCAGCAGTTCCGACGTCTTGCCATCCTTCTTAGTGATGGTGACGTCGAGAGTGGGAATGTCCAGACCGTACGGATGAAGGTCGGTGGCCTTGGCTTCGACGGTCTTATCGGCGTTGAGGGACCCCAACGTGGAGACCATGCTCGCCACGGCGTCCTGGTCGGCCGCGAGCGGCTTGGGCTGGGTCATGCTCCACTTGTTGTCCTGTCTGGCCAGGTCGATGGTCTGGTCCGCTACGTTCTTAATGCGGATGTCCTGGAACTGGTCGTCCGGAATGGAGAGGATCTTGACGGCGGTATCGGGCGGCTTGGTGGCCGCCTGCTTCTTATTCGACCACCAGATCAACCCGCTGAGAACCGCCAACAGAACGACGGCGATGAGGAGACCCTTCGGCTTCATGGGCTATCTCCGCTTCCACCACGTGCCAAGGCCGAAACCGACCACGGCCAGCGGGAAGATCACCACGCTCAGCCAGAACAACATGCCGAGCCTCTGGGAAGTCAGGTTGAGCGGCTGGTCGGGGGTTTCCTTGGGACGAATGGAGATCAGGTTCTCGTTCGAACTGAGCCAATTGACGATGTTGCCGAACAAATCGGCGTTGGCGAGGCGCCGCGATCCCAGCAGACTGTTCTCCGCCCATTCGGAGGTGCCGGCCACGACGAAGCGTCCGGCAGGGGTCCCGTTGTAGGTTCCAGCGGCCACCAGGGTGAACGGCCCCTTCTTTCCCTTCTTCGGATCGATGGCGCCGCCCGCCCCGATTTCGGTGGCGGCGATGCTGTCCTCGGTGGTGCCGATTACCTTCTCCACGGACGTCTTGTCCCCGTTCTTGATGTCGAGCGAGCGCGACAGCGGGAATGCGGTGGGCAGGCCGGTCAGGGGTTGGGTAATAGCGTGCGAGGTATATTGCGCGATGAGCGGGACTTCCGGGCCCAGCCCGAAGAGTTGACCCAGGCCGCTGAGGTCGAGCACCAGATCCTTGTTCACGGTCACGCCCCAATCGGAGAGCACCTTGAGAAGGTCCGCGTTATCGGCGGGGGGCTGGCCGTGCCCGAGCTTCATGGTTTCGTCGAACATGAAGAGGGCGCGCCCGCCGCCTTCCACATAGGCTTTCAATCCAGTTACAACCGCGGGCGGGTAATCGGTCTGAGGTCCGCCCACCACCACCACGGTGCAGTCTTTGGGCACTTCGAAGGTGGCGGCAGGCGCCGCCTGCCCGACGTTCAGCGCTTTTCCGGCTTCGGGCGCCGTGCCCTTGGGCGTGATGGTGCGCGTCTTGTAGTTGTCGCGCTCCACGATCTGTTTGGCGGCGGAGTAGCCGCCCCCGGCGGTATCGTCGATGCTATGTTCGCCGCCGGCGGAAAGGAAGCAGACGTTGCGGTCGCCGGTGGTCTGGGCGCGGACCAGCGCGCCGGTGATCTCCTGCTCGGTGAGCGACTTGGCGCCTTCCTTCTTGTCTCCGATCGCCACGAGCACGGGTGAATCGCTGCGATAGCCGGCGGCCTTGGCCTGCTGCGGCTTGCGCGTGGGGTCGATGTACTCGGTGTGGAGCTTGGGCGAGAGGTCCGCATAGCGGTCGAGGGTGTCCTTGGCCGTCTGGAAGCTGCCGCTGTCACCGAAGTAGGTGAGCGTGGCATCGGTTTTCAGGGTCTTCACCAGCTTGATGGTCTGCTCGGACAGGCTGAATTGCTTATTGGCAGTGGCGTCGTAAGACTTGTCGTAGCGGTTGCCGAGGAAATTCACCGCGGCGAGGATCGCCAGAATGACGATGGTGTAAATGGCGGCGTATCCGGTGTACCTGGTTTGTCGGGATTTCATCCAATTGGCAGCCATGTTATGCCCTCCACCGCAGCGATTCCAAAGATCGCGCTGTCAGAAATAAAGACAAGAATGTCAGGGACAGGTAGAACAATACATCCTTGGTACTTAGCACGCCCTTTCCGAAATTCTCAAAGTGGGTCACGATCGAAAGATAACCGAGCACCTGCGAGGTGAGGGTGTTATCGAACGCTGTGAACCAGCTCAACAGCCACAACAGCAGGCATATAAAGAAAGTGGCAATGCCGGCGATGATTTGGTTCTTAGTCATGGTGGAGATCAGCGTGCCGATGGCCAGCAGGCATCCGCCCTGCAACAGCAGGCCGAGGTATCCGACCAGAACCGGTTTGAGATCTGGCTTGCCCCACGCGAATAGCAGCGCAATGTTGAGGATGGACATCAGCAGCACGCCGCCGTACAGCATCAGGGCGCCGAGCCACTTGCCGATGATGATCTCGGCGTCCTTCACCGGCGAAGTGAGCAATAGCTCGATGGTGCCGGTGCGCTTCTCTTCCGCGAAGACCCGCATGGTGATCATGGGGATCAGAAACAGCCCGATGGTGCCGGCGAAGCCCAGCAGCGGCCGGATAATGGAATCGTTCACGCTGACCGGGCCGCCGCCACCCTCCTGGGACTGGAGTAGGGTGAAGCGCACGAAATCGCGCGAGGCGTTGAAGAACACCCAGCCAAAAATCAGCCCGAAAATCGCCATTACGGCGTAGGCGATGGGGGACGCGAAATAGCTTCTGAGTTCTTTTCGGCAAATCAGGAGTACGTTCTTCATTGCGTCTTTTCTCCTTGCTTGGTTGCTGCGGCGCCCTTCTCGGCGGCGGTGAGCTGAAGGAAGATATCTTCCAGGCTAAGACCCACGGCGTGCAGCTCATTGAGTCCCCAGCCGGCTTTGACCACGGCCCGGGCCAATTCGGCCCGAATGCGGCTTCCTTTCAGGCTCTCCACTTCAAAGCGAAGGCGTCCGTCCTTGGAGTCCTTGAGAATCACGCGGCTGACGCCCGGCGCCTGCTCCAGGCACTGCTGCACCTGGGTGGGATCGGGATGGCCGTCGGCGGCTTCCACCTCGACCTGCACGGCTTCGGCGCCGCGCAGCCGGTTGGTGAGGTTGGCCACCGTATCGATAGCCACCAGCTTGCCTTGATTAATGATGATGACGTGGTCGCAGGTGTGCTCCACCTCCGAGAGGATGTGGGTGCTCAAGATGATGGTGTGCTCCCCGGCGAGAGAGCGGAGCAACTCGCGGATCTCGATGATCTGTTTCGGGTCGAGACCGGAGGTGGGCTCGTCGAGGATCAGAACGTCGGGATTGTGGATGATGGCCTGCGCCAGACCCACGCGCTGGCGGTAGCCCTTGGAAAGCTTGGAGATCAGCTTGTTCCGGACGTCGCCGATGGCGCAGCGGCCGGTCACCTCGTCGACGCGGCGGCCGATATCGGCGGAGGGAATGCCTTTCAGTCTGCCGACGAAGCGGAGGTATTCGGTCACCTCCATTTCGGGATAGAGCGGGGGTGTTTCGGGCAGGTACCCGATGCGGCGCTTGACCTCGATGGGGTGCTCGAGAACGTCGAAACCGGCCACCGACGCGGCTCCGGCCGTGGGCGGCAGGAAGCAGGTGAGGACGCGCATGGTGGTGGTCTTCCCGGCGCCGTTGGGGCCAAGAAAGCCCACGATTTGCCCCTTGGCCACCTCGAAGGATATGTTATCCACGGCGACGGTGCGAGCGTATCGCTTGGTTAGACCTTCAACTTTGATCATAGTGATTGAATGTCCCGGACAAGATAGACGTGAAAATATGCATTTTGGCGCAAGCAGGCAAGCGCAAGAAGCGCCGAAACGAAAACTTGTGCTGAATAAACATGATAAGGAGGGTGGGGAAGGGTTGTCAAACGGGGGGTGGGGGCAGGGAATGAGATTTGGGTTCGTTTGGCGTCCGGCGCAGGTTTGCGGAGTTGGGGGTCGGATTGGGTTCGTTTGGCGCGGCGTCGGGCGGGGCCGGGAGCCGGGGTTGGGGAACGAGGGTCGAGAGACCGGCGGCGGTACGGGTGGGATGGGCTTCGTTCGGCGCACAGCGCCGAGGGGCCAGGGACCGCGGCTCGGGCCGAGATTTGGGTTCGTTTGGTGCGCTGCGCCGAGGGGTTTAGTTTGTTCGGTTTGGTGTCGGATTGGGTTCGTTTGGCGAAGACGACGCAAGGTGGTGAGTATTGAGTGTTGGAGGTGAAATGGGTTCGTTTGGCGCGTACTAAGAGCGACCCGAAGAACGCAGGCGGGCCCACGGCGGGCCCCCCCCCGCGCCACCGACGGGTTCGTTCGGCGATCGGGGGAGATGGGGTTTCGGGAAATTGACACGCGGTTGTCCTTCCAATTTAAGAGTTAGCACGACGGGGGATTTGAAGCTGAAGCTCGGCCGATGCAAGTAATGGGAAGGAATGGAGTTACCGGTTGAAAATCGCTTGTGAATGAGAAACGGCGGCGCTACGCTTCGCCACAGGAGGGGATGAAAATGGGCCGCAGTCCAAGGCCCCTGTGGGGCGACCAGGCCAAGTAAGCTACACGTTTTCTATACGATAAGCTACGCCAATTTTCAAAGGACATTAGGGCGCATCGTTCGAGAGGCGATCGAGAAAGCCCGGAACTCGTCCCAACGCAAGGGATTCTCTCGCAAGTGAAGGCGATCGCGGACACTGACTTTCTGGTCGCGTTCGGGAACCGGAGCGATTACCGGAAATCGGCCAACTCCGTCGCGATCAGCGTGGCCGCCGGGAAGCGAACCCCTGATCCACCCTCCAGTGCGGTAACAGGCCAGCGGGAATGTGTTGCGGGGGCCAGACTCATGTTGCGGCCGGAAACAGCCGATTGATCCAGAATGTCCATGTACTGAAGCTCACATTGGCAGGCGTGACAATAGGCATCTCATTTGGTTATGGGGTAATCTAAATTACATTCGTCTCAGAGCCAGCCGAATTCAAGGCTAGGCACGACGACAGGAGCCTAAAAACATGAAACGGCGATCTCTTTTTTCTTTTGCGGGTGCCCTGTGCATTGCCGGTGTCCTGCCGGCCTCTGGCTTTGGCCAGTCGGCCAGCCCATTACCTAGGTTCGGCATCGAGGTCAATGCCGGAACGATGGGCGCCGGAATCCAGGCCGCCACGGCAGTCACACGCAAGTCCAACGTGCGCGTCGGATTCAACGACTTCAGCTACAGCGCCAGCACCACTAGCAGCAGCACCAACGTCACGTTCAATGGCACATTGAAGTTGGAATCGGCGGAAGTGCTTTATGACCAGTACCTTATCGGCGGCTTCCACATCAGTCCCGGCCTGGCGATGTATTACGGCAATCAGGCGACCGGGACCGCCTCGATACCCGCCGGCCAGACCGTCACGCTGAACAGCACCCAATACTACAGCTCGGCGGCTGTTCCCATTACCGGTACAGGGTCCTTCACGGCCGGCAAGTTGGCACCCGAGGTGATGTTCGGGTTTGGCAACCTGCTGCCTCGCAGCGCCCGCCATTTCACACTCAACTTCGACGCGGGCGTGGTCTTCGTGCGCTCGCCGCTGATCCAGTTGAATCTGGTCGGCGACGCCTGTACCGGCAGCGCCACGCTCGGCTGTTCGCCCATCGCCACTACGTCCTCAGTGGAAAGTAACCTCATGGCGGAACAGACCAAGCTCAACACCAACGCGGCCTCCTACTTGAAGTACTGGCCGGTGATCCGGCTGGGCTTCGGGTACAAGTTCTAATCCGCCGCGATGTTCCCCGCGGGCGCGGGCCCGAAAGACGGTATAGTGGGTTGCGATGGGGCGCATCCGCATTCTTCCCGACCAGGTTGCCAACAAGATCGCAGCCGGAGAGGTGGTGGAGCGGCCGGCGTCGGTGGTCAAGGAGCTTCTCGAAAACTCGCTGGACGCGGGCGCGACGGACCTGCGGATCGAAGTGGAAGCCGGCGGGCGGCGGCTGATCCGCATCGTGGACGATGGTTGCGGCATGTTGCGCGACGACGCCCTGCTGGCCTTCGAGCGGCACGCCACCAGCAAGCTGCGCGACGTAAAAGACCTGCTCTCGATCGCGACGCTGGGATTCCGCGGCGAAGCGCTGCCGTCGATCGCATCGGTCGCGCGCCTGCTGCTGGAAACGCGCTCGGCGGAAGAGACCACGGGGACGCGCATCGAGATCGCCGGCGGCAAGATGCTGCGGTGCGAAGAAGCGGCGTTGGGCGGCGGCACGGTCATCACGGTGCGCGACCTCTTTTATAATGTCCCGGCGCGGCGAAAGTTCCTGCGCACGGAGCCGACCGAGTTGGCGCACATCGCATCGCTGGCGACGCACTATAGCCTGGCGCATCCGGAGAAGACTTTTCGCCTTTCCAACGGCCCCACGGAACTGCTGAGCGTGACGCCGGTCGCCACAATGAAAGAACGCGTCTACCAGGTTTTTGGCGGCCAGGTACTGGACGAACTGGTGGAAATTGGCTTGCGGGAGAAGGAACTGTTCCTTCCGGCGGCCAGCGTGGCGCCCTCCCAGGCCATTTCGGACTACCGCGCGGAACCGGATGAGCCGCCCACGCGCACGTTCCGATTGACTGGCTTCTTCTCGCGGCCCCAGGTGCAGAAGGGCAACCGCAATTCGATTTTCATTTTTGTAAACGGACGGCTGATCCGCGACCGTCTGCTGCTGCACGCTCTCTCCTCCGCCTACCACAACCTGATGCCTGCTTCGGCGTATCCCTTCGCGCTGCTGTTTCTGGCTTGCGATGCGGAGGAGGTGGACGTGAATGTGCACCCCTCGAAGACTGAGGTGCGTTTCCGGCACAGCTCGTTCATCCACGATTTTGTGCGCGATACGATTCGGGAGCGGCTGATGGAGAGCCGGCCCGCGCCCACGTTTTCGGCCGCGCCGGCGCAACCCGTGGCGCAACCGGCTGTGCAAGCGGGGGCGGCGCTGCCGTATTCCGAGTTCAGCCAGATGATCGAGAATCAGGGGCCGGCGGCCAGCTTGGTGGACCCAGTAGGGGTCGGGGCTGCCCGACCCTCTTCCGCCGAACCCCCACTGCCTGAGTTCACGCTGCGCCCGGTGCGCGGCCCCGACCCGCGTTTGGATTTCACGGCGCCGCCGCTCGAGATTTCGCCGGGGCCGACGCCCTCCGGCAAGCTCTCCCGCCGGCTCGACATGCATGGCGAATTTCCGCCGGAAGCCATTCCGCCGCCGGAGATGTCGCTGTCGGTGCTATCGGACTTGCGCCCGCTGGGACAGATTCACGAGAGCTTCATCATCGCCGCCGGCCGCGACGGTTTATGGATTATCGATCAGCACGTGGCGCACGAGCGCATCCTGTTCGAGCAGGTAATGAAGCAGCGCGCGGCCGGCCGTGTGGAGATGCAGCGGCTGCTGATGCCCGTGATCCTGCAGCTCACGGCTGAGCAGCAGATCGACTACGCGCGCATCGCCGACGAGTTGCACGCCTCCGGCTTCGAAACCGAGCCGTTCGGCAACCGGACCATCGCGGTGAAGGCGGCGCCGGCGGCCGTGAGCGGAGCGGACCTGGAGCGAATTCTGTTCGAGATCCTGGAAATCGCCGACACCGAGTTGCGTGGCGCTTCGCTCGACGACCTGCGGCGGGGTATCAGCGCCTCCATCGCGTGCCGGGCGGCCATCAAGATCAACACCCGTCTGGACGCCGCCAAAATGGAATGGATGCTGCGCGCGCTGGCCGCCACGGATTGTCCCATGAGCTGCCCGCACGGCAGGCCCATTGCGCTGCATTACTCCACGCGGGAGATTTTGAAGGCGTTCCACCGGATATAGGGTGCGTCAGGCGCGCTTGCGCAATCGGTGCTGTTTAATGAGCAGCAGCACCTGTAGCCCGACGAGGACACCGAGCGCCGTGAAGTCCATTGCCGAAAGCGGTGGTTTCGGTAGCATTCGGCCCTGTTCATCGAAATAGATGACGTCTGGGCCGTGTCTCAGATACTCAATTGTCTTGTAGTCGAGAAGTAGCAGAAGCAGCAGAACCAGCCAAATCGCCATTCGTAGCAGCCTGCGTACCGGTGCAGTCATGCCCCGCGCCATTCGCCGAATTCCCGGAGCGTTTTCAGATGCCCTCCGATGGCTTCACGTATGTTCCGCTCCGTCTCAATCAAGCGTCTTCCCGGTTGTGATGCAGCCCGGCAGATCGGGAACGTAGGCGGCCCAATTACTCTCTGCTTGTTCGAAAATAACCGCGTACCGCACTGATCTTTATTATGCGCGATGGCGGCCAGTTGTCGCCTAACGGTCGCACCTTGACACCACCCCTCCCAATCCTGTAAAAATATAGTACAGGCGAACAAAAGGCGAAAATGAGCAACGCGGCGGGGCTCAAAAAACAGTTCGAATCTGTGCTGGGCGGCGAGGCGTTGGAGTGGCAGGCGCGCCCGGCGCCGGAGATGGTTCCGAGCGGGGTTCCGGAGGTGGATCGCGCTACCGGGGGGCTGCCGCGCGGCTGCTTGACGGAAATCTTTGGAGCGGCTTCATCGGGACGCACCAGCCTGCTGGTTGCCATCCTCGCCGAAGCCACGGCGCGAGAGGAAGTCTGCGCGCTGGTGGACGCCGAAGACGCCTTCGACCCGGCTTCCGCCGCGGCGGCAGGGGTGCGCTTCGACCGCCTGCTTTGGGTGCGTTGCGGCCATCGCGCGGAGTGGGCGCTCAAAGCGGCCGATCTGCTGATCCAGGGCGGCGGCTTCGGGCTGGTGGCGATGGACCTGGGCGATACGCCGGTCGAAATGGCGCGCCGCATCTCGCTGACCTCCTGGTTCCGCTTGCGCCGCGCGGTGGAGCATACGCCCACCGTGCTGCTGACGGTGGCGCGGCGGTCGAACGCCAAGACCTGCGCCTCTTTGATGCTGGAATGCGCGCGGGAAGGAGTCGAGTGGGGCGGACCGGGGCGCCCGCTTTCGCGGGCCCGTCTGCCTTCTTGCTCCGCTTTGCTGCGCGGCATGCGCGTACAGGTAGCGCGGCGGAAGCCGGGACGGGCGGCGGCGGCTACGTTTTATTGCACTGGGCGGGAGTAGTATGTTTGCCTGTCTCCATGGATCGGGCAACCTGACCGCGCTGGCGTTCGAATTCTCGCCGGTGGTGGAGCGGAGCGCGCCCGATACCGTTACGCTGGACGCTTCGGGTCTGGACCGCCTGTTCGGACTTCCCCAGGATGTGGCCGCCGCCATCGCGCGCCGGGCCGCGGAAACCGGCGTGAAGGCGAACCTCGCGCTGGCGTCCAATCCGGATGTGGCCATCTGCGCGGCGCGCGGGTTCACGGGAATCGGCATCGTCCCGTATGGCGACGAAGCCAAGTTTCTGGGCGATCTGCCGCTTGAGTTGCTGGGGCCCTCGCCCGAATTGCTGGAGACGCTGGAGCGCTGGGGCATCCGCCGGTTTCGGGAACTGGCCGCGTTGCCGCCGCTGGGCATCGCCGAACGGCTCGGGCCGGAAGGATTGCGTCTGCGCGAGCTGGCGCGCGGCGAGGCGGAGCGCAAACTCACGCCGCTTGAAGAACCGGCGCGCTTCGAAGACGCCATCGAATTGGAATATCCGGTAGACCTGCTGGAGCCGCTGGCGTTTCTGCTGGCGCGCCTGCTGAACGGCTTGTGTACGCGGCTGGCCACGCGGGCGCTGGCCACCGACGAACTGCGCCTGCGGTTGCAACTCGAAGGCCGCGCGGCGCACGAACGCAAGCTGCGGCTGCCCGTGCCGTCGCTCGATTCCAAAGCGTTCTTGAAATTGCTGCAACTCGATCTGGCCGCGCATCGGCCAGGGGCCCCCGTGGTCCACGTTTGGATGGGGATGAATCCGGTGAAGCCGCGCTTCGCGCAGAGCGGGCTGTTTATTCCCGCGGCGCCCGAGCCGGTGAAGCTGGAGCTGACGCTGGCGAGGATCAAGGCGATTGTCGGGGAAGATCGGGTAGGGTCGCCGGAGCTGCTCGATACGCACCGGCCGGATGCGTTTCGGATTTTAAACCGGGGACAGACGGGACGTTCCCCGTTAAACCAGGGGGGACAAGACCAGGGACAGACGGATCTGTCCACGCGGCGCAAAAAACACGCCTTGGGACAGATTCGTCTGTCCCTGGCGTTACGCGTCTTTCGGCCGCCCCGCGCGGCGCGCGTCGCCGTGACTTCCGGGCGGCCGGGATTCGTCGCGGCCAATGGGATTCGCGGCAAGGTGCTCGATCTGGCCGGTCCCTGGCGCACGTCGGGCGACTGGTGGACCTCCGACCCGTGGTCGCGCGACGAATGGGACATCGCCTTGAGCGACGGCGCCGTCTACCGCCTTTACTGCGAGCCGCGGGGATGGTTTGTGGAAGGCAGCTATGACTGAGGCCTACGTCGAACTTCACGCGCGCTCCGGCTTCAGCTTCCTGGAAGGCGCTTCCGTCCCGGAGGAACTGGCGGGTGCGTGCGCGGATTTCGGCATGCCGGCCATGGCCATCGTGGACCGCAACGGCGTCTACGGCGCGCCGCGCTTCCACATGGCGGCGAAGAAGGCGGGCGTGCGCGCGCATATCGGCGCGGAAATCGACCTGGGACAGACGAATCTGTCCCAAGGAGCCGCTTTTGCTCCGCGTGGACAGAACCGTCTGTCCCAGGTTTTCGAGGGAACGTCCCGTCTGTCCCTGGTTTTGCTGTCCCTGGTTTTGCTGGCGGAAACCCGCGAGGGCTACCAAAACCTGTGCCGCCTGATCACCCGCATGAAGTTGCGCGCCAGGAAAGGCGAAGGCGCGGCCACCTGGGAAGAACTCGCCGAATTCGCGCGCGGCCTGGTCTGCATGACGCGCCACCCGGATGAGCGGCTGCTCGAGATCTTCGGACGGCGCAACGTTTACGCCGAGATCCAGCGCCATTACAACCGCGAGGAGGAAGCGCGCAATCTGGCGACGGTGGAACGCGCGCGGCGGCTCGGCATTCCGCTGGTTGCCACCAATGGCGTGGCCTACGCTACGCCGGCGCAGCGGGAGTTGCTCGACGTGTTCACCTGCGTGCGCAACAAGGTGACGCTGGCCACGGCGGGCCGGATCCTCGAGCGCAATTCCGAGCGTCACGTCAAGACGCCCGCCGAAATGGCGCGGCTCTTCGCCGATCTGCCTGAAGCCATCGGCGGCGCGCTCGAAATTTCTTCACGGCTCGCCTTCACGCTGGCCGATCTGGGGTACGAATTCCCGCGCTATCCCGTGCCGGAGGGCGAAACGCAGATCTCCTTCCTGCGCAAGCGCGTGGATGAGGGCGCGCGCCGCCGCTACCAGCCCTATCACGAGCGCGCCCGCCGCCAGATGGAGCGCGAGCTGGCGCTCATCGAAAAGCTGAAATTGCCGGGTTACTTCCTGATCGTGTGGGACATCGTGCGGTTCTGCAAGGAAAACGGCATTCTGGCGCAGGGGCGCGGCTCGGCCGCCAACAGCGCGGTCTGTTACGCGCTGGAAATTACGGCCGTCGATCCCGTGGGCATGGACCTGCTGTTCGAGCGCTTCCTTTCCGAGGAGCGCGGCGAGTGGCCGGACATCGATATCGATCTGCCCAGCGGCGAAAAGCGCGAGCGCGCCATCCAGTACGTCTACCAGCGGTTCGGGAAGCTTGGCGCCGCCATGACCGCCAACGTCATCACCTATCGCGGCCGTTCCGCCGCGCGCGAAGTGGGCAAGGCGCTGGGCTTCGAAATCGCCACGCTCGAAAAGCTCGCCGGGCTGGTGCACCATTGGGAATGGAAAGACCCCAAAGACTCGAGCGAGGTCCAGTTCCACGAAGCCGGCTTCGACCTGAGCCATCCGCGCGTGCGCAAATTCTTCGAGCTGTACCGCATGGCGCAGGATCTGCCGCGCCACCTGGGCCAGCATTCGGGAGGGATGGTGATCTGCCAGGGACGCCTGGATTCCGTCGTGCCGCTGGAGCCGGCCACCATGCCCGGCCGTGTGGTGGTGCAGTGGGACAAGGAAGACTGCGCAGATATGGGGATCATCAAGGTGGACCTGCTGGGCCTCGGCATGATGGCTGTGCTCGAAGACTGCCTCAAGCTGATTCCCGAAACTTACGGCGAAGAAGTGGACCTGGCGCATCTGCCGCAGGACGATCCGGCGGTTTTCGGCGCCTTGCAAAAGGCCGATACCATCGGCATGTTTCAGGTGGAAAGCCGCGCGCAGATGTCCTGCCTACCGCGCATGAGGCCGCGCACGTTTTACGACATCGTGGTGGAGGTGGCCATCATCCGGCCCGGGCCCATCGTGGGCAAGATGGTGCATCCTTATTTGAACCGGCGGCAGGGCAGGGAAGCGCCGGATTGCCTGCACCCTTCGCTCGAACCGGTGCTCCGGAGGACGCTCGGGGCGCCGCTGTTCCAGGAGCAGTTGCTGCGGATGGCGATGGTGGCGGCCGGATTCACGGGCGGCGAGGCCGAGGAGTTGCGCCGCGCCATGGGCTTCAAACGCTCGGAAAAACGCATGGCCGATATCGAAGTGAAACTGCGCGCTGGCATGACGCGCAACGGAATCGCGGGCGAGGCGCAGGACGGCATCGTGCGTTCGATTACCTCGTTCGCGCTGTACGGCTTTCCCGAATCGCACGCCGCCAGCTTCGCGCTGATCGCCTATGCCAGCGCGTATTTGAAGTGCCACTATCTGGCGGCTTTCACCTGCGCGCTGCTCAACAACCAGCCCATGGGATTCTATGCGCCCGCCATTCTGATCAAAGACGCCCAGCGCCACGGTTTGCGGGTGCTGCCGGCGGATGTGGCGGAATCGGAATGGAATTGCACCATATCGAGCCGCGACAGTAATGGAGCGGTTTACCTTCGTCTCGGTCTCCGTTATGCCCGCGGTCTCCGCGAAGAAGCCGCCCGCGCCATCCTGCGCGCCCGGCCGTTCACCGGCATCGACGACCTTGCGTTTCGCGTGCCCGAGTTGCGCAAGGACGAAATCAATCGCCTGGCCGAAATCGGCGCGCTGAATTCTCTCCAACGAATTCATCGCCGCGACGCGCTCTGGCAGGCGCAGCGCGCCGTGCGGCCGGTGGGCCCGCTGCTGGCTTCGCTTGAAGAAGGCGGCGGGCCTTCGCCGCTCGCGCCCATGAACACCGAAGAGCGGCTCCGGGCCGATTACCACGGGGCCGGTCTGACCATTGGAAAACATCCCATGGCCTACCGCCGCGCGGAAATGAACGCCCGCGGCGTGACGCGCGC